>ONQB01000036.1:71490-89621 GCA_900319905.1 uncultured Prevotella sp. | reverse complement strand
GGACATAGCCAAATTTCCGGGACGAAAAGATTAACACCCAATGTATAAATATAACCCCTCCAAGACTTTTTCAGCAGCCTCCACAAGACCGGCCCCTGCAAAGCGTCAGTAACTTGCGAAACTTGAATATAGTATTGTCATTCCCAAGACTTCTGCCCTTTTGAGCCGTCAATTGAAACCAGCCCTCCCCATTTGGGGGAGGGAACCGCGCGAAGCGCGGGGGTGGGGCTGCACCTGACGATTGCTGAAGCGAACGGGGGTGGGGCCAAAAGATAAAAAATAGTAAAAACCCAGGCTGCTTTGTTCCCCTTTGTTAAAGATTGGGTACCTTTGTAGGAACTATGGAAACGTTTAAGCATATTTTTGAGACCCACTACACGTGGATAGAAGGCTTTATGCGCAATGTGCGCCGTTATGCCGACCGTCCGGCCATTATCATGCCCGGCAAGAACCTGTGGACCTACAGCCAGATGAACCGTGAGGTGAACCGGCTCGCCAACGCCCTGCAGCAGGACGGCGTGGGCAAGGGCGACGTGGTGATGCTGCAGTTGCTCAACTGTCCCGAGTTTGCCTTCTGCTACATTGCCACACAGAAGATTCACGCCGTGAGCTCCCCCGTGAGCTATCGTCTCTCGCCGGGTGAGCTGGCCAAGAACCTGGCCGACACCGACCCGAAGGTGCTTATCATCGACCAGCGTCACGAGGAGAGCGTGCTCGAGGCCATACGGCTGTCGGGCAAGCAGCCTAAGCGGCTCATCATCGTCGACGGTCCCACCACCAGCCACGCCACCAGCTATGCCGACTACGTGAGGCAGGCCAGCGACGACGAGCCACGCACCGACGTGCCGTTCAATATCTACGACGAGACCACGCGTCTCTTCACCTCCGGCACCACCGGACGCGCCAAGGCCGTGCCCCTGACCAGCATCAACGAGGTGCTGTCGGCCCACGACGTCATGATCCACTTCCCCATGAACTACCGCGACGTGACGATGAACACCACCCCGTGGTTCCATCGCGGTGGACTGCACTGCGGCGGTCCGTGTCCTACGTTCTACGCCGGTGCCACGATGGTCATCATGCCCAAGTTCGACGCCGACAAGACCCTGCAGTACGTCTCACGCTATAAGATATCCTTCGTCGTGGGTGTGCCCACTGTGCTTGAGAGCCTGGCCGACGAACAGGAGCGGCAGGGCTACGACCTCCACACGCTCAGAGGCATCGTCACCATGGGGTCGCCCCTTGAGCGCGGAGCCTGCATCCGCTACCAGCGCGTGCTCACGCCCAACATCTTCAACGGCTACGGCACCACCGAGACGCTGTGGAACACGTTCCTCCGCCCCTTCGACCTGCCCGACGGCGCCGGTACAGCCGGACGCGCCATGGTCGACGACGACGTGCGCGTGGTCAGGGTCTATGAGGACCGCCATGCAGAGCCCGACGACCTCGTGGCCACCGACAGCCATGAGGTGGGTGAGGTCATCATCAGCTCGCCCGCCAAGTCGCCGTACGTCTATGTCAACAACCCCGAGGAGACGGAGAAGAAATACTACAAAGGCTTCATCTACACCAACGACCTCGCCACATGGAACGAGAAGCAGTTCATCACCATCTGCGGACGCAAGGACGACATGATCATCTCCTCCGGTGAGAACATCTATCCCACCGAGGTCGAGGAGGTCATCAACCAGCATCCGAAGGTGAAGGACTGCATCGTGACATCCACCCCCGACAAGATACGCGGACAGAAGGTCACGGCCTACGTGGTGCCCGCCGCCGAGAGCCTCACCCCCGAGGAGCTCGACCAGTTCTGCAAGGACAGTCCCGACATCGCCAACTTCAAACGTCCCCGTTACTATCGCTTCGTGTCGCAGATCCCCTTCAACGCCACCGGCAAGAAGCTTCATTACAAGATCAAGAACACTGCCCTCGACGACCTGAAGAACGGGTTGCTCTACGAGGTGTAAGCGTTGTCACTATCAGTCATGTCATTGTTTCGTCTACCCCATAGCCTCACCCCCGGCCGGCAGCATGCCGGTCAGGGTGCCGGCCGTTACTTAGGCTATGCCGCCGGCATCATCGCCGCCGTCTTCTATGGCACCAATCCCTTAGGCACGCTGCCGCTCTATGCCAAAGGCATCACGCCGGGCAACGTGCTGCTCTACCGCTACGGCATCTCCGTGGCCATCTTCCTCGTGTGGCTTGCCCTGCGTCGTGAGTCGCTGGCCATACGCTGGGGTCACGCCATCAAACTGGCCATCCTCGGCATGCTCATGTCGCTGTCGTCGGTGACGCTCTACGTCTCGTTCCATTACCTCGACGCGGGTGTCGCCTCCACCATCCTCTTCTCCTATCCCATCATGACGGCCCTGCTCATGGTCATGTTCTTCCACGAGCGCGTCACGTGGTCCACCACGCTGGCCATCGTACTGGCCGTGTCGGGCATTGCCCTGCTGTACCGTGGTGACGGCGGAGAGGTGCTCTCCACCACCGGCATGTTGCTTGTGCTGTTGTCGTCGCTGCTCTATGCGTTGTACATCGTCTACGTCAACCAGTTCAAGATGCAGATGTCGGCAGAGAAATACACGTTCTGGGTGGTGTTCTTCGGCTGGCTGACGGTCATGACCTACATGGTCGTCATCGGTGAGCATCCACAGTGGTTGCGAGGCACGGAGTGGGGGTGGGCCTCCCTGCTGGCCCTGCTGCCCACCGTCGGGTCGTTGTTCTTCATCAACATTGCCATCCGCCGCATCGGTTCCACGCCAGCCTCCATCCTCGGTGCGCTGGAGCCCGTGACCGCCGTCATCATCAGTTGCACGCTCTTTGGCGAGGTGTTCACCCTGCGTCTGGCCATCGGCATGGCGCTCATCCTCTCGGCCGTCATCATCATCGTCAGCCTGGCAAGGCCACGCACATCGTAAGGGGATGTATCAAAATTGGAGAAGTCCGGAAGTCCAGAAGTCCGGAAGTTCAGTCAAATGCATAAGTATCTGATAAAAAGGAGAAGTCCGGAAGTCCGGGAGTTCAGTCAAATGCATAAGTATCTGATAAAAAGGTATTATTATAGTAATGACTGAACTTCTGAACTTCCGGACTTCTGGACTTCTCCAATTTTGATACACCCTCTCACTATTTTCATCAGTCATTGAGAGGAAGAATATCGTATTGCTGGAACCCCCTTGTGGGGTTCCGGTACCACAGCGAGGGGATGAGGTGAGCGAAGCGAGCCTCTTCCCCTCGTAGCATGATGGGGAAGAAATAAATCGCTACCCCCTTGGGGGTTGCGGCAATGTTAGCTATCCTGACAATCGATGCATGATAATATTCCGTGGATGCATCGTATATGATATTGCCGCAACCCCCAAGGGGGTAGCGATTTAGATGATAAACAATACGTTTCGAGGGGAATCGCTTCATTCGCTATCGCTCATTTGCTCATCCCTTCGCTATGATGCCGGAACCCCCAAGGGGGTTCTTTTTCACTCCGGCTTCATGCATTTCCCGCAGAGATTAGATTTGTCCCCCTCATCCGTCAATTGTAACTATCCCTCCCCATTTGGGGGAGGGCCCTTGGCTTGCGAAAGCAAGCCAAGGGGGTGGGGCTCAAGGTGGGGCTCCAAATTTCTCCTTCTTTATTTGCTTATCTTCTTGAAAACCTTTATTTTTGCACGGAAGATAAGCACTACCCACTATGAGCAACGACTTTAAGCTGATTCCCTATGGCATCTCTGACTTCAAGCAGGTGCGGGAAGAAAACAAGTATCTGGTTGACAAGACCAGGTTTTTTGAGCAGATGGAACTGGCGGGAAACTTCCTGTTCCTCGTCCGTCCACGCCGCTTTGGCAAGAGCTTGTTCCTCAACATGCTTGAGGCATACTACGACATCAACGAGAAGGACAACTTCGACAAGTTGTTCCATGGACTCTATGTGGCCGACCATCCGACGGAGTACAGGAATAGGTACCAGGTTATGCACCTCGACTTCTCACAGGTGGGAAGTGACGTGGAACGCCTGCAGGATAACTTCGACTTCTATCTGAGCATCAGCTGCGAAAGCTTTGCAGAGAAATATGCAAGGTTCTATCCTGGGGGATTCGTGGATGAGGTGAAACGCATACCGCGTGGAGAACAAAAGCTCAACTACATCAATTTTACTGCACGCAGGTCAGGATGTAACCTCTATCTCATTGTTGACGAGTACGACAACTTCACCAACAATGTGCTGAACATCAAAGGGCAGGAGGCTTATCATGCGCTGACCCACGGCACGGGTTTTTACCGCGACGTGTTCAAGCTTTTCAAGGGCATGTTCGACCGCATCATTATGCTCGGCGTTTCGCCCATCACCCTCGACGACCTGACCAGCGGCTACAACATCGCGCTGAACATCACGATGGACCCGCGCTTCAACCAGATGCTCGGCTTCTCAGAGGACGACGTCAGACAGATGATCCGCTACTATAAAGAGGTGGGTGCCATCAAGCCGGTAGTGACCGAGGACAGCATCATCGCTGACATGAAGCCGTGGTACGACAACTACTGCTTTGCAAAAGCCTGCTTTGGCAAGGAGCCCAGCATGTTCAACTGCGACATGGTGTGCTACTACTTGAGCAACCTCGTCGGCCTTGGCCAACGGCCGGACGAGATTATCGATCCAAACACCATGACCGACTACGGTAAGCTGAAACGGCTGATAGAGATTGACCAGTTGGAGGGCGACCGTCTGAATGTTATCCACGACATTGCAGAGCACGGGTTTATCTATGGTCAGATAGTCAGCCACTTTCCTGCCGAGCGCATGATGGAGTTCGGCAACTTCGTCAGCCTGCTCTACTACTACGGCATGCTTACCATTGGCGGTGTGGAGGGAGAGTTGCTCAAACTCACCATTCCCAACAACAACGTGAGGTTGCAGTACTATCACTATCTGTTGGATGAATACCAGTCTATTTCCCGTGTGAACACTACTGAACTGAGTCTCTGCTTCAGTCGTGCGGCCCTTCACGGCGACTGGCAACCGCTCATCTCGTTCATCTGCAAGGCCTACCACGACACCACTGCCATCCGCCAGCTCATCGAGGGCGAACGCAACCTGCAGGGCTTCATGAACGCCTACCTCACGCTGACCAACTACTATCTCATTGCCCCGGAGATGGAGTTCTCCCACGGCTACTGCGACTTCTTCCTGCTGCCCAACTATGCGGTCTATCCGATGGTCCGGCACAGCTACATCCTTGAGCTGAAGTACCTCAAGGCCGATGCCACCGACGCCGAGGCTGACAGGCAGTGGAGCGAGGCCCAGGAGCAGATCAAGACCTATGCCGCCGACAAAAAGCTGCAAAGCATGCTTCACGGTACCCAGCTGCACCCCATCGTCGTGCAGATAAAAGGCTATGATGTTGTAAGATATAAGGAAATAGAATAAATAGTTAGATTATCATATTATCATGAGTTTAGACAAAAACTGCAAGATTTATGTGGCCGGCCACCATGGCTTGGTGGGCTCGGCTATCTGGAACAACTTGAAACAACACGGCTACAACAACCTCGTGGGTCGCACGCATAAGGAACTGGACCTCACCGACCAGCTCGCCGTAAAGAACTTCTTTGACCAGGAGCAGCCCGACGCCGTGGTCCTCGCCGCTGCCTTCGTGGGCGGCATCATGGCCAACTCGCTCTACCGTGCCGACTTCATCATGCAGAACATGAAGATGCAGTGCAACGTCATTGAGCAGGCCTACAAGCACCACGTGAAGAAGCTGCTCTTCCTCGGCTCCACCTGTATCTATCCCAAGAACGCACCCCAGCCGATGAAGGAGGACGCCCTGCTCACCTCACCCCTGGAATACACCAATGAGGAATATGCCATCGCCAAGATTGCCGGACTGAAGATGTGTGAGAGCTACAACCTGCAGTACGGCACCAACTATATCGCCGTCATGCCGACCAATCTCTATGGTCCCAATGACAACTTCCACTTGGAGAACTCCCATGTCATGCCGGCCATGATGCGCAAGATCTACCTGGCCAAGCTCATCCACGACGATGACTGGGATGCCATCCGCACCGACATGAACAAGCGGCCCATCAACCCGCCGGCCAAGCTCGCTGAGCTCATCGGCAAGGACAATGTCGACGGCCAGTGCCCGAAAGAGCGCATACTCAAGGCACTCGACTTCTACGGCATCGACAACAACCGGGTGACGCTCTGGGGCGACGGCTCGCCGCTGCGTGAGTTCCTCTGGTCGGAGGACATGGCCGACGCATCGGTCCACGTGCTGCTCAACGTCGACTTCTCCGACATCATCGGCATCGAGAAATACTCCTCAGTGTTCTACGGCGTCAAGACCGACGGTGAGGTCAACCGCAACAACTCAGAGGGACGTGGCGGCGCCATCCCCTCGCTCGGCGAGATACGCAACTGCCACATCAACGTGGGTACCGGCAAGGAGCTCACCATCAAGGCACTGGCCAACCTCGTCAAGCAGACCGTCGGCTTTGAGGGAGAGATCGTATGGGACACCACCAAGCCCAACGGCACACCGCGTAAGCTCATCGATGTCACTAAGCTGCACAGCCTCGGCTGGCACCATAAGGTGGAGATCGAGGACGGTGTGAAGAAACTCTACGACTGGTATCAGAGCACGCTGAAGTAATCATTCTTATCATCCATCACAAGCATCACTATGACACAAGACGAGCTATGGGACCAGAAATGGTTGCAGTACATGCAGTTCATGCACGACAACCACCGGTGTCCGTCAAAGTACGCGCCTGAGGAGCGCAACATGGTTAATTGGGCCAAGCACAACCGTAAGGTGCGCAACAAGGGCTTGATGAAACCCGGCCGCATCTCGAAGTTCAAGCAGCTCACCGACGAGGCCATGAAACTCCATCGCACGAATCAGTACGGGTAGCGTCTTGTGTCAAAATGTATTAATCCACCCCGACTTGTGCCAAAGTTGGTACAATATTTGTAACTTTGCAATACATGCACCCCGTATTACAATTTTAAAACAGGACAAATCATCATGGATAACAAGGAAACACCCGTATTACTGCTCACTGGCTATCTCGGCAGTGGCAAGACGACATTGCTCAACCGCATTCTGAGAAACGAGAAAGGCATCAAGTTCGCCGTCATCGTCAACGACATCGGTGAGGTGAACATCGACGCCAACCTCATTGAGCAGGGCGGCATCGTCGGACAGAGCGACGACTCGCTTGTGGCCCTGCAAAACGGCTGCATCTGCTGCACGCTCAAGGCCGACCTCGTCAAGCAGCTCAACGACATCATCAACACCGGTAAGTTCGACTACATCGTCATCGAGGCCTCGGGCATCTGCGAGCCAGCGCCCATCGCACAGACCATCTCCACCTATCCCCAGCTGTTGCCAAAGAACATGTTCCGCAACGGCGTGGCACGGCTCGACGCCATCGTCACCGTCGTCGATGCCCTCCGCATGCGCGATGAGTTCGGATTGGGCGACGACCTGAAGAAAGAGGACCTCGGCGAGGACGACCTCGCCACACTCGTCATTCAGCAGATCGAGTTCTGCAACATCATCCTGCTCAACAAAGCCTCGGAGATCTCCAAGGATGAGCTCGGCCATCTCAAGGCCGTCATCCGCGCCATCCAGCCCAAGGCCGAGATCCTGGAGTGCGACTACGGCAATGTGGAGCTCGACAAGATCCTCAACACCCATCTCTTCGACTTCGGCAAGGTAGCCACGTCGGCCCGCTGGATAGAAGCCATGCAGGACGATGACGACGAGCTCGAGAACGAGGAGAGCGGTGAGGCCCTCGAATACGGCATCCAGACCTTCGTGTGGAAGCGCCGCCGTCCCATGGTGCTCGGCAGCTTCGATGAGTTCGTCTCCACCAAGTGGCCTAAGGGTGTGGTGCGTGCCAAGGGCATGTGCTACTTCGACGACGAGCGCGACACCTGCTATCTCTTTGAGCAGAGCGGTAAGCAGTTCAACATCACCAACGCCGGACAGTGGTACGCCACCATGCCCGCCGACGAGCTCAAGGACTTCCTCGAGAAGAACCCCGACATCAAGAAGGACTGGGACGACGAGTACGGCGACCGCATGCAGAAGATCGTCTTCATCGGTCAGAACCTCGACCGAGAGGCCATCGAGAAGGAGCTGGATAAGTGCTTGGGGTAGGGGAGAGCCCCACCCCTCGGCGCTAAAGCGCCGAGCTCCCTCCCCCAAATGGGGAGGGCTGGTTACCATTGCCTACTCGTGCCTACCTAGCCTACCCGGCCTACTGGTGCCTACCCCGCCTACTGGCGCCTACCCCGCCTACCAGTGCCTACCCCGCCTACTAGTGCCTACCAGTGCCTACCCCTTCTTTAAAAAGAGATATGATATTCACAAAACAAGAAATCGTAGAGATCAACCACCTTCGCCATTACCTTATAGATAAGGTGGGCGATGCCTTCTCAGCCGACGACTACCGCAAGTTGAAAGACAACCTGCGCATGGCCATCTGCCAGGGCAAGGTGCACCGCGATGCCTTCGGACTCAATCCCATCGTCACCGCCATGCAGACCGCACGCATCTGCGTCGACGAGATAGGACTGCGCCGAGACAGCGTCATCGCCACACTGCTCTATGCCTGCCAGGCCACCGACTACGCCGACATGGCAGCTCGCTACGGCGACAGCGTGGAGCACATCGTGCACGGACTGGAGAAGATACAGCATCTCTACGACAAAAACCCGGTCATCGAAAGCGACAACTTCCGCAACCTTCTGCTCTCCTTTGCCGAAGACATGCGCGTCATCCTCATCATGATCGCCGACCGCGTCAATATCATGCGACAGATACGCGACACTTCCAACAAGGAGGCACAGCACGAGGTGTCGGAGGAAGCCAGCTATCTCTATGCGCCACTGGCCCACAAGCTCGGACTCTACACGCTCAAGAGCGAGCTGGAGGACCTCTCGCTCAAGTACCTCGAGCACGACGCCTACTACATGATCAAGGAGAAGCTCAACGCCACCAAGACGGCACGCGACGCCTACATCAGCCGCTTCATCGGGCCTATTCAGCAACGACTCGAGCAGGCCGGACTGAAGTTCCACATGAAGGGACGCACCAAGTCCATACACTCCATCTGGCAGAAGATGAAGAAGCAGAAGTGCGGCTTCGAGGGCATCTACGACCTCTTCGCCATACGCATCATCCTCGACGCGCCACTCGACATGGAGAAGCAGCAGTGCTGGCAGGTCTACTCCATCATCACCGACATGTACCAGCCCAACCCCAAGCGACTGCGAGACTGGCTCTCGGTGCCCAAATCCAACGGCTACGAGAGTCTGCACATCACTGTGCTCGGGCCGGAAAACAAATGGGTGGAGGTGCAGATACGCACCGAGCGCATGGACGACATCGCCGAGCACGGACTGGCGGCACACTGGCGCTACAAGGGCATCAAGAGCGGTGGACAGATGGATGAGTGGCTCGCCAACATACGCGCCGCACTCGAGGCGGGAGACAACCTGCAGGTCATGGACCAGTTCAAGATGTCGCTGCAGCCCGACGACATCTATGTCTTCACCCCCAAGGGCGACCTCTATAAGTTCCCGGCAGGAGCCACGGTGCTCGACTTCGCCTACCGCATCCACTCCCACGTGGGCAACACCTGTGTGGGCGGACGTGTCAACGGACGCGCCGTGCCCATGAGAGAGCAGCTCCACTCCGGAGACACCGTGGAGGTACTCACACAGAACAATCAGACACCCAAGCACGACTGGCTCAACATAGTCACCACGCCGAAGGCTAAGTCGAAGATCAGACTCGCCCTCAAGGAGACGCAGGTCAAGGACGGACTCTATGCCAAGGAACTCCTCGAACGGCGCTTCCACAACCGGCATATCGAACAGGAAGAGAGCGTCATGGCCCATCTCATCAAGAAGCTCGGCTTCAAGGAGGTGAGCGACTTCTACCGCCAGGTGGCCGACGGCAAGCTCGACCCCAACGACATCATCACGCAGTACCAGGAGGTGCAGGCTCATCTCGAGGCAGCCGGAAAGGACCACGAGACGGTGTCGGCAGACAAATTCGAGTTTGAAAGCCCCAACGAGGAGATGGTCAGGGACAACGACGACGTGCTCACCATCGACCAGAACCTCAAGGGCATCGACTACCAGCTTGCACCCTGCTGCCATCCCATCTATGGCGACCCCATCTTCGGTTTCGTCACGGCGGGTGGCGGCATCAAGATCCACCGCACCGACTGTCCCAATGCGCCGGAGATGCGGCGACGCTTCGGCTACCGCATCGTCAAGGCACGGTGGAGTGGGAAGGGACAGTCGAAGTACGCCATTACGCTGCATGTCATCGGCAACGACGACATCGGCATCGTGTCCAACATCACCAATATCATCTCCAAGGATGAGAAGATCGTCATGCGGTCCATCAACATCGACTCCCACGACGGCCTCTTCTCCGGCAATATCACCATCCAGATTCAGGACACCGTCCACCTCAACTCCCTCATCAAGAAACTCAAGACGGTGAAGGGTGTCAGGCAGGTGGAGCGCATTTAAAGCCCTACCCCCTTGGCTCGCAAGCGAGCCAAGGCTCCCTCCCCCAAATGGGGAGGGCTGGCTTGCATTGCCCTCCCTCTGCAGTTCCGTGCCGCGCATTATAATGCGCGGAGACCCTTGGCTTGCATTGCTGGGGGTATAGCTAAAGGTGGCCATTATCAGACCCCCTTGGGGGCTGTCAAATGAATGGCTTCCTCAAATGACTGGACTTCTGAACTTCCGTACTTCTGAACTTCTTTACAAATGACCGGACTTCTGGACTTCCGTACTTCTGAACTTCTCAAATCAACGGTCTTCTCAAATCTTAGAACCCCCTTGGGGGTTCCGGCATCATAGCGAGGGGATGAGGTGAGCGAAGCGAACCTCTTCCCCTCGTATCGTCGATGGGTTTTTAATTAATCGCTACCCCCTTGGGGGTTGCGGCAATGTGATGTATTTCACGGATGCACCATAATTATATTGCCGCAACCCCCAAGGGGGTAGCGAGTTATTTATACCCCGCCTTGTTTTCGAGGGGAATCGCTTCATTCGCTGTCGCTCATTCGCTCATCCCCTCGCTATGTTCCCGGAACCCCCAAGGGGGTTCTGTCAAATGACCAAACTTCTGAACTTCTCAAATCCTCGGTCTTCTCATATGACTGTACTTCTGAACTTCCGAACCTCCGTCTTCCTTTCGCCGAACCTCCGTCTTCCTTTCGCCGAACCTCCGTCTTCCTTTCGCCGAATCTCCGTCTTCCTTTCGCCGATATTCCGAAAGTGGCTTTTCACCATCCCATGCGACTATTGATAATGAGCCAACCGGGTATTCCCTATTATATCATTTATACCCCTTTTGTTAATCAACGCTTACTTATTGTTTATAAACCTTTCATTGTACTTCCTTCTTGCCATATTTTCACCTTAATTAATTCCATGTTGTGTTAATTAATTGATTTATATCAATTATTTCATTGCCCGAGTTCATTTTCTTTAGCATTTTATCACGATTTATTGATAAATTAATATTTTTGCAACACAAAATGTGATAAATCAAACACTGCACCCCTGGTTTCAGTGAGAAACACATATATTAGTAGCAAGAGAGATTTTAATATTTGTATAACTTTATAAAGAGAGAATTTATGGCAAAAAGACTTTCGATGATTTTGGCAGGAGCGCTCTTGAGTACAGGAGTTGCCTTCGCCCAGTCGCAGGTTACCGGTACCGTCACAGACGAGAACGGTGAACCCGTCGTGGGTGCTGCCGTGAGGATCGATGGTACGAAGACCGGCACGGTTACCGACGTGGACGGACACTTCTCGCTATCGGCGCCTTCCAATTCACGTCTGACCGTATCCTATCTTGGCATGCAGACCAAGACCGTGAAGAGTGGTGGTAACATGAAGATTGTACTTCAGTCAGATAATCAGCAGCTCGACGAGGTGATGGTCGTGGCTTTCGGTAAGCAGACCAAGAGCTCTTTCACCGGTTCGGCTGCCGTCGTCAATGCTGAGGATATCAGCAAAAAGATCAGCACCAACGTTGCCGACGCCCTCGTCGGTTCGGTGCCGGGCCTGCAGATCACCGGATCGAGCGGCCAGCCGGGTGCTTCCGAGGGTGACATCCACATCCGTGGTATCTCCTCTATGTACGCTTCCACCACGCCGCTGATCGTGGTCGATGGAGCACCTTACAATTTCTCACTGAGCAATATTCCGCAGGAAGATATAGAAAGCGTCACCGTGCTCAAGGACGCTGCCAGCGCCGCCCTTTACGGTGCGCGCGGTGCGTCGGGTGTCATCCTGATCACCACCAAGCATGGCGACTCACAGAAGGCACACGTCAGCATCGACGCCAAGTGGGGCGGTACCTCACGCGCCGTGCAGGACTATGAGACCATCAACGATCCGGGTGAGTTCATGGAGACCTACTACAAGCAGTTCTACAACTACGCCTACTACAAGCAGGGCATGAGCAATGCCGCCGCCAACCAGTGGGTCAACGACCGCATGATCACCGGCTCACAGTGGGGCCTGCAGTACAATCCCTTCTCCGTGCCCGACGGTGAGAACCTCATCGGACTCGACGGAAAGCTCAACCCCAACGCCAAGCTCGGCCGTACCTATACTTATAACGGCAACACCTACTACCTGACCACCGACAACTGGTTGGACGCAGCCTACCACAACGGCAACCGTCAGGAGTACACCGCCACCATCAGCGGCGGCTCGCAGCGCGGCAGCTACTACACCTCACTGGGCTACCTCAATGAGGACGGTATCATCGACAAGTCATCGTATGAGCGCTTCTCAGGACGTATCAAGGCCGACTACAAGGTGACCGACTGGCTCACCTCGACGGTCAACATGAACTACGTCCACTCCAACATGGCGCAGAGCCCGAACCTCGAAAACAACAATGGCAATTCCGCCAATCTGGCGTTCTACTCGCAGTATATCGCACCCATCTATCCCCTCTACGTGCGCATGGTCGATGCCAACGGCAATCCTTATATCGTGCAGAACTCCTATGGCGGCAACAAGTACGACTACGGCGTGCCCAGCACTGGCTATCAGGGCAACGGTACACGTCTGTTCCTGGCTACAGGTAACCCTATCGGCTCCAACCGCTACAACGAGGACCGCACCACACGCAACCAGTTCAACTCGCAGTTCAACTTCGACGTGCAGTTCACACCGTGGCTCCGTCTGACCTCGGTCAACACACTGAGCTACGACATGCGCGAGAGCTACACCTACAACAACCCCTACGAGGGTCCTACCGCCAGTGAGAACGGCCGACTCATCAAGGACGACTTGTCTTACTTCACGCAGAACTACTCGCAGACTCTCAACTTCCACAAGACCTTCGGACTGCACGACGTGCAGGTGATGGTCGGTCATGAGTGGTACAAGCAAAAGGGCCGTTACCTCGACGCCTATGCGCGCGGTGGCTTCTCACCTGATATCAAGGAGATCAACGCCTTCGGCAACCGCTACGACAGCCACTCCTACAGCACGATGTACAACGTGGAAGGTTACTTCGGCAACGCGCTCTACAACTACGACGAGCGCTACTTCCTGCAGGGCAGCTATCGCCGCGACGCCTCCAGCCGCTTCGCCAAGGAAAACCGATGGGGTAACTTCTGGAGCGCAGGTGCCGCCTGGATCTTCTCAAAGGAAAAGTTCTTCAAGGACCTCAACGCCGACTGGGTCGACAACCTCAAGCTCAAGTTCTCTATCGGACAGCAGGGTAACGATGGCATCAACAACTTCCAGTATGTAGACCTCTACAGCCTCTCAAAGTCCGAAACCGGCATGCTGCCTACATTCAGCAGCATCGGCAACCCGGACATCACCTGGGAGACCAACACCAACATGAACATCGGCCTGGAGTTCAACCTCTTCAGAAATCGTCTCAACGGTGAGGTCAACTTCTACAACCGCAAGACCACCAACCTGCTCAACTGGATGTCCATCCCTGAGAGCTATGGTGCACGCGGCTACTACGGCAACATGGGCGACATCAGAAACCGCGGTTGGGAAATCATCCTCAGCGGCGACATCATCCGCACCAAGCACGTTGTGTGGAGCGGTTCGTTCAACATCGCCTTCAACACCACCAAGATCCTCAGCCTGCCTGAGACAAAGACTGCCAACTACGGCGGTTACGGTGAGTCGAACGACGACGACATGCGCAACTGGTACACTGTAGGCGGTCCGCTCTACAACGCCATGATGCCGGAATATGCCGGTGTCAACGACCAGGGTGAGGCCCTCTACTGGATCGACGACGACCTCTATCAGAAGTACGCCGTCAAAGGCTCGCAGACCGCACAGTCGCAGCCCGGTACCAAGCACTCACGCACCACTACCAACTGGAGCGAGGCTACCTACTACACCCAGGGCTCCACACTGCCTAAGGCCAACGGCGGCTTCTCGTCGACCCTCAGCGCGTATGGCTTCGATGCCACCGTCACCTTCGACTATCAGCTTGGCGGCAAGATCTACGACTATACCTATGCCAGCCTCATGGAGAACGTTTCCACGACAGGCAATGGCTTCGCACTTCATAAGGACATCCTGAAGTCGTGGACACCCGACAACACGTCGAGCAACATCCCTCGCTTCATGTATGGCGACCTCTACACTACTTCTGAGTCCACCCGCTTCCTGACGAGCGCCCGCTATCTCAACTTCCAGTCGTTCGTCGTGGGTTACACCCTGCCAGCCGACCTCACCCGCCGTTTCCTGGTGAGCAAGATGCGTATCTATGTGCAGGGTGAGAACCTCGGCTACTGGTCTGCCCGTAAGGGTCTCGACCCGCGCTACAGCTACAGCTCTATGGGTGGTCGGTACGGCGTCCGTGCTTATGCGCCTACTCGTACCATCATGGGTGGTGTTCAAATCACATTCTAAGCTCTATTTAAATCGAATAAAACATGAAAAAGATAATTTCAAGTTTCCTGCTCGCTGCAGCCGGTGTGTTCACACTGACCGGCTGTATCGAGGAAGCCACCCCACAGAGCTCGGTGGTGTCGGCCGACCAGGCTGCCAATGCGCCGGGATCGTTTGACAACTTCGTGGGCAACCTTACCGACAATCTTGCGGGTAAATTCATCTACGGTACTACCTCAGATGTCTTTCCTTATGACTACGGCTACCCCTCTTTCTTCCTCGCACGTGACGTGGAAGGTCAGGACATCGTACCCTACGGCAGCAACAACTGGAACTCCACCTGGTACAGCAATGTGGCCTACATGGCTTCCGGCTATGCCCGTTGCCAGTTCCCCTGGACCCTGTACTACGGATGGATCAAGAACTGCAACACCGTCATTCAGATGGCCGGCGCTTCCGACTACGCCACACCTACCGAGGGTCGTGAGGCCGGAGCTGGCGAGGCTTATGCCCTGCGCGCCATGCTCTACCTCGACCTCTGCCGTATGTATGCACAGCAGCCTTACGCTGTCAACCACGACGCACTGACTACTATCAAGTCGACGGAGACACGCTCCATCGAAGAGGCACAGAAGTCAGAGCGCATGACATGGACCGAGGCCTTCGACTTCATCCTCAAGGACCTCGACGAGGCTGAGAAGCTGCTGGCCAACTACAAGCGCACGGATGTGTACACACCCGACGTGTCGGTGGTCTACGGTCTCAAGGCACGCACCTATCTTGAGATGCAGGACTGGGCCAACGCTGAGAAATATGCCAAGCTCGCTGAGCAGGGCTATACCATGATGAGCGAGAGCGAGTACCTGAGCCACGACAACGGCTTCAACTCGCCCAACAGCTCCTGGATGTTCGCCTTGCGCTACAAGGATACCGACCCCAACATCACCCTCAACGACGGTGACTCCTCATGGGGCTCGCAGATGATTCTGGAGAATGGCTTCGACTGCGGTTACGCTGCCAACTACGGCGACCCCAACCTCATCGACTACCATCTCTACGAGTCTATCCCGAAGACTGACTTCCGCCGCAAGTGCTGGGTCGACTTCAAGCTCGACAGCCTGTCGAAAGACGCTGCCCTCGACTCGCTCAAGGCACAGAGCAGCTATCCTGAGCGCCTCTTCACCACGGCCTCGGCTGCCTCTACGGGCGTTGGCGGATTGTCACTCAAGTTCCGCAACGCAGCCGGCATGGCCGACACCAAGTACAGCGCATGGTGCGTGTCGGTGCCTCTGATGCGTGTGGAGGAGATGAAACTCATCGAGGCTGAGGCTGCCGGCATGCAGGACGAGGCCCGCGGCATAAAGCTGCTCACCGACTTTGCCAAGACACGTGACCCGCATTACGTCTACGGCACCCACAACGAGGCCTATGGCAACAAGTCGACCTCTAAATTCCAGAACGAGGTGTGGTGGCAGCGCCGCGTAGAGCTCTGGGGCGAGGGCTTCGCCACCTTTGACATCAAGCGTCTCAACAAGGGCATCATCCGCTCTTACCACGGCACCAACCATCTGGAGGGTGCCCGCTGGAACACTACCTCGGTGCCTAACTGGATGACATGGGCTTTCGTCGGTACAGAGGCCAACTACAACGGCGGCATGACCACCAACCCTGACCCCGTGCAGCCGTCAGGCGACTCGCCAGAGGTTACAGCATGGTAAACTAAATCTCAGTAACAATATTTAGAATACACTATGATGAAAAAACATATTGCACAATCACTGCTCCTCATGGTCTCCGCACTGGCCTTCACGGCCTGCGAGGTCGATGAGGGTACAGAGCCGGGTGGTGACAGCAAACCGTCAGTGACCATCTACTCACTCAGCACCACGGCTCCCAACGATCCCGATGTGGACGCCACCTTCCGCGTGGCCACCAACCGTAAGACCGCACACTTGTACTATTTAGCTGTGCCGGCCTCCGACGCAGCCAGTCTGTCGTCTGATGCCACCATCGCCGAACAGGCCACAACCAAAGGCACGGAGGTGACCCTTCACACTGATACCGTCGGCGGCGGTTATGTGGCCGACGCTGTGGTGAAGGACATGGTGGGCGACTACAACGTCTACTTCGTCGGCACCGATGCCAACGGCAACAACCCCGTCGTGCGCTCTGCCTCGTTCACCGGACTGGAGTGGATTGACGTGGCCAAAGGTACGTACAACTTCGATGCCCGCTCGCAGTCGCGACTGGGCAAGCCCGCCACACAGACCGCCACGCTGCAGTACCTCAAGACCGATCCTACCCGCTACCGCTTCAAGAGCCTCTATGGCGTAGGCTACTCGCTCGTGCTTAACAAGACGACCTCCAAGGGCTCTGACAAGTATGGCGATTACACCTTCTATCGTGTAGAAGCACAGAACACGCCGTTCACCTTCAGCAGCTATGGCACCGTCAGCGTGCGCGATATCGGCTACTGGCAGGGCGACGACAGCTATGCCTTCTCGCAGGACTACGGCTGCTACATCTACGACTCGGGTGTCACCAACACCGCTGTGCTCAACATGCAGCTCTTCGTGTCGGCCGGAAGCCTGGGCATGATCTCTGAGGAGTTCGATCCTGAATAATTTGTATTTACTCAAACATAAGCGTGAGGCCGCTGGCACACATCGCAGCGGCCTTATCATTAGCAATCAATGGTGTGAACCATTGGTATTTAAAAATTCTCTCAAATTTTTAGGCTGGCGGGTGCGCCGGCCTTTTTTTGGCCCCACATCCAGCCTTACATCCAGCCCCACATCCAGCCCCACCCCCTCGCGCCAAGGCGCGCGGCTCCCTCCCCCACCTGAGGGGAGGGGCTAATTACCATAATGAGCCTTTTATATTCGTATATTCTTGTCCTTCGTTTGTCTTGCTCCTACCCACTTCGTGGGATATTGAGAATATTAGAGAATATTCAAGTTCCGCAAGCAGGGGCCGGTCTTGTGCCGGCCCTCAAAAAATGTTCGACATATTTTTAAAAGAAGTTGGGACATTATTTTATGGCCGGCACAAGGCGAGGCCCCTGCACTGTTACCAAATGTCATGATACAAATAATTTACTAAAGTTTCCCACCTGGAGAATCCCTTTATACAAAGGCTTTCCCAAAGGGTATGCGCATCTTTAACTTTTCAAAAAACTTTTTGTGAATCGTAGA
>ONQB01000036.1:0-71469 GCA_900319905.1 uncultured Prevotella sp. | reverse complement strand
CACTTGTTAAAATCCTTTGTTTATGGGCATTTTTGCTATTCGAGCTTTTCAAAAATCCTTTGTTTATAGGCTTTTTGAACAAGTGGGAAACTTTAGTAATTTATTCACTAACTTCAAAAAACTTATGAATTCAGTTTGATTCAAAATAATTATTGTTATTTTTGTGGCAAATTTCACTAACGATTAATTTTGTAACTCAAAGCTACTAATATATATGTCGCAACTGTTTCATCTCAACGAAAGCAACAACCGTAGCGATTGCTCCAAGCTGAGCATCATCGATTACTTGATTCAGAATGGTAATTCTACCACGGCTGACATGGCGCGTGTCATTGGAGTGAGCATGCCCACCGCCGCCAAGCTCATCTCCGAGCTCTGCGACGATGGCTATGTCAATGAATACGGTAAACTGGAAACCGACGAAGGACGGCGGCCGCAGCTCTATGGCATCAATCCAAGCTCGGCCTACTTCCTTGGCATCGACTTCGACAAGGATGTCGTCAACATCGGACTCATCGACTTCTGTGGCAGTCTAGTGGAGCTCCAGCTTGACAAACCGTTCAAGCAGGAGAACACCATGGAGAACCTTGACGAACTGTGCAAGCTCATCAATAACTTCATCGACAACATTGAGATCCCGCGGGAGAAGATCCAGCTCATGAACGTCAACATCTCCGGGCGCGTCAACACTGACACGGGCTACAGCTACAGTATGTACAACTTCTCAGAGGAGCCCGTAGCCTCGTTGTTCACGCAGAAGGTGGGCATCACCACCACCATCGAGAACGACAGCCGTGCCATGGGCTACGGAGAGTATATCTCGAGCAACTTCAGAGGCTACAGCAATGTACTGTTCTTCAACGTCAGCTGGGGCCTTGGCATGAGCATCATCATCGATGGTGAGCCGTATAAGGGTAAGTCGGGCTTCGCCGGTGAGCTGGGCCATGTGCATGCCTTCGACAACGAGATCATCTGTCAGTGCGGCAAGAAAGGCTGTCTGGAGACGGAGGCGTCGGGCTCGGCGTTCTACCGCATCGTCAGGGAACGGCTGGCGGCCGGTGAGGCGTCGACGGTGAAGCGCGATGCCAACGGTGACTTCACGCTCAAAGACCTCATCGAGGCGACCAACAACGAGGACTGGCTGTGCATCGACGTCGTGGAGAGCATCGGCTTGAAGCTCGGTCAGCACATCGCGGGTCTGATCAACATCTTCAATCCCGAGCTTGTGGTGCTTGGCGGTTCGATGTCGGCGGTGGGTGACTATCTGCTGCAGTCGGTACGCTCTGCGGTCATCAAATACTCCCTCAGCCTTATCTATAAGGATACGAAGATCGTCCTGTCCAATCTCAAGGATCGCGTCGGCGTCATCGGCGCCTGCATGATTGCCAGGAAGAATGCGCTCAAGGAGTGATGCCTGTTCGTCACTCGTGATGTATAGAGGAAGATAGTGCCCGTGCGTCACTCGTTTTGAATTTAGGAAAATAGTCATGGCCAGCCTTCCGCTCCCCAATGGAGCTGAGGGTCTAAAGCAATGGGATAGCCTTGCGAGCAAGCTCGCGGCTATCCCATTACTTTATCCCCTTCCCCTTCGGGGAAAGCCTGGCCATGACGAAAATCGCTTCGCGTAAAATTGCTTCGCATAAAATTAGCCCCCCATCTATTGGACTGAAAATTGCTTCGCATAAAATGATTCCTTAAATAGATGCGGTTGACCTTGAGCCGTCAATGGTAATAAAACCCTCCCCTGTGTGGGGGAGGGAACCGCGCGAAGCGCGGGGGTGGGGCTGTACACAAAAAATCCCCTGCCACATGAATTGTGACAGGGGATAACTTTTGCTAAATACTTTTCAATTCAGATTGATATGGAGCAGTGTATTGCTATTGTGAACCACGCCTGGTTCGATTGATATATGGTTAAGCATCAATTTGGTAGCTTTTTAAAAATAGACCCCAGCCTCCACCGTAGCGGGACTGGAGTCTTTCAAAGGTCAGAATGCTCAGGTTAAACTCTTCAATAACTTATGAGTTGTAGCAGTTCTCTCCATGCTCATAGATGTCGAGACCTTCCTCCTCAATACGGGCGTCAACACGGAGACCGACAGTCTTCTTGATGCCCCAGAAGAGCACGATACCGCAGGCGGCAGCCCATGCGTCGATGCAGAGAATGCCGAGGCACTGTGCGCCGAAGAAGCCGAAGCCGTGGCCATAGAAAGCGCCAGCGTCAACGGCAAACAGACCGGTCAAGAGTGTACCGAGGATACCGCATACGCCGTGCACGGAGCTGGCACCGACAGGGTCGTCAACGTGAAGCTTCTGGTCGATGAATTCAATTGCGAAGGGCAGTACTGTACCGCAGATAGCACCGATGATGATAGCACCCAGGGGCGATACGAGGTCACAGCCGGCGGTGATGCCCACCAGTCCTGCGAGCACGCCGTTGAGCATGAGTGAGAACGAGGGCTTGCCGTATTTGATCCATGTGACAAACATCGTGGCCAGGCCACCGGCTACAGCGGCGAGGTTGGTGGTCAGGAACACATGCGAGATGGCCACGCGGTTGACCTCACCAGAGGCAGCGAGCTGAGAGCCGGGGTTGAAACCGAACCAGCCAAACCACAGGATGAACACGCCCAAGGCTGCCAGCGTCAGGCTGTGGCCGGGAATGGCGTTGCTCTTGCCGTCCTTGCGATACTTGCCAAGACGGGGACCAAGGGCTATGGCGCCGAGGAAGGCCAGCACACCACCCACGCTGTGCACAATGGCACTGCCAGCGAAGTCGTGGAACGTGGTGCCGAAGGTCTGCATCATGAAGCTCGTAGCGTCGGCATTGCACAGCCAGCCGCCACCCCATGTCCAGTGACCCTCGACGGGATAAATGATCAGTGAGATGAAGAAAGAATAGACGCAATACATCGAGAACTTCGTGCGCTCGGCCATGGCACCCGACACGATGGTGGCGGAGGTGGCGCAGAACACGGTCTCAAAAATCAGGAAACCCTCGGTGGGCAGGCCTGCCGCATTCTTGTAGAAACTCAGATCGCCGAAGTTGGGCATGCCGATGAAGCCCTGGCCGTCGGAGCCGAACATAAAGCCGAAGCCCACAAACCAGAACAGGATGGAGCCGATCATGAAGTCTACGAAGTTCTTGTAGAGGATGTTGGCGGTGTTCTTGCTACGGGTGAAACCAGCCTCGCACAGCGCGAAACCGGGTTGCATGAAGAACACCAGCATTGCTGCCAATAGCATCCAGACGGTATCTATAGAAATGCTTAAATCTTGTATAGTCATAGTTTGAATCTTTTGTTACCCTAATGTAAATTTCTGTACTCTCTCTCTTGCTTGTGTGTGTCAGCGTTACTTCTCCAGCTCCGCATTGTAGAGCGCGATGTCGCCGCGCTCACCGGTGCGTATGCGGATGGTGTCTTCCACGGGAATGATGAAGATGCGGCCGTCGCCAATCTCACCCGTGCGGGCTGCTTCCGTGATGGCCTTCACGGTCTTCTCCACATTCTTGTCGCGTACCACAATATTCATCAGCACGCGCTCGATGCTGCTGGTGTTGTACATCACGCCACGGTAAATCCTGGCCTGGCGCATCTTGCCTTCTCCACGTACATCGTAGTAAGAAAACCACTCGATGTCGGCGGCGAGAAGGGCCTCTTTCACCTCCTCAAATTTCGTCTTACGAATGATAGCTTCAATCTTCTTCATAACTAACTTTACTTTATGTTTGACGTGTTATAACTTACTCTTTGTAACTTCTCAGGTGCAAAGTTATGACAAAATGATTATTCCTGCAACCATCAGACGACACTTTGTTGGTTACTTTTTGGCTTTCGTTTCAAAGTGTCGCAATTATCCCGCCGAGACTATTACATTTGTAAGCAATCGACCCTCCAAACCTATCAGATTCATATTTTATTGCATTTCTTAGTAAATTTGATAGAGAATGCTTTGGGCGTTCTGACTTTTTGTGTTAACTTTGCGTTGAAAATTAATCATTACGTCAATAGATAAGAAATAAATTGCTGCATTATGTCAAGAACCATTCCATTTACAAAGATGCACGGAGCCGGCAACGACTATATATATGTAAATACATTATTATATAGCGTGCCCGATCCCAGCGCGGCAGCCATCGCCTGGAGCAAGCCTCATTTCGGCATTGGCAGCGACGGACTGGTTCTCATCGGACGGCCCTCCAATCCCGACGAGGCCGACTATTCGATGCGCATCTTCAACGCTGACGGTTCGGAGGCGATGATGTGTGGCAATGCCAGCCGCTGCATTGGTAAGTACGTGTATGAGCGTGGACTGACGAAGAAGACGGTGGTGCGTCTGGAGACGCTCTCGGGCGTGAAGGTGCTCCGCCTCCATCTCGACAAGGACGATGACACGAAAGTGGACAGCGTGACCGTTGACATGCTTGCACCCGCCTTCGACGTGCCGGCACAGTTTACGGGCGCCGAGCCCGCCCTGCCGGAGGCACTCAAGGCACACCTTATTATATTAGGCCCTTCTAAAGAAACAAGCAGAGAGATTAACAGAAGTACAAATAGTTGCATACAAACGAACCATCTAACCACGAATCACACAACAACGGCATTAGACCATGAGGACACAGGCAAAGCACTGTCCACCGCACCTACGGCGTGCGGTGTGACAGGCACATTTGTCTCGATGGGCAATCCCCACTACGTGTTCTTTGTCGACGACGTGTCGGCACTCGACATCGCGGCCATCGGCCGTCAGCTGGAGTTTGATCCTGCCTTTCCCGAGCGCTGCAACATCGAGTTTGCCCAGCCCACGACGGGTGCCGACGGTGTGACCACCCTCCGCACACGTGTCTGGGAACGGGGAAGCGGCATCACCATGGCCTGCGGCACCGGTGCCTGCGCCACCACCGTGGCAGCCATCAGCCGTCACCTCACCGACAAGGCCGCACAGCCGCGCACCTGCGACATCGTCATGGACGGCGGCACGCTCCACATCACCTGGGACAAAGACGACAACCACGTCTACATGACCGGACCGGCGGCCTTCGCCTTCGACGGCATCATCCCGCTGCCCGAATGAGAGAGACATCATCAAGGATGAACCAATAAATTTTAACCAATATAAAGGAATATAGATATGGCACTGGTAAATGAACATTATCTGAAACTGCCTGGGAGCTACCTATTCATCGACGTAGCCAAACGGGTGAACGTATACAAGGCGCAGCATCCGCAGACGCGCGTCATCAGTCTCGGCATTGGCGACGTGACGCAGCCGCTCTGTCCGGCCGTCATCGAGGCCATGCACAAAGCCGTCGACGAGATGGCCGTCAAGGCGTCGTTCAGAGGCTACGGTCCTGAGCACGGTTACGACTTCCTGCGCGATGCCATCCTTCGCAACGACTTTATGCCGCGCGGCATCCATCTCGACCGCGACGAGGTGTTCATCAACGACGGTGCCAAGAGCGATACGGGTAACATACAGGAACTGCTGCGCTGGGACAACTCAGTAGCCGTCACCGATCCTGTCTATCCCGTCTATATCGACTCCAATGCCATGATAGGGCGTGCCGGTGTATTTGCGGACGGACGGTGGACCGACATCACGTACCTTCCCTGCACCGCCGAGAATGAGTTCATACCGCAGTTGCCCGACCACCGCGTAGACATGATCTATCTGTGCTACCCCAACAACCCCACGGGAACGGTGCTCCGCAAGGAAGAACTGCGCAAGTGGGTCAACTTCGCCCTGAAGAACGATGCCGTGCTGTTCTACGATGCCGCCTATGAGGCTTACATCCAGGACCCTGACATCCCACACTCCATCTACGAAATCAAGGGAGCCAGGAAGTGCGCCATCGAGTTCCACAGCTATTCCAAGACGGCCGGCTTCACCGGTGTGCGCTGTGGCTACACGGTCATCCCCAAGGAGGTGAGCGCCACCTCGCTCGACGGCACGCAGCGTGTGCCGCTCTACAAACTGTGGGAGCGCCGCCAGTCCACCAAGTTCAATGGCACCAGCTATATCTCGCAGCGTGCTGCCGAGGCCATCTACACCCCCGAGGGCCACGAGCAGATCATGAAGACCATCCATTACTATATGGAAAACGCACGTATCATGCGTGAGACACTCACCAAGCTCGGCTTCCGTGTCTACGGCGGTGAGAACGCGCCCTACCTCTGGGTGAAGACACCCGGCGAGGAGGATAGCTGGAAGTTCTTCGACCGACTGCTCTACGGCTGCGGCGTGGTCTGCACACCGGGCGTGGGCTTCGGACCCAGCGGTGAAGGCTACTTCCGTCTCACCTCCTTCGGCAACCGCGAGGACGTGGAGGAAGCCATGCAGCGCATCGCGGAGTGGATGAAGAAACAATAGACCTTCGGCTTGGCACCACCCTTCAGCCCCACCCCTCGGCGCTGACGCGCCGAGCTCCCTCCCCCAAATGGGGAGGGCTGGTTTGCATTGCTTTACCAAACAGCGTTGATGAGCCAAGCAGCATTGCTTTACCAAACAGCGTTGATGAGCCAAGCAGCGTTGATGAGCCAAACAGCGTTGATGAGAAGTCAAAGTCAGGAGACATTGCTTTACCGGTAAGGAGAGCGACGGTTGGAAAGTCGATAATCGCCCGGCTGGAAAGTCGATAGACCGCCCCGATCAATAGTCATGAGACCCCAAAACAATTATATTCACTTTAAAACATCAAATGTTATGAAAAAGGTAAGAAGACTGTTTTGCCTCGCCGCTGTCTGCATGGCAGCCGTGGCAGCGAATGCTCAGGACAAAGTGGAGGGAACTATCGCTACTGACGTTGTCAACCAGTACATCTGGCGTGGCCAGGACTTGGGTGACGTGAGTGTCCAGCCGACGCTCGGCGTAGCCTACAAAGGCGTATCGCTCACCGCATGGGGCAACGTGGGACTGTCAGACAAGGACGACACCAAGGAGTTTGACCTCACGCTGGCTTACACCACCGGAGGCTTCCACATCGGTGTCACCGACTACTGGTTCAATTCACCCAACGACAAGTACTTTGAATATGCAGCCCATAAGACCAGCCATGTCTTTGAAGGCAACATCGGATACGACTTCGGTCCCGTGGCCCTGAACTGGTACACCAACTTCGCTGGCAACGACGGACTGAACAAGAGCGGCGACCGTGCCTACTCGTCCTACGTGGAGGCTACCGCCCCCTTCAAGCTTGCCTCTCTCGACTGGACAGCCACAGTGGGTGCCGTGCCCTACGCCACCTCGTTCTACAGTCGCGCCAACGGCTTTGCCGTGACCAACCTCGGTCTGAAGGCCAGCAAGGACATCGTCATCACCAAGTCGTTCTCTGTGCCTGTGTTCGCCGGCATCACGGCCAACCCAAGTTCACAGAAGGCTTACTTCATCTGTGGCTTCACGCTGCGTCCGTAAGACAACCGGAGGGTAACGAAATCTGAGAGAATTTTTAAATACTATAAAGCACCGGCGCCGCCAAGCCGACGCCCGGTGCAAACCAATAGAAGTAACATTAGAGCTTTTAATACCAACATTAAAGAAATATGACAAACTTACGATTTGATGCCGTAGCTGAGGCATCGCACAAGAAGCCGGTGGAGGTCATCTCTCCGGTGGAGCGTCCCTCAGAGTATTTTGGAAAGAAAGTGTTCAACCGCGCCAAGATGTACAAGTATCTTCCCGCTGATGTCTACCAGAAGTTGGTCGACGTGATCGACAATGGTGCCACGCTCGACCGTTCCATCGCCGACGCCGTGGCCAAAGGCATGAAGCAGTGGGCCGACGAGAATGGCGTGACCCACTATACCCACTGGTTCCAGCCCCTTACCGAAGGCACCGCTGAGAAGCACGACTCCTTCATCGAGCACGACGGCAAGGGCGGCATGATCGAGGAGTTCTCCGGTAAGCTGCTCGTACAGCAGGAGCCTGACGCTTCGTCGTTCCCCTCCGGCGGTATCCGTTCCACCTTCGAGGCTCGCGGCTACTCAGCATGGGACCCCACATCGCCTGTGTTCATCATGGACGACACCCTCTGCATCCCCACCATATTCATCTCTTACACCGGTGAGGCACTCGACTACAAGGCTCCGCTGCTGCGTGCCCTGCATTCGGTCAATGTCGCTGCCACCAACGTATGCCATTACTTCTATCCCGATGTGAAGAAGGTGGTGTCCAACCTCGGTTGGGAGCAGGAGTACTTCCTCGTCGACGAGGACCTCTACTCAGCCCGTCCCGACCTCATCCTCACCGGCCGTACCCTCATGGGCCACGAGAGCGCCAAGAACCAGCAGATGGACGACCATTACTTCGGCACCATCCCTGAGCGCGTGCAGGCCTTCATGAAAGACCTGGAGATTGAGGCCCTCGAGCTCGGCATCCCCGTAAAGACACGTCATAACGAGGTGGCACCCAACCAGTTTGAGTGCGCACCTATCTTCGAGGAGACCAACCTCGCCGTCGACCACAACATGCTGCTCATGTCGCTCATGAAGAAGGTGGCCCACAAGCACGGCTTCGAGGTGCTCCTTCACGAGAAACCCTTCGACGGCATCAACGGCTCCGGCAAGCACAACAACTGGTCACTGTCTACTGACACGGGCATCCTGCTGCACGGACCCGGCAAGACACGCGAGGACAACCTGCGCTTCGTCGTGTTCATCGTCGAGACCCTCATGGGCGTATATAAGCACAACGGCCTGCTCAAGGCCAGCATCATGGATGCCGGCAACGCCCATCGTCTGGGCGCCAACGAGGCACCTCCAGCCATCATCTCGTCGTTCCTCGGAAAGACTGTCAGCGATGTGCTCAAGCATATCATGAAGGCCGACAAGGACGCACTCGTCATCCAGGGCAAGGAAGGCGTGCAGATCGACATCCCGGAGATTCCTGACATCATGCGCGACAATACCGACCGTAACCGTACCTCTCCGTTCGCCTTCACCGGCAACCGCTTCGAGTTCCGTGCCGTCGGTTCGTCAGCCAACTGCGCCAGCGCACAGATCGTGCTCAACACCGCCGTGGCTGAGGCCCTGACCAACTTCAAGACACGCGTCGATGAGCTCATCGCCAAGGGCGAGGACAAGTTCGCAGCCATCCTCTCCGTCGTGAAGGAAGACATCAAGACCTGCGCCCCGATCCACTTCGACGGCAACGGCTACAGCGACGAATGGGTGGCCGAGGCCGAGAAGCGCGGACTGGACACCGAGAAGTCGACACCCGTCATCTTCGACCGTTATCTCGACGAAGACAGCGTGAAGATGTTTGAGAGCATGAACGTCATGAAACGCAACGAGCTTGAGGCACGCAACGAGGTGAAATGGGAGACCTACACCAAGAAGCTGCAGATCGAGGCACGTGTGCTGGGCGATCTGTCAATCAACCACATCATCCCTGTCGCTACCCATTACCAGGCCATGCTGACAAAGGATGTGGAGAATCTGATCGCCATCTATGGTGCTGAGAAGGGCAAGAAGCTCTCCGAGCGCATCATGAGCATCATCGAGCAGATCAGTGAGCGCACCGGCATCATCGAGAAAGATGTGGAGGACATGGTCAATGCCCGTAAGGTGGCCAACAAGATTGTGGATGCACGTGAGAAGGCCGTGAAGTATCACGATACCGTGGAGACCTTCTTCCAGCCCATCCGCTACCAGATCGACAAGCTTGAGTTGGTTGTTGCAGATGAACTTTGGACGCTGCCGAAGTATCGTGAGCTCCTGTTCATCCGTTAATAGCAATATCCACTAAAAGCTATCTATTTCTTTTATTGGTTTTAATTTCCGGCGGGGTTGTGTCGAGAGACATGGCCCCGCTGTTCGTTTCTAATGGCTTATCGCCGAAATGCCTTCTTCATTTCGCCGAAGGGCCGTCTTCATTTCGCCGAAAGGCCGTCTTCATTTCGCCGAAGAAGCAACGGCTTATCGCCGAAAGGCCATCGGCTTATCGTTGCATCGAATCATTGGTGTAGTGGCCGGCCTTGTGCCGGCCATAAAGAATGTTCGACATTATTTTCAGAGGGTGTATCAAAATTGGAGAAGTCCGGAAGTTCAGAAGTTCAGTCATTACTATAATGATACCTTATTATCAGATGCTTATGCATTTGACTGAACTTCTGAACTTCTGGACTTCTGAACTTCTCAAATCCTTGGTCTTCTCAAATCATTGAACCCCCAAGGGGGTTCTGTCAAATGAATGGCTTCCTCAAATGACTGGACTCAAGTTTCAGAAGTGCAGTAATTCCTTGCAGGGGCGGCCCTTGTGGCCGTCCCATTATCAACTATTATATCCACCAAGTCGTCACTCCATTGGTTGCGGACGGCCACAAGGGCCGCCCCTGCAAAGGGTTGATTCACTTCCGAAACTTGAGACTGAACTTCCGTACTTCTGAACTTCTTTACATATGACTGGACTTCTGAACTTCCGTACTTCTGAACTTCTTTGCATTTGACTGAACTTCTGAACTTCCGGACTTCCGTACTTCTCCAATTTTGATACATTATTTAATTTTTTCTATTCGGTATAGGGGTATTGTCATTGTATTGCGTCATAAGGATGAATCCAAGATTGGATAATGTGTATAATACGCCATATATTTTGTAATATAATGGAAAAGATTCTTATGACCAACAGCAACCACAAATCTGAGATGTTGGCCGACATCGTCAATGCTTTTTCGGAGTATGCCGACCGTCCGGCCCTGATCATTGACGACACCACCTATTCTTAT
The DNA here is from genome assembly GCA_900319905.1 of uncultured Prevotella sp. Classification (GTDB taxonomy): domain Bacteria; phylum Bacteroidota; class Bacteroidia; order Bacteroidales; family Bacteroidaceae; genus Prevotella. The sequence continues at coordinate 60,746 of ONQB01000036.1, read as the reverse complement.
GCAGAGCTGTACGAAAAGGTTGTCAGCATCCTGCCCCTGCTGGAAGGCACTCATGACAGTAGTGTAGGCATCGTGGCCGAGAACACGCTGAGTACCTATGCCGCCATCCTCGCCGTCCTGTTGTCGGGCAATACGTATGTCGTGCTTCATCCTGACTTCCCCGACGCGCGCAACCGTGCCATCATCACAAAGGCCGGCATTGGAGTGGTGCTCTATGAGCGCAGTGTGGGCCCCTGGTGGGAACCCGCCGACAGTGTCTGGGCCGTGAGCATGGCCTCGTCCGCCGACGGCAGCAGGGTAGGGCAGGGGAGTGACCCCACCGGGACTGCTGACAGTCTGACAGCGCTCGTTCCCGTGAAGAGTGATGCTCCCGCCTATATCATCTTCACCTCGGGAAGTACCGGCGAGCCCAAGGGCGTGCCTATCTCCCGGGCCAACCTCGACGCGTTCTACCATGCCTACCGCCATCTTGGCTGGCAGCTCGACTGCCACGACCGCATGCTACAGATGTTCGAACTCACGTTCGACGTCTCGGTGGTCTCATTTCTCTATCCCCTCACGTTAGGTGCTTGTGTATGCACGGTGCCCTCGGGCGGCATGAAATACCTCAACGTACTCGACGTGATGGAGCGCCAACAGCTCACCTTCGCCGCCATTGCGCCCTCGGTGCTGCGCTTGGCCCAACCTTATTTCCCAGAGCTCTCTCTGCCCTCGCTGCGCTACCTCGTGGTGACGGCCGAGGCCACCGACGTCAGTCTGATAGACCGTTTCCGGTCCTGCATCCCCAATGCCGAGGTGGTCAACCTCTATGGTCCCACCGAGGCTACCATCTACTGCACGTCGTATATCCTTCCCCGCAGCCATCCCAAGCATCATAACGGCATGGCCGCCATCGGCAAGCCTTTCAGCGGCATGACAGCACGCGTCGTCGACCAGGACGGTCACGACGTGCCCGAGGGCTCCATGGGCGAGCTCTGGATGGCCGGACCGCAGCTGATGTCGGGCTATTGGCACGACGAGGCTCGCACCCGGCAGTGCTTTGTCACGGGCGCCGACGGACGGCGCTACTACCGCACGGGCGACCTCTGCATGCGCGATGCCGACGGCGACCTGCTCTATTGCGGCCGTCAGGACACGCAGGTGAAGATACAGGGCTTCCGTGTCGAACTCGGTGAGATAGAGTTCCGCGCCAAGGCCTTCTTCCACAATGCGCGCAACTGCGTGGTGCTGGCCCGTCGCGACAACGATGGCAACTACGCACTCTACCTGTTTGTCGAGGGTGCCGCCGAGTCCGACCGGCAGCCCTTGGAAAGCTATCTGCAAGACTCCCTGCCACCATACATGGTACCGAGGCAGATCTGCTTCCTGCCCGTGTTCCCGCTCAACAGCAACAACAAGACCGACAAGCGGCAGCTCGCCCGGCTCATCGAACAATAATTCAAGTTTCGCATGCTATTGACGCTTCGCAGGGGCCGGTCTTGTGCCGGCCCACAAAAAATGTTCGACATATTTTAAAAAAGGTTGGGACATTATTTTAGGGCCGGCACAAGACCGGCCCCTGCTTGCGTAACTTAGATAATAACAACCAATTAATACGAAAAAATGAATAACGAAGAAATCTTGAAAACCCTTGATCAGGTTTTCCGCAAAGTGTTGAAACGCGACAACATCACCCTCACCGAGACCACCACGGCTAATGACGTGGAGGGTTGGGACTCGCTGACCAACATGCTTCTCATCAGTGAGATAGAGAAGACTTTCCAGCTGCACTTCTCTTTTCGTGAGATTGTGAGACTCAAGAATGTGGGCGACCTCTGCGCCGCCATTGCCCGTAAGACCGAATAACACAGGGGGAGCAATCTGGTATGACTTTTATATCACTGGAGTACGTGGTGCTGTTTCTGCTCACGTTCGTCCTCTACAGCTTCTCGCCCATGAGCTGGCGCAAGCCGTTGCTGCTCTTGGCGAGCTGTGTTTTCATATCCTATTATCACTGGATGTTTCTTGTGGCAGCCGTGGCAGTGTCGTTGTTCACCTATGGCGCCGGCATTGCCGTCGAGCGCGGGTTGCGCGGCCGTCATCCCTCGGCGGTCTACTGGTCGTCGGTGGTTGCGCTCGTGGTCATTTGGCTGGGTTCGCGCTATGCGGCCAGGGTGACGGGCGACCACGCCCTCATCTTCCCCCTGGGCATGTCGTTCTATACGTTTCAGGCCCTGAGCTACCTCACGGAGGTGTACTGGGAGGAGCAGAAGGCCGAACGCAACGTGATGGACTTCCTGCTCTACATGCTGCTCTTCATGAAGTTCCTCTCCGGACCTATTGAGCGGCCGGGCAGTCTGCTGCCGCAGTTGCACAAGCTCCAGCCCGCCACCTACCGCCAGATGACCTATGGCATGAAGCTCGTGCTGGTGGGACTGGTGCTCAAGGTCGTGCTCTCGGAGAATATCTCGGCCAATGTCGACGACGTGTTCAACAATATGCGGTCGGCCTCCGGCGCGCAGCTGCTTATGGCCTGCCTGCTCTATCCCATTGACATGTACGGTGACTTCGCCGGCTACACGAGCATGGCCATAGGCTTTGCCGCCATGTTCGGCCTGAGGCTGTCGCCCAACTTCAACCGCCCGTTCATCTCTACGTCGACTTCCGATTTCTGGCGTCGCTGGCACATCTCGCTCTCCTCGTGGGTGCGCGACTACCTCTACCTGCCGCTGGCGGGCGAGTTCCGCCACTGGGGCCGGTGGGGCGTGTCGCTCAGCCTGCTCATCACCTTTGTCGTGCTGGGCATCTGGCACGGCGCGGGATGGAACTTCGTGGTCTATGGACTGATACAGGGCCTGGTCATCATCTTCGAGCAGAACACGCTCGAGGTGCGCAGAAAGATAAAGGAACGGGTGGGCAACGTGGTCTTCTCCACATACTCCATCCTCCGCACCTACATCATCTTCGCCCTGTCGCTTGTCTTCTTCAAATGTCCCACGCTGGCCGATGCCTGTTATTTCATCAGCCATATCTCGCTGCACGTGAACCAGAGCTGGAAAGAGATCAACCTTGGCATGCGCGACCACACCTGCATCGTAGCTGGAGTGGCCCTGGTGCTCGTGCTCATCTATGAGTACTTCATGGACCGCGTCGACCTGCTCAGCAAGCTCTCCGCCCGTCCGGCCTGGCAGCGCTGGACCCTTTACTACCTCCTTGCCCTGGCCATCTTCGTCTGTGGCAAGTTCGGAAACGAAACATTCATTTATCTGCAATTCTGATGGAAAATAATCGTCAGTCGGCAGCGACTCCTTTGGCCGACAGCCGTCGGGCCGCCCTGCGGCTTCTTATCAAGGCCTTTGTGTTCTTGCTTCCTTTCTGGGCAGCCGTGGTCCTCTATCTCCACGACGACCCCTATATGTCGCTCCACCGCTACCGCGTCTACGACTCTCCGGTGGTGCTCAATGAGAACTTCGTGGGGTGGGGCATCTACTGCAACCACCGCCATGGACCACATGCCTTCAACTCGTTTATCATGGGCAACTCCTGCACCATGGCCTACCGCTGTGCCGAATGGGAGCGGTACCTGCCCCACGGCGCCCATGCTATGAGGCTCTTCGGCAATGCCGAGTCGCTGGCCGGCCTCGACATGAAGCTGCATGCCCTGGAGCGCGACCACGCTCGCATCGACAACGTGCTGATCGTGCTCGACGCGTCCTCGCTTGGCGACGACAGGCAACGGGATGGATGGGAGCACATCCTGCCACCGGAGGTGTCGGGCAAAGGCAATCTGCTCACCCAGGTGCAGATGATGCGGACGTTCATACTGCCCGACTTTCTGCTGCCTTATCTGAAATATAAGCTCACGGGCCAAATATCCTCTTCGGCCAAATGCATGAATCCCTACGGACGCATACGCAACCCGGAGAACAACGACTCTTACAATCCCCGCGAACGGATGATAGCCCGGCAGGGCGAGGCCTACTGGCAGGGGCTCGACGCCAAGAAGCTGCCGACGAGAACGCACCGCCAGGTGGTCGGTCCCGTATATATCTTTGCGCCACAGGCCCGTAAGCTTCTCGACATTGCCGCCCTGCTCAAGCGCCATCACACCAACTACCGCATCGTCATCAGTCCGGACTACAAACAGGTGGCGATGAATCCCAAAGACCGTGAGAGCCTGTATGTCATCTTCGGACGGAAAAACGTGTTCGACTTCACGGGTGTCAACCGTTTCACCGCTGACTACCACGACTATTACGAGGCCGCCCACTACCGTCCCCGGTTGGGCGACAGGGTGATGCGTGCCGTCTATCGGCCGTGAGGTGTGGCTATGGCCTCTATGGCTTCTATAGTCTCTATAGCCTCTATAGCTTCTATAGTCTCTATAGTCTCTATAGCTTCTATAGAATCTATAGGCTTCGTTAGAAGTCCTCATGCGAACTCCGAGGGACGGACACCAAACTGCTTCTGGAAACATTTGGCAAAATAGGAAGCACTGTTGAAGCCAACCATGAAAGCCACCTCCGAGACATTGTGTCCGCCCTCCCTCAGCAGTTGGGCAGCCCGCCTCAGACGCACCACCTGTATCATCTCATTGGGCGTGGCATCGGTCAGTGACTTAATCTTCGCGAAGAGGCTCGACCGGCTGAGATTCAGCTGCTCGGCGATGAACGCGACGTTGAGATCCGGCTTGCTGATGTTCTCCTCGATGATCTCATTCATCCTGACAAGCAGCTTGTCGTCGACGGGGTTGTTGGCGATATGCGAGATAGGCTCGGACGGCGTGTTGGCGAATTTCTCCATCAGCAGTCTGCGACGGGCCAGTAAGTTACGGATGCAGGCCTCGAGGTAGTTCATGGAGAAAGGCTTCTCGATGTAGGCGTCGGCACCGATGTTCATGCCCTCCGTCTTGCTGTCGTCGTCGGTCTTGGCCGTGAGCATGATAAAGAGGATATGACTGGTGTTCGGGTCCTGCCTCACCATCCGGCAGAACTCCGCGCCATCCATGCCCGGCATCATCCAGTCGCTCACGATGACGCCCACGTTAGTCAGCTTGAGGCGCTGCAGGCCCTCGTTGCCGTCGGCTGCCGTCAGCACCGTGTAGGTGCCACGGAAGTTGTCCGCAATGAAGTTGCGCATGTCATCGTCGTCGTCCACGACCAGCATGACGGGCTTGGCCTTCTTTGCGGCAGTCTCGTCCATGACCTGCACATTGCCTGAGGGGAGACTGACGGGTGCTTTCTGCTTTACGGCCGGCGTCGTCTCTTCCTGTTCCGCCACGGCCACGTCCTGTTTCACCGGCAGCGTCACGGTGAAGACCGACCCCTTGCCCGGCGCCGATGTCACCTCCACCTTGCCATGATGAGCCACGGTGAGCATCTTTACAGTGTTCAGTCCGATGCCCGTGCCCGGCTTGTTGTCCTTGGCCTGATAGAAAGCGTCGAAGATACGACCCTGGTCCTCCTTGCTGATGCCGATGCCGTCGTCGGCGACACTCAGCTGGAACGTGCCGTCGGCGATGTTGCCGCAGGTCATGCGGATGTTGCTCTTGGCATATTTGCCCGCATTTGTCATGAAGTTGCTGAGAATCTTAGTCACAGCCTCGCCGTCCACGACCGCCGTGAAGCTGTCGTCGGGATAGCCGACCTCGAACGTGATGCCCCTCTGCGACAGCGTAGGTTCGAACCTCACGGCCACGGCCCGCATGAGCTGGGCGATGTTGCACACGGTGAAGTGCAGCCTCATGCCCTGCTGCTTCACCTTGTTGTAGTCAAGCAGCTGGTTGACGAGGTCGAGCAGACGGTGGGCGTTGCGGTCGATGACGTCGATGGTCTGTGTGATGCTCTGTCGGCCTGTCGTATGGCTGCCGGTGTTTTTCTGCCCCGCAGCCAGCATCTGCTCCTTCAACTTCTCAAGCGGTCCGATGATGAGCGTCACGGGCGTGCGTATCTCGTGGGCAATCATGGTGAAGAAGCGCAGGCGTGCCTCGCTCATCTCCTTTTCCTTGCGTTCGTTCATCTCCTTGATCTCCCGCTGGTGGCGCCGCTCGGCCTTGCGTTCTTTCTGTTTGAGCATCCACCACACCAGGAAGATGACGACAGCCAGGTAGAGCAGTTTGGCCGGCAATGTCCAATAGAAGGGCGGGTGCACGACGATGGACAGTTGGGCAGGTTGTGAGGTCCACATCCCGTCGTTGTTGCATGCCCTCACCAGGAACGTGTAGCTGCCCGGTGGGATATTGGTGAAGATGGCCTTGTGGTCAGTGCCGGCGTCAATCCATTTGTCATTGAAGCCCTTGAGCATGTACTGATAGCGGTTCTTCTGCGGCGACACAAAGCTTAAGGCCGAGAACTGGATGGTAAACAAATTCTCTTTCGCGCTCAGCTCAATCTCCTGCTTGTGGCTCAGGATGCCGGACAGACTGTCCATCTCGGCCCGGTCGTGGTTGGGCAGGAAGAACGCGGTGATAAACACTCTTGGCTCATTCTTGTTGGCTTTTATCTCATAGGGATAGAAGGTGTTGATGCCATTGACACTTCCCATCCACACGCGGCCGTCGGAGGCCATCATGCACGCGTTGGGCCGGGCGGGTCCGTCCAGCAGACCGTCGTAGCGGTTGTAGATCTCCGTCCGTCCGCCAGGCACGAGTTTGATGAGCTCCGACACCGATGACAGCCACAGCTCATCGTCGTTGAATACCAGTCCCATGAACGCCTGGTCGTCACTGTCTATCTTTATTCTTTTGAAAGAGTCGGTGGCGGGCCGGTACTCGTAGAGTCCGTTGTCGGTGGCCACATACAGGTGTCCGCCGAAGCCCTCGCGCACGCAGTTGATGTTGTCGTTGCCGATGGATGCCGTGTGGCAGGTGTATTGCCGCCACTGTCCTTTAGCCGACAACTTCCACAAGCCGCCTCCCTGCGTGGCAAACCACACGTTGCCCGCATGGTCCTCCTCGATGTCCACCGCAAGGCTGTTGAAGCGCTTGACGATGCGGAAGGCGTCTGCCGCCGCATCATAGAGGCTGGCATTCTCCATCGACGTGGCCCACAGCCGTCCCCGTCGGTCGCGTGTCACGGCATAGCAGTTGCCGGTTGTCTGTATGCCGTCAATGGCATACGTCTTCGTCGCTCCCGTCGCCGTGTTCAGCCGGATGAGGTCATTGCCATAGGTGCCGATCCACAGGTCGCTGCCCTCGGCCCAGAGGCCGTGGGCATTGATGTTGGTCAGTGCTTCCTGGCCCGGATAAGTAGTGAAGTCGTTGCGTCGCATGTCGAAGCAGCTCAGACCGCCGTCGTCGGTGGCTATCCACACCTTGCCCGCCGCCTCACAGAAGCGGCTGACGACACTGCCGCTGAGCAGCTGCCGGTCGGACGTGAAGGTGGTGAAGCGCTCGCCCATGGGAGAGAAATAGGTCACGCCCCCGTAGAAGGTGCCCATCCACAGGCCACCCTCGCGGTCGCGTGTCACGGTGTAGACGAAGCGCTCGGAGGTGGGCGCATTGTCGCTGCCCGTGACGACGGTGGCGGTGCGGGTCTGAAGGTTATAGTCGATGAGTCCCTCCTCACAACCGAGATAGACATGGTTGGAGACACCGCCGTAGATGCTGCGTATGTGAAAGTGCAGACCGTTGACCACGGGTGGGATGAGCTGCGTCACACGGCCGTCGCGGTACAGCTGCAGCAGGCCCTGCGTCCATGTGGCGAGCAGCACGGTGCCTTCCGGTCCCTGTGCCATGCGCATGACGTCGATGTCATGTTCAAAACCGTGAACAGGCACCACGTCGAAGGTCTTGCGGGCCTTGTTGAAATGATAGATGCAGCCGTGGGCCTTGGAGATGGCCCATATCTGATTGGTGTTGTCGGCAAACACATCGTCCAAGATGCCGTTGGCCTTGTTGATGGGATAGTGCGTGGAATGTCTGATGGCCGGGTGGTAGCAGAAGATGCCCTGGCCCCGGGTGGCCACCCATACGTTGCCGTCGGCATCAATGGAAAAGGCGTTGACAAGGCTGTTGAGCTTTTGGTCGAGCAGGTCGAAACGGCCCTTTTCTATGTCTAAGAGGAAGGCGCCATGAGTGGAGCCCACCAAGAGGTTCTTGCCCAAGGGCATCATCGCGCTGACAAACTGGTCGGCGCCCAACTGCCGGTTGTGATAGGTCAATACGTTGTAGCCGTCGTAGCGGCACAACCCGTTGTCGGTACCCATCCAGATGAAGCCGTCCTTGTCCTGCGTGATGCTGCGCACCGTGTTGGTAGGCAGACCGTCGAGCATCGTGATATGGCGCCGTGACCACAGGTCGGACTGGGCATGTAGCGACTGTGTGGCAAGAAGGATGACAAGGAGGATGACGAGGGAATGAACAAGGGGACGGACGAGGAAATAAACGAGGTGCGACAGGTATATCTTCTTCATGGTTGAGAGTAGTTTTTCCATAGGTTACTTCACCTTTATCTCATAGGGGAATTGTCTCGACGACGGATCGAGGTCGTGGGTCGACGGTGCCCCCATGACAATCAGATAGAGCGCCTTGAGGGGTGTGTTCTTCGGCAGTTGGAAGACGAGCGTGCCGCGTGACTTCGACGCCGTCTTGCTATACAGGCAGCGGCCGTCCTGCGTCACGCCCACCCATCCGTAGCGATAGCCAAGGTCGGACAGTGCACGGAAGTCAACGGCCACCCGGCTCTGTCCGCTCTGTGGCAGGGCCATCTTGATGGCGTTGAAACCATAGTTCTCCGGCGTGTGGGCCGAGTCAGGTCGCATCCAGCCCTTGCCCAACGACTGCATGGGGGTGTCGAAGGTGCAGGCGAACGCACGGGTGTTGGCCCGCGCATACTGGAAGTCGAAGTCCACCAGGTGGCGGTAGCAGTCGAACATCTCGTCATTGAACTGCTGTTGGGTCAGTCCGTACAGCCGCTTATAGGTCACCACGGGGTCCTCGCCCACCTTGCCGGCGCGGTAGAGGGCGGCGATGCTTGGCAGACCGCGCTTCTCGGCCCACCACTCGATGACGTAGGGTGAGTGATAGATATTGTCCATGGCGAGGAAGCCCTTGTGGGTGAGTTTCCGGAAGGCGTCGAAATGGTATTGCTCGTCGTGTATCCAGTCGGGGTTGACGCGCCACAGCATCCATTGCGATGTCATCTCATAGAAGCCGCTGCCGCCCCATGCCTCGCCGGTCTTGTCGGCCACGATCTGCAGCTGGAAGCTATGGCCGAGCTCATGGGCCAGGGCGTTGAGCTTGGTGTCCTGTATGCGGTTGGGACTCACCCACAGCGCCCCGATAAAGTCGTCATAGGTACCGCCGTAGGCCGTGCCGTCGAGCGAGTAGTTGACCATCACCATCATCTTGTAACGGTCGCAGAGACTGCCGGGCAGCGAGAACTGCAGCGTGTCGCGGAAATAATGATAGAAGTGCTCCAGCCGCACCTGCAGGTTGCCGAGATTGAAACTCATGGGTTGTCCCTTCAGCGCAGGTGCATGGTAAGGGTCGTTGCCGAAGCCCTGCTGCCAGAAGAAGACCAGGTTCTGTGTCTGTGCGCTGTGCCGCCACGACCATTCCGCCCGGTCGTCGTTGAGATTGAAGGGACGAAGGGAGTCGGGGAGGTAGATAAGCTTTTGGGCTGCGACCGGTCGCCCGCCACCGTCTGCCTGACCAAAGGCCAGACAGGGACAAAGAAGAATTATAAGACTTAAGAGCTGCTTCATATTGCAAAGTTAAGAAAAAGCGAAGGAATAACGGGTAGGAGAGAGCAAAAAAGTAGGCAGGGTAGGCAGGGTAGGCGGGGTAGGCAGAGGTAGGCAGGGTAGGCAGGGTAGGCAGAGGTAGGCAGAGGTAGGCGAGGTAGGCAGGGTAGGCAGAGGTAGGCAGGGTAGGCGCTGGTAGGCAAGGTAGGCAGGGTAGGCAAGCTGCCTACTTTCCCTATCATGCCTACCTTGCCTACCAGCGCCTACCCCGCCTACCCCGCCTACCCAGCCTATCTTGCCTACCCCGCCTACCACTCCTTCTTCAGCCTTTCCACTGCTGCGTTGATCATGTCCTTGGTGCCACTGCCATCCATGACATACCTTACCACCATCTGTCCATAGTCGACGGCCTTGCGCATAGACTCGGGCGCCGTGCTGTCGGGCGTGCCGATACGGCGGAGCAGGGTGGTGAGCGGGTGCAGGTCCTCCACCTCGGCGAGATTGCCGGGACGCATGGTGTTGATGGCCTTGCTGAGTGAGGTCGTCACGGTCTCCACGGCATCGGCATCGAGGTGGCGCGCCTTCTGCTGCATGAGTCGGCGGGCCTGGGCGAGCGCTTCCTGCATGCGCTCATAGCCGTGAGGCGCCCATGGGGCGTAGTCGGGCACCTTCTTCGTCAGCCCCATCCATCGAGTCTGCTCACTGACACGCTTGTCGGCCAGTGCGACCAGTGACTGCAGTTCTGTGAGGTCCGCACGCCGGACGGTGTTGTGGCTGCGGTCACCGCCGGCCGACTCCAGACGGTAGTAATGCGTGGAGTGCGCATTGCGGTAGTAGTCGGGCTCAAAGCGCTTGCCGTCGATCGTCACGGTTATCGGTTCCTGGCCCTGGGCAGGCACCACGGTGGCCTTGTCGATGTCATCGGTCGAGAGCGTGGCCTGCCGCCAGGTGGCTACGTCGGTGCCGGTCATGCACAACGGGCCTGCCATCACCACGCCGGTCCATGCCGACTTCAGCGGGGTGCCGTCGGCGCTGGCCACCTCGGCCGGCAACTTGTCCATGCCATATTCAATGTGAATGGTGAACGGCATGACGACCTCCACCCTGTCGGCCGTTGTCCAGTGGCGGTAAGGAATGGTGACGTAAGAGCTGGGCTGGTAGTGCTTCTGCACGTTCTTGCCGTTAAGCAGCACCTTGAAGCCGCTGGTGGCCCAGTAGGGCACCCGGAGCTTCAGCGCAAAGTCGCCCTCGCCCCGGTCCACCTTGAGCACCGACCGCTCGGCGGGCCACGTGCAGTCCTGCGTGAGCGTCAGTTGCTTGTCGGTCCACTGAAGCGTCGTCGGCATGTAAAGACCCACCCACAGCGTGCTGTCGTTGTGGAAATAGACGGCCTGCTGGTACTTGGTGTGATTCTCCGAACCTGTGCCGCCACAGCAGGTCGACTGCGGTGTCTCGTTGCCGAAGGGCTTGGTGGCATTCAGTCCGACGGCATACTGATAGGTTGTCTGGTACTTGTCAGGATTGAGTGAGCCGACGATCTGGTTGTACAAGCCGCGCTCGTAGTAGTCCATGTAGGCGGCCTTGTCGGGGTTGTAGGCATTGAGGTCTTTGGTGAGCTTCAGCAGGTTGTAGGTGCAGCAGGTCTCGTTGAGATCAGGATTGGCCTGCGCCTCCCCCTCCTGCATGCCGTTGGTGGCCATGCTGAGCACCTGGGTGTAAGGCTGGCGGAACATCTCGCCGTTGCCCACGCCGCCTGTGGCATAGAGGTACCGACCCTCGACCAGTTGCCAGAAGTTCTCGGCAATATGATAGTAGTAAGGTTTATGATTGTTTCTGTAAGACCGCAGGGCACCGACAATCATCGGGATGTGCTGGTTGGCGTGCCGTGTGCGGATGTCGTCGATGTTCTGAGCCAGCGGCTCATAGAACTTTGGTGCGTCAAAGCACTGGGCGGCCTCCATGAGCTTGGCGCTGTCGGCCTTGTCGCTGACCATCTCGGCCAGCCGTGACAGGCTCTCCTGCATGCCGCCCACCTCACCGGCGATGTACATGTCCCACATCTCGTAGCGGTTGCCGGGCCGTGCGCGTCGCTCCTGCTGAGTGCCGTCTTTCTTCACGTAGGTGCGGTAGTGCATGCGGTTCCACACCCACAGCCCCATATCCTTGGCGATGAGCAGGGCCTTGTCGGCAATGGCTTTGTCGTCCATGTAGGTGGCTATGTCGATGAGGCCTGCCAGCTGCTTGTGGATGGAGTAGTAAGGTGCCCACACCCAGTCGGAGTTGTTGTACGGACGGTACATCTCTATCAGCGCGCAGTGCTGGGCGGGTATGGCGTTGAGGTAGCCGTAGCCGTACTTCTCAGGGTGCTTCTTGTATTCGTCAAAGGCCGCCCACGTGCCTTTCATGTCTTTCAGCTCCTGCTCCGGGGCGAAGTCGCGCGCTTCCCAGTAGCGGCCGAGCGAGTCGTTCCACACGAAGGTCTTCTCCTGACAGGCCCGCAGTTCGTTGACCATGCGTGTGATATTGGCTTTGAGTATCGCCTTCTGCTTGGGGTCCTTGGTCACGGCATAAGCCTGGGCGATGGCCGACATGTAATGGCCGGAGCCATGGCCCTTGAGCTTGGTGTCGGGCGAGTCCCATCCGTCGGAAGTGGTGTAGCCCGTCGTGGGCATGTTGTAGGTGTCGCGGTAGTTGTAGAGCTGTTGGGTCACGTCCCAGGAGCATATCTCCTTGATCGCCTCGTCGCGGTTGTGGCTGAGCCGGTTGTCACCGTTGATGGTCACCGCCGACAGGGGAAACGTCACGGCCTTCTCGCGGACGGGGACGGGCTGCGGCTCGCCGACCACCCTGACGATAGCCTCTACGGGGTAGCCGTTGTCGGTGGTGTTGTCACCCACCACATAGCCCTTGAGCCGGTAGCTGAGACCGGCGGGATGGCGGCGGGCATCGGCTTCGTCCTCCTCGCTCGTCAGCGGAGCGTTCATCCACCGCACTTGCCGGTATTCGGCACGGCCGTCGCGATAGGTCACCCACAAGCGGTTAGGCAGACGGGGCGACGTGCCGACGGGACACTGCACGCTCACCGGCTCCACCTTCTTGATGGTTCGGGATGCAGACAATGGCAGCACCGGCGCTACGGCCAGAAGTGTGATGAACAGGGATTGTAGAAGTTGGTTCATATAAATTGCGAGTATGTACTACGATGTTTGATGTGATTGCAAATGTAGTTCAAATAACAAAACAACGGTGGTAATTTAGTCCAAAGCTGATGAAATTATCGTCCAGCAGCCTTCCGTTAGACGATTCTTTTGATAAATTAGACACAATTCCAATGGATTGACCAATCAATTGTGTATTTTTGCAAGACCAATCATAAGAGCCCGTATGAAGAAGTTTCTCTCATTCTTTTTCCTTTTCCAAGTGGTCCTTGCGGCGTTTGGCCAACAGGTCAGTTCGCCGGACGGAAGACTCACCGCTGTCATTGCCCACGACAATGGCTGCCAGCTCCACCTTATTTATAATGGTCAGTCCATCCTCCAGCCCTCGTCCATCGGGTTGACCCTCCAGGACGGGACGGTCATCGGGGCAGGTGCGAAGGGCAGCCGTCCGCCGCGCAAGGCGACGGTGACGCATCATCACGAGACCATCACGGCACCCTTCTACCGGCAGCGCAGCTTCACCGAGGACTACAACCAACTGGTGCTCCCCTTGGGCAGGGGCTTCTCCCTGCAGGTGCGCGCCTACAACGAGGGCGTCGCCTACCGCTTTGTCACCAGCCGAAAGGGAGAGACCATCATCAAGAGCGAAACGGCCGACTACCGGTTTGGCAAGCAGCGCACGGCGTGGCTGGCTTACACCACGACGCCCAAGCAACCTTTTGCCATGGCGTTTCAGAATGTCTATGACCAGACGCCGCTCGACTCGGCCAAGGACCTGCCTGCCTTCCTGCCGGCAACGGTCGACTGCGGCCCGGCCAAGATAACCCTGCTGGAGAGCGACCTCGTCAGCTATCCCAACATGTGGGTGAAAGCGGAGGACGACCGGCTCAGTGCGGTCTTCGCTCCTTACCCCAGCCGGATGGCCTACTACCCTTACCGGCACATGACACATGTAGTGGAGACAGCCGGTTATATCGCCAAGTCAAAGGGACCCCGCACCTACCCTTGGCGCATCCTCGCCGTCTCGACCGACGACTGTCAGATGCCGGTCAACAACCTGGTATATGCGCTGGCACGACCCAACAAGATAGGTGACACCTCGTGGATAAAGCCCGGAAAGGTGGCTTGGGACTGGTGGAACGACTGGAACCTGAAAGGCGTCGACTTTAAGGCCGGCATCAACGACGAAACTTACAGATACTATATCGACTTCGCCGCCAACCACCATCTGGAATATGTGGTGCTGGACGAGGGCTGGTATGACTCCAAAGCCGGCACGATACTCCAACCCATTGACGACATCCATCTGACCAGCCTCATTTCCTATGCCAATAGCAAGAAAGTGGGCATCGTGCTGTGGGCCGTGTTCAATGTCATGGACGAGAACCTTGAGACCATCTGCCGGCACTATGCCGGCTTGGGCATCAAGGGGTTCAAGGTAGACTTCATGGACCGCGACGACCAGACGGCCGTCGAGATGGTCGAGCGGCTTGCCGAGTGCGCCGCCAGGTATCACCTCATCCTCGACCTCCATGGCATCTACAAGCCCGTGGGGCTCAACCGCACCTATCCCAACATCCTCAACTACGAGAGCGTGTTCGGAATGGAAGAGAGCCGCTGGACCGACGCCCGCACCGACATGCCCCTCTATGACGTCACCTTCCCCTACATACGCATGATGGCCGGGCAGGTTGACTTCACACCCGGAGCCATGCGCAACGGCACCCGTCGCGACTGGCACGCCTGCTACACCAAACCCGTCTCCATGGGCACGCGCTGCCACCAGGCCGCCTGCTATGTCGTGCAGGACTCTCCCTTCACCATGCTTGCCGACAGTCCGACCAACTATGAGGCCGACACGACCTACACCGGTTTCATCGCATCGCTGCCCACGGTCTTCGACACGACACAGGTCGTACAGGGACGCATCGGACAATACATCGTCACCGCACGGGAAAAAGACGGCAACTGGTATGTGGGCGGACAAACCAACTGGGACAGCCGCGAGGTGACGCTCACCTTCCCCTTCCTTCAGGAGGGAGTCACCTACAGAGCTCTCATCCTGCAAGACGGCATCAACGCCAACCACGATGCCGAGGACTACCGCCTCTCAAAGGCCCGGATACACAAGGGCAGCAGCCTGAAGATAGCGCTCGCCGAGGGTGGCGGATTTGTTATTAAGCTTATTAAATGACCTGAAATATGAGACACATCATCACCATCGCTTTTGCGGCATTGGCCCTGCTGCCTGCCCACGCACAGAAGAAACCGGCTTCGGCAGGCTATCCCATCACACCGGTGCCGTTTACATCGGTAAAGATCATGAACAATACGTTCTGGGGACAACGGCTGGAGACCTCGCGCAAGGTCACCATCCCACTGGCTTTCAGCAAGTGCGAGACCGAAGGCCGCTACAAGAACTTCGAACGGGCGGCTGACAACATGAAGCACCCGTCGGACAAGTACAACGTGGCCAAGCTCATGCCCTACAGCTTCGACGACACCGATCCCTACAAGACCATCGAGGGCGCGAGCTACATCCTGCAAACCTATCCCGACGCCAAGCTGAAACACTACATCGACTCGGTGCTCGACATCATCGCCACGGCTCAGGAGCCCGACGGCTACCTCTACACGGCCCGCACGCAGAACTATATCCATCCTCACCCCTGGGCCGGCGACAAGCGCTGGAGCAAGGAGGAGGACCTGAGCCATGAGCTCTACAACCTCGGACACATGGTGGAAGGAGCCGTGGCCCACTATCAGGCCACCGGCAGCCGTAAGTTCCTCGACATCGCCATCCGCTATGCCGACTGCGTGGTCAAGGAGGTGGGACCCAACAAGGGACAGGCCTGCGTGGTGCCCGGTCATCAGATCGCGGAGATGGCCCTCTGCAAGCTCTATCTCGTCACGGGCAACAAGAAGTATCTCGACGAGGCGAAGTTCTTCCTCGACTACCGCGGCAAGACGGCCATCAAGAGCGAATACTCGCAGAGCCACAAGCCGGTCATCGAGCAGGATGAGGCCGTGGGTCATGCCGTCCGCGCCACCTATATGTATGCGGGCATGGCCGACGTGGCCGCGCTCACGGGCGACACAGCGTACATCCATGCCATCGACCGCATCTGGGACAACATCGTCACCAAGAAGCTCTATATCACGGGCGGCATCGGTGCCACAAGCAACGGCGAGGCGTTCGGCAAGAACTATGAGCTGCCCAACATGAGCGCGTACAACGAGACCTGCGCCGCCATCGGCAACGTGTATGTCAACTACCGTCTGTTCCTGCTCCACGGACAGAGCAAGTACTATGACGTGCTGGAGCGCACGCTCTACAATGGTCTCATCGACGGCGTGTCGATGGATGGCGGCGGCTTCTTCTATCCCAACCCGCTTGAGAGCATGGGTCAGCACCAGCGCCAGGCCTGGTTCGGCTGCGCCTGCTGTCCGAGCAACATCTGCCGTTTCCTTCCGTCACTGCCCGGCTATGTCTATGCCGTCAAGGACCGTAATGTGTTTGTCAACCTCTTCCTGAGCAACAGCGCCAGCCTCGACGTGGCAGGCCGTAAGGTGGCCCTCAGTCAGACCACACGCTATCCGTGGGACGGCGACATCGCCATCAAGGTCGACGGCAACGCCGCCGGCCGCTTCGGCATGAAGATACGTATCCCCGGATGGGTGAAAGGGCAGCCGGTGCCCTCCGACCTCTATTACTACACCGACGGCAAGCGCCTGGGC
The DNA here is from genome assembly GCA_900319905.1 of uncultured Prevotella sp. GTDB lineage: Bacteria > Bacteroidota > Bacteroidia > Bacteroidales > Bacteroidaceae > Prevotella. The sequence goes on along the minus strand of ONQB01000036.1, from coordinate 44,187 downwards.
TACACCATCACGGTCAACGGTCAACCGACTGACGGGCAGCTCACCGACGACGGCTACTTCACCATCACCCGCAAATGGAAGAAGGGCGACGTGGTGCGCGTGCACTTCGACATGGATGTGCGCACGGTGAGAGCCAACAACAAGGTGGTGGCCGACCGCGGACAGATCAGCATCGAGCGCGGGCCTATTGTCTACGCTGCCGAGTGGCCCGACAACAACTTCAACATCATGAACGTGCTCATGAACCGTCAGCCTGTGTTCACGCTCGGCACCATGCCCTACGATGCGTTCATCGCCGACTCGCTGAAGCACCGCCTCACACAGTACAAGGACCTGGTCGTCGAGACGCTGACAACGCCCGCACAGACGCTGGCCTATACCAAGAACGGCAGTCTGTCGACACAAGACGTGAGCCTGAAGCTCATTCCTTACTTTGCCTGGGCCCATCGCGGCAACGGCAACATGAAGGTATGGCTGCCACAGGATGTCTCGGCCGCCCGTCCGGCCGCTCCCGCCACGCTGGCTTCCATGGCAAAGGTGGCGTTCTCATCAAGGGTGCCCGCACCTACGAGCATCACCGACGGCCTCGTGCCTGCCGACGAGAACGACCGCTCCATCCCTTACTGCCACTGGTGGCCGAAGAAGAACTCCACTGAATGGGTCACCTACACCTTCCCCGAGGCCAAGGAGGTGAAGTCGTGCACGGTCTATTGGTACGACGACCAGCCATGGGGCGGATGCAAGGTGCCCGACAGCTGGCAGGTGTACTACCAGGACAACAACGGACAGTGGCAGCCTGTCACAGGAGCCGACGCCTATCCCACAAAGAAAGGTGCTGCCTGCACCGTCAACTTCAACGAGATAAAGACGAAAGCCGTGAAACTCGAATTCAAGCAGCCTGAGCAGTTCTCTTGCGGCATCTTCGAGTGGAGTGTGAAATAGTGAGAAGTCCGGAAGTATATAGAAGTCCAGAAGTCCGGAAGTTCAGAAGTACAGTCAATTGTCACTTGGGTATTGCTGTTATCAGCATGCGTAATGACTGGACTTCTGAACTTCCGGACTTCTGTACTTCTATAACGATAGGTCTTCTCAAAAAAAACGACGTTATGAAACAAATAACAACACATCGGTAACAAGGTACAAAACCATTGATGGAAAGATTTGGTAATTTTGCACCAATCACAACGACTCACACACCTCACTCTCCCTTGGACCGGAGCATGACACAAGGCTGCGGCGCTGACCGGTGAAGCGGGATGTGAACCAACCTGTAAAAAAATAAAAACCTTATGGTAACACCACACAATTCAATAGAGAAGGAGTCGTCAGGCTTCTATCATCTCAACTGGTTGCAGCGCATTGGTTTTGGTTCGGGCGATATGGCGCAGAACCTCATTTACCAAACCATCTGCATGTACCTGCTGTTTTTCTACACCAATATCTATGGGCTGAGCGCGGGCGATGCCGCCACGATGTTTCTTGTGGTGCGTCTCGTCGACGTGCTGTGGGACCCCTTGGTAGGTACGTTTGTCGACAAGCACACCCCGCGGTGGGGTAAGTACCGCTCCTACCTGGTACTCGGCGGCATCCCGCTGACAGGCTTCGCCATCCTGTGTTTCTGGGACGGCTTCTCCGGTTCATTGCTCTATGCCTATATCACCTACGTCGGCATGTCGATGTGCTACACCTTAATCAATGTACCTTATGGTGCCCTCAACTCGTCGCTGACCCGTGACACCAACGAGATCACCATCCTCACGTCGGTGCGTATGTTCATGGCCAATGTCGGTGGCTTGGCTGTGGCGTCGGGCATCCCCCTTGTCGTGGCGTTCTTCGCCCCCAAGGACAGCAAGGGTGAGGCCATCATCAATGCGCAACAGTCGAGTCAGGCATGGTTCATCACGATGGCCCTCTATGCCGTCGTCGGTCTGGTGCTGCTGTTCTTCTGTTTCTCGCAATGCCATGAGCGTGTCGTCATGGACGCCAAGGAGACAAGCAACGTGCGGGTGAGCGACCTGTGGAAAGAGTTCGTGCGCAACCGGCCGCTGCGTGTGCTGGCATTCTTCTTCATCACTGCTTTCGCCATGATGTCGGTGGGCAATGCCGCCGGTTCCTATTACATGACCTACAACATGCAGGCCACGTCGTCGCAGCTGTCCGTCTTCATGGGACTGGGCTCCGTGCCCGCCTTCATCTTCATGCCCATGGTGCCGGCCATCAAGCGCCGTGTGGGCAAGCGCGGTATGTTCAACATCTTCCTCTCCATCGCCATCGTGGGTATGGTCATCCTCTACATCGTGTCGATGGTGCCGTCACTCAAGCATCAGCTGTGGCTGGTCTATGTGGCACAGTTCATCAAGTCGACAGGTGTCATTGTTGCTACGGGTTACATGTGGGCACTCGTGCCTGAGGTCATCTCTTATGGCGAGTACACCACGGGCCGCCGCATCTCCGGCATCGTCAACGCCCTCACCGGTATCTTCTTCAAGGCCGGCATGGCTTTGGGTGGCGTGGTGCCCGGTCTTGTCCTGGCCTACGTCCACTTCGACGCGCAAGCCAAGGTACAGACACCCATGGCCGAGCAAGGCATCCTCTGGCTCGTCTGTGTCATCCCGGCCCTGCTCCTCGTCCTCGCCATGTGGATCATCTCTAAGTATGAGCTCACCGACGAGCTCGTCGATTGTATCAACCGCGACATCGAGCAGAAGCAGAAGTAAGGCTCTCGCCTATAGTGCCTACCCCGCCTATAGTGCCTACCCCTCCTATAGTGCCTGCCTCGCCTATAGTTGCCTACCCCGCCTATAGTGCTTACCCCGCCTACCAGTGCCTACCCTCAAAACACAAGACTATGAATAATAATAATCTCAACACCCCAGAGCCTCAGGCTCGTTACCTCTTCCCGGCCGACTACATGGCCGACCCCTCGGCCCACGTCTTCAACGGCCGTGTGTACATCTATCCCTCCCATGACTGGGACAGCGGAGCTGCCTTCGATGACGATGGCGGCCACTTTCAGATGAAGGACTATCACGTGCTGTCACTCGACGACGTCATGCACGGCGACGTCACCGACCACGGTGTCATCCTGCGTGTGGAGGACGTGCCATGGGCTGAGAAACAACTGTGGGACAACGACGTCGTGGAGAAAGACGGCCGTTACTACCTGCTCTACAGCGGAAAAGACTACAATGGTGTGTTCCGCCTCGGCATCGCCATCGCCGACCGGCCCGAGGGACCGTTCATACCGCAGCCCGACCCCATCCGCGGCTCCTATTCCATCGACCCTTGTCTGTTCAAGGACGATGACGGAACGGTGTACGCCTTCTTCGGCGGCATCTGGGGCGGACAGCTGCAGTGGTACGACAACAATAAGATGCTCAAAGACGAGCACCTGCCTGAGGGCAAGGAACCCGCGCTGCCGCCGCGTGTGGTCAGGATGACCGACGACATGCTGCAGTTCGCCGAACCGCCGCGTGCCGTGGAGATCGTTGACGCAAACGGACAGCCGCTGACCGCTGACAACCCCTACCGCTTCTTTGAAGCCAGTTGGATGCATAAGTACAACGGCCGCTACTACTTCAGCTACAGCACCGGCGACACCCATTACCTGTGCTATGCCATTGGTGACAACCCCTACGGGCCGTTCACCTTTCAGGGCGTCATCCTCGACCCTGTCGTGGGCTGGACCACTCATCACAGCATCCTCGAATACAAGGGTCAGTGGTATCTCTTCCACCACGACTGCGTGCCCAGCAATGGCACCACCTGGCTCAGAAGCCTCAAGGTGATGCCTCTCCACTACGACAGCACCGGCCACATCCTCAGAATGAAAAGCGAGTAGCCGTCTATAGCCCCTATAGTTGCCTCCAGTGCCTACAGTGCCTACCCTGCCTATAGTGCCTACAGTGCCTACCCCGCCTATAGTTCCTACAGTGCCTACCCCGCCTACAGTGCCTACCCCCCCCTCTCAAAAATCATCGCTCATGAAAAAAATTGCTCTCCACCTTTCCGCCACCCTATTACTCCTGTCGTTGTGCTTGCTCCCGGCCCGTGCCGCCGACGGTCATTGGACCGGGACATGGGCCAGTGCCATGGAGTATACTGGCCCTTCAGACATGCCGCAGACGTCGCTGTCCAACCGCAGCGTGCGGCAGATCGTGCACCTGTCACTGGGTGGCGACCGCATGCGTGTGCAACTGTCCAATGAGTTTGGCTCGGGACCGGTCGACATCAAGGCCGTGTATATCGCCGAGGCGGGGCAGCGCGAGGCCATCGTGGGCAAGGCACGCTACCTCTCGTTCAAAGGCAAGCGTGCGGTGACCATCCAACCGCATGAGACCGTCTACTCCGACGTGCTCAGCTACACCCTCCGGCCCTTGCAACGGCTGAGTGTGACCATCTGCTACGGCGACCGCACACCCCAGCATGCTACCTCGCATCGCGGCAGTCGTACCAACTCGTACATCATGGCGGGAGCACCATCGCCCAAGGCTGACTATCGCCCGGAAGAGACGGTGCCCCATTGGTATAACCTGGCAAAGATAGAGGTGCTGACCAAGGCGGAGTGCATCGCTGTGCTGGGCAACTCCATCACCGACGGACGAGGATCGACCACTGACCGGCAGGACCGATGGACGGACCGCCTGGCAGAGGCCCTTGGCGGCAACGTGGGCGTGCTAAACCTCGGTATCGGCGGCAATGCGGTGGTCGAGGGGGGACTGAGCCAACCTGCCTTGCAGCGCTTCGACCGCGACATCCTTGGACAACAGGGAGTGACACGGCTCATCATCTTCGAGGGTACGAACGACATCGGCTGTTGCAACGCCAACTACGAGCAAATGGTCCAGCGCCTCATCGACGCCTATCAGACGATGATCCGCAAGGGTAAGGATGCCGGCATGAAGGTCTATCTCGGCACCATCACGCCGACGCAGGGCAACAGTTACTTCTCGTGGTGGCATGAGGCCATGCGGCAGGCGGTGAACACATGGATCAGAAGCCAAGCCGCCCACGTCGATGGCATCATCGACTTCGACGAGCTCATGCGCGATCCGCAACAGCCCCAGCGCATCAGACCGGAATGGCAGACAGACGGTCTCCATCCCAATGCGGCGGGTTATGAGGCCATGGGCCAATATGCTGCCAAAGTGATTGTCAACTCCGGTGGTAATTGATAGTCCTACCTTAAATTTACGGTCGGAAAACGCGTGCGTTTATATTTTTTGCTTATCTTTGCGGCATGAACACGGTCATACGGACCGCGGCGTGGTACTAATTAGTCAAACGCATGATACTGATTTTCCCGGATATACACGGACGCACGTTCTGGCAACAGGCCGTGAGCGACGTACTACACGAGATCATCGTGCCTGATGATTACGTGTTTCTTGGTGACTACCTGGACCCCTACACCAGTCAGGTGGCACAGGCCGAGGCCATCATCAACTTCAACAAACTTCTCGCGCTGTGGCAGTTTATGCCGCATCAGGAACTGGCTGAAGACTATGACAAAGGTCATATGCTCATCGGCTACCATGACTTCAAGTACATGAACGACACGTTCGCCAGACGGGCGGGCGGCGACAAAACGATGAGGTCTTTCTATTATCAGGTGAAGGGCATCTTCACCGACCTGCACGACTTGCTTCATCTTGCTTATGAGACGACGGTCAACGGACGTCGCTTCCTCTTCACCCATGCCGGCGTGAATAGGGATTGGTATGCACGTCATGCTGACCTTATCGGCGAACTGACGGCCGGCAATCTCAACAAACTCCCTGACACCATGGAGGGCGTGGAGGCTCTCTGCGACATCGGATGGCGACGTGGCGGACCCTGCGACACGGGGGGCTTGCTGTGGGCCGACGTCGATGACAACGATGACAATCCCGATGGCATCGACTACCAGATCTTCAGCCACTCACAACAGCCGAAAGATCCGATCATCAACGACCGCTTTGCCATGCTCGACTGCCGGCGTACGTTCGTGCTCGACGACGAGGGCAAGGTGGTGGACTACGAGGATTACATGCAGCAGCAGGGACTCGCACAACAACGACAGCCCGTCAAGCCCTACGAGCCGTGGGCGCCGTACCTGCTGTAGGCACTGCCTGCTCCGCCCATGGATTGCTAATCTGCTTCTCTTATGGTATGCCTACAAAAAGGTTCTGTTCCCGCCTCCTCTGACAAGACACTCAAAAATACGGCGGGAACGTGAGCGCCATGTGCTTTTTTTTAGTACCTTTGCCGTATCGAACAGAATATACGACATAATCAAATAATAATGAACAAGAAATCACTTACAGTAATGGCCCTCGCAGCCTGCCTGATGGCAGCTCCCGTGGCTGAAAGCACTGCGGCAGAGAACACCGGCGTTGACATGACACTGGTAGGCAGCAAGAAGACAACTAAGAAAAAGACAACTAAGAAGAAGACAACTAAGAAGACTACGACAAAGAAGACTACTTCCACCAAGAAGACCACTACCGCTGCTGCCACAACGGCAAAGGTAGACTCCTCGAAGACTACTGCCAAAGAGGCTGAAAGCACCTCAAGCTCCACCGGACTGGGCTCACTCATCGGCGGCATCCTTGGCGCAGCCTCGGGCAACAGCACAACGGGCAGCATCATCTCCGGACTCTCCACGATCTTCAATGCCAACAAGCAGGCAACGGCTGAGGACCTCGCCGGCACCTGGAAATACACTGAACCTGCCGTGGTGTTCACCAGCGAGAACGCTTTGAGCAGCATCGGTGGCAAGATGGCTGCACAAGCCATTGAGAAACAACTGCAAAGCAAACTGGAGAAATACGGCATCAAGAAAGGCGCTATGAAGATGACGTTTGACAAGGACGGCAACTTCACCCAGACTCTGGCCGGAAAGACGCTGAGCGGCACCTACACCATCAAAAACAAGCAGGTGGTGCTGAGCTACGGCGGTACGGTGAAGCAGATTGTCGGCACCACGCAGGTGGACGGCAACGACCTGCTCATCGTCATGGATGCCAGCAAACTGCTGCAGTACGCCAAGTTGCTTGGCACTGTCTCAGGCAGCAGCACACTGCAGGCTGCCAGCAGCCTTCTCAACTCGGTCAATGGCATGAAGGTGGGATTGAAGCTCAACAAGTAAGTCAGCTCAACTTCCGGCGTAAGGTTATAAGTCAGAAGTCCGGAATAGAGAAGTTCAGAAGTCCTGAAGTTCCGAAGTCCAGTCATTACGATTGCGGACAAGAGTTATAACCAAGAGACAATTGTCGCAACAAATTGGATATATGTAATGGTATGGTTGGAACCCCCTTGTGGGGTTCCGGTATCATAGCGAGGGGATGAGACGAACGAAGCGAGCCTCTTCCCCTCGTAGCATGATGGTGATTAATTAATTCGCTACCCCCTTGGGGGTTGCGGCAATGTCGAATATACGGCCAGTCGTCCATGTACTCGTTGCATGATGATGATTATGAATGCCCTACCTTGATATTTGGGGTAGCGAATTATTTTCTGCTCGTCCTGGTTACGAGGGGAATCGCTTCATTCGCTTCGCTCATTCGCTCATCCCCTCGCTATGTTGCCGGAACCCCCAAGGGGGTCTCTCATGTGCTCAATATTGTTACGTGTGGTGTATCATTCAGTGACCTGTTGCCAGTATATGTAATCTTAGAACCCCTTTAGGGGTTCCGGTATCATAGCGAGGGGATGAGGTGAGCGAAGCGAGCCTCTTCCCCTCGTAGCATGATGGGGGATTATTAAATCGCTACCCCCTTGCGGGGTTGCGGCAATGTCGAATATACGGCCAGTCGTCCATGTACTCTATACATCATGGATGCGTCGTATTTTATATTTCCGCAACCCCCAAGGGGTAGCGAATTATTTTCTGCTCGTCCTGGTTACGAGGGGAATCGCTTCATTCGCTTCGCTCATTCGCTCATCCCCTCGCTATGTTGCCGGAACCCCCGAGGGGGTTCAAGCAATAGCATAAAGAATTACTTTTTGGACGGGAGTACTTATAACGGAAGATAATTATCCGGCACAAAGAAAAACCTATAAACAAAGCTCTACCCGTGAACTCCTATCGACAATACGGGGAAATATAACACAAAAGGTCTTGAAGTACCGCATTATTTTGTATCTTTGCGCCTGCATATCCTATAAGAACATTATTGAAGAGACTTATCAACTGATTATCTATGAGCAAGTATCCACTAACAATCATCATGGCGCTGGCCATTTCCTTAGAGGGAATGGCACAGACCTTTCTTCATTATACTACAACCTCTGTATCCGCATGGAAGCAGTCGAAGGTATCGTTGAGCAACAAGTCCAAGAATGAGTCCCTGCTCACTGTCACCGGCAAGGAAAAGGGACACGAGTTCCGCGCTTGGGGGACGTGCTTCAACGAGCTCGACCTCGATGCCATCCGCCTGCTAACCGACCAGCAGCAACAGGAGGTGATGCGGCGCCTGTTTGCTCCTGACGGCGACCTGAAGTTTACTCGTGGACGCTTGACAATGAATGCCAACGACTATAGCCGTGCCTGGTACTCATGCGACACGGTAGCAGGCGACTTTTCACTGCGCTACTTCAACATCGACCACGACAAGCAGAATGTCATCCAACTCATCCGCATGGCACAACGCTACCAGCCACAGCTCACATTCTGGATGTCGCCTTGGAGTCCTCCTGCGTGGATGAAAATCAATCAGGACTATCCCGTGCTTTCCAGCCGGTACAACCATCAGCCTAAAGAAAAGGACTATTTGTTGTACGAAGGCGGAACGGTAGATCCCGACGAGATGCAGTTCCTCGGCGAGCGCAAGGGACAGTTTCCTCGCCGGTTGGCCACTCAGGACTATATGATACAGGATGGGCGTTACTTGCAGGCCTACGCAGATATGTTTGTCTGCTTCATCGACCTTTATGCTGAAGAACACATTCCCATCGATATGGTGATGTATCAGAACGAGGCCTACTCTTACACTCCCTATCCCGGCTGTGCATGGACGGCCGAAGGTACTATCCGCTTCAACCACGACTATCTAGTGCCAACGCTACAGAAGAAACATCCTGAAGTGAAGACCTACGTCGGCACGTTCAACACCAATCGGCTGGACTATGTGGAGAAAATCGTCGACGGTCTGAAAGACGACGTGACGGGCATCGGCCTGCAATGGGAAGGACGTGATAACATCCGGGCCATCCGTGAGCGTTATCCCGACATGCACCTCATCAGCAGCGAGAGCGAGTGTGGCAACGGTTCGATGGACTGGCGTGCGGCCGAGCATACCTTCCATCTGCTGTGCGATTACATCGGAAACGGATGTGACGAGTACTACATCTGGAACTTCATACTTTGTGATAAAGGACAGAGTTCTTGGGGGTGGAAACAGAATGCGCTCATTCAGGTGGATTCGAAAACTCATCATTATCGCTACACGCCGGAGTTCTACGCTGTCAAGCATTTCTCCAACCTCGTATCACCTGGCAGTCGCGTGCTTGCCTACAAAAGCATGACAGAGACTAATGGACAGCCCGTCATCGTGTTTCAACGGCTGGACGGGAAGTGTATCGTCGTCACGGCCAATCTGACAGACAAGACCCGGACTGCAACAATACAGCTTGGACACAAGTATCTGACAATCATCGCCGAGCCTCACTCCTTCCATTCATTGATACAGAAATAAGATTGGCTTCCTCTCTGGCGACATACAGTGCAGAGCTCGTGCATGGCAGGGAGGGCGTCGTGATAGGATTGCTAGAATATGCAGTCTTCACAAGACATTCTTATTGGCCGGGTGTCCTGTCATTTAACAGAACCCCTTTAGGGGGTCTCTCATGTGCTCAATATTGTTACGTGTGGTGTATCATTTAGTGACCTGTTGCCAGTATATGTAATCTTAGAACCCCTTTAGGGGTTCCGGCATCATAGCGAGGGGAAGAGGGGGAGCGAAGCGACCCTCTTCCCCTCGTAGCGAGGTGGGGGATTAAATAAATCGCTACCCCCTTGCGGGGTTGCGGCAATGTGATGTATCCGGCCTGCCGTCCATGTCCTCTATACATCATGGATGCGTCGTATTTTATATTTCCGCAACCCCCAAGGGGGTAGCGAATTATTTCCTGCTCGTCATGGTTACGAGGGGAATCGCTTCATTCGCTTCGCTCATTCGCTCATCCCCTCGCTATGTTGCCGGAACCCCCAAGGGGGTTCTTGCATTACCATAAACTCGCTATGTTTCCGGAACCCCCAAGGGGGTTCTACAATACCTTAAAGAAATACTTATTGGTTTGGTGTTCCTATGAATCTTAATGGTCGGTGCCTCTGACGGAAGCAGGGCGGGCAAAGGAGAGAGGCTGGCGCTCCTTGATTTTGTGAGCGCCGCACGCGGCTTGCATTCACCCTTCCTACCACTTGTCCGACCTGAACGGGAACAGGGGGAGGTGGGCGGCGTTGGCCACGTTGCCCGGCATGAAGTTGCGGAAGGCATAGCGCACGGCGACGGGCTGCTTCACCTCGGGACAGGTGATGATGATGCCCTTGGTCCAGTAGTAATACGCTTTGGCCTTATGGAACACCTTGTCGGCACCGGCCAGTTCAAAGCCCTGGATGTCCTCATAGCGCGATATGGCGTCGTAGTCGTTTTTCAGATGCACATAGCAGGTGTCATTGCTGAAGCGGTAGTCCTTCACCTCAGGACTCTCGCACATGAGTTCCGTCATGCCATAGTTGTGGTTGAGCGCGATGTACGCCAGACGCTGCCCCACGGCTTTCTTCTGCGTCGGATGGATCTGTTGCGTCTCCCACGGATATACCAGGTCGTCGGTGCAGACGATGCCGCTGTTGGGGATGATCTTCGAAGCTTTCAGTTGCTGTTCGCGCAGCTTCGGTCCCCAGTCGCCGTTGACGTCATTGTTATAATAAGGTGCGATCTGAACGAAGTAGAATGGCAGTTCGCCCAGTCGGAAGTCGCGTCGCCACTGTTCGACAAGCAGTTTCAGTCGTTGCGAGTACTGGTCGCCCGGGTCGCCGACGTTGCTGCATCCCTGGTAGAACAGGATGCCCTTGACGGTGTAGTTGAGGATGGGCGAGAACGTGCCGTTGCCCCACACGAGCGGTCGATGGAAGTCGTAAGGAAACTTCTTGACATTGACCATTGAGTCGAGGCTCTCCTTGGTATAGCGCTTGAGGTTGTCGGCGTCGAGCCAGCTCTCCACGCGTGTGCCGCCTTTGTTGGCCATGATGAGTCCCACGGGGATGTCGAGCGCCCGTGTGACGGTCTGTGCGAAGAAGTAACCCACGGCCGAGCAGTTGCCCACCGTGGCGGGTGACACCGTGGTCCACGAGCAGTTGGCGTCGTCGAGCGGCCGCATGCTCATCACGCTCGGTATCTTGACGTAGTGGATGGCTTTGTACTGTGAGGCATTGGCCACCACGTCGTTGTAGCCCTCAACGGGACAGTTGGAGAAGCCTCTGATGGGCATCTCCATGTTGCTCTGTCCGGCGCATACCCACACCTCTCCGCTCAGCACGTTGCTCAGCGTGGTGCGGTCGCCGTCGTCGAAGGTGACGGACAGTGGGGTGTAGCTGGCCTTGGGTGTGCGTACGGTGACAAGGAACTTCCCGTCCTTGCCCGTCTTGGTGGTCACCGCCTGGTCGCTCCACGACGTGGTGACGGTCACCTTGGTGCCCGGAGCATCCCAACCCCACAGACGCACATCGGTGTCTTGCTGTAGAATCATGCCGTCGCCTAAGAGGTGGGGCAGCCGTACCTTGGCTTGCGTAGACTGACTGAGCAGGGCCAGGGCAGCAATGGATAAAAGTAGCTTGTGTTTCATATACCTTATTGTTTATGATAGTCTTTAGTGATAACGCACCGGCTTGGCAAAACATTGTCATAACAGAAAATAATCATGGCTTTTTCTTCTGCTTTCATCCTGTTTGCACTAACTTTGCAGTTGACAAGTAAGAGGCACGGCATTCCCGCCGTGCAAACAAATGATGATGACTATGAAAAGACTGATGTCTCTCATGGCTTTGCTGTTGCTGTTGCTCAATGTCACGGCACAGTCGAGCCTATACAGCGAGAAGCTGGCGGAGTTTGCCAGGATGCGCGCCATTGACTCCACCGATGTGGTGATGCTTGGCGACGACTTCATTGAGTATGCGGGTGACTGGAACGTGCTGCTCCGCGCCCGCCACATCCGCAACCGCGGCATTGCGGGCGACAACATCGAGGGAGTGGCGCGTCGTGTGACATCTGTCACGGCGGGCAAGCCGAAGGCGATCTTCCTCATGGTGGGTGCCCACGACCTGCTTGGCGGCAAGACACCGGCCGACCTGCTCAGACAGTACGCCGACGTCATCCGGCTCATCCGGCGCCACTCGCCCAAGACAGAGCTCTACGTCGAGAGCGTGCTGCCCGTCAACGAGTCGCTGGGACGCGAGGACCTGAAGGGCAAGACCAATGTCGTGGCACAGTTCAACCGACTGCTTCGTCACTACTGCGAGCGGAACGGCGTGACGTATATCAACCTCTTCAAGACCTTCGTGCGTCGCGGCACCTATGAACTGCGGCGCGAACTCACACAGGACGGCTTCGCCCTGTCACCCTTCGGCTATAAGCTGTGGGGTTTCTCGCTCAAGCAGTATCTGCCCGATTGACTGTTGGCAGGATTAGTCCACCACCTCGTCCATCGTCATGTCGAAGGCCGACGTGGGAAGGTCGGGCAGCAGTTGGAAGGGGAAGCACAGCCCCAGCCGGTAGACCTGCGGCATGGCGGCCAAGAGCCGGTCGTAGTAGCCGCGGCCATGCCCGAGTCGCTTGCCGTCGGCGGTGAAGGCCACTCCGGGGATGATGGCGATGTCGATGGCCCGGTAGTCGGTGACGGGCGGCCCGACGGGTTCGAGGATGTGGAACGCACCCGCGGCACGCAGGTGGTCGCGTCCCGTGTAAGCCACGAGTTCCATGTCGGTGTCGCTGACAACCCGTGGCAGCAGCACCGTCTTGCCCTGTTGCCACAGCCGGTCGACGAGATCGTGCGTGTCGACCTCCCCCTTCATGGAGTAATACAATAATATGGTGTGGGCCGCCATCACCTTTGGATGACGCTCCACTTTTTCTAACGCAGCAAGCGACAGCCTGCTGAGCTGTTGCTCAGTAAACTGTCGCTTGCGCTGGTTAATAAGATGCCTGACGGCTTGTTTGTCCATTATCGTTTTGTTTTCTTGCGTATTTTCGCTGCCGGAGCCGGTTTGGTGGGGAAGGCGGCATGGCGTGCGAACACCCTCAGAGCCGTGGTGATGCACGGATCATCGATGTTGAGGTACTCGTCCAATGCCTGTTCGTCGAGCATGTTGTAGATGATGCGGGCATTGATGTACTTCTCCAGCAGAGAGTGGCTGCGGCGTATGAGCAGGTTGCGGCGCTGCAGGCCGTGCTTGTCGGCGTAGTCGGCGAAGAGCTCCACGGTGTTTTGCTTCTTCAGATAGTTGGCGAGCTGCAGCATCTCCTTGAAGTCCTTCATCTTCTGCCGGTTGTTGTCGGTGTAGGTGAAGGCGAACTGCAGGATGAGTCCGCTCATGGCTGCTTCCTTATAGTAAGATGTCAGGCCAAGGGTGTCCTCTGGCACGAAGATGTCGGGTGTGATGCCTCCTCCGCCGTATACCACTCGGCCGATGCCGGTGTGGTAGGCCGGTCCGTGATGCTTGATGCTGTCGCGTGAGAAGTACTCGCCGTGCTCATAGCGTTCGATGAGGTCCTGTGCGTAGTTCGGGTCCTCGCCGTCGACATACGGTTTCTGGATGCATCGTCCTGACGGTGTGTAGTAACGGGCGATGGTGAGTCGTATCATGCTGCCGTCGGGGAAGGGTATCTGTTGCTGTACGAGACCCTTGCCGAAGGATCGTCGTCCGATGATGGTGGCACGGTCGTTGTCCTGCATGGCTCCGGCGAAGATCTCAGCGGCTGAGGCCGTACCCTCGTTGATGAGCACTGTGAGCGGCATGGTCTGATAAGCGCCATGACCGTCGGAGAAGTAGTTCTGACGTGGAGAGCGGCGTCCCTCGGTGTAGACGATGAGGCGCTTGTCGGGCAGGAACTCATTGGCCACCTGTACGGCGCTCTGCAGCAGGCCGCCGGTATTGTCGCGGAGGTCGATGACGAGGTTCTCGAAGCCCTGCTGCTGGAGGTTGGCCAGCGCGATGAGCAGTTCGGGATAGGTCTTCTCGCCGAAGTTCTTGATCTTGATGTAGCCTGTGTTGTCGTCGATCATGTAGCAGGCTGTGACGGTCTTGGTGGGTATCTCGGCGCGTGTGATGGTGAAGGAGATGGGCTTGGCATGACCGTAGCGCAGCACGCCGATGGTGACCTTCGTGCCCTTGGGTCCTTTGAGCCGGTGCATGGCCTCTTCGTCGGTGACCTGCTTGCCCACGAAGCGCTTGCCGTCGACCATCACGATCTTGTCGCCGGCGAGCACGCCAGCCTTCTCGGCCGGTCCGTTCTTGACGACGTTCTGCACTCGGATGGTGTCCTGTCGGATGGTGAACTCGATGCCCACGCCCGAGAAGCTGCCTTTGAGGTCGTCGGTGGCAGCCTGCACGTCCTTGGCGGAGATGTAGACCGAGTGGGGGTCGAGCTCGCTGAGGATGACCGGGATGGCCTTGTCGACAAGCGAGTCGATGTTGACCTTGTCGACGTACTGGTCGTCGATGATGCGCAGGAGGTTGTTGAGCCGGTTGCTGCCGTTGTTGATGACGGTCAGCCGGTTGCCGCCGAAGTGGTTGGCGTAGAAGGAGCCAATGACGATGCCGATGACGACGCAGAGCGCCATGAGCAGGGGCATGAAGCGGTATTTGTTTTCTTTTTTCATAATGTGCGGGGATATATGGGGCTATAGGGACGGCGCATTATAATGCGCCGCACGGGACATGAGCATAGAGGGCATAGCCATAGAAGCTACGGCTCCTTGTTGTCGTCGATGGGCAGGTGGACGACCTCGATGCCGGCTCTCTTGAGCAGTTCGACGCCGTCGTTGAGGCGGTACTGCTCATCGTAGACGACGCGTCGGATGCCGGCCTGTATGATGAGCTTGGAGCACTCGATGCAGGGCGAGGCGGTGACGTAGAGCGTGGCTCCGTCGCTGTTGTTGCTGCTGCGTGCGAGTTTCGTGATGGCGTTGGCCTCGGCGTGGAGCACGTAGGGCTTGGTGACATTGTTGTCATCCTCGCAGACGTTCTCGAAGCCGCTGGGGGTGCCGTTGTAGCCGTCGCTGATGATCATCTTGTCCTTTACGACGAGCGCTCCCACCTTGCGGCGTCGGCAGTAGGAGTTTTCGGCCCAGATGAGGGCCATGCGCAGATAGCGCCTGTCGAGAAGGGTCTGCTTGTTGTCTTCTTTCATACGTTATTGTTTGATACCGTTGCGCTCGAGCAGGGCGTCGATGGTAGGCTCCTGACCGCGGAAGCGCTTGTAGAGTGTCATGGGGTGCTCGGTGCCACCCTTGGAGAGGATGCAGTCGCGGAAGCGCTGCGCTGTGGTACGGTCGAAGATGCCGTTCTTCTTGAACACGCTGAAGGCGTCGGCGTCGAGCACCTCGGCCCATTTATAGCTGTAGTAACCAGCGGCGTAGCCTCCGGCCATGATGTGGGAGAACTGCACTGTCATGCACGTGTCGGGCAACTGCGGCATGATGATGGCGTCTTTCCACGCTTGTTTCTCAAACTTGATGAGGTCGCCCTCGAACGGTTTGCGCAGGGTGTAGTAGGCCATGTCGAGCAAGCCGAAGCTCACCTGACGCAGGCAGGCGTAGGCGACGTTGAAGTTGCGGCTCTTGATGATGCGGTCGATGAGCTCGTCGGGGATGGGCTCGCCTGTCTGGTAGTGGAAGGCGAACGTGCGGAGGAATTCACGCTCCTCGGCGTAGTTCTCCATGAACTGTGACGGCATCTCGACGAAATCCCACCATACATTGGTGCCGGAGAGGCTGGAGAAGCGGGTGTTGGCAAACATACCGTGGAGGGAGTGGCCGAACTCGTGGAGGAACGTCTCCACCTCGCCCAGCGTGAGCAGTGCGGGCTTGGTGGCCGTGGGCTTGGTGAAATTGGTCACGACGCTGACATGCGGACGCACATTGACGCCGTGGGGCGTGATGTACTGTTCCTGGAACGATGTCATCCATGCACCGCCCTGCTTGCCCTCGCGCGGATAGAAGTCGGCATAGAACACGGCGAGGAAGCTGCCGTCGTTGTCGAACACCTCGTAGGCCTTGACGTCGGGATGGTACACGGGGATGTCCTTGCTCTCCTTGAACGTGATGCCGTAGAGCTTTGTGGCCAGACCGAACACGCCTTTGATGACGTTGTCGAGGCGGAAGTACGGGCGCAGCATCTCCGAGTCGAGGTCGTAGCGCTTCATCTGCAGCTTGTGGGAGTAGTAGGAGAAGTCCCATGGCTCAAGCTTGAAGTCGTCGCCTTCGATGCTGCGTGCCTCGTCCTCGATGGCCTTCAGCTCGTTGATGGCCGTCGGCTTGTAAGCCTTGATGAGGTCGTTGAGCAGTTTGTAGACGTTGGCCACGTTGGATGCCATGCGGTGCTTGAGCATATAGTCGGCGAAGGTGTCATAGCCCAGGAGCTGTGCCATGGCCTGACGGATGTTGATAAGCCGCTTGCAGATGTCTATGTTGTTGCTGTCGTTGTCGTGTGTGCACTCCGTGTTGCGTGCCATGTAAAGCTGCTTGCGCAGGTCGCGGTGGTCGGAGTAGATGAGGAATGGCGAGTAGCTGGGGTAGTCGAGCGTGATGACCCAGCCATCGAGGTTACGCTCCTTGGCGGCCTGGGCAGCGGCATCGATGGCCGTGTCGGGCAGTCCGCTGAGCTGTGCTTTGTCGGTGAGATGCAGGATGAAGGCTTTGTTCTCCTTCAGCAGGTTCTGTGAGAACTGCAACGTGAGCATCGACGCTTCCTCTGTGAGCTTGCGTAGCTTTTCCTTGCCGGCCTCGTCAAGCAGCGCACCCGAGCGCACGAAGGCGTCGTACTCCTTGTCGAGCAGCATCTGCTCCTCGGGCGTGAGCTCACGGTGATGGTCGTGTACGGCCTTGACACGTGCAAAGAGTTTCGGGTTGAGGATGATGTCGTTCTCGTGCTTGGTGAGGATAGGACTGAGCTTCTGGGCCAATGCTTCCATGCGGGGACTGGTATTGGCACTCATGAGGCAGGAGAACACGGTCGACACACGGTCGAGCAGGTCGTAGTAGTGCTCGCCCTTGCTCTCGTCGACTACCGCAATGGTGTTCTCAAACGTTGGGGGCTCAGGATTGTTGATGATCTTCTCTGTCTCCTCGTCATCGCGCCGTATGCCTTCCATGAAGGCGGGCTCGAAGTCGTCAAACTCAATCTTATCGAAGGGCACGGTATTGTGCGGCGTGCCGTAAGGCTCCATGAAAGGGTTCTTCCTTTCCGTACTATTGCTCATGTTTAGTTATGCTTTCTCTAATATGTTCTATTTGCAAAGTTAGCAAAAAGGTTGCCAAGTTATTGAAAATAAGTAAACTTTAACTTATTGCCTGTGGAAGGTAACTATTCAGCCATTTATATTCTTGATTTTTTTCTTGCTCCTACCCATAGAGAATATTGAGAAAATGTTTATATTCTTCGATTTTCTCAATATCCCACGAAGTGGGTAGGAGAATAATAAAGGTGTGCAGGAACGAGAAGCCAATACATGATTTTCCTCACTTTCTTATTGATGACGCATGGGTGAATGAATAGTATGGGTTCTCTTCTCCATCCACAGGGTTTATCGCAATGCCTCCAATTTGGGTATGTCGATACGGCCACGTGAGAAGGTGAGGAGTTGCTTGTCGCGCAGGTCATTGAGCACATGCGACACGTTCAGCCGCCGGTCGTTGAGCTGGTCGGCGAGTTGTGTCATCTTGATGTGAAACACCTTATGGCCATAGCGCAGGGTGACATGGTCGAAGAAGAAATTGATGACACGGTCGGTGAGCGATGCGGGACAAGTGGCCCACAACTCTTGCTGTTGCTTCTGCAAGGCCGTGGCGAGGCTGTTGAAGATATTCAGCCGGAAGACGAATGAGGCTGTGGTGAGCTTGAGCAACTCGGTCTTGTCGAGGGTGATGAGATTGGCCTGCGTGGTGCTTTTCATGGTGTGAGCGAAGCGCTGGTTGAGGCCGAACACGGTGGCCTGTTCGAGGATGGCAGGGGCATGCACCCACTCGGTTACCTCGTATATGTGGCCCTCACTGGTGGCCGACAGTTCGAGCGTGCCGTCGATGAGCAGCATCAGCTGACCACAGCGCTCTCCCTGGCGCGCCACAATCTCGCCCTCGTCTACCTTGTGGTAGTCGAAGCACGTGCGGCTCACCACTCGTTCCAGTTCATCACGGCTCATGCCCGTGAAGAGCGGAATGCGAAACAGTTTATCGTATAGTTCACTGCTTTCCACCTTATTATATTGTTTTGGAAGTTCAGAAGTTCAGAAGTCCGGAAGTCCAGTCATATGAATAGTTCGGAAGTCTTGCTTTTCAGAAGTTCAGAAGTCTTGCTTTTTTAGAAGTTCAGAAGTTCAGAAGTCCGGAAGTCCAGTCATATGAATAAGCACCTGGCAGGGACTCGGCAATGTCATTTCACGATTTTGTCTTTGAGCGATGGTGAGAACCAGACTTGGTTGCGGCCCTTGGCATCGGAGTAGATGAAGTAGACCATCAGCTCGGGATGGCGCTTGAGCACCCGCTGTGCGCCGTCGAGTCCCAACACCATAAATGAGGTGGCGTAGGCGTCGGCCGTGGCACAGTTGTCGGCGATGACCGTGGACGAGAGGATGTTGTGCTGCACGGGATAGCCAGTCTTCGGGTCGATGGTATGGGCATATTTGCGGCCGCCCTTGTAGTAGAAGTTGCGGTAGTTGCCGCTGGTGGCCATGGCCTTGTCGGTGACGTTGAGCACCGTCTGCAACTCCTGGTTGATGTTGAGTGAGTCGTCAACGGGCTTGGTCACGCCGATGCGCCATGGCACGCGGTCGGGATTGATGCCGCTGGTGACCACCTCGCCGCCAATCTCCACCATGAAGTTGTCGATGCCGTGTTTGCGCAGCAGCCTGGCCACGCAGTCGGAACCGTAGCCCTTGGCGATGCCCGAACAGTCGAGCATGATACGCGGGTCGGCCTTGCGTACCTGTCCGTCAACGAGTTTCACCTTCTGGTAGCCCACGATGGCACGCAGCGAGTCGATGACGTGCTTGGTCGGTGCCACGCCGGTCTTGAAGCCGAAACCCCATTCGTTGACCAGAGGAGCGACGGTGATGTCGAACGCGCCGCCTGTCTCCTTGGAGATCTTCTCGGCCAGCGTGAACACCTCGGTGAACTTATCGTTGAGCTTCACCGGCCGGTTGTTGTTGACCTGCGTGATGATGCTCTGTTTGTTGAAGGGCGAAAGCGAGCTGTCCACGCGCATGAGCTCTGCCTCTATCTCTGGCTGCAGGTCGCTGCTGCTCTGGTAGGTGATGTTATAGACCGTACCGAAGATGAATCCCGTGTTGTGCTGATAGGGTGTGTTGCGTTGCCTGGCGATGATGATGACGCTGGCAATGACGAGCACCACGAGAAAAACTATGCGGAGCGCGACGCGGCGCGGACGTTTGTTGTTATCGGACATATGATGAAACGATGTTGTTGTCTAAAATTCGAGCATCACGTCGAAGGTGCCGGTGATGCGTGATCCTCCTTGTTTGCCGAATCCCGGCACATACCACACGTTGCCCAGTTCGCCGTCGTCGTGGGCGATGCGCCGCTTGTAGCGTGCTGACCAGCCGAGATGGAGGGGCCCCACGATCTTCGCGTCGATGCCGGCCGTGAGTTCCGCCCAGTGGTAGTGGGCCTTCACGTCATGTGCCGAGAACGGACTCTGACCGCCCCACACGGGATCGGTGAGAGGCGCATGGTCGACATCGATCTTGAAGTTGGTGTAGGCATAGCGCAGACCGACGTAGAACCGGTAGATGTCGTGCTTGTTCTTGAGAATGTTGAAGTCGACGCCAATCTTACCATAAGGTGCCGACGTCTTATAGGAGGTACCCGACACGACGTTCGACTCGTCGGCCTTGCCGTAACCGAGTTCGACGACGGGGAAGTACTTGTCTTTGAGGTTGAACCGGACGCCTGCCTCGTACTGTCCGTACGACGATGCCATCTTTTCGATCACGCCCACGAGGTCGGCCTTGACCTGGAAGCCTCGGAACCAGGGTATGGAGTCGTCGATTTGCTTCATGCGCAGCCGCTCCTGCTCTTCCTTCGAGGTGCGGTGGGGCGACCGCTGCGCGCAGGCACCTGCTACGACGAGCAG
The DNA here is from genome assembly GCA_900319905.1 of uncultured Prevotella sp. Taxonomy (GTDB): domain Bacteria; phylum Bacteroidota; class Bacteroidia; order Bacteroidales; family Bacteroidaceae; genus Prevotella. The sequence continues at coordinate 23,840 of ONQB01000036.1, read as the reverse complement.
CAGCAGGCTACAGGCGATACTCCTTAAAATAAACGAAGAAATGCTTTTGCGAGGCATCATAGTTGACCTGATTATGATTGATGACGATAGAGTCGAGGGCGTGGCGCGTGTAGCGTACGCCGGTCAGCGTGTGGAAATAGTTCAGCCCGCAGTCCACTGACTCGAAGTGGGGTTCGTTGGTCTTCTCGATGACGACAGTGTCGGTGAGATGGCCGGTGTGGAACACGAGCACGTCCTCTGTCTGCGCGTAGCTCACGGGCAGCGTGAAGGAGTCGGTGTTGACCTGCTGGTTGATGAGGATGGAGTCGGTGCCGTCTTGCCGGTGGGTAAGGATGGTGAGCGTGTCGGGCATCGTCGTCACCGGTCCGCGCAGCACGTAGTTGGCATACACTGTGTTGTTGAGCGGACAGTCGACAGACGAGCACGAGGCCACGATGAGCACGAGGCAGACCCACAGCAGTGCCAGCATAGAACGGTTGGTGTTCATCTACAGCTCCTCCTCTATCTGATAGTCGTTGCGGCGGGGATCCTGACGGCTGATGAGGTCGCCTAAGAAACCGGCCAGGAAGAACTGCGAGCCCATGATGATGGCGGTGAGGGCGATGTAGAAGGAGGCGTGGTTGGCCAGCAGGTCGCCGTACTCGCCATGATAGAGTGCGTAGGCTTTCTCCAGAATCAGACAGCACAGGGCGATGAAGCCCACAAAGAAGATCATGCTGCCGATGAAGCCGAACACATGCATCGGCTTCTTGCCGAAGTTGGTGAGGAACCACAGTGTCAGCAGGTCGAGGTAACCGTTGAAGAAACGGTTGATACCGAACTTGGAGTGACCGTACTTGCGTGCCTGATGGTGCACCACCTTCTCGCCAATCCTGTCGAAGCCGGCGTTCTTGGCCAGGTAGGGGATGTAACGGTGCATCTCACCGTACACCTCGATGTTTTTCACCACGTCACGACGGTAGGCCTTCAGTCCGCAGTTGAAGTCATGCAGGTTGTGCACGCCGCTTATCCAGCGTGCGGTGGCGTTGAAGAGTTTGGTAGGGATGGTCTTCGACAGGGGGTCGTAGCGTTTCTTCTTATAGCCCGACACGAGGTCGTAGTGATCTTCCTTGATCATCTTGTACAGACCGGGTATCTCGTCGGGCGAGTCCTGCAGGTCGGCGTCCATGGTGATGACGACATCGCCCTGTGCACGCTTGAACCCGCAGTACAGGGCGGGACTCTTGCCGTAGTTGCGACGGAACTTGATGGCCTTGACGTGTTCGTCTTTCTGGTGCAGGCTCTCAATGACCTGCCAGCTGTTGTCGGTCGAACCGTCGTTGACGAAGATGATCTCGTAAGTGAAGTGATTGGCCTGCATGACGCGTTGTATCCAGGCGTGCAGCTCCGGCAGCGACTCGGCCTCATTGAAAAGAGGAATAACTACTGATATATCCATGATAGCTTTGTTAAAGCGTATGCTTGTTTCTTACTTTCATTCCTCGCTGGCAGATCAGGGCGATGGGAAAGCTCATGATCAGGCCGAAGAGGAAGTTCTGCATCATAAACACAAAGGCGATCTCGATGGGAGACAGCTGGCCGATGGCGTTGATTGACTGCCGCAGCTCGTTGAGCGACATGCCGTTGGCCTTATACACGGGCTCCAGCTGCTTCACGGTCGCGAGCATCATCGACAACAGTGCGCCGTTGTCGAAGAAGCGGAAGTAGACGTACTGGGCAACAGCGAAGAGCAGTGAGGCATAGAAAAACGTGTAGAACGAGAAGACCAAGCCGCGACGGAATGAGATGTGACCGTCGAGCGCTCCGTTGCGAAACCGCACGAGAAACCATCCTACCACAAACGGTGTGGACATGGCCAACAGACTGCCCCACGACGATGCGGGGTTGGTGAAATATGCCACGAAACTGGCCATCCACAGCAGGAAGAGGAAGAAGCCGTACTGGCGGGCGAAGGCCCTGAGTTGTATGAGTGCTATTACATTAATCATATTGTCCTGCAAAGGTACGCATTTTAAGGTGTATGGTGAGAGCGGTTATTCAAAAATTATGTTAAAGCCGATTGATTTTGGTGGGAAAGTTATTCGGTTTTCTTTTTTTGTGTTACCTTTGCACCCGCATTTGGCAAATGGAAGTCCTATGGATGGCCACAAGCCGATGAACACGGGCAAGTCTCTTACGGCCAGTAAGAATCGCTTGCCCACCTGCCTCTTTAGCTCAGTTGGCCAGAGCACGTGATTTGTAATCTCGGGGTCGTTGGTTCGAATCCGACAAGAGGCTCACAAGAATCTAAATAGAACTAAACAGCTGAAAGGCCGTGTCATCGCCATGACACGGCCTTTCTCTTTATTTTATCATAAGTATGGGGATGTATCAAAATAGGAGAACTCCTGGACTTCTCCAATTTTGATACACCCTCCTTGTGAAATTTGTGTATATTATCTTTCCCGTCACTCAATCTGCAATCTCATCATTTCCTCACCACCTCGTCGAAGTGCTCCTTGGCCCAACTGATGAGCTGTTCGATGGCAGGAATGAGCGACTTGCCGGTATCGCTCAACCTGTATTCCACGCGTGGTGGTACCTCGGGATAGACCTTTCTGCTGACAAGATGACTCTCCTGCAGTTCCTTAAGTGTCTTGGACAGCATCTTCTGAGAACAGTCACTCATGTGGGCATGCAACTCATTGAACCGCATCACACCGGTCTCACTCTTTTCCAAGGTATAGAGTACCAGCATGGACCACTTGTCACCAAAACGGCTGATGACCTGCCGGATGGGACACGTGAGATATTCAGGGTTGATTTCTTTCTTCATTGCCAATGTCTGTTTGTTTGCTGCAAAGGTAACCAATAATGATGTTTACTCTTTGCAAATATCGCAATATTTATCGAGAAGAACAAGAAAAGCTATTGTTAATCTCAATTTTTTTCGTAAGTTTGCAGGTGAAACAGCATTTACTATTATGGAGCAGACGAGGAGAAAATATCCGGTAGGCATTCAGACCTTCGAGAGAATTATCAAGGATGGTTTTATCTATGTTGATAAGACCGATCTCGTATGGGAATTGGCGCATTACGCCACGTACGTGTTTATGAGTCGTCCGCGACGCTTTGGCAAGTCTCTGCTCACATCGACTTTGGATTCTTATTTCAAAGGCGACCGTGAGTTGTTTGAGGGGCTGAAGATTATGTCGCTCGAAAAGGAATGGACGCACTATCCTGTCATCCATCTCGACCTGAGCGTGGCTAAAGGGCAGGACAGTGCCAAAGACTTGCGCGAGACACTGATGTGGATGATGAGACCATTGTCTGAAGTCTATGGTCGCAAGGACGACGAGACCACGCCGGGTAAATTGCTCACCGGGCTTATCCATCGTGCACAAGAGATGACTGGAAGGCAGGTGGCTGTCATTATCGACGAATACGACGCACCCCTGCTCGACGTGCTCCATAGTCAGTCCACGCTCGACGCCATGCGCAAGGTCATGCAGGAGTTCTACGTGCCGCTCAAGGCCAACGAGGCCTACATAAAATTCTGCTTCATCACCGGCATCACGAAGTTCTCGCAGCTGAGCATTTTCTCCACTATCAACAATCTGAAGAACGTCTCTCTGCTTCCCCGTTTTGCTACCATCTGCGGCTTTACGGAGCAAGAGGTGCAGACGGTTTTCAAGGAAGACATTGAGGCTATGGCCAAGGACTTCAAGCTGACCCCGGAGGAGATGTATGCTAAGATCAAGTTCAAATACGACGGCTACCATTTTGCCGGCGGTGCTGCGGCGGTCTTCAATCCCTTCAGCCTGCTTAACGCCCTTGGCGACCGTCTGTTGAAGAACTATTGGTTTGCCTCCGGCACACCGACCTTTCTCATCAAGCAGATGCAGCACTTCCATACCGACATCACTTCGCTCGACTCGCTCGACGTGCCTGAGTCGGCTTTCGACCAGCCTACAGAGAACATGAAGGATGCTCTGCCGCTGCTCTATCAGAGTGGCTACCTTACCATCAAGAGCTACGACCCCGATACGGAGGCTTACGCACTCTCCATTCCCAACCAGGAGGTGCGTGTGGGATATGTTTATGGTTTGTTGCCTACATATACCGGCTTAAACAGTGGCGACGTGCAGATAGGCTTTGCTGCGAAGTTCTGGAAGGCCTTGAAGCAAGGCGATATCGACCTTGCCATGCAGCACATGCAGTCCTATCTTGCCGGCATTCCCTATGTAGAAGGGTTCAAGCAGAAACTCGCCGAGGCAAAGACCAAGGAGGGCTTCTACGAATATACATTCTACCTTATCTTCTCCATGCTCAACGTTTATGCCCGCACGCAGGTGAAGGTGGCTGGCGGCCGCACCGACATGGTCATCTTCATGCCCGACGCCATCTATGTCATGGAGCTGAAGGTGGGCGACACGGCCCGTCACGCCCTCGACCAGATTGATGCCCGTGGCTATGCCAAACCCTATCTCACTGACGGCCGACGGGTGGTAAAGGTCGGCATCCGCTTCGATGCCGACAAGCACACCGTGGATGAGTGGGTGGTGGAATAGTATAGATGTCCGGAGGTATTCAAGCCGCTTGCGGCGCCCCAAAATCACGGAGTGTCAGCGGCGGTCATTCGTCATCCTATATTAACAGGTAATATATTCCATTGATGTTACTTTTCTGCGAGATAACATTAAAAATCTAGTGTACCAATTTGGTACTTACAATATTTCCGTGTAACTTTGTAGCAAAAATAAGAAGATTATGATAGTACTTACAGGAAGGGAGTTCAGAGCCAACCAATCAAAATATTTGGGAGTGGCTCGTAGCGGTGAGGATGTCGTGGTCAAGTCAAGAGCCGGAAGTTTCCGCATTGTCCCTATCGCCGACAGTGATATTGTTATAGGAAAGGACGATTTGTCAGAAAGCCTTTACAAGTCGCTGCTGGAGATAAAGAATGCAAAGGAAGGAAAAGGAAAACTGCTGAGTTGGGAAGAGTTCCGGCATGAAATGGAACGTTGAGACCACCGTAGAGTTTCTGCGGATGGCCAAGAAACTCTACAAGAAATATCGAAGTCTTTTAGACGATATAGAAAATTTCAAGAATGGTCTGTCAGAAGATCCCTTTCAAGGTGTCATGCTTACTCCTGGTATCCGTAAAATAAGGATGGCGATAACATCAAAAGGTGGAGGAAAGTCAAATGGCGCACGTATAATAACACTCACATATTCTATAGATGAGGAGAACGGCACTATTGCACTACTACTTATCTATGATCACAATATGGCAGATACCGTAGACTCTAATCTTGTAAAGGAAACTGCCGAGAAATTGGGTTTTGACATGAACGACCTTCAAAACGAAGGAAAACTAATGTGAAAACTTCCAGTCGGATCTCTTAATGCTAAAAATGTCTTCATCTTACTGATTTCTTTTTATAATTTCCTAAGTGTAAAACATGCGATAGAGGGAGTGTATAACATTTTGTATAACACTACATGCATCCCTATATAAGCCACATTATCAGTAAGATACAGAGAAAGATTCTTCTTAATTTGCTGGCATACAACGAAAAAGGGAAGCCCTGTCGGACTTCCCTTATATTGCTCTTGGCGGAAGGTGAGGGATTCAAACCCCCGATACCCGAAAGGGGTATACCGGATTTCGAGTCCAGCGCATTCGGTCACTCTGCCAACCTTCCATTGCGCTTCATGAACCTGTCATGAGGACGACTTCCTAAAAAAGCACGACAAAGGTAACACAAATTTGGCAAACAATCATTAGAATAGCGTGAAATTAATATTTCTTAACGGCTCTATGTCCGCTTTTGTATCTATTTAGCGAAATGTAACCTTTTACTAACGCTCACACACTCAACAATGATTCTTCCAACGAATTACTTGAATTCTCATTCGGGTAATACGAGTAATTCGTTGGAAACTTTTTTGGGGTATATCACCTTGCGCGAGGTTATCCTTCACCATGCCACCAAGTAGGCTGACTATTGCTCAGTGCTTAAATTTTATTAAAACAATGGTGACGGTCTTACGACAGCGTTGGGCAGTTGCGAAAGATTAGGTAACTTTGTCGTTAAAGTAAATATTCTAAAACTCACAACATGAACATGTCTATATTGCTGCTCATCGGTGGTCTTGGCACGCCGGAGCTGATTATCATCCTTTTGGTCATCCTGCTGCTCTTTGGCGGTAAGAAGATACCAGAACTCATGAAAGCTATGGGCAAGGGCGTGAAGAACTTCAAGGATGGTGTGAACGGCATTGAGAAGGACCTTAACGACGAAGGTAAGAAACCCACGGCTGACAGCACCGACAACAAGGATCACAACGACCAGCAAAAGGAGGCCTGATGTCACAGAACGGCACAGCTCAGCAGGACAATGGACAGCCCGTTACGTCGCCGGCTTCGTCGGGCGATGATGAACTGACGTTCTGGGACCACCTTGAGGTGTTGCGCTGGATGCTTATCCGCATTCTTGTGGTTTGGGGCGTACTGCTCGTGGCAGGCTTCGCCTTTGTGCCCTGGTTGTTCGATCATGTCGTCATGGCTCCCACCCGTGATGACTTCTTCCTCTACCGGTTGTTTGCTCGCTTCGCCCACCGCTTCCCCATGCTTCCCACCGACCTCACGACGCCGTTTCATGTGAGCATCATCAACATCCGGCTGGCCTCGCAGTTTTTCCTGCAGATGGAGCTGTCGTTGTGGCTGGCGCTGCTTGTCGCGTTTCCATATATCGTATTTGAGGTGTGGCGGTTTGTGTGCCCTGCCCTCTACGACAATGAGAAGCGTGGCGTTCGGTTCACGTTTGTCTTCGGTACGGTGATGTTTTTCTTGGGTTGCTTCGTAGGCTATGCAGTCGTCTTCCCGCTCACGCTGCGCTTCCTCTATACCTATCAGCTGTCAGCGTTGATCAGCAACCAACTTTCGCTCGACTCCTATATGAGCAACTTCCTCATGCTGACGTTTATGATGGGCATCATCTTTGAGTTGCCGCTTGTGTCGATGTTCCTGGGTCGGTTGGGCATTCTTCACCGCAGTTTCTTCAAGCGTTACCGTCGTCATGCCATCGTGGTGCTGCTCACGGTGGCTGCGTTCATCACGCCTTCGTCCGATCCCTTCACACTCATGGCGGTGTTTCTGCCCATCTACGTGTTGTGGGAGCTCAGTGCGTTTTTGGTGAAAAAGTAGCCTTGACATCGGTATTCTTTTTTTGTTTCTTGGGGTTAGGACGGCCATGGAGACTGTCCCTACGGACGGGATGATGGTTCGTCGTTTTCATGTGTTCGGCCTTTCGCCGAATCTCCGTTGGCCTTTCGGCGAATCTCCTTTGGCTTTTCGGCGAATCTCCGCCGGCTTTTCGACGAATCTCCGTCGGCCTTTCGCCGATATTCCGGAAGCAATTTTTGACGCACCCGACAAACCCTGTGGATGGAGAAGAGACCCCATACTTTTCATTCACCCATTCGTCATCAATAAGAAAGTGAGGAAAATTATGTACTGGCTTTCGCTCCCCAATGGAGCTATGTGTCTAAATCTATGGGGTAGCCTTACGAGCAAGCTCGATGACTATTTTCTTTTATTAATCCCCCCTAAATAACATCTGTTAGAAGATCTTTCCGAAGACGATGTTGAGGAAGGTCTTGAGCAGGATCTTGCAATCGAACCACAACGAGCGGTGCTCGAGATAGTAAAGGTCGAGGTCGAGTCGACGCAACATCTTCTCCATCGTGTCCGTATAACCGTTGTAGAGCGTGGCGTAGGACGTGACGCCCGGTCGTATCTGGTAGAGTTCGACGTAGCGTGGGTTGTGCTCCATGATCTTGTCGATGTAGTACTTACGTTCCGGCCGTGGTCCCACAAACGACATGTCACCCTTCAGTACGTTCCACAGCTGTGGCAGTTCGTCGAGGTGGTGGTTGCGCAGGAAGGCGCCGATATGTGTCAGGCGCGGGTCGCCGCTGGTCTCAAACAACTGGGGCCCATATTTCTCAGCATCAACCTTCATGCTGCGGAACTTATAGATGTGGAACGGCTTTCCATGCAGGCCAATGCGTTCCTGAGAGAAGAAAGCCGGTCCTCCGTCCTCTTTTTTGATTAGGATGTAGCATACGAGAAAAAGCGGAGAAAAAACAAGGAGGCAGGCCGTTGCCACAATGAAATCGAAGCCACGCTTGATAACGTCTATCAAATATTTGCTGTTGTAAGCCATGTCATTTGTAATGTATGATTCTTCGATTTGATTGAAGCTTTGGGAATCGTTCGACTTTACTTGTGTTATTTCTTTTTGAGTGAGCATGAACTTGTTATTTCTTTTATCTATGTTTATTAACGTATGGTTTTAATAATTGTTGTATCATCTTGACCTTTTTTTTGTGGATGGCCTGAAAAGTCAAAGAATGTACTTTTTAAAACCGTAATAGGCATAGAATAAGTAGTTTTTTATGGACTGCGCATAGGACAGGTGTATGATGTCGCGATAGATGCGCCACTGCCATGACAAGAGTCGTATCTTATTGCGGGAGATGCCCGACTTGGAGAGTCTGTAGCAGGCAGTTGAGCTATTGGTGTTCATGCCGATGCCCCCCTTATGCAATATCTCCAGCCACATGACGTAGTCTTCGTGATGGATGTCTTTAATCATTACCTTTCCTACTTTCCTTGTGTCGTAGATGCCGGTGAGGTTGCCGATGGCATTGCCGCGCAGTAGGATATGGTAGTCAACATAATGTGGTGCTCTGACGATGCGGTTGTTGCTTTTCCCGTTTTCGTCAATTTTCTCGTAGTTGGAGTAGACGATGACCACTTTTTCGTCGTCGAATAATGGTAACTGCTCTTCCAGTTTTGTGCTTGTCCAGAGGTCATCGCTGTCAAGGAAAGAGATGAATCGTCCCTTTGCCAGTCTGACGCCAGTGTTGCGTGGCGCAGATGGCATGCCGTTGTGGTAGTCGGTATCGTGCAGGCTGATACGCTTGTCGTGTTGCTCATAGCTTTTCACAATCTCGCAGGTACGGTCAGTTGATTGGTCATTGATGACGATGAGCTCCCAATTCTGATACGTTTGGGCGCGCACCGAGTCGATTGCCATACCAATGAACTGCTCACTGTTGTGGGCAGGCATGATGATAGAGACAAGTGATGAGTCTGATGCCATAGCTTTGCTACTTGATTGTGATTTAATAACTGCGTCGGAATAGTTTGAGAAGTGTGGCCACTATGCGTGAGAGATAGAGTGGAAAGCTGTAGTCCAGCGGATGGGTCAGCCACACTCTGGTATAGGAGGCACAGAGCTGTGTGAGGTTGCTCAGTTTGGTGGCGAAACCGATGGAGGACCGCGACGCTGATCCGTGCCGTGCCCTGACGAAGTAGAGACAGGTTGCAGGGGTGAAGACGATTTGGCTAATGCGGTTGGAGATGGTGAACATGAATAAGGAGTCCTCGCCTAAGGCGAAGTGGGGATCGAAGCGTGTCGTGCCAATGGCATTTCTCGGGATGATTTTGCAACAGGCAGAGGACAGAAAGCTGCGGCACTCAAACAATGACGCGTCATCCTCTTTGGGGTGGCGGCGATAGGCCTCGGCGATGTAATTGTCCATCTCCTCTCCTGTGGTCTCGTCGATTTGTCGTACGTTGCTGCAGACAATTCTACTGTCGGCGGCTCGTTGTGTCAGCTGACTCAGGTAGTCAGGACTCACCCAGTCATCATCATCGATGAAGATGATGTATTCGCCTTGAGCATGGTCGATGCCTAAGTTTCGGGCGTTGCTCACTCCTTTTATATCGGTGGTGAGCAAATCGATATGGTGATGCTCGTGCTCATGACGGTATACGTCGATGCGTTCCCGATAGCCGTCAAGAGGACCATTGAGAACAACAATAATCTCATATACAGACGCTTCCGCATCTTGCCCGCACAGTGAATCGAGACAGTTCATCAAGTATTCGCCTGGCTTATAGGTCGGGATAATGACAGAAACCAAATACTTCATTTCTTATTAAACACGATATGGCTTTTATTATTGCTTTTTTACATTAAATAATTTTATTGACCATTGTTTATATGTCATAAATCGCATGCTTCTGCGTTATATCACAAAACAAGGAATCATGAAGCTACATAAGTTTTTTATTGGTATCATCATCGTTGGCGCTTTGTTTGCCGGTGCCTTTGTCTGGGCCCATCCGGAGATTGGTCTTCATCGGTTTCTGCGTGTCAGTGATGAGAATGACAGTTCACTATACACATTGGTGTGGCAGGAAGACTTTAATGGCACTAAGCTCGACACTACCAAATGGAGTCTGATCCCTCGCAAGCCGTGGCAACCGTTTTGGTGGATGTCGTCCAACAAAAGCCTTTATGACCTGCGTAAAGGACGTCTGCGTCTTTATTGCCGTAGGAACAATGGGCTGGAACCGTCAGATACGGCCCGGTATCTCTGCGGTGGCGTGTGGACCAACAAGAAGTTTGTTGTGAAGTACGGTAAGATCGAGGTGCGGGCCCGAGTCGTGGGCGTTCAGGGGTCGTGGCCTGCTATATGGTCGATCAACTATGACCCACAGAACACATGGGGTACGAAGACCTATACAGAGCTGGACCTCATGGAGAGTATCAATCGTGACAAGACGGCCCATCAGACGATCCACAACTATTACGTCGACATAAGGAAAGGGCTCCCTCATGAGGCATATCATGTGGAGGCCCCTATCGGCTATCGTAAGTATAATGTCTATTCTGTAGAGATACTTCCCGACAGAGTGATCATGAGTGTCAATGGCAAGACGACCCTTGTCTATGAGAAGAAGGACATAGTGGGACAGTTTCCTTATGGTCTGCCACAGATCCTTATCTTAGACATGCAGTTTGGCGGTACAAAGTGGGTAGGCAAAGTAGATCCGTCACAGTTGCCTTGCTATATGGACATCGACTGGGTGCGTGTGTATAAATACAAGGGGAAATAAGGTCTACCAGTAGCAGCCTCCTTCCACGTTGCCGGCCTGCTTGGGCTTGTCGGCCTCGTCAGGTTTTACCCATGAGGGACGCAGCAGATGGTGGTAGTCGGCATAGACGTCGCCGTCGGGGCTGAACCATCGCTTGCCCTTGATGCCGAACAGCAGCTGCAATGCCCCACCCAGGTGGACGGCCTTGTGGCCGGTGCGCTTGGCATAAGCCGCAAGGGGAAAGCCGTAGGCGCCGCAGCCGATAAGCGCCACGTCGTAAGGCTCTTTGTCCATCTCTTTCTCCATCCATTGCAGTGCGTCAAACCATGTGCCGAAGCCGTTGGCCTCATTGCCGGTGCTCTGCACGGCCTTCACGGTGCGCAGCGAGGCAAAGGCAGGAAGCGTGCCGGGGTTGTCGAACAGTTCCTCGCGCCGCTTGTATTGGCGCTCGATGGTTTCGGCAAACGGATGTACCACGACCACCCGCATGTCTTTGAGGCAGGCGGTCCAGGGCTGTTTGGCCCAGAATGGCTCCAGGTAGCGCAGTCTCACTTTGGTGGCTTGGATCAGATAGTTGTCAAACCAATTCTCCTCGGGTAACCACGACCCTAGGATATCTACCTCTTTCATGTCGGTCATCATCTGTCTGGAGAAGCGTTCCATCCCCTCTTCAGAGATGTTGAAGAATCCAGCGTTGACATTTAGTGCATGCACCTGCTTGTCGGTCCACCACCATCGCGGTGCCTTTCCGGTAAGTACCGCAGGCAGATGTTTAAGTCCTCAGTATTGTTGTTGCCCGAGATAGCTCGTTACGACCTCCAGTTCACCACTGCCTAACCGCGCAACCATGCAGGGACGGTCGGCTGTGAGCATGTCCCTGATGAGGCTTGATACCTTCTCAGGATCATTGATGCGGTCTGGGGATGACGGCACTGAATAGATGTGCAGATGTCGACTTATTTGACAGAGCAGTTCTAAGAATTGGTATTTTTTCTGCATGTTTTTGGGGTTATTGTATTCCTCTCAACTTGTTGAACACATAATAGATATGTGGAAAATACAAGCGCGTCTTTCGTAAAAGCAAGGTAATGGGTAACCGTAGCGGCATGTTACGACGTATATAGAGCAGGTATTCGGGATCGGAGTGGAGAGGAGAGTTGAGATAGCGCCTGCGCTCCGAGAGATTCATGGAGAACAGTTTTTTAGCCTCTTGCCTCATGGAGTCGTGGTCGTATTCGCATTCGCCGCAGGTGTGCGCTGTGATGAGCACTGGAATATTGTTTCGCCTTGCCAGCCGTGAATAGTCGTAGTCGGCGCTGCCGTGGACGTAGCCCTCATAGAAGATGCCGATCTCGTTAACAATCATTGCGGGCACAAGAAGCAGGTTGGCGTTGGCCTCGTCCACCAGTTGCGGCTGTCCGTTGGGCATCACGCGGTGGAGGCGGCACAGCCTGTCCTCTCGGTCGCCACCATAGGTGATGACGTCGGGCTGTCCCTGGGCGCAGGTAACGCCCGAGTACAGGCCCGGCCGCTTGTACGTGCGCAGGCAGTAGCGGTGGGCCTCTATCATCTCCGTGAATAGGTTGTCGAAGGCATAGGTGTCGTCGTTGACGAGCAGATAGTAGTCCCATCGCTTCTTTTCCTTGAGTGCCTCACGCCAGGCCGCGCGCATGCCGCCGGCCCAGTAGAGCGAGCCGTCGCCTTTGATGATGTGTATCTCGTGGTGGTCGAGGAGATAGTCTACGGCTTCCGCCGTGCCGTCGGTGCAGCCGTCGTCGGTCAGAAACACGGCGAGTCTAACCTCGTTATGCCCGTAAGCCTTCTTGGCTTCAAACAGATTTGTGAGACAGTGCAAGGTCTTCTCCTTGCGGTTGTGACATGTTATAATAACGGCGATGTGCATAAATTAATGTTTTCCTAATATTGTTGCTGTGTGATGGATAAATTCGCAAACCCAAGGTGATGCCAAGGTGGTGCGCTGATGGTTGGCAAGACGGGAGCCTATCTCCTTATTTTGTTTTTTATGAGTTGTAACCATAGCCTGAGACAGCCTGCCGGCCCGATCATTGTGCGCTGCTTGTAGAAGGCCTCGCCATAGAAGTATTGGTAGCGCATGGCGTTGTCGACGGGTGTTGGCGGCGTGGCTTTCCGTGTGGTGTCGTAGCAGAAGATGTCTGCACCGTCGTTATGGTTGATGACGTTCATCTCCATGGGCTTTTCCCTGAGAGCAAACGAGGCATTGACGGCATAGGGCAGCGCCTTGAGCGTGAGCAGGTAGCGCCTGTGTGTCGTCTTCTGTGCATTGAGGTCGACGGTGAGGTCGTGCGGGTCGACGCCGAGGCTGTCGGCCAGGAACAGCGGTTCGAAGAAGGCGTCGTAGCGGATGGCGATGTCGGCTGTCTGAGGCAGACGAAAGTCGGCCGTGCGCCCTTGGCTCATCACTGTCTGGTAGAGTGTGGTACTGTCGCGTGCGTTCACGCCGCTGTCCTGGTTGTTGGTCGAGAGCGAGACATAGGGATACACGAAGAAGAGCTGCCGCTCGATGCAGTAGCGCGTGTGGAAGCGGAGCCACGAGCTCTCGGGCCAGGTGAATAACTCATGTGGTACTCGATAGTCGGGAAGAAAGTTGCCTTGCTGTGCGTCATACCATTTTCGAAAGCCAGCCCACTGATTGCGTGTCCACACCTCGCCCCACGACTGTGCGCACTGCATGAGATAGACATCGGCCGAGGAGCGTACGGGTGTGAAAGGCAATCGTGTCTCGTAGTTGATGGGAAAGTGGTAGAGGCTGATGCCTGCCACGAGCGGATCGTCGCCGTAGGCGGCTACACAGGCTTTGGCAAAGAGGTAGAAGGCGGGGGCTACGGTGATGTCGTCCTCGAGTACAATGAGGGCGTCGAAGTCGCTGAACAGAGCGCCCAGCGACAGCATGTGTCGGCGCGTGCCCAGATTGTGGTCGTGGGTGATGACGCGCTTCTCACCGTGCGGCCACGCATAGCTGTGGGCGAAGTCCTCCACGGCCGTCGTCTGGCTCTTGTCGATGGAGATGACGAGCGTGACGGGCTCGGGGTAGACGGCGCGCTCCAGCGAGCGCAGCTGCCGGGCCAGACTGTCGGTGCGGTTGTAGACCACGGATACGATGGCGATGCTCATGGGTTCTCTACTCTTGTTGTTTTTTTGCATATTCCAGTTGAATGTTCCCCAGCCGTGCTGCCTCCTGAGTGTAGGAAGAGTAGTAGCTGCCGATAATCTTACTGGTATGGCTTAGGCAGAACAGATCGTAAACGGCAAATTTAATGCCTTCGATGTTGTCCCTTTGGGTATTGTCGATGGTTGTGATAATTCGATTCCCATAAGCAGACTTGAGTTGCTCCTTGACCTTGTTGTCATCGCTGGCCAGATAGAAGACACTGTTTTCATCGCGGGCGATTTCCTCATCAATTTTTTTCATGAAAGCCTCGGTAGGCGATTTGTCTATTGACTCCACGCAATCGGTTCTTCGGATGTGTATGCCTATAGTGTTGCTGCTAAATTTGGAAGTGGTCTCTTGAATGCGTTCTGCAATATCGTCGGCGGGTATGAACATTCCTGCCAAAGGATAGTCTTTACACAATGGCGATCCAGAAATCGACAGTAGATTGTTGTCCTTGCATGCCTTCATTTTCTCCGTCAGTTCCAAATAGCTGTCATTAAAGCTTGAGGGTTGAAAGTATATGGAATCATATTTCAGTTTGAGGAGAGGCTGTCTTACGTAATAATCCTTTCTTCTGTTTATTCTGTAGATCCATGCGTTGTTATCCTCAAGTGTGATATTGTCATTTTCTATGGGTTTGAACAAGTCGCTGAACCGTGCATTCATACCGTCATATCTGTTCCAAACGACGCGTAGTGCACAGTTGCTTCTTTTGGCTGTCTGATAGGTGGATGCAATCGCTCTAAGTCTGTTGCATAAGCCACCTGTGGGAATGAGGGTTATATGAGTCATTATCTATCTTGTTGTTGATCGTGGCATACTGTTGTAAGAAATACGTTGATGTCTGAGAATGCCCTGACATTGCTGCGCAGCCACTTGGTGTCTTTGTTCCACCATTGCAGTATCTCGAGTTGTTTAATCTGCTCATCGCTGAAACGGTATCTGATGATCTTCGCCGGCACGCCGCCTACGATGGCGTATGGAGGCACATTCTTTGTTACCATGGCCCCGGCCGCCACGATGGCACCATTGCCTATGGTGACTCCTTCCAAAAGTCGTGCGTCTTCGCCGATCCATACGTCGTTGCCGATGATGGCGGTGTGTCGGTCTACACGGGTCTCCTCCTGGTAGAGCTGTTCATTGGTGAAAGTCTCTACGCATTGCTTTGCGGTGCTGTAGAACGCTGGTGATGTACTGACGAAGGTCCTTGAGGGATGCTTGTACATGATGATCCTCACTCGGTCTGCTATGCTGCAGAAGCTGCCAATAACGCAGTCGGGCAGGTAGCATTGTCGGTTGACAAAGGTGTATCGACCTATGTCGCTGCCGCTTACCACAGCATGGGAATGAATGACGTTGTTGCCACCGAAGGAGGTGGCACCGTTCCAGTGGGCGAGGGGAGATGCGAGGATGTGCCTGCATCTTAATCGGAGTGAGCTTGCGCATCGCCAGAGAAATTTTAGTGGCGCCGTTATATTGATGTGTATATAGTCTGTCATTTTGATGTTATTGATGTCTTTATCTTCTTCCTCTCCTTGCTGGTGAGTACCACTGCCCATGCGAAAACAATACCTGCGATATAGGCAATCGGTATGGAATAGAAGAAACGGTAAGCCGATGTGGAAGTGTGCTTAAGACTTAGCGACACTGCAGCCATAAAGATGATGAGCAGAGAGTTCCTGCCAAGCACTGTTCTTATATAATGCTTCATGTCAAGACCTGACACATGGTGCATATAAGGCAGACGTATCAGAGCAACCAGGAGCTCGACGGCTACAAATAGAAACATGACACCTGTCGGCCCGTAATCCAAATATAGAAGGAGCAGAGCCATGGGAATGAGGAGTAACTTAGGCGTGTACATCAGTAGCGAGTAGTTGCGGATATTTCCTATCGCTTGGTTGGCTGTGTTTAGTCCTGACGTTAACTGGTCTGCTAGAAACGACATAAGCAGTGCCACACAGAATACCGATGTGTAAGGCGGCACTTTTCCGATCCATAACGTCAATAGCCCGTTTATTTCTGCCATGAGCGGAATAAACAATATTGTCATCAGGCATATCACCGACTTACTCTCCAATTCGGCCAGTGTCCACATATTGTCACGTTCTCCCCGCCCCTCAGCCTTCATTATTTGTGGATTAATGGCATTCAGGACTGATGCTGAGATAAACTGAATGGCAGAGAACATCTGGTTGGCAATGCCGTAGGCCGCATTCACTACTGTACCATAGAAATGATTCAGCATCCATGCTATGCCTTGATTGCGTGCGATGATCGTAACAGTGCCGTAGGTCGTCCATCCTGCAAAGCTGCTAAGCCTTTTAAGCTGGGCCTTGTCTGTATCCTTGAAAAAGTTTCTGGGTGAGCACTCGCTGTACTTCTCCGCATCATAAATCGTGAAAACGCTGAACTCAAACAACATGATGGCGAGCAGCATGAAACCATATGCCACAAGCCTGTCGATACTGAGGTAAGGCAGTATGAGGACTATTGCAAGTTTCAAGAATCCGTCAAGTGTCTCAATGAAAGCCACAAAGACAATGTTTTCTCTTGCTGTGAGCAATGCCTTAAATGGTGATGTAAGGAATGTGATCAGCAAAATCACAGCAACGATTTTATAAATGATGTGTGTTGCCTCCCATCTCCCATCCGCAATATTAAGAAGCTTGGGGGAAACGATCACCGGTTCTACAGCCAAGAGTATGATGAGTGTTATCATACCAATAGCAAGATGCATCACTATGCTGTTGGAGAATGTCTTTCTTACCACTGTAAGATCTTTTTTGCCATAGTCGTACGACAGGTGACGCTGGGTAGTTATGGACATGGCACTTGTGATGAAGCCCAGAAGCATGATGATGCCTCCGACAAGTGACATGATACCGTAATCAGACTGCCCTAATATTTTCAGGACAATCCTTACAGTATAAAGTGACAGCACCGTATTGATTACTGCCTTGGCGTACTGGGCTGTTATATTTATTATGACTCTTTTCCCTTCTGTCATTTCTTCTGTTCTGTTTCTGATGTGACCGGCTCTTCTGCTTTCTTGTCTAGTGACGGATATAAAGAAATGAAAAGTGGCACAATATTGTAGTACGCCATTCCCGTTGCTCTTTCCCAAAAGACTGCCGCCGCCACTGCCAACATGACGATAGCAGCTCTTTTGTCTTTTGCCCCTATAACAAGTGAAAGATAGAAAAGTAAATACATCAGTGCTCCAAGCAGTCCATTGTCAAAGATAAACACTCTGTATCCTGAATTGCCAAATCCATATTTCTCTACGGAGTAGTCTCTTCCGGTGAGTATATCTCCTGACTTCAGAAAATCTTCATATCCAGCCTTGAACGATTCTGTAACACGGTTATCGCCTGCCAGCTCACCGTCGTCGTTGACCTCCATTCTGGCTACTATAAGCTGGTTGAGCATATTGTCACCGTCGTTATAGAAATAAGAGCCTGCTACAATAGCAGCCAGCATTCCGACGACAATAATGAGTTTTAAGGCGATCTTCTTTCTGAAAATCCACATTCTGCCTACTATCACCATCACGAACAGAACGTATGCCGCAAGCGAAAAAGACATTATCAATGCTACAATCATCAGAATATTGTACCACTTGCGCCAATGGCCTATTTGGGTGAACAGCAGTAAACTGCATGCTGTCCCGATGTGTCCAGGCTCGTTGAATATACACCGGAATCTGGGAATTAACTCTAATCCACTTCCATCAACCACGAAAAACAAATAGTTCGACAATTCGTAAATGCCATTTGGTGACTCCATCGTTGTACTAGGCAATGGAAAGCCCACAATATAAAGCAAGTAGAGTGGAATGGAGAATAGCAGAATGAAACCAAGAGCTTGGCTTAACTTCTTGCCCAGGAGATAGCGGTACTTATCGTTTAATGCCATCAAAACCATGATGACGGATGTGTCGAAAAACGCCATTATGACAGCATTCATATTCTTCCCGTTCACAATGATAACATATAGCTGGAACAAGAAAAACACTAAGGTGGCTATCTGCCGTTTATTCCATTCAAAGATTGTATTCTCAAGGTTTACAGAAATAGCCCATGACAATATGAATAACGGCAGTGTGGCAATGGTGTAAAAGTTGCCTAATGGCCACATGAACCATACTGTTGCAGAGCCAAAGAAAGCCATAAGAAAGCCGACAAGCGTAAGGAAAAACGCAAAATCGGTTTTCTTGATGACTAGCAGGTTGTCGAAGAACGACTTCCTTATTAGGAACAGTTTGTCAACTGCTATTTTAGTCTGCATCCCTAAATAGAAGTATTATTTTTAATCAGTATGGAGTCAATCGTTATTCTTTGTATCCACATTTAGTGCGTTTCCTATATTCCCTGAATTATTCTCATTGTTGTTTTCTTCCTTCTCCTCAGTATCCTTTTGGGGAGCAATCAAGTCTAACATGTCTTTCCGCAGGAAAAAGATTGTAGCTAAGGCAAAAGCCAGGAACATGAACCCGATGATGGCAATCATGCGCTTGGGCCCGGCGGGCTTGATGGGCACCGATGCTCCCTGAATGACGGTGAAGGCGGGTGTGCGCTTCTGCAGGTTGGCGCGGGCGGCCTGCAACTGGGTGTTGAACGCTGTGTAGGCATTGAACTTCAGCTGCATGTCGTTCTCGAGGTCTTCCTGCTTCGACCGGATGCTCTGCAGTGTCACGTCGGTGTTGGCGTCGCAGTAGGCACCATAGACCCGTCTGACACGCTCGTAGTCGGCCTTGGCCTTGCTTGTGAGCCGCTCATAGTAGGCCACGTCCTGCTTGGCCTTGCTCGTGCGGTAGTTGGTGATGAATGCCTGCAACCGGGCACGCACCGAGTCGGCGATGGTGGCACACACCAGCGGGTCCTGGTCGGTGACGCTGATGGAGATGACGTTGGTCTTGCGGTCGACCGTGCACACGACATTGTTCTTGATTTTGTCCACCACACCTGTCTGTTGCTCTGTCAGGCAGAAGGCGTTGGGACCTTGCTGCTTGCCGTGACCCGCCGTGGTGTTGCTCTGCTTCTTCGGCAGGATCTTTCGGAGGGTCTTCTTCATCCAGTCGCCGGGTACTGACCACGGGCTTTTCTTCTGATGCTTCGTGAGATAGGTGAAGTAATCGGTGTTGACAGTGCCGTCGGCAGTCTTCACCTTGATGGAGAACAAGGGTACGATAAAGTTGCTGCTGGCAATCACGTCGGGGTAGAGAAGGGGATAGATGGCGTCGGAGGACTGTCCTTGTCCAAGGTCCACGCCGAACGATGAGGCCAGCGAGCTGATCGTCCCGCTGGTGGCGTCGATGCCACTGTTCTCAGGGGCCAGACTGACGGATGTGCTGTAGTAGCGTGGCACGGGCAAAATATAGACTGCGCCCACGACAAATGCGAGGAACAGCACAAGGGCAAAGAGCTTCTTCTTATGCCATAGCTTGAGAAACAGCAGTCGGAGGTCGATGACCTCGCTATTCTTATTGTTGTCTTCCATTATCGGTTGTTATGTCTTGTGGCAGGCGAACCTGTGGCTTGTGGCGCTTGGGTCCGCTTTGCCGTCTTACTTCAGCAGGTTGGCGATGGAGGCGATCATGGTGGCGATGGAGGCCATGCCGGTGCCGAGGCTCATAGTCTCGGCCACGCTCATCTTACGGGTGAGCTTCGAGGGCACGACTATCTCGCAGCCCGGTTGTACCTTGGCGCCGTCGCTCACCTTGGCGACCATGCCGTTCATATAAATGATGTAGGCGTTGCTCTTACGTGCGTTCTGTGAGAAACCGCCGGCCGCGTTGATGTAGTACTTCGTGCTCTTGCCTTTGAGGTAGCTCACGGTATTGGGGTACATGACGGCGCCGTTGATCTTCACCGTTCCGGTGTACTGAGGCAGGAGCAGACGGTCGCCGGCGCGCAGCACGATGTTGGCATCGCTGTTGGGGTCGGCCAGAGCCTTGTCGAGCTCGATGCCCACGGGGTAGTAGTCGGGCACCTGGAACTTCTGCAGCTGTGTCTTGGTGGCATCCTGGCTCATCTGCTGCACGCTGTTGCCCTGTGGGCTGGCGGCGAGTTGCAGCAGTTGCTGTTGCAGCTCTTCCTGCTGCATCTTCATCACGGCCTCCATGCGGGTGCGCTCTGCATCGTTGGCCTTGCGCTCCAGACGGGCACCGCGGATGTAGGCCAAGGCAGTGGTGCCGCCAGCCGCTTGGACAAGGTCGGTGAGGCGCATGCTGCGGCGGTTGAGGGTGTAGGTGCCCGGGAACATCACCTCGCCCAGCACTTGGATGTTCTGCTGGGTGGAGTAGGAGGGACTGCGGCGTACGAACACCTCGTCGAAGGGCTTCAGCGTGAAGCCAGGTTGTCCGTCGACGACGAAGCCGTCCTTCAGAGAGAAGCTGTAGGTCTGGGCGATGATGCTGTCGGTGGACGTCGAGGTGGGATCACCCACGCGGCGCGACACGTCAACCTTCACCGTTGAGGCTGCGTCTTTCAGTCCGCCAGCCTGCACCACGAAGTCTTCCAGAGTCTCGTTGTCGGCATATTTGTAGATGCCGGGGTATTGCACCTCGCCGTAGATGGTGATGGTCTGGTCGGCGCGGGCGGTTTGCTTGGTGGCGATGAACAGCACGTCGTTCTCCTTGAGTGGGATGTCGGCGACCTTGCCGTCGAGAATGCCCTGCAGGTCGACACTGATCACCTTGAGTGTGCGGTCGGCTTTCATGCGGTGCATCACGGCACGTGCGGTGAAGGCGTCCTCGGTGATGCCCTCGGCATGTTGCACCAGTGTGCGCACGCTGTTGATGCCGTCGCCCAACTGATACTTGCCGGGGCGGAACACGGCACCCTTCACCTCTACGGTGTTCTGGAAGCGGGGCAGGATGGAGTCGACGCTCACCGAGTCGCCGTCGGCCACGCGGAACGAGCTCATGTCAAACTCCTCGACGTTGTACACGGCATACTCGCGGCCGGTCTTGCGCATCACGCGCACCGACTTCTTATAAGCGTCGCCCGTGAAGCCGCCCGCATAGCGCAGCAGCGTCTCCACGCTTTCGTTGCGTTTCATCTCGTAGTACATCGGGCGCTTCACCTTGCCGGTGATGTTGACCAGACAGTCGTACGGGCCGACGATGATCACGTCGCCGTCGTGCAGCCGTATGTTGCCGGTCATCTTGCCGTTGAGGATATAGTCGTAGATGTCGCACACGCTCACCAGTCGGCCGTGGCGGTAGATCTTGATGTTGCGCAGCGTACCGATGTCGTTGGTGCCGCCGGCCATATAGAGGGCGTTGAACACAGTGGCGAAGGCCGACAAGGTATAGGTGCCCGGGGTGTTGACCTCACCCATGACGTTGATCGACACGGTACGGGTTTGGCCCAGAGAGAGGTTGATGCGGCTCGAGCGGTAGCGGCTGCCGAGTGTGGCGCGCAGGCGTGCCTTGGCAGCTGCCACGGTCAGACCGCCCACGTGCACGGGGCCGTAGCCCTCGATGACGATGTCGCCGTCGGGAGTCACCGTGCAGTCGATGCTGCGCTGTGAGGCACCGTAGACATCCACCGACACAGCGTCACCGGGACCGAGCACGTAGCTCTGTGGCGTGGCGATGTTCATCACGGGGTCGAATGAAAGATTCTTGTTGGAGAAAATGTCACGACCAAACACTTTCTTGCCGGACTTTTCGGTCGTCAGCGTGTCACCGATGATGCTGCCCACCTCATGGTTGTAGCGGACGAAGTCCTCGTCGGTCGGGTCGTATTGCTGTTTCCACGTCGGCAGACCCTGCATGCGCTCCGAGGTGGAGGCTTGGGCGTCCTTGCCGGTCTTGGTCTTGGCATTGTTGGTGCGCAGCCGGTTGGACGCCGATGATGATGACACGTTGCCCAGTCCCGACTCTGTCTTGTCGCGGGTGAGCTGTTGGCGCACGCGGGTTATCTGCGAGATGTCAACACCGTTTTGCATCAGGTGGATGACAATCTGCGACTGCGATGTGCCGGCCTTCAGCTCACGCTGCACATAGTCAGCCACCTGGCTGTCCGTCATACTGCTCTGGGCCGATGCCTTCGGGGAGAACAGTGTGAATACGAGTAGAATGATAACGATAAGACTGCTGCGGTGATCTTTCATCTATTATAAGAAATATTGTTTATCTTTAAACTGCTTTTTCAAGCTTTTATTGTCTGAAATGCAAAGTTACATATTTTTTTGCAACCTTACCGAGGTTTAAACAATATAAATTATTATATTTGCAGGTAATATCAGCATGAACCACTATGAGCAACGACTTTAAGCTTATTCCCTATGGCATCTCTGACTTCGACCAGGTTCTTTGAACAGATGGAACTGGCGGGAAACTTCCTGTTCCTCGTCCGTCCACGCCGCTTTGGCAAGAGTTTGTTCCTCAACATGCTTGAGGCGTATTATGACATCAACGAGAAGGACAACTTCGACAAGTTGTTCCATGGACTCTATGTGGCCGACCATCCGACGGGGAATAGAAACAAATACTTGGTGATGCACTTGGATTTTTCGCAGATACAAGGTGATGTTGACCTTATTGCGGAAAATCTTAATATTTATTTGACCAATCAATGCAATCTCTTCGCCCTGAAATATAAACAGTTCTACCCCGCAGAGCTTACGCAATTGTTGCAACAGGCAACCACGGGGTCAAGTAAGTTGAACCTCATTGGCAATCTGTCACGGCAATTGGGGATAAGACTCTATCTCATCGTTGATGAATATGATAATTTTACCAATGACGTGCTCAATACCAAGGGGCAGCAGGCTTATCATGAACTGACCCATGGTACGGGTATTTATAGAGAACTGTTTAAGAAGTTCAAGCCTGTCTTCGACCGCATCATCATGCTCGGTGTGTCGCCCATCACCCTCGACGACCTGACCAGCGGCTACAACATCGCACTGAACATCACGATGGACCCGCGCTTCAACCAGATGCTCGGCTTCTCCGAGGATGACGTCAGGCAGATGATCCGCTACTATAAAGAGGTGGGAGCCATTAAGCCGGAAGTGACCGAGGACAGCATCATCGCTGACATGAAGCCGTGGTACGACAACTACTGTTTTGCAAAAGCCTGCTTTGACAAGGAGCCCAGTATGTTCAACAGCGACATGGTGTGCTACTACTTGAGCAACCTCATCGGCCTTGGCCAACGACCGGATGAGATTGTAGACCCGAACACCATGTCCGACTACGGCAAGATGAAGCGTTTGATAGAAATTGACCAGTTGGAGGGCGACCGTCTGAATGTTATCCACGACATTGCAGAGCACGGGTTTATTTACGGCCAAATAGTCAGCCACTTTCCTGCCGAGCGCATGATGGAGTTCGGCAACTTCGTCAGCCTGCTCTACTACTACGGCATGCTCACCATAGGAGGCGTGCGTGGTGAGAGTTTGAAGCTGGTCATCCCCAACAACAACGTGCGCATACAGTATTATCATTACATGTTGGACGAGTATCAGACCATCAACGCGTTGCCGATTTCCGATCTGCGGAACGCCTTCGACGGCGCAGCCCTTGACGGCGACTGGCAACCGCTCATCTCGTTCATCTGCAAGGCCTACCACGACACCACCGCCATCCGTCAGCTCATCGAGGGCGAGCGCAACCTGCAGGGCTTCATGAACGCCTACCTCACGCTGACCAACTACTATCTCGTTGCCCCGGAGATGGAGTTCTCGCAC
>ONQB01000016.1 GCA_900319905.1 uncultured Prevotella sp. | reverse complement strand
GACATAGCCAAATTTCCGGGACGAAAAGATTAACACCCAATGTATAAATATAACCCCTCCAAGACTTTTTCAGCAGCCTCGTCTTGTGCCGGCCCTAAAATTATGTCCCAACTTCTTTTAAAACATGTCGAACATTTTTTGAGGGCCGGCACAAGACCGGCCCCTGCTTGCGACAGACTTTGCTATACGTAATTGTTAGCATGCGAAACTTGAATAATTAATAATACAGTGCAGTTTGCCTTGCTTATTCTTCGAGGATTCTGACGATGCGCTCGCCGGTTCTGCCGTCCCATTGCTCTGGCAGTTCGCAGGTTTTCCACTTGTCGCTTACCATGTCGGCTACGCGGTCGGCAAGCAGTTGCGGATTTTCGCCGACCAGCACGTTCGAACCTTTCTTCACCGTCTCATAATGTTCGGTGTAGCTGTTGAGCGTGATGCATGGCACTCGGTTGAAGGTAGCCTCTTCGGCCACGTTGCCTGAGTCGGTGATGATGCCCTTGGCATGAGCCGTGAGATAGGCAAACTCGAGGTAAGGCAACGGATCAACGACGAAGAATCGTTGTGCGCCGATAGCCTTCAGACAATGTTCCACTACCTTTGCTGCCGTGCCTCTCAGCGGAGCCACTACTGGCGTGTCGCCTTGTTGGTCAGCGATGGCCTGGACAAGCGTCTGCAGATGTTCCTGGTCACCGATGAGCGCCTTACGGTTGAGTGTGAACACGAGGTAGGCGCCGTCCTTGAGAGCCGGCATGCCGCTCTTTGGATCACCGTCAAACAGGGCTGGACGCACGAGGCGGTCGGCATTGAAGCGCAGGTTGTCCATGAGCACGTTGCCCACCATGTAGACCTTTGACAGTTCGGCACCCTCGCGGTTGGCGATGGAGTTGTTGCTCACGCCTGCTGTGAAGAGAATGTCCGACAGTCCGTCGATGACCAGTCGGTTGACCTCCTTGGGCATTTTGATGTCGAACGACCGCGTGCCTGCCGCAATGTGTGCCAGTCGCAGTCCCTGCTTCTTGGCAACGATGGCCACGGCCATGGTGGAAGCGAGGTCGTCGACCACCACCACGGTGTCGGTGGGATGGTCGTGGAGCCATTGCTCAAAGCGTTGCATTACCAGTCCGGTGATCTCGTTGAGATTCTCGCTTGTTACGCCGAGGTAGTCGTTGGGTGGAGCTATCTGAAGGTCGTTGAAGAGAGACGGCTCAATGGTGGGGTCGTCGGGAGCGCCGGTGTAGAGCAACCGGTAGGAGATGTCTGAGCCATGGGCTTGGTCAGCCTTGATGGCACGGATGACAGGTGCCACCTTCATGAAGTTGGGGCGTGCACCACATACAATACAAATGTTCATACTTTTGTCTGTTATATAAATGGGGGGTCCGGATGGCCTAAATTTGAGAAGTCCTGAATTTTGAGAAGTTCAGAAGTCCTGAAGTTCAGAAGTCCTGAAGTTCAGAAGTTCAGTCATTACGTTAATAACACCTGATTGCTTGACGCTTATGCTTTGCTTATTCTTCCCTATGCTTATGCATTTGACTGGACTTCCGTACTTCTGGACTTCTGAACTTCAAAGCTTCAGTACTTCCGTACTTCTGGACTTCAGGACTTCAAAGCTTCCGTCCTTCCGATATTACTTGAAGAGTTCCTTGATGCCTCCGAGACTTCCCATGAGGTTGGATGCCTCGTAGGGCAGGAACACGGTCTTCGACTTGTCACCGCTTGCCACTTGTTGCAGCATAGTGATATAGTTCTTTGCGAGCAGGTAGTTGGCCGGGTTGGTCGATTGTCCCACGGCCTGCGTGATCTTCTCGATGGCAGCAGCCTCGGCCTCTGCCTTGCGTATGCGGGCTGTGGCCTCACCCTCAGCACGCAGGATGGCCTGTTGCTTGTCGGCTTCGGCGCGGTTGATGGTGGCCGTCTTGTCACCTTCCGACTTCAGAATCTGTGCCTGTTTCTGACCCTCGGAGGTGAGGATGGTGGCACGCTTGTCACGCTCGGCCTGCATCTGCTTCTCCATGGCCATGAGCACGCTCTGCGGAGGAGTGATGTCCTGCAGCTCCACACGGTTCACCTTGATGCCCCATTTGTTGGTGGCGTCGTCGAGCACGCCGCGCAGCTTGGTGTTGATGATGTCGCGTGAGGTGAGGGTCTGGTCCAGTTCCATCTCACCGATGATGTTACGCAAGGTGGTCTGTGTGAGCTTCTCAATGGCGTTGGGCAGATTGTTGATCTCGTAGACAGCCTTGAAGGGATCGACGATCTGGAAGTAGAGCAGGGCGTTGATCTGCATCTGGATGTTATCCTTGGTAATCACGTTCTGCTTGTCGAAGTCGTATACCTGTTCGCGCAGGTCAATGTGGTTGCTGTAGATATAGCGTCCACGTTGCAATGTCACGATCACCTTTGCCCGATCGATGAAGGGGATGATGATGTTGATACCAGGTTTAAGGGTGGCGTAATACTTACCGAGTCGCTCGATGATGCGCGTCTCACTTTGTGGGATGATCACGATGGCCATTTTGGCAAAGACGATTGCCAGGATCACAAGGCCGATAAGAACATACATTGTAACCATGATAGTTGATTTTAATAAGTTATTGGTTTTGTGAAATTAGTTCTACTGTGACGATGATGCTCTCGCGTGCCACGATGCGCACGCGCTCACCTTTGGCGATGCTGCCGTTGTCTTTGGCCACTGCCCGCCATTCGTCACCGTCCACCTTGACATATCCGTCGCGGTCGGGGCGGATGGCCTCAATGACAATGCCTTCGCGGCCAATCAGTGCGTCGGCGTTGCTCGGCCGGTCGCTGTGGTTGGGATGGAGGTAGCGCAACACGAATGGACGCACGCAGAACACACTGATCACCGAAGCGATGACAAACACCAGCACCTGCAGCCAGAAAGGAGTGGCTAACAATGTCACGACAATGGAGCAGGCGGCACCTAATGCAAAACACATGAGATAGAAAGTGCCAGACGACACTTCCAAAATTAAGGCCAGGACACAGATGAGCGTCCAGATGAGCCATAAGTTGGAGGTAAGATAGTCAATCATAATGGTACGTCTTTTGGTTTGATGCAAAGTTAGAGATTATCAGCTTCCGTTGTTCGCTTTTTTTGTCCCATGACGTTCCAATTGGAACAAGTTGGAACAAACATTTGCCTTTTCTAAGGTTATAATTGGTGAAAATGGCTTATCTTTGCAATGCTAAAGATAAATTATGAGACTTATGCAGGTATTGTTGCTTACTTCTGCTCCGACGGGATTTTACCATCAGAATGCCTTCTGGGTGATGACGGTGAGTCTTTCCATCGTGTGTTTCCTCATCGTCATGTATATCCTGCTGCGCACGAAGTTTAACCGTGAGCGGGTGTATCATCGCCGTATCGCCCGTTCTTATGAGCGTGAACTGGAGCAGTTGCGTGCCGACAACCGACTGAAGGAAGACGAGTTGCACCGGCAGGAACAGAACCTCCTACGCAAGCAGCAGGACTTGGACCGCGTGACGATGGAGATCGAGAACTACAAAAGTGTGCTCAAGGAGAAGGAGAAGATGCTGGAGGGGCTTGTCAATCAGAACAAGAGCTTCATGCGTTTGCTTCATCAGACAGAGCTTGAGGGTAGTGCCGATGACATCATCGATGCTGTCAGACAGTCCTCGGAAGGCAAGCGGGTGATGGAGGAGGACGACTGGAAAAGGCTCATGGCAGCCGTTGACCAGAGATACCCCGACTTCAACGACACGCTCATCCGCAGAATGGGACGCGTGGACAGGCAGGAGCTGCGGGTGTGCTATCTGCTGCGCATCGGCCTGAACAATCCGCAGATTCAGAACATCACCAACCTCCCCCGCACGACGGTTTGGCGATGGGCCAAGAAATATGAATGGATTACCAACAGCAACGAGGATGGTTCAACATTACCCGCCTGATATCCTGCCTTCCCTATCTTTTCTACTTCTTTTACTTCTCCTACTTCTCCTACTTCTCCTATCCTTCCTATCTTTCCTACTCCTCCTATCATTCCTACCATTCCTATCATTCCTATCCTGCCTACCTTGCCTACCTTGCCTACCCTGCCTACCTCGCCTATCCTGCCTACTCCGCCTACCCTGCCTACAACAAAAAAACCTCGGTCGAATGCTACGTTGCAAACGGCCGAGGTAAATTATATTAAAGTAAACGAAGATTAATTGTTCTCAGGACGGAGCTTACGCACAGTTTCGCCAGCGCGCCACATTTCCATGTCGTGCATGTCCTGGAGCTCCTTGTTGAGCTTCTCGCGGTAGTCGGGCTGCGAGTTCTTGTCGATAGAGATCTGAGCCTCGTTGCCGCTCTCCACAGAGCTGTACAGCCACTCCATCACAGGCAGGTTGGCTGCCTTGAAGCGAGGACGCCAGTCGAGGGCACCACGCTGAGCGGTAGTAGAGCAGTTGGCGTACATCCAGTCCATACCCTTCTCGCCGAACAGCGGGCAGAGACTCTGGGTGAACTCCTCCACGGTCTCGTTGAATGCCTCCGAAGGAGAGTGTCCGTGCTCGCGCAGTACCTGATACTGAGCCTCGAACAGACCCTCGATAGCACCCATCAGGGCACCACGCTCGCCGGTCAGGTCAGAGGTGGCTTCCTTGTTGAAAGTGGTCTCAAACAGATAGCCCGAGCCGATACCTACGCCCATGGCCAGTGTCTTCTCCTTTGCCTTGCCGGAAGCGTCCTGGTAGACTGCGTAAGAAGAGTTGATGCCGCGGCCCTCGAGGAACAGTGTGCGCAGAGATGTGCCGGAGCCCTTAGGAGCCACCATGATCACATCGATGTCCTTGGGAGGCACCACACCTGTGCGGTCCTGCCAGTTGATGGCAAAGCCGTGGCTGTAGTACAGCGTCTTGCCGGGAGTCAGATATTGTTTGATCTTAGGCCAAACAGAAATCTGGCCTGCATCAGAGAGCAGCATAGCGATGATCGTACCCTTCTCAACAGCCTCCTCGATGGAGAACAGTGTCTTGCCGGGCACCCAGCCGTCTGCTACAGCCTTGTCGTAAGACTTACCCTTACGCTGACCTACAATTACGTTGAAACCATTATCGCGCAGATTGCCTGCCTGGCCAGGTCCCTGAATACCATAGCCAATTACAGCAATCGTTTCATTCTTCAGTACCTCACGTGCTTTCTCTAAAGTAAACTCATCCTTTGTGACGATGTTTTCTTCAACGCCACCAAAATTCATTTTTGCCATAATTAAATGCTTTAATTAGAATTTATTACTCTTATTCCTTTCTCAATCTGATTGATGGTGCAAAGGTAATGATTTAAAAGGAAACAGCAAAGAAATCTTCTATACTTTTACAAATTTAACACAACATCTTACAACTGTTTCGTTTTCTTTCCCTTGCTTGACCATTTTCACAGCATAGTCGTTGTCGCTGGTCTGTTGACAATGTAAACACAGATTGTCGCCCTCATGTGCCTCTGCCACATAGGCTATCTCCAGTCGCTGCAGCCGGTGGGTGCGGTAGTAGGCTATGTCGAACAGGTCGAGCACGTGCTCGATATACTTTACGGAGTTGACATGCCCGTTGATGTCGACATCGCTGTATAGGGCCTTGAAGCTGTTGGTCAGGGGTGCGTCTTGTGGTACGATCACGCGGCTGGGCTTGTCGATGGGACAAGCTTTGTCGGTTTCCACGTACTGTTTGATGAGTCCGTCGTGGACGGAAAGCAGGTCGGTGGGCTGTCGTGTGTCGGTGTCTATCATCGCCCATACGCTTCGTCCGTAGCCGTAGGTACGGCCGTCTTTGGCGTTGGTCACTGCGAAGTTGCGGCTGGTGAAGAACTTCATGGCTGCCTCCACCCACGTCTCGATGGTCAGGTCATCATAGGCCACCGGCACTTCGTTGAGCTCGATGGCCAGGCGCGACAGCACCCAGGTCTTGTGTATCTTGTTGAGTTCGTTGACGCCGTAGCCGCGTTCTGTACTGTGATAGTCGGCAGCGTTGAGCATGGCGTTGCCTAAGTGGCCCCAAAACAGGTGGTTGCTGTAATCGCAGTGGAACGGCTCGACCATGAAGTCGTAGGCGCCAACCTTTGAGAGTTGTGTGTTCATTTCTTCGTTTACTTATGCTTGTTGATTACGTGCCGTTATTTCTCGCGTTCCTCAAGGTATTCGCTCACCGATTCCTCGAAGCTGCGCGTCACGGCGATGCGGCCCGAGCGTGTGTACTGCAGCAGACAGCCGAAGCTGTTCAGACGGGAGTAGAGGTCGGTGATGTCGTCGGTCAGTCCGGTGAGCAACACGGTCGAGTAGGTGGGGTTCACCTCCATCATGCGGGCGTTGTGCTTGCGGATGGTATGCGACACCTCGGGGTTGTCGAGCAGCACGGGGGTGGAGATCTTGTAGAGCGCCACCTCGTGGATGAAGAGCTGGTCGTCGGTGTAGTAGTTGGCTTTGATGACGTTGAGCTTCTTCTCCAGTTGCTTCTTTATCTTCACTATCTGTTCGGGATCGCTCCAGCAGGTGATGGTGTACTTGTGTACGCCTTCGATGCTTGAGGCCGACACGTTGAGGCTCTCGATGTTGACCTGAATGCGGGTGAACACGTTCGTCACCTCATTCAGAATGCCGGCAACGTTCTCGCTATATACTAATAAGGTGTAAAACTTCTCTTCCATGACTGTTTAAATATCCAAGTGCAACTTCATCTCGTCAATGGCGCTACCCGGTGTAATCATCGGCGTGACATTTTCCTCTTCTTTCACGGCGCACTCCAGGATGTATGGCCCGTCGGCAGCCACCATCTTCTCAACTTTGTCCTTAAGCTCTTTGCGGTCGATGACGACATCGTAGGCGATGCCGTAGCCCTCTGCAATCTTCTCATAGAACGGGTTGAGCATGTGGGTGAACGAACGGCGGTGGTTGAACATCAGGTCCTGCCACTGGCGCACGTTGCCTAAGTAGTTGTTGTTGAGTAGAATCACTTTGACGGGAGCCTGCTGCTCCATGATGGTGCCCAACTCCTCAATGCACATCTGGAAGCCGCCGTCGCCGGTGAACAGCACTACCTGACGGTCGGGAGCGCCGAACGTGGCGCCGATGGCGGCAGGAAGACCGAAGCCCATCGTGCCGAAGCCGCCGCTGCTGACGATGCTGCGATTGCGCTTGAACTGAAAGTATCGGGCGGAGAACATCTGGTTGAGACCGACATCGTTGCACATAACGGCCTCGCCCTTGGTGGCTTCGGCCACGGCGTTGACCACCTCGCCCATGAGCAGCGGACCGCTGGTGGGATGGATGGCGGGGTCGATGACCTCACGCCGCTCCTCGTCCTTCAGTGGTTGGAACGACTTGATCCATTGGGTGTGGTCGGCTTTGCGCAGCAGTTTGGTGATGGAGGCAAGGCTTTCCTTGCAGTCGCCGATTACTGCTACGTCGGTCTTCACGTTCTTGTCGATCTCCGACGGGTCGATGTCGAGATGAATGATCTTAGCCTGCTTGGCATAGCGGTCGAGACGGCCGGTGACACGGTCGGAGAAGCGCATGCCGATGGCGATGAGCACGTCGCACTCCTGCTCCTTGATGTTCGGCGCATAGTTGCCGTGCATGCCCAGCATGCCCATGTTGAGCGGATGGTCCGACGGCAGAGCCGACAATCCCAGCATGGTGCGGCCGGCAGGGATATCAGCCAGCTCCAGAAACGTCCGTAGCTCTTCTTGTGCATTGCCCAGTTCTACGCCGTGTCCGACGAGGGCGAAGGGCTTCTTGGCATTGTTGATGAGTTCGGCAGCTTGCTTCACGGCCTCGGGGTCGATCTTCGGATAGGGATTGTAGGAGCGTACCTTGTCGGCCTTGCCCGGCATCCATACGGCTTTGCCTATCTGAGCGTTGCGTGGGAAGTCGAGCACCACAGGACCGGGACGGCCGCTGCGGGCGATGTAGAACGCGCGGTTGACAGCCCATGCCACATCCTCGGGACGGCGAATTTGGTATGCCCACTTGGTGATAGGCTGTGCCATGTCAACGAGGTCCACTTCCTGGAAGGCGTCGCTACCCAGTGACTTGATGCCCACCTGGCCGGCGATGACGACGACGGGCACGGAGTCCATCATCGCATCGGCCACGCCGGTGAGTGTATTCGTGGCACCGGGACCTGAGGTCACGATGCATACGCCTACCTCACCGCTGACGCGGGCGTAACCCTCAGCGGCGTGGGCGGCTGCCTGCTCGTGGCGCACGAGTATGTGCTTGAACCACGGCGAACGCTTGTGGGTGTAGGTGTAAAGGGCATCGTAGACGGGCATGATGGCACCGCCTGGATAGCCAAAGATGGTATGTACGTTCTCTTGATAGAGCGCCCGCATGAGAATCTCAGAGCCAGAACACTCCTCGCCGATCTTCACGCCGGCCCATGGTGCCTCCGGCTCCGTAAACTGTTGCGGAGCTTTTTGCTTGCTGTTGATATTGTTATCCATTGTACTTTCTCACTGAGTTAATGACTTGGCCTTCCTCCGAGCTTATGACTTGTGGCCCCTTAGAGTTGTGACTTGTTTTCTCCGAGTTAACGACCTGTTTTCTCCGAGTCGTGACTTGGCCCCTTAGAGTTTTGACTTGTTTTCTCCGAGTTGTGACTTGGCCGTGCCCGGTTAGATGATTCTGACACCGCCCTTGTCGGCAGAACTGACGCTCTGTGCGTAGGCTCTCAAGGCCTTGCTCACCACGCGGTGACGCTTCAGTGGTTGCTGCTCACGGGCTGCAAGCTCTTCGTCGCTGAGCTTGACGTTGATGCTGCGGCTGGGGATGTCGATGACGATGATGTCGCCGTCCTTGATCTTTCCGATGTTACCGCCTGCAGCAGCCTCCGGTGAGATATGGCCGATGCTTAGTCCGCTGGTGCCTCCGGAGAAGCGGCCGTCGGTAATGAGCGCACACTCTTTGCCGAGATGACGGCTCTTGATGTAGGAGGTCGGGTAGAGCATCTCCTGCATGCCCGGACCGCCCTTGGGACCCTCGTGGGTGATTACCACGCAGTCGCCGCTGTTGACCTTGCCGCCGAGGATGCCCTCGCAGGCGTCTTCCTGTGAGTCGAACACCACGGCCGGACCTTCGAAGTGCCACAACTCGGGTGCCACGCCAGCCGTCTTCACCACGCAGCCGTTCTGTGCGATGTTGCCAAAGAGCACGGCCAGACCTCCGTCCTTAGTATAGGCATGTTGCAGGTCGCGGATGCAACCATTGGCACGATCGGTGTCGAGCGATTCCCATTGCTCGTCCTGTGAGCCCATCTTCGTGGAGAAATGGCGGCCGGGCGCACTGTGGTAGATGCGTGAAGCCTCCGGGTCGATGCTGTCGCCTGTGATGTCGTATTTCTTCATGGCTTCGTCGAGTGTCGTGCCGTCGACGCGCCTGACGCTGCCGTCAATCAGTCCGCCCTTGTTGAGCTCGTTGAGGATGCCGAGGATGCCACCTGCGCGGTTGCACTCTTGCACGCTGTATTTCTGAGTGTTGGGTGCGAGCTTGCAGATGCAGGGCACCTTGCGGCTCAGCTGGTCGATGTCGCTCATCTTGAAGTCGACGCCGCCTTCCTGGGCTACGGCCAGCAGGTGAAGCACGGTGTTGGTGCTGCCGCCCATGGCGATGTCGAGCGTCATGGCGTTGAGGAAAGCCTGACGTGTGGCGATGCTGCGTGGCAGTACCGACTCGTCGCCGTCCTCGTAGTAGGCGTAAGCGTTCTTCACGATCTGGCGGGCTGCAGCTTTGAACAGCTCGATGCGATTCTTGTGGGTGGCCAGGATGGTTCCGTTACCGGGCAGAGCCAGACCGATGGCTTCGGTGAGAGAGTTCATCGAGTTGGCAGTGAACATGCCAGAACAACAACCGCAGCCAGGACAGGCTGTCTGCTCGATTTTCGTCAGGTCGTTGTCGCTCACTGAGGTGTCGGCGCCGGCTATCATGGCCGTGATGAGGTCGGCGTTCTCGCCTTTCCAGCGTCCTGCCTCCATAGGACCACCGGAACAGAAGATGGTTGGGATATTGAGACGCATGGCGGCCATCAGCATGCCCGGCGTCACCTTGTCGCAATTGGATATGCAGATCATGGCATCAGCCTTATGTGCATTTACCATATACTCAACAGAGTCAGCAATAATGTCACGCGAAGGCAATGAATAGAGCATGCCGTCATGACCCATGGCGATGCCGTCGTCAACGGCTATCGTGTTGAACTCTGCGGCATAGCAGCCCATTGACTCTATCTCTTTTTTTACAATCTGACCAATCTCGTGTAAGTGTGTATGGCCAGGGACAAATTGCGTAAAACTATTGACAATAGCGATAATGGGCTTACCAAACTGCTCGTGTTTCATGCCTGCAGCCACCCATAACGCACGGGCTCCAGCCATTCTACGGCCTTCTGTACAGACCGCGCTTCTTAATTGATGCTTCATAACCTATCAATTTGTTATTGTGTGCAAAGGTAATTACTTTTTAGATAAATAACGATAATATTAGTGGAAAATAAGCCAAAATGCAACTAAATAATAAGGAATACTCGTCTAAATCATTCGAAATCGAAAGCCTGACGGAGTGATTCCTTATATTTATTGCGACATACCCTAGGCAGCATTCCCTCCGCCACGGCATCCTGTTTTCTGTTAATAGGGGAAGAGAAGCGGAAGCACAAACGTCATGACAACACCAATGGCCACTTGCAAGGGCAGCCCCACTTTCACGTAATCGATAAAGCTGTATTGCCCGGCCTTCATCACCAATGCATTGGGCGGGGTAGAGAACGGTGAGGCAAAGCACATGCTTGCACCAAGTGTTACTGCCATGAGGAAAGCATAGGGCGAGACGCCGGTCTGCTGAGCCGTCGACAGAGCTATCGGAGCCATAAGCACAGCCGTGGCCGTGTTGCTGATAAACATCGTAAGGAGAGACGTCGTGAAATAGATGCCTGCCAAGAGTGCTGTCGGTCCTACGCTGCCAAGCAACTGCACGAGACCTTCGGAGACCACAGACGAGGCTCCGGTCTTCTCCAGCGCTGTGGACATGGGCATCATAGCCGCTATCAGAATGACACTCTGCCAGTTGATTGTCTTATAAGCTGCATCCACCGACCGGAAACATCCGGAAACGATGGTTAGCACCGCAGCCAAGAGCACGGCTGTCACCGGAGCCACTGGTATCCAGTCAACCACCATCAGCAATACCATCAACATCATAATCGCCGCAGCAACAGGAGCCTTGTAGTCAAGTGTCACCTTTCCTATGGTCTTGTCGGGACGTCCTAAGACCACCCAGTCGTCAGCATCGCTGTTGAGTTGCAACAGATCGTCCCATTGTGCTTGAACCAGAAGCACGTCACCATCGTGCAGACGTGTATCGCCTAAATTGTCAAATATATATTCATGACCACGTCTGATGCCCAGCACATTGACCCGATACTTCTCTCTCAAACGGGAATCATGTATAGCTGTATTGACCAGCTTTGACGCTGGAAGAACAACAAGCTCAGCAAGTCCAATATCGTAGAAGTCAAGCTGCGCGCCTTTGATATGAACCAATCCAAAGGCCTTAGCTAACCTCCCCATGCCTTCCTCATTGCCTATGAGATAGAGAATATCTCCACCTTCAATCACTGTATCGCCCGACACAATGCTCTGACTGACATCGCGCAGACCGAGACGGTTCTTGCGTTCGTTGCGTATCTCGACTATTGTAATTGACGAGGTGCTCAAGTCTAAGTCGGCAACCTTGCAACCAACCAGCTTGCTGTGGGCCGGCACGCTGTACTTATGTAGATTTCCTTCGAGTTGGTATTCGTCCACCAAATCGTCAAGAGACTTACCTTGCTTACGTCGTTTCTTTGACTTCTCCTTGACAAGTTGTTTGCTCATGGGCAGCAGCATAATGATGCCCAAGGCAATCACTATCAAACCGACGGGAAGGAAAGCGAAGAAGCCCAAAGGCTGATAGCCTGCTTTTTCCAAAGCCTCACTCACCACAAGGTTGGGCGGGGTTCCGATGAGCGTTAGCATGCCACCCAAACTGGAAGCAAATGCCAGTGGCATCAGTAATCTGCTGCTACTGAAGCCTGCCTGTGCTGACATACTCACGACAATGGGCATCATCAATGCCACTGTGCCGGTGTTGCTGACAAAGGCTCCAATAAAAGACGTGCTAAGCATAACAAGCAAGAACGCCCTGCGCTCACTTCCTTTGGCAAGCGACATCATCCGGTTGCCGCCTTCACGTGCCAGGCCTGTCTGCAACAATGCACCGCCAACGACAAATAGCCCCACCATCATTATAACAACCGGTGAAGCAAATCCGGCCAGGGCTTCCGAAGGCGAAAGCACGCCGGTTAACATCAATACACACAAAGCAGCAACAGCGGTGACATCGCTGCGCCACTTACCCCATATGAACATCGCTACGGTGAGCGTCAAAGTGATTATCGTTATTGCCATAGTTGCTCAAAGATAATAAAAATCACGCAAATAGCCAAACAAAGACTGCCGGCTTTAAGAACTTTTATGGGATTTGACTTTAGAACTTTTATGGGGATATGACTCTGATATTTATATGGGGATTGGCTTTAAGAACTGTAATGGGGATTGGCTTTAAGAACTGTGATAGGGATTGGCTTTAAGAACTTTAATGGGGATTGGCTTTAAGAACTGTAATGGGGATTGGCTTTAAGAACTTTTGTGGGTCTTGTTAGAGGAGGCTGACTTCACACAAAAATCCCGCCTCTCCATGCTTGCGCAGGAAAGACGGGATTTTATCTATTTCGTTTTATTGGTTATTACTTCACGTAAACCACAGCCAGGCGGTTAGAAGTAGTACCCTGAACGC
Organism: uncultured Prevotella sp.; assembly: GCA_900319905.1. GTDB lineage: Bacteria > Bacteroidota > Bacteroidia > Bacteroidales > Bacteroidaceae > Prevotella. The sequence continues at coordinate 50,531 of ONQB01000016.1, read as the reverse complement.
CCTTACCGTTAGCCTCGTCAACGATGACGCCCTTGCTCTTCAGGTATGCAGCAACGCTGTCGGCACGACCCTGAGAGATCTTCTGGTTAACCTCAGCGCTGCCCTCAGGAGAAGCGGTACCAACGATTTCAACGTGCTTGCCGCTCTTGATGCTGTTCAGAGCCTTCTTAGCCTCGTTGGTGAGAGCAGTCTTGCCCTGTGCGAAGGTAACGAACACGAGGTTCTCAACCTTTACTTCCTTAGTGGTAGCAGGAGCTTCCTTGACAACCTCCTTGACAACCTCCTTAGGCTTCTTGGCGAGCTCATTGCGCAGGTCGTTGATCTGGCTGTTCAGACCATCGATCTCGCTCTGGTCGCGGACCTGTGCGATTGTGAAGTTGTGAGTGCCGTTAGAGTTCTTGAACTTGTAGATGACACCAGCGTTCAACTGAGCGAATGCGCGGTTGATGTTGTACTGAGCGCCCTCGTAGCCGAAGCCGTTGAGACCCCAGATCATTGCGGGCTCAATGTATACCTGCCAAGCCTTCTTCTCGCCGAGGTTGAAAGCGAAGTCAAGACCTGCCTTTGAAGTCAGAGAGTTGGCCTTGCCAATAGACTTCTGAGGAACAGCGTTGATGTCGTTGCTCTTTGTGCCGAAGGTATGAGCCCATCCGAGACCGTAGAGAGCGCTCACCTCGAACATACGGGGCTCGCCCTTGTAGCCGCCGAGCCAGTTGCTCAGGTTTACAGTACCCAGCAGGCTGGTGTTCACAGCACGGAAAGCTGTACCGTCGCTGGCCCAAGGCTTATTGGAGAAATAGGCATTGCTCTCAACAGCCAAACCGAAGACAGGAGTGAAGTAACGGCCAACGCGAACGCCGAAGTTAGGATCGAGACCCTTCAGCCAAGCGTGACCTGTTGCCTTTGTAGCAACGCCACCGTTAATGCCTACGTAGATGTTGTCAAAAGTCTTGCTCTCAGTTACAGTCTGAGCAGAAGCGCTTACTGCCAACACGGCAGCAGCCACCAACGTAAATAACTTTTTCATAATACAAATAGTTGAATTAATAATTACCTAAATATTATCTTTTTACTTTGACGGTGCAAATGTAATGCCAAATCTCCGTTCCCGCAAATTTTTTCAACGAAATCTTGCTTTGCCGTTTGGAAAAAGATGTATTTATTGCGCTCTGTCAAGTCTGTTGTGCCACTGTGGCGGTCGTTTTCCGTTGAAAAATTGTCATTATACTGTCATTGTTTTTTCACAGCATTGTCATTAGTCTGCCATCGTATTGTCATCAGTCGGTCAATGCAATCATGTATGTGTGTCATCATGATGACATTGGATAGTCATCCTATCAGTGTCAATGTGTTGTCGTTGTGGCGCCTTTTACCTTATTATATAATAGGTGGTAAAGGTCGGACTTTGTGTTGTCTTAAGTCCGCTTAGCTGACAGAAGATGGTGTTTTCGCCAGTTACTTATAATAAGTTTTCTTGGCAGCGGCGAGTGTGTTCTTCATAAGCGAGCAGATGGTCATGGGTCCTACACCGCCGGGCACAGGTGTGATGAATGAGCACTTGGGTGCTACTTCGTCAAACTTAACATCTCCGTTGAGTCGGAATCCTTTCTTTTTCGTGGCGTCGGGCACGCGTGTGGTGCCTACATCGATGATGACGGCGCCCTCTTTCACCATGTCTGCCGTGACGAAGTCGGGTCGGCCGATGGCCGCGATGATGATGTCAGCCTCACGGCATTCCTGTTTAAGGGTCTTGGAATGGGAGTGACAGACTGTCACAGTGGCATCGCCGTATTGCTTCTGCATCATGAGCTGCGCGACGGGTTTGCCCACGATGTTGCTTCGGCCGAGCACAACGCATTTCTTGCCCGAAGTTTCGATGTGGTAGTGCTGCAGCAATGTCAGGATGCCAAGCGGCGTGGCGGAGACGAAGCAGGGCAGGCCGATGGCCATGCGTCCGACATTGATGGGATGGAAGCCGTCGACATCCTTGCGGTAGTCGATGGCCATGATGATTTTCTGTTCGTCGATGTGCTTTGGCAGAGGCAGCTGCACGATGAAGCCATCGACGTCAGTGTCTTTGTTGAGCCGGTCGACACAAGCCAGCAACTCTTCTTCCGTGACGTCGTCCTCATAGCGGATGAGTGTCGACTTGAATCCGCACTGTTCGCATGCGATGACCTTGTTCTTGACGTAGGTCTCCGAGCCGCCGTCGTGGCCCACGAGCACAGCGGCCAGATGCGGTTGCTTCTGTCCGTTGGCAATCATCTGCTTAACCTCTTCTGCAATCTGCTGCTTTATGGCTGCGGCAGTGGCCTTTCCATCAATCAATGTCATAGCTATGTTTGTTATTTATTTCTGCATCTTCGGCATGTTCCTCATCATGTTGCGCATACCGTTGCCTGTCACCATTTTCATCATCTTACGGGTCTGGTCAAACTGCTTGACGAGTCGGTTGACCTCCTGAATGCTGGTGCCGGAACCTTTTGCGATGCGCATCTTGCGGCTTTGATTGAGCACTTCTGGGTTGGTGCGCTCCTTGGGTGTCATGCTGCGGATGATGGCCTCGATGCCGTTGAAGGCATTGTCGTCGATGTCGATATCCTTGATGGCCTTGCCCACGCCTGGAATCATCGAAGCGAGCTCTTTGAGGTTGCCCATCTTTTTGATCTGCTCGATCTGATTGAGGAAGTCGTTGAAGTCGAACTTGTTCTTCTGAATCTTCTTCTGCAGTCGTTTGGCCTCTTCCTCGTCGAACTGCTCCTGTGCGCGCTCCACGAGAGATACCACGTCGCCCATGCCCAGGATACGGTCGGCCATACGGTCGGGGTGGAACACGTCGATGGCTTCCATCTTCTCACCGGTACCGATGAATTTGATTGGCTTGGTGACGACGGTGCGAATGGAGAGTGCGGCACCGCCGCGTGTGTCACCGTCGAGCTTGGTGAGCACCACACCGTCGAAGTCAAGACGGTCGTTGAACTCCTTGGCGGTGTTGACGGCATCCTGACCGGTCATGGCGTCAACCACGAACAGCACCTCATCGGGATGGATATGCTCCTTGAGACTGCTGATTTCGTTCATCATTTGCTCGTCTACGGCCAGTCGACCAGCGGTATCGATGATGACTACGTCGTAGCCTTTGGCTTTAGCTTCTTGCACGGCATGGTCGGCAATCTCATTGACGTTTTTGTTGTCGGGCTCGCTGTACACGGGTACGTCGATGCCCTGTCCTACGACTTTCAACTGGTCGATGGCGGCCGGGCGGTAGACGTCGCAGGCCACGAGCAACGGATGCTTGTGTTGCTTCTGCTTGAGCATGTTGGCCAGCTTGCCGCTGAACGTTGTCTTACCCGATCCTTGCAGACCCGACATCAACACGATAGAGGGCTTGCCGTCGAGCTTGAGTTCCGTGGCCTCGCCTCCCATAAGCTTGGCCAGTTCGTCGTGGACGATCTTCACCATCAGCTGTCCTGGCTTGACGGCTGTCAGCACGTTCATGCCCAGTGCCTTCTGCTTGACGGTATCTGTGAAAGACTTTGCTACTTTATAGTTGACATCCGCATCGAGCAGTGCACGGCGGACATCCTTGAGCGTCTCGGCGACGTTTATCTCAGTGATCTTGCCTTCGCCTTTAAGCATCTTGAATGAGCGTTCAAGGCGGTCGGTTAAATTCTCAAACATAATATGAACTTAATTTTTGTGCAAAGTTAACGAATATATTCCGAAATAGCGTCATTGTCAGCCACTTTATTTCGCTTAGCTGGCAAGGGTAGGCAAGAGTAGGCGGGGTAGGCAGAGTAGGCGGGGGGGTAGGCAAGAGTAGGCAGGGTAGGCGAGAGTAGGCAAGGGTAGGGGGTAGGCAAGGGTAGGCGGGGGTAGGCACTGGTAGGCGGGGTAGGCAAGGGTAGGCGGGGTAGGCGGGGTAGGCGAGAGTAGGCAGGGTAGGCAAGGGTAGGCGGGGGTAGGCGGGGTAGGCGAGAGTAGGCAGGGTAGGCAAGGGTAGGCGGGGTAGGCAAGGGTAGGCAAGGTAGGCATCATGGGGCACAGGCGAAAATGCCTATGCCCCATGATGGAACGCTTGTGGGATAATCAGCAAATGGTATTATTCCTGTTCGGCTACGTTGTGTCTTATCTTTGTAAGATAGGCTTTCATTCCATCGGCGTCTTTGTTGTCGATGATTTGCAGTAGTTCCTTGAGCTCGCTGCGTATCTGTGCCACTTGATCGTGTGTGTAGGGGTTGAAGAGAATCTCCTGGAGGAGATAGTCGTCTTCTGAGAGCACACCACGTGCGATCTGCATGTGGCGCTTGAACGTCGTGCCCGGTGCGTCCTGATGCTTCATCACGGCTGCAAAGACGAAAGTGGAGACAAAGGGAATGCTCAGCGAGTAGGCCACGGTTTTGTCGTGCTCCTCAAACGTGTATTCGTAGATGTGCAGTCCGAGCCGCTGATATAGATCTTTGAAGAAGATGCGTCCCATGTAGTCGCCTTCGCTGATGATGATGGCGTTTTCTTCGGACAACTGGTTGAGATTGGCAAAGGTGGGTCCGAACATCGGGTGGGTGGAGACGTATGGATGTCCGGTCTGTTCGTAGAAGGCCTTGAGGCTGGTCTTTACTGACGAGATGTCAGAGATGATGCAGTCCTTAGGCAGGTAGGGCATGATCTGCTCGAAGGCAGGTATGGTGTACTTCACTGTCACGGCATTAATGACCAGTTCGGGTGCGAAGGCCTTCACCTCGTCCATGGATGTGAAGCGCTGACAGTTGTAGGTGAAGCGCATGCGCTTCGGATCCTGCTCAATGACGGCCACATCGTGGTCGAAACTGAGCAGGTCGATGAAGAAGGAGCCCATCTTTCCGGCTCCCATCACGAGAATCTTCATATATCTATTCGTTTACGATTTGTAGTTGCTGCCGTACGCTCTCTTCGTGGATGAGTTCGAAGACGTGCGCGGCAAACTCGGGCGACATGCCGCAGAGTGATGCCTGTGCGCCTCTCTTCTCAAGGATTTCGTTGTAGCGCCCGGCCTGCAGCACAGTCATGTTGTGTTCTTTCTTAAATGTACCAATCTCTCGGCATACGCGCAGGCGCTTGGCCATGAGGTCCATGAGCTGGTTGTCAATCTCATCGATCTGCGAGCGCAGCTGCCGCAGTCCTTCTGTTGTGGTATGCTCGCTTCTGACGACGAGCAGACTCAAGATGTAGTCGAGGATGTTGGGCGTGATCTGCTGTTTAGCATCGCTCCAAGCGCAGTCAGGGTCGCAGTGACTTTCGACGATGAGGCCGTCGAAGCCGAGGTCCATGGCTTGCTGGCATAGGGGTGCGATGAGGTCGCGCCGGCCACCAATATGGCTTGGGTCGCAGATGATGGGCAGGTTGGGTATGCGTCGGTGCAGCTCGATGGGTATCTGCCACATTGGCAGGTTGCGGTATATCTTCTTGTCGTAGCTGGAGAATCCGCGGTGGATGGCTCCCAGTCGCTTGATTCCGGCCTGGTTGAGGCGTTGCATGGCACCGATCCAGAGTTCGAGGTCGGGGTTGACCGGGTTCTTGACCAGTACGGGACCGTCGTATCCTTTGAGGCTGTCGGCGAGGTCCTGCATGGCGAAGGGGTTGGCCGAGGTGCGTGCACCGATCCACAGGATGTCGATGCCGTATTTCTGTGCCAGTTCGACATGCTCGGGTGTGGCCACCTCGGTGGCTGTGAGCATGCCTGTTTCTTTCTTCACTTCCTGCATCCAGGGCAGGGCGGCTTCGCCGTTGCCCTCAAAGCCTCCGGGTTTGGTGCGTGGCTTCCAGATGCCTGCACGGAATATGTGGCAGCCTTTATTGGCCAGCTGCCGTGCGGTGGTCATCACTTGTTCCTCGGTCTCAGCAGAACAGGGGCCTGCGATTACGATGGGACGTTCGCCGTTGTCTGACGGCAAGTTGAGGGGTTCGAGATCTAATTCCATAGTTGATATCTTTTTGTTGTTGATTTTGTAGGCGGGGTAGGCACTAGTAGGCACTAGTAGGCGGGGTAGGCACTGGTAGGCACTAGTAGGCGGGGTAGGCACTAGTAGGCACTAGTAGGCGGGGTAGGCACTGGTAGGCACTGGTAGGCACTAGTAGGCGGGGTAGGCACTAGTAGGCCTGGTAGGCACTGGTAGGCACTAGTAGGCACTGGTAGGCACTAGTAGGCACTGGTAGGCACTGGTAGGCACTGGTAGGCACTGGTAGGCACTGGTAGGCACTGGTAGGCACTGGTAGGCGGGGTAGGCACTAGTAGGCGGGGTAGGCACTAGCAGGCACTGGTAGGCACTAGCAGGCACTAGTAGGCGGGAGGCAAGGCTGGCAACTATAGGTGGCCTGCCTTGCCAGCTTAACCTAATTCTACCATCTGCCTGATTCTTCGCAGCGCCTCTTGCATCTTGTCATCCTTGGCACAGAGGCTGATGCGGATGTAGCGCTTGCCGTTGTTGCCGAAAATGAAGCCGGGGGTGATGAAGACACGGGCCTTGTGGAGCACAGCCTCCGTGAGATCTTCCACATTGTCGTAGCGGTCGGGAATCTTGCCCCAGAGGAACATGCCGACCTGCGTGGGGTCGAAGGTGCAGCCTAATGCTCGCATGATGTCCTCGGCAATGACGCGGCGGCGATGGTAGTTCTCGATGTTGTTTTCGCGGTGCCAGTCGGGCGTGTTGGTGTTGAACGCCTCGGCAGCGGCCAGTTGTATGCCTCGGAACGTGCCGTTCTCGATGTTGCTCTGTATCTTGAACATCCATGAGATGTACTCTGGGTTGCTTACCATCATGGCGACTCGCCATCCCGGCATGTTATGGCTTTTCGACATTGAGTTGAACTCCACGCAACAGTCCTTGGCACCAGGCACCTGCATGAGGCTCATGGGGTGGTCGTTGAGGATGAGCGAATAGGGGTTGTCATTGACCACGAGTATGTCGTGCCGCCGGGCGAAGTCTACGAGTCTTTCCAACGTCTCCCGTCGTGCATTACCACCGGTGGGCATGTTGGGGTAGTTGGCCCACATCACCTTGACGCGGCTCAGGTCCATCTTCTCGAGCTGGTCGAAGTCGGGTTGCCATCCGTTGTCCTCCCTCAGGTCATAGTTGACGATCTTCGTGCCGAACAGTTTGTTGACAGCTGTGTAAGTGGGGTACCCCGGGTCGGGGACAAGCACTTCGTCGCCTGCGTTGCAGAAGGCGAGCGTGACATACATGATGCCTTCCTTGGAGCCGATGATGGGCTGAATCTCGCGCATGGGGTCGAGGTCGACGCCGTAGACACGCTTGTAGAAACCGGCCATTGCCTCGTGCAGCTCCGGCAGGCCACTGGTGGGCTGGTAGCCATGGGCGTTGGGGTCACGGGCCACCTCGCACAACTTGTCAATCGTCTGCTTCGACGGCGGCATGTCGGGCGAGCCGATGGCCAGTGAGATGATGTCCTGACCCTCAGCGTTGAGCCGCGCCACTTCCTTGAGCTTGCGACTGAAGTAATACTCCTGTATGCTGTTTACTCTGTCTGCTGGTTTCATAAGCTATGTGATTTTATGTAATATGTCTTGTTGGTATGTCTTGATATGAGCGCCTCCTGACGCTGTCAGGAAGCCTTGTATTCGCCCAGTATCTTGATGCGTTTCACGAGTGGTGTGATGGCGTCGATGGCCTGCCGGTAGCGTATGAGGTCCTCGTAGGTGACGTCGACGTAGAACAGATATTCCCATTCGTGTCCGATGACGGGCAGCGATTGTATCTTGGTGAGGTTGATGTCGTAGAAGCTGAGAATGGTGAGCACCTTCGACAGTGATCCTTCCTCATGTGGCAGTGAGAAGACGATGCTGGCCTTGTTGGCCTCGTTGAGCGGCCGCAGGAAGTCGGCCTTGCGAGGGTCGGAGACGACGAGGAAGCGCGTGAAGTTGTGCTTGTTGTCCTCAATGTGGTCTTCGAGCACTTTCAGTCCGTACATCTTTGCGGCGTCGGCGTGGCAGATGGCAGCCCATCCGTGGCATTGATGGCTGCTGATGTATTCGGCGCTGCCTGCGGTGTCCTCAGCTTCAACAGCTTTGAGGTCGGGGTGGTTGGCGAGGTAGTCGCGGCATTGCATGAGGGCCACGGGGTGGGAGTGCACCTCTCTCAGTGTCGACCAGTCGTCGTCGGGCAGACAGCAGATGCTGTGGGTGATGTGGAGCTTGTGCTCTCCCACAATGGTCGCGCCGCTGGCACGCAGCAGCTCGTAGTTGTGGAGCAGCGATCCGGCAATGGTGTTCTCAATGGCTGTCATGCCAATCACAGTAGGGTCGCGGTGGATGTTCTCAAACACCTCTTCGAATGTGGCGCAGCAGATGAGTTGCACTTGCTCGCCGTTGAAGTACTGGTGGGCAGCAATGTCGTGGAACGAACCTAAGATGCCTTGTATCGCTATTCTTTTCATTGTTGTGTGCTGTTAAATCAAAAATCCCGCCTCAAGATACTTGAAGCGGGACTATGATGTAAACCATTTTGGATTTGCTATCGTTTGTCGTAAGTTGAAATTTACACGCAACTTCCCGCTTCACAATTGCTTGCAAAGTAAAAATAAAAGTAGGAATATGTTGCGTAATACTTCATATGTGATTGATGTTTTAAATCGTTTGCAAAATTACGCTATTTCTTTCAAACCAACAAATAATTTGCGATAAATTTGAATAAAATCTTTATTTTCCTATATCCTTATTATCATTTGTCATGTTTTTCACCTTCTTTCATGCGTTGTTGTGACTAGTTGGCCGGGGGACCGGTAGCTGATTTCACGTGAGCGGAAGGAGGAATGTGGTTTGAAAAATTCTTATAAAATCGGGTTTTCATTTTCCCTTCGTTTTCGTGTGAAGGATGGGGCAAAGTCGGGATAAAATGGCTATTTTGGGCAGACAGGGATGCGATTTGGGCGGTCTGTTTTCGGTCTTTCGCCGAAACGCCGTTGCTTTTTCGGCGATACTCCGACGGAATATGGGCGATACTCCGGTGGCATTTCGGCGATACTCCGGCTCGATATGGGCGATACTCTGATGACTTGTTGGTGTTGAGATATAAAAATATTGCGCAAGCCGCTGATTGATAACGGTTTGCGCAATATGTCCTAAGAATAGCGTATTTGGCCCCATGTGGGCATGTGGTGGCAAATATTCGATTCTCAGAGGGGTTAAATCATGAAATAAATTGACAGCCGTTTGAATGGAGCGTGTGTCATGCCTTGTCTTTGAGGTCATGGTCGGTCATAGCTGCGACGCAGGAGTCGCTCCACACGTTCTCAGCCGTCTCCACCATATCGATGATAGTGTAGATGGGCAGGATGATGCCCATGATGCCGACGGGTGCCCCTTGACCGGTCATCAGCGAGAGGGTGAGGAAGTAACAGCCCATGGGCACACCTGCATTGCCGATGGCTGCTATCACGGCGATGACGAGCCACAGCAGCATGGTGGGCAGGGTGAGTTGCGTGCCACCGTTCTGCATGACGAAGAGCGAGGTGACGAGGATGAACGCGGCGCAACCGTTCATGTTGATGGTGGTGCAGATGGGCAGCACGAAGCGTGCCACTTTCGGTGCCACCTCGGCCCGTTTCTCGGCTGTCTCCATGGTGACTGGCAGGGTAGCGGCGGAACTCTTGGTGAAGAAGGCCATCAGCACGGCTGGCATCATCTTGCCAAGGTGACGCAAGGGGTTGATGCCGCGGGCCAGCAGAAAGAGTGGCAGCACGATGAAGAACTGCAGCACGTTGCCCCCGAGGATGACAGCCACGTAGCGGCCCAGTGACTCGGCGGCCACACCGGCCGACACCTGTGCGCTGAGCTGGGCGGCAAAGGCCAGGATGCCAAGAGGCAGGGTCCAGATGAGGCCTTTGATGAGCATGAACAGCAGGTCCTGCAGACCCAGCAGCAGGTTGAGCACTGTGGTGCGGCGCTCGCCCTGCCTCATCTTTGCCAGGGCGATGCCTACGGCTGCGGCTATGAGCAGCAACGACAACACGTTGGCTTCTAAGAATGGTTGCACGAGATTGTTGGGCACGACGGAGAGTATGTGGTCGTAATAGGTCTCGCCGCCGAGGTTCTTGGGAATGCTGGTCTGTCCGCCGGCCACCATGGCAGCCGGAAGGTTGCCTGGATGAATAAGAAGAAACAAAACGAGTCCCACCGCTGCAGCCGCCACAGTTGTGAGCAACGTGTACGTAAGCGCATGCCGAAAGATGCGGCCCGTGTCTTTCTGGTCGCCGATGGAGGCCAGTGTGGTGATGACGGCCAGCACGATGGTGGGCACGGCGAGAAACTGAAAAAGACGGGTGTAGACCGTGGCGATGAACGTCATCAGCGCGTTGAGCCAGCCCAAGCCGAGAAGACCCAGCGCGCCACCCACGATGAGTGCGCCTATCCACAGCGTGAGTTGTCGGCGATTGTTGGCAATGCTATTGTTTACTTCCTGATTGTTATCCATAAGAAAGAATATGTTTTATAATAGACAAACGTATGTTTGTCCGTTTTATTATGGGAGCGTGCTTGCTCCTAAGAGTCAGAGGATGTATCAGCGCTGATACATCCTCTGTTGACGGTTAATATCCGGGATTCTGCGGCGTAATGCCGAGGTCCTCACCGGAGAGGCCTGTGGGAATGGGTTGGCGGTAGTTGCGACCCTTCACATTGTTATATTTTGCTACGAGGTGGTTGTGCACCTTGGTGAAGAAGGCAGCCTCGTCGGAGGTATAGGTATTTTTCGAAGCCCAGTCGTCGGCGAAGTGCTTGTAGTTGCTCACCTTGCGCACCGAGGAGATGAGGTCTTTCCATCGGTAGGAGTTGAGCAGTGAGAACTGCTCGTAGGTGAACTCATAGTCCCATTCGCGCTTGATGTCGTCGAGTGTGGGAACATCGACCGATGCGATGCCGGCCCTTGTGCGCAGTTGGTTGAACGGTCCGGCAGCCTCGCTGTTGCGTCCGAGCTGCACGAGGGCCTCAGCCTTGGTGAGCAGCACTTCGGCGTAACGTATCTCGATGCGGTCAACGGAGTTGCGTGTGATTTCGAGATTCTCAGCGTCGTTGTAGCTCTGGTCTACGCCCTTGCCGTTGATAGGCGTGTAGTACGGAGTGTAGTAAGTGTAGGTGAAGTCGTCCTCGGGATTAGTGAGCTGCGTGAAATACGTCTTGAGGAGTCGTTTGTCGTTGGGATGTTCAGCCTTCCAGTCGTTGTAGAGGTTGTCGTCGGCCACCTCGGTGTGGTTTTGGCTGAATCCCTTGCCATTCTGTCCGTTCTGGAAGGGGAAGGTCCAGGCGCAGTGTGTCTGGTGGTTGCCTTGCGCGTCGACGTTGTCGCCGTCGTGGGCTATGGTGAAGAGGTGCTCATTGGTGCCCCGCTTGTTGCTCTCGTAGTCACGTCCGAACAGTTTGCTGTAGTCGGGGTCGAGTGCGAGCAGACCACTGTTGATGACCTTGTCGGCATATTCCACGGCCTTTTCCAGTCGGCTGGGCGTGGTGGTGAAGGCGGGGTCGGTCTGTGAGTTGGCGATGGCCTGCACCTCGTCGTAGCTCAGCGGGTTGTCGCCCCACACGAGATAGGTGCGGGCGAGCAGGGCCTGTGCTGCCTGCTTCGACGGCACACGCGGGTCGCCGTCGTAGTCGAGCAGCAACGACTCGGCGTCGGTGAGGTCATCGACAATCTGATTGAACACCTCATTGATAGAGGCACGCTCGGTGGTGCTTCCGCCGTTCTCTGTGAGCAATGGCACCTCGCCCCAGAGCTGCACCAGTTTCAGGTAGGCCAGCGCGCGCAGGAATTTGGCCTTGCCTACAGCGGCATTGTAGCCTGTCTGCGTCACCCGTCCGTTCTGCAGGGCGCGGCTGATGTTGCTGATGGCATTGTTGTCCTCCACAATGCCCAGGAAGAGATGGTTGAAAACCTTCACCTGGTACCACGTGTCGGGTCCGGCCTCGAAGCGGCTGTTGAGTGGCCCTGCCTCGTTCTCCTCTCCCTCAAAGGAGATCATCTTGTTCGATTGCAGTTCTATGATAAACGTGAACGACGAGCTCAGCGGCTGCCAATGGGCGTAGACACCGTTGACCAAAGAGAGGGCTGCTGCGTCGCTCACGACGACGTTGCTGTCGTTGAGCTGGTTGTTGTCGCTCGTTACTGTACTGTCGCTGTTGCACGAAGTGAAGCTCGTCAGTAAAGCCGCAGCTAAGGCGGAAAGGATAATGGACTTTCTCATAATGTGTGATGTGTTAAAGGGGTTGAATTATAAGGTGATGTTGACGCCGAAAGTGAAGGTGCGTGATGCCGGGTAGGCGCCGTTGTCGGTGCCGCTGCTCACTTCCGGATCGTAGTCTTTGTATGGTGTGATGGTGAAGAGGTTGGAAGCCGTGGCGTAGAGCCTGATGCCGACAGGGAAGGCCTTGGGCAGTGGCAGCCGGTAGCCGATGGTGAGGTTGCGCAGCTTCAGATAAGAGGCGCTCTGCACGTAACGGCTGTCGATGTAGGAGAAGGCGCGTGTTGTGCTGGCCAGTGGCAGCCGGTCGCCGCCGTTGTCAGCCGTCCATGAGTCGAGCACGGTGGTGAGCACGTTGTAGGAGTCGCCTGTCTGCTCCAACCGGCGTCCCAGCGCGTTGTAGAGCTTGGCGCCGTGGCTGCCTGCAAACACCACCTGTGCGTCGAAGGCACCCCATTGTAGTTGCGAGGACAGGCCATAGGTGAAGTCGGGCTGAATGCTGCCCAACACCTGACGGTCGTTGCCGTCGATGCGGTGGTCGTTGTTGGTATCGACGTACTTCACGTCGCCGGCCTTGGGAGTGATGCCGTTGACAGTAGGCAGGGATGACACGTCCTCACCGCTCTGTACGATGCCGTCGAACTTCAGTCCGTAGAAGCTGCCCAGAGCCTCGCCCACCCGCAGAATCTGTTGCTTGTCAGATCCCTGGATGATGTTGTCGGACGATCCCATGCTTGTGATCTCGTTGTGGTTGTGCGCAATGTTGCCGCTGACGCTCCACTGCAGCTTCCTGGTGTTGATGAGCTGTGTGTTGACGGTGAGTTCCACACCTTTGTTGACCACGTTGCCCACGTTCTGCAACTGCGTGCTCACGCCGCTGGAGAAGCCTGTAGGAACGAGGAGCAGCAGGTCGCGCGTCTTCTTGTAGTAGGCGTCGGCCACGACCGACAGCCGTCCGTTCCAGAAGCCGGCGTCTACGCCGACGTTGTAGCTGGCCGTGGTCTCCCATTTGAGGTTGCTGTTGACAGTGGTGCTTCTTGTATAGCTTGACGAACCTCCGTACGACCCTGTGCTGTAGGATGTGGCGTAAGCGTAGTCGGGTATCTCCTGGTTGCCCACCAGTCCGCCCGAGAGGCGCAACTTGAGGTAGTCGAGATGGCGGGCACGCTTAAGCCATGGCTCACGGTCGATGTTCCACGACAGACCCAGCGAGGGGAAATAGCCCCAGCGGTGGTTTGCGGCGAAGCGGCTGGAGTTGTCGGCACGGTAGGTGGCAGTGAGGTTGTAGCGTTCGAGAAGTGTGTAGTTGACACGGGCGATGATGGAGCTCAGCGTTGACTTCGTAAGACTGGAGATGGGCGTGTACACTTCCGATCCGTCGCCGAGGTTGTTCTGCTTGAGCGTCTCGTTGGTGAAGTTGCTCGTACGTGACTCGTTGTAGGTGGTCTTCGACGACTGTCTGGTGAATCCTGCCATAGCCTCCACGTGATGGGCGCGTCCAAAGTCGTGGGTGTAGGTCAGTGTGTACTCCTGCTGCCAGATGTCGCTCTGCTTGTTGGCGATGCCGCCGATGCCTGCCGTGGCCAGTCCCAGTGCGGTGTAGGCACCTGAGAAGTAGTTCTGTGTGAGCTTCTCGCTGTTGAGGCCTACAGAGACCTTAAGCAGGAAGTCGGACAACTTATACGTGGCCCAGACGTTGCTCAGCAGATAGTTGTTGATGTTCTCGGCCACACTCTCCTTGAGGTCGTACACCGGATTGGCGGCATGGTCGCCGATGGCGAAGTAGGAGTATTCGTAGGGGTTGGTGAAGTTGTAGGTGCCGTCGGCGTTGTAGATGCTGATGACGGGAGGCATGAGCAGCGCGTAGACGAAGCTGTTGGTGATGCCGGCGGAGTAGGGCGACGAGTTGTAGTTGGTGGCCACGGTGGTGGTGAGTCCGTTCTGCTTGCTGCGTCCGTAGGTGGCGCTGACGCCGAACTGCAGTCCCGGCAGCAGTTCCCACTCCAGGTTGGTGTGGAAGTTGTAACGCTGGAAGTTGGTGTTGAGCACGATGCCGTCCTGGTCGGTGTAGTTGGCCGAGAAGGCATAGCGGCTCTTGTCGGTGGCACCGGTGATGCTCAGCTCGTGTTGTTGCTGGATGCCATGGCGCAACACGGCGTCCTGCCAGTCGGTACCCTCGCCCAAGACGGCGATCTGCTTGTCGGTGTAGCCGCCCTTGTTGTTCCAGTAAGTCTTCTGGTACTGCGCCCACTCCGAGGCGTTCATGAGGTCGAGCTTCTTCGTGATGGAGCTCACGCCGAGACTGTAGCCGTAGGTGATGTTGGCCTTCTTCTGTCCGCGTCGTCCTTTCTTGGTAGTGATGATGATCACGCCGTTGGCGCCGCGGCTGCCGTAGACGGCTGTGGCCGACACGTCTTTGAGTACCTCCACACTCTCAATGTCCTGTGGATTGATGGTCGACAGCGGGTCGAGCGAGCTGCTGATGGCTCCCAGTCCGGTGTCGCTGTTCTTGTCGTCCTTGAAGTAGATGAATCCGTCGACGACATACAACGGTTCGTTGCTGGCGTTGACAGAGTTGCCGCCTCTGATGCGTATGCTGCTGGCGTCGCCGGGCTGTCCACTGGCCGCCGTGACGTTGAGTCCTGCCACCATGCCGCTCAGGGCACTTTCGACGGTGGGCTGCTGTGTGTTTTTCAGGGCGTCGGCCTTCACGGTCGTCACGCTGCCCGTGAGGCGGTTGCGCTGCTGTGTTCCGTAGCCGATGACCACCACCTCGTTGAGCAGGTCGCGCTTCTCGCGGAGCTTGATGTCGACGGGCTCCTCGGGGTCGTACACCTCCACCTCCAGAGGCTGGTAGCCGATGTAGGCAATGCTGAGCGTCAGCGGTGCGTCCTTGGTTGTGGTGTAGGTGAAGCGGCCGTCGGCATCGGTCACGACACCTTCACTCTTGGCTCCCCTGACGATGACGGAGGCACCGACGAGGGGCTCGCCCGTTACGTTGTCGGTGATGCGGCCGGTGAGGGTGTTCTGTGCCATGGCCCAGAGGGGAAACACCGATGCGGCTGTGGCTAAAATGATGTTGTGTACTGTCTTCATAGTGATATTGGGGTCATGACATCCCCTCTCCTCCCTCCCAGAAGGAAGGAGAAGTATGGGTGTCTATGAAAATATGGATAGGTTGTGAAATGAAATCAGCGCTTGGCTATGCTCTTGTTGAGATTGAGCAGCCCGTATTGGTGGTTGTAGGTCTGGCTGTTGGCGGCTACCCAGTCGACGAAGCTGTCTACAGCGTCGTTGTCGTCGGTGGAGGTCAGACCGATGCGCTCTATGGGAATGTTTTTCGTGGTGGTCGTCTCAAGCGATGAGAGAAGCTCATCGAGCGAGGCGTTGCCGCTGAGTATCGTCTGCAACGACTTGTCCACGTCGAGTGACAGCAGTGTGAGTCCGCTCTTGAGCTGGCGCGTGCTGAGGTCGTAGAGATTGGATACGGCGTTGATGGTCACGCCTTTGGGGTCTTTGGCGATGGCTGTGTTGAGAAACTGGTCGTCGCCTATGATGCGCTTGCCGCGAAATGTGGAGGCATCCTGACCATAGTAGGCTGCGAACAGGCGTGACACGCTCTGTGTGCCTGAGCCTGTGTAGACGACGAGGCTGTTGAAGGGTGTGGCTTTCTTGCTGCCGGCATCTGTGTTGTCGCCATTGCTGTCGTCGCCGGAGAAAAAGAGCTGTTTGAGCTTCTTGACGTTGAGCTCATTGCGGGAGAGCGCCTTGTCGGCGTCGCTGCCCTTGGTGGTGACGGGAAGAATGGCGTATTGGGCGAAGTAAACGGTCTTCTGTCCGTTGCCGGCGGTGTTGTCGGAAAGTTGGACGTGCAGGATGCTGGCATCTCGATTGGCGGCTGACTTCGCAACGGCGAAGTGAGCAGCGGGCTGCACCTTCTGGTATTCGGTAATCCACTTTTCCACCAGCGGTCTCACAAAGCGGGGAGCGTCGATGTAGTAGATGGCCTGTGGGTTTGTGCTGTTGTTGTCGTGAAGGCTGACGTTGTTATCTGCCGAGGCTGACAACAGTCCGGCTGCGCTCAGGACGAGCGAAAGTATTGCTGTAGACAATTTGATATTCATATCTTATTGATGGGTTTGACGGGTAAGACAATGTTTTGATAAGACGGGCAATCGTTGTGCACATTCGTACGCAACAGCAACACATTCGCTTGAAGTTATCCATGCTTTTCATAATTGTTGATATATAATGTTGAATATGTTAATGAACTTGTTTGTTTTCGGTTGCAAAGTTACTAAGAGTTAACGAGAGCCACAATCGCCCCTGTTGGGTATATTGCATCCCACAATCGTGGTAGGCAGGTGATGATTAATATCATTAAAGTTGGGTATGTGCTCTTAAAATAATGTTAAGACCTTGTCGTGTTTTGCACAATATTAGAGAGAACGGCGTAAATTTGCATGGAAGACCAAGGCTGACCGCCGGCATGAGTCCCATTGGTTGGCTTTCGGCTTTCGTCAAATTAAGTGTAAGGAGTATTCAAGATGCATAAGACCATTTGTTTGATAGCATTGTTTTTCACGGTTGTGACGCTGTCGGCCCAGACCTATGTGGCTCCTGCGCAGCTGTCGCAGTCGTTGCCTGCGGCTCAGTTGTCGCAGTCGCCGCTTCACCAAGGTCTCAACGCGAGTGTCAGCCTCAGCGTGATGGCTGGCTTCGGCAAGGGCGCGCCCAAGGGGGCTGGCTTTGCGCAGAACGTGACGGCTACGTATGTGGCACCCCTTGGCAAGCGGAGCTGGCTGGCAGTGGGAGGTTATATCAATCATCTCAACTGGGATGGCATGAATGTCACCAACGGCGGTCTGTATGGTGAGTTGGGCTATCAGTTCAACGACCATCTCTCGGGTTATATCTATGGTCAGAAGTCGGTAGTGAACAGTGGTCTGAACGGCTATGGCGGCTACTATGGCTATCCGAGTTATTGGGGTGGCTATGGCGCATGGGATTATTACGACAGCTACCCCGGGCATAACGCCTTTGGCGATAAACTCGGGGCAGCCTTGCGATGGACGCCTAATCATAACTTCTCCCTGCAGATCTCTGTGGAGAAGAACTGGTGGCCTAAGCCCACTTCAGGCGCAGGCTATTCAGTACCACGCTCAGACTGGAGAATGCCATCAGAGCACTACCCCACATCGGAGTGAGCTGAATGGGTGGGTTGTCGTAGAACAGATAGAGCACGCCGGCAGCCAGCGGGATGCACACGAGGTTGTAGATGAACGCCCAGAAGAGGTTCTCCCAGATCATCTTCACCGTTTTGCGGCTGAGCCTGACGCTGTCGGGCAGTGCCATCATGTCGTCGGAGATGAGCGTCACTTGTGCCACGTCCATGGCCACATCGGTGCCTGTGCTGATGGCAATGCTCACGTCGGCCAGAGCCAGGGCCTGTGTGTCGTTGATGCCGTCGCCAATCATGGCTACAGTCTTGCCATCCTCTTTAAGTTTCCTTACGAGATTCTCTTTGTCCGACGGCACACACTTGGCCTGGTAGTGCTTGATGCCGGCTTTGTCGGCCCAATAGCGAGCGGCTTCTTCCTTGTCACCGCTCATCATCCATACATCGATGCCCATGTCCTGTAGTTGGGCCATAGCCTCGTGCACGTGTGGCTTCAGCTTCTCACGCTCTTCGAGGGGCAGGTTGTCGGCTTTGGTGAAGTCGACCTGCTGATTGGGAATGGTCAGCGTACCGGTCTTGTCGGTGACGAGCACGTTCACCTTGCGCAGCAACTCCAGTGCCGTGGCATCCTTGATGAGCACATGGCGGTCGGCAGCCTTGCCCACGCCCACCATCAGAGCTGTCGGCGTAGCCAGACCCATGGCGCAGGGACAGGCGATGACAAGCACGGTGACAGCGGAGATGATAGCCTTGGGCAGTACGGCCATGCCGCCAACGGCAAGCCAGACAAAGAATGTCACCAAGGCGATGGCACCTACCACTGGCACAAACACCAATGCTGCTTTGTCAACGATGCGCTGCACGGGCGCCTTGCTGCCCTCGGCCTCCTGCACCACCTTAATGATATGGGCCAGTGCCGTGTTCTCGCCCACTTGTCGGGCACGCATGCGGAACTTGCCCTGGCTGGGAATGGTGCCCGCCAGTACCTTTGAGCCTTTCTTCTTCTCAGCGGGCGTAGGCTCACCCGTAATCATGCTCTCGTCTACGTAGGCAGCATCGGGTGTCATGAAACTCTCGGCCGACACGACCTCACCGTCCACTGGTACCTTCTCGCCTGGACGCACCTCAAGCAGGTCGCCCACGTCGATGGTGGAGATGGGCACCTCGCGTACCTCACCGTCTTCCACGATGTGCGCGGTTTTCGGAGCAAGACCCATGAGCTGCTTGATGCTTGTGGCCGTACCGTCTTTGGCTTTCTCCTCCAGCAGGCGGCCGGTGAGCACAAACGTGATGATCATGCCGCACGAGTCGAAATAGGTGAGTGAGGCGTCGCCCCAGAACGTGTTATAGGCACTGAAGAGGAATGCAATGGACGTGGAGAGCGCTACCAGTGTGTCCATATTGGCCGCACCATGGCGCAACTGCTTGACCGATGATACATAGAACTGACGCCCGCACAAATACATGTTGGCCAAAGCTATGAGCAATGCCACCTGGTTGACGGTCGACGGTCCGCCGATGGGCAGCCAGTGCATGTTGATGCACATGCCGACAACCGACAACACCCATGACAGCAGGGTGCGACGCAACAGAAGGGTGTACTCACGCTTCTGAATCTGCTCCACCGACCGGTCTTTCTCGATAACCAAATCGTATCCGATGCCGTTGATCTCCTTCTTCATCGTCTCCAGACTGATCTTCGACGGGTCGTAGTCGACCAGCGCCGAGCGGCCGGCCAGACTGACCGATGCCGAATGGATGCCGGTGAGCGAGTTCAGTTTCCTCTCAACATTAGCCGAGCACGACGCACATGCCATGCCGACCACGGGAATGGTCTGTTTCATAGTTTGTTATCCTTTCTACAATCTCTTGCCTTAAAGCTTACAATACCTTCTTGAAGCCTGCGGGCTTATAACAGCTTCTGATAACCTGCGGGCTTATAATACCATTTCGAAGTGACCGGCATTGTCGACGGCCTCTTTCATGGCCTCAGGCTGTGCCTTCGTCTCGTCGTAGTCGACTGCCACGTTGTGGTCGGCCAGGCTCACCTCGGCTGCATGAACGCCGTCAATGGCCTTTAATGCACCTTCCACCTTAGCCTTGCAATGCTCACATTTCATTCCGTTTACTGTAATTGTCTTTTTCATAATCGTAACTGTTTAAATGTTTTCTTTCGCTTGCAAAGATACAACAACTGTGTACAATATCTGTTACGGAATTATGGAAAAAAGTTATGATGGTGTTCGTTTGTGCCGGGAAGGAAACCTTTGTGTGTCTTAGTAAAAACATGAGGGTGTATCAAAATGGGAGAAGTACAGAAGTCCGGAATCCAGAAGCTCAGTCATATGCATAAGTACCTTATAATAAGGTATTATTAATGTAATGACAGGACTTCTGTACTTCCGGACTTCTGTAC
This sequence comes from uncultured Prevotella sp., assembly GCA_900319905.1. Classification (GTDB taxonomy): domain Bacteria; phylum Bacteroidota; class Bacteroidia; order Bacteroidales; family Bacteroidaceae; genus Prevotella. The sequence continues at coordinate 30,711 of ONQB01000016.1, read as the reverse complement.
TTCTCTAATTCTGATACACCCTCAGTTTATAGAGATGTGAATAGAGAATGGTTATAGTGCTTGAGACCTTACTGATGAGCCTCACGCAGCAGGTCGTTGACGGTCTTGACCGGATTGAAAGTCGACAGGGGCACTTCCACGAAGATGGTGTTCCAGTCGCTCATGGCTCCATTCCACAGACCGGGCAACTCCAAGGCTTTGAGCTGACGGCCATTCTTGCTCTTGCTGCTGATGAAGCCTGTGTTGTGGTCGACGTAATCGGGCAGATGGAACGGGTGACCCTGATAGTCCTTCGTGGCGCAAACCAAGTCGACGGGGTTGAAGTGGGTGCCGCTCGTGAACATCTTCACATACGCCTCGTTGCTCTTGTCTATCTGACTGCTCTCGAGGATCTGCGGACTCACTGTGCCGTCTTGGTTGTAAGCCAGGAACGGACCGCCGCCGGGCTCGCCGACGTTCTTCACCACGCCGCACACGCGCAGAGGACGGTTGAGTTTCTTGCGCAGGTAGATGACGAGTTCGGCATCCTCAAGTTGTTTGATGTCAGCCTTGCGGCAGCACAGCTCATGCTGCACGAAGCGGATAATCTCCTCGAGTTTCTCATGGTTGTACAGGCCTGAGTCAAGCACCTTAAGGTAGTCGAATATCTTGCGCTGTGCCTGTACGAGCACGCCGCCGATGACCTTCTTCCACTGCACGGTGTCGCCTTTGAGGCGGTCGGGCACCACGTTGTCAATGTTCTTGATGAAGATAACGTCCGCGTCGATGTCGTTGAGGTTCTCAATGAGTGCGCCATGTCCTCCCGGACGGAAGAGCAACGTGCCGTCGTCGTTGCGGAACGGCGTGTTGTCGGGGTTGGCGGCTATGGTGTCGGTGCTGGGCTTCTGCTCCGAGAAAGAAATGTCGTAGTGGATGCCGAACTTCTTTTCGTAGAAGTCCTTCTTCTCGGCTACGCGTTGCTTGAAAAGGTCGAGATGGTCGTGCGAGACTGTGAAGTGGATGTGCGACTCCCCATTGGAACTGGCATACAGTGCCCCTTCCACGAGATGCTCCTCGAGCGGTGTGCGGATGCCGTCATCGTAGCGGTGGAAGAGCAGCAACCCCTTAGGCAACTGTCCGTAGTTGAGACCCTCGGCATTGAGCAGGTTGGCTACGACAGCCTTGTACTGCCCCTCACTCACAAGCGTACTGATGTCCTTATGGTTGTTGGCCACGCACTTATTGTTGAGCGCGTCGTAGAACGCAAACGACTTGATATCAGAGAAAAAGGTCTTCTCGAAATCGGTCTGCGGTGTGTCATAATCGGCATTGAGGAATGCAAACATATTCTTGAACATGCGGCTGGCGGCGCCGGAGGCTGGCACGAACTTCACCACCTTGTGGCCTGTCTGCTTGTAAGCCTCCCACTGGTCGACGGCTTTCTGCTGAGCGACCGCATCTGCCACGAGAATGCCTTTGCCGACAGCGGCGGCAGCTTCCAGCTTTAGGAATGGGAAACCTTCTCTGATCTGCTCTAACTGATGTTCTACCTGGGCAACGGTCATGCCGCGACCCTCAATTTGTTGTTTGTCTGCTTGTGTTAGCATAAGCGATATGGATTTTTATTGGTCTATTGCAAATTTAATGTATTTCTTTAAGATAACGATTGCATGCCGCGCTTTTTTATAGCTTTTTATAAGTGCGCACCTCATAAGCGGGCGTGTTTGCGCACAATAATGGATTTGTAACATTCGGATGTCGATCTTTTTGCTTAATTTTGCCGAAACAAAGCAATGAGAAATGACGAAAGAGACGACGCTTTATATTAAGAATATGGTGTGCGACCGTTGTGTGATGGCGGTCGACCATACGTTGCGGCAGATGGGTCAGTCGCCGCTGAGTGTGGAGCTGGGTAAAGCAGTGGTGGAAGGTGAGCTGTCTGATGCCCAGCGTGAGGCATTGCGAGAGCAATTGCGGAAGATTGGATTTGAACTACTTGATGACCGGCGGCAACGTACGATCGAACAGATCAAAACGGCGGTCATCAAGCTGGTGCGCTATGAGCATCATTCCGAATCGCTCACGTTGTCGGAATATCTGCGCAGTGAACTGCATCAGGACTACTCTTCATTGTCGAAGCTGTTTTCGGAATATGCCTCCAAGACTATCGAGCGTTACTACATGGAACAGCGCATTGAACGGGTGAAGGAACTGCTCACCTACGACGAGTTGACGCTCTCGCAGATTGCCATGGACATGAACTACTCCAGCGTGGCTTATCTTTCCAGTCAGTTCAAGACGGTAACAGGCATGACGCCCTCACAGTTCAAACAGCTGCATGGGCAGAAGCGAAAGAAGATTGATGAGATTTGAGCTTGTTTGGAAGTCCGGAAGGAAGCAAGAAGTCCTGAAGTCTCAGAAGTTCTGAAGTCCAGTCATTACAGAAAGCAGGCTGAAGCTTACAGTCGGTACGATGGCGCGTTTAAGGTGCCCATCAGTCGCTTGTTGGACTGATGGGACTTTTACTTGCAAGCGATGGCCGTGATAAATCTTTTTTATCTTACTCTACTGCATCTTTATTTTACCCTGCTACATTTTATAATTTTGCCGATAACTAAGGAGTCTGCAGTCTGCCTCACAGAAAGGTCGCGCCATGACCACATAAAGTATTTCTCCGCTCTTATCATGTTTGACTGTACGTCGGCAACTAAGGAGGCTTCCTTATAAGCTCGCGTCTTCATTTCTATCATTCTATATTCATAGTCACTGGTAATCGTATCGGGTATCCTTGGCTGTTTCTCGCTTATACTCACATACGGCTTCACATCTTCAGGCTTTACTACAGTTGTTATCTTCCCATCCTTTATCATATATTTGCCGGAAGCTTTAATGTAGAAGTTGCGATGTTTTGAGGGCGTCTTATATATTTTAGAGAATTGGTCAATACCTGTATTGAACCTTGTTATACGTTTGCTGCCCTTAATCTTTAACTTGAATTTGCCGTTCTTGGAAAAGGTGTAATATCCGTTTATTACTTCATAGCCAAGGTTTAGCCTATCAAGAATTTCCTTGGAGCATTTCCATTTGCCCACGATGTCTTGGGCTTGCACTGCTGTCACCAATCCCAGTAACAGAAAGAAGATAATACTAAGTTTTTTCATAATGGTTGAATTTTTTGTATAGCACTTTAGTTAGAAGGCAATTGTAATTCGCCTGATAAATGTATTTTTTGTTTTTTATTTCTTGTTTCGTTGCAAATGTAACAAATAATAATGGGAGTCGCATTATGAATTTTGTTCTATTCCATATAAATTTCATTCTTAGTACTGTTCTCCTTACCCAGTTATAATAATTTTATAAGTGTTCATTTCATCTCTGATATAAGAGAGACTTTTCAGCAGGAACTGAGGGAAACACACAAAAATGATTTCTATATCATTTCACTTATCACGAACGGACGGGGTGTATATAACATAGATGATGAAAGAATCATGGTGGAGAAGGGATCCATTTTGCTGTTGCATTCAGGGCAATACTGTTCAATAGTTGAAGAGACCGATATTGAGGGGATACGCATAGCCTTCTCACCCCATGTCTTTGACAACATGACACGGAACATTGCCAATGTCGTCAAATACACCTTGTTCAGGAATTTCAACATAATAAGAATAGAGAGTAGAGACTTTCATGAATACATTGAGGAATGCTTTTCTATGCTGCTGGTGGAAAGCAAGACAAACATTCATTCATTTATGTATAATCCGAGATTGTACTCTATGCTGTATTACACTATAACAAAGATATATGAGTATCAACCGAACGTCAACAATGGCAATGGTGTTACATCCAAGACGCTTGAACTTTTTATAAGATTCTCTGCTATGATAGATGATCGTTACAAGACGATGCACTCTGTTACTGAGTATCGGACGGCGTTGAACGTCAGCCATAAATTATTGACAGAGTGTGCAAGAGAACATGCAAATAAAAGCCCTCTTGACATGATAATGGAGAAAACCGTCTTTGAAGCAAAGAAACTTTTGAATTATACAAATCTTTCAATAAAGGAAATAGCCTTAGAATTAGGCTATAGGGAGCCTTCAAATTTTTCTACACTATTCAAAAAACACACTAAAGTCAGCCCCAATCAGTACCGAGAGCGAAACAGTAATAAGCTAAGTTCTGATGCCCAGAAGTACTGAAGGAAGGTGGAACTTCTGAACTTCTATATAACTTCTAGCCCTTCTTAAGAATAATGCTGGTGACACCGATGTTGAACACCGCACCGTCGTCGAGGTTACGGCGCTCGCGCGGGGCAATACGCTCGCCGTTTAGGAAGGTCCCGTGGTTGGAGGGGCCATCACGCAGCACGAACTTTAGTTCTCCACGTTTGTTGCGGCTGACGTTGATGACGCAATGGTGCAGGTCCATCGTGAGGTCTCCGGTCTCGATGGGAATGGTGACGTTGTTGCCTTTCATGTAGCGGCCGATGGTGTTGTCACCCATGTGCAAGGGGAAAACCTGCTTGTAACAATAGTCGTTCTCTATGACCATGATGGCACCACAGCCCTCGCTTTTGTCGGCTGCCTCCTCTTCGGGGCGTTCGTCGTCCTGCTTCGGGCGTATCTTTGACGAACCGATGCGTATGCCAAACTGCTTGCCGCAGTTGGGACATTGGAAGATAAGTGACGAACCTTCTTGATAGTTCTGTTCATCAAATGTGATGAACGTATCGCATTTGGGACAGCGTACGCGTTTCATTGTCTACAGAGGTTTATTCCAAGCAGTGGTTTATTTCACGAACGTAATCCACGCACCTTCAAACTCAATCTTGTCGTTGAGGCGGTTGAGTGCGGATCGTGCATCGCTCTCATTGTCGTAACAGCCGTAAAGCACTTTATTGCTTCGGCCGTTGGTATAAACGTATACTTTATCATAGCCGCGCTGGCGCAATTGGACTGCATAGGTGTTAGCATTAGCTTTCGTCACGCGGCTTGCCAAAACGATAGCGTAGCCGCTCTTGCGGTCAGCAGTGTGCGTGTCGTCTTGCTTGTCTGCTTTGGCCTTTTGTACTGTGGCTGTCTCCTGACGGGCACTCTTCTCCCTTACAGCAGCCAATGCCTCGGCCTGCCCTGTGGTGATGTCCTTAGGCATGATGCGGTCAAGCAAGTGTGTATCAATGCGGCTCTCGCTCATCTGTTGGTTGTTGACCAGTGGAGAGGGAAACAGCAGGAAGGCGATGACCGCTACAGAGGCAGCTGCGAGGTTGCGCCAGAGTGCAACGAGTCGATGGTTTGACGTGTGGTCGTTGTCTGCTGTCATTGCCACGGAAGTCTCGTTGGCTTCCTCTTTCTGCGTAGTGCCGGTAACGATCTGCTCGGGAGTCTGGGCCAAGAGAGCGGTACGCAACTCCTGCAGTGTGGGCATTTTAAAACTGTCAAGTCCATACAAAGTGGGCGACAGGATGCCGGCCTCACAGGGTGCGAACTCGTAGTAACCTTCATCGTTGACCGTTATGGTGCCAATGCCGTTGAAGGTGTAGCTGCCTTCATTCTCAATGCGCTGTTGCAACTCCGACACCTCGCCTTCAATGCGGGTCGTGGCTTCGGGGTAGCTGATGTCATAGGCTTCCACGTACGACTGAGCCAACAACGAGTCGTTGATGGTCAGCTTTTGGTTGAAGCCAATACTTCGTATGGGCGGCAGGAAGCTCCCGTCGCTCTCATCCTTGCGCGCATCAATATGGTGGGCTACGAACCCACCAAATCCTGGCACAATGACGCAGTCATTGCTTAGCAGCAATATCTCTATATGTCGATCCAATGCTATCACTCTTGCAAAATTAAGAAAACAAACTGAAACATCAAACAAAAACCTACTATTTTTCTCAAATTTAAAAATAAAGGGTCAAGCAGTTGCATATAATAAAATAGTTTGTTATCTTTGTACCGTTGCAAAGCGCCTGGTGACCTAAAGTTTGAGAGCGTGGAAGCAGCAATGGTAGAACTATTTATATGAGAAAGTCTATATATCTTCTGCTACTGTTGTCGCTGATTATCAGTATGTCCGGTTGTCGGAAAAAGATGCAGAGTCAGCAGACTGTAAAGGAAGACAGTGTGGCCAAACAGATGCTTCAGGGCATTTGGGTGGATGAGGATGAACAGGATGTCGCCTTCAAAGCTCAAGGCGATACGATCTTTTATCCTGATTCTACGTCACAGCCTGTTTATTTCCAAATCTTTGGAGACACGCTTGTGTTGCATGGCGCCAATGATGTGCGGTATCCCATCATCAAGCAGACGCGCAGTCTCTTCATCTTCCGTAATCAGAACGGTGATGAGGTGAAGTGTGTCAAGAGTGAGGATCCTGATGATGCCACGTTCTTTACCACCAAGCGTCCTACTGCGCTCAACCAGGGTAAGCTTATCAAACGTGATACGGTCATTGTCTATAACGGTGAGCGTTATCATTGTTATGTGCAGGTGAATCCCACTACCTATAAAGTCATTACGCCTTCTTATAATGACGATGGTGTGGAGGTGGACAATGTCTACTACGATAATATCGTCAACTTTAATGTCTACCATGGTGCGCAGCGGCTTTTTGCTGGTGATTTCCGAAAGGAGCAGTTTTCGCATCTCGTGCCGTCTGATTTCTTGAAGCAGAGCATTCTTAGTGACCTTACCTTTAGCAAGTGCGACAATAGTGGTATCCACTATACAGCCTCGCTTGTGACGCCGGATGATGGTTTGAGCAGCTATCTTGTAGATGTGTCAGTGACTTTTAATGGGCACATGTCGATGAAGGTAAACAAGTAGGCAGTGATAGGCAAGGTAGGCAGGGTAGGCGATGATAGGCGAGATAGGCGATGGTAGGCAAGGTAGGCAGGATAGGCGATGATAGGCGAGATAGGCGATGGTAGGCAGGGTAGGCTTAGTAGGAAATGGTAGGAGAAGCAAGGGCCCCTCAAAAGCGATACGCTTTTGAGGGGCCCTTGCTAATGGTTATGCTTAGTTTATGCTTAGCTTATTCTTAACTTATTCTTAGCTTATTCTTAGCTTATTCTTAGCTTATTCTTAGTTTATGCTTATGGTGCGCAGAAGAACAGCACGCAGATCTGAGCGGTGAAGATGCGCAGGAACATGCTCAAAGGGTAGACCGTTGAATAGCCGATGGCCGGGGCTTCCTTTGAGCAACTGGCATTGGCGTAGGCCAGTGCGGGTGGATCGGTGTAGGTACCGGCAATCATACCCATGATGGTGAAGTAATTGAACTTGAACTTCATTCGTGCGATTGTGCCTACGATGAGGATTGGAATGATGGTGATGAGGAAGCCGGTGCCCACATAGAGCAGGCCGTCGCCCTGTACCACGGTCTCTACGAATCCTGCCCCAGCCTTGATGCCCACGCTGGAGAGGAAGAGTACCAGGCCCATTTCACGTAACATCATATTTGCGGATGTTGTAGTGTATGTCACCAGTTTGATGCGGTAGCCGAATCGGCCGATGAGGATGGCGATGATCAGCGGTCCGCCTGCCAAGCCGAGTTTCAAAGGAACGGGCATGCCTGGGATAGCAAAGGGAATGCTACCGAAGAGAATACCGATGACGATGCCGATGAAGATGGTTGCAATGTTTGGCACGTTCAGGCTACGTGCGGAGTTACCCATGAGTTCGGCCACGCGGTTGACATTGTCCTCACGGCCTACCACCATGATCTTATCACCTACGTGGAAGTGGTGGTTGCGGCTGGCGAAGAGGTCCATGCCCTGACGGGAGATACGAGTCACGTTGACGCCATAGACGCTGGAGAAGTGCATCTTGCCGAGAGTCTTACCGTTCATCTTCGGGTTAGTGACGATGATTCGTTTTGATACCATCGGTTGGTCGTCGCTGGTGTCCCATTCCACATTCGTCTCCGGTCCAATGAAGGCTTTGACGGCTTCTGCGTCAGCTTCGGCGCAGACGATGTATACGTCATCGCCCAGTTCAAGTTTTGTGTCGCGTTGCGGGATGGTGATCTTACCGTCGTGCATGAGTCGGGTGCACACGATGTCTCGGTTGAGGAACTCGCTCACTTCCATCATCGTGCGGCCGGCCAGATAAGCGTTGCCTACTTGCAGGGTGAGCAGGGTCGGTTTAGCGTGGGGGTTGGCGGCTTCTTCCTGGTCGAGCTTGGCTTCCTCGTCCTCCAGCTTCGTCTTGGTGATGAAGCGTATGAGGATAGTTGCTCCGATGATGCCGAGCACGCCGAGCGGGTAGGCGCATGCGTAGCCATTGGCGATCTGCGGCACCTTGCCGGCGGGGAAGATGGAGGTGAGGGCCTCATTGGCTGCACCCAGGCCCGGCGTATTGGTGACGGCGCCAAAGAGTGTGCCGATCATCATCGGTAGGTTGGTGGGGTTGGAAGTGTCAAAGAAGAGGTAGTAGCAACCGAACATCACGAGGATGTTGAGGAAGATCATGGTCGTTGCCAGACCATTGAGGGCTACACCTCCTTTTTTGAAACTCTCGAAGAATCCCGGGCCTACCTGCAGACCGATGCAGAACACGAAGAGAATCAGACCGAAGTCCTGCATGAAGTTAAGAATAGGTGTTGGGGCGGTGAAGTGGAAGTGCCCGGCCACAATACCGCAGAAAAGCACGAAGGTTACACCCAGGGAGATGCCTCCGAACTTTATTTTGCCCAGCAGTACACCGCAGGCGATGACGATGCCATAGAGCAGGACGATGTGTCCGACGGTGTCTTGGGTTGTAAAAAGATTGATTAACCAGTCCATACTAACTATAAATATATGTGCAAAGGTACTGCTTTTCTATCGAAAGGCAAAGAGGGAATGGTGGTTTTTGTTATTCTATCTTCGATTTTGACCAAAACGATAACAGACTGTCATCAGTTCTGGCTGCTTTCGATGCCGTAGCCAGCGAGCCATTTGTCAATAATCTTGCGTGCGATGCTCAGTTTCTGCGGGATACGAGGCAGGTTGTCGTAGCGGAACCACTGTCCCTTTGACAGTTCCGACCGTTGCAGGTGGATGTCGCCCGACTCATATTCAGCCATGAATCCCACCATCAGTCCGCAGGGGTATGGCCAGGGCTGCGAACCGAAGTAGGTGAGGTTTTTGATGGTGAGCTGTGTCTCTTCCATCACCTCCCGCCTGACAGCTTGCTCGAGAGTTTCGCCTGTTTCGACGAAGCCGGCAACCAGTCCGTAGAAGTCGGTCTTGAAGTTGCGGGCGTGCACGAGCAACACTTCGTCGCCCTTGTGTATAAGTACGATGATGGCGGTTGCCAGTTGGGGCCACACCTCCTTGCCACACTCCGTGCATTTCTTAGAGATGTCGGTAGACATGCGCATGGGTGCACCACACACGCCGCAGTACTGTGTGTTGTGGTCCCAGTAGAGCAGCTCCTGGCACTTACCAGCTTTGAGGTAGAGCTCGAGAGGCAGGTGATAGAACGACTCGCGCAGGCCGATGAAGTCGTAGCCTGCTTCACGGAGGGCCTCGTCTGAGATGTCGATGTGCTGCGGGTCCTCGATGTTGAAGGTCTTCACAGGGGTGCCGTCGTCCATCGGTGTGATGTTCATGACATGCGTCCAGGCAAAAGTCTTGACGGGGATGTCGGCCGTGCAGGGCACGGTGTGGCTACCGTCGGGCTGGCGCTGCAGCAGCAGGTCGGTTTTGCTGAAAATGAAGTAATAAGTATGTTGCGTGTCCATTGGTTGATTATTTCACGTTGCGTCTCACGTTGCGTTGTCCGAACAGCAAGTCGTAGTCGCGCTTGGCGGCAGGCTGTGTCCATATTTCCGGAATGACCTTCCAGTTGTGGTTAGGCTTCGGGTCGAGCACTTTCAGCCGTTTGATCTCCTGCATGAGATAGTAGCGCTGATCCCGGTCTGACTGCCATACGATGCGGCTTTTAAGACTGTCCTTTGGAATGCCGGCGCCCTTGGTGAGCAGTTCACCGCCGCCGTTGCCGCGGTAGCTGTTGATGGCCACCTTGTACCATCTCTTCTCGTCGAAAGGCTGACCGTTGCTCATGCGGAGGATGGTGACTTTTTGTCCGTTGGGCTTCGTCACGTCGACGGTGTAGTCGATGCCTGCCGCAGAATCGAAGTTGAAAGAGAAATTCTTGAATCCCATGCGCTGAGCGTCGCCGTAGGTCTGTCGGTCGATGAGCAGCAGATGGTCGTCAGGTGACTTCATGGTGTTGAACCAAAGGTCGTAGCTCATCTCGAGGTGTTTGCGTATCTCCTCGCCGGTGAGTCGCATGACGTAGAGCTTGTTCTCGTATTTGTAGAGTTTGAACATATCGCTCATATACACGGGTCCGGCCTTGATGCTGTCGTTGAAGGTGAGCGGTGCGTTGAAGGCGATGTCAGCTCCTGTGATCTGCAGTTGCAGGTTGAGGATGAGGTCGCTGAAGGCGGAGTTGCCGAAATAGCTGTCAGCAGTGCGCAGTGTATGCTTGAAGGTTCCGATCTGTTGGTTGGTGAAGTCGTTTACCTTATTTATGTATGCGTTGAAATGCTGTTGGTAGGCTTCGTCGATGGGTTGGCTGGTCACGCTGTTCACACTGCCTGCCACACTGTCTACCGTCCACTGTCCCTTCTCCTGGCTCAGGTGTATGGTGGCGTCGGCCACCGACATGGCGTTATTGGCCGGATCGAGGCATACCACGCGCTTGCCAGCGCTGTTGACGACGATGTCATTGTGTCGTGTGTGGTCGTGTCCGAACAGCACGAGGTCGAAGCCGGGGACATCGCGTGCCACGTGTTCGGAGGCATCTTCCTCATATTGTGGTGTGACGATGCCGCCAGCCTTTCCCGAGTGGAACAAGCCGATGACCACATCAGCTTTCTCTTCCTCACGTATCACTTTCATCCAGTGGCGTGCGGTGGCCACCATCTCGTCGAAGCGCAGTCCCGACCAGATGTCCTGTGAGAGCCAGTTGGGAATGGCGGGGGTGAGCATGCCAAGCACGGCGATGCGCACGCCGCCGCGGTTGAGCATGACGTACGGCTTGAGATAGGGTTGGCCGCTGCGTGTGTCAATGACGTTGGCGCCGAGTACGGGACAGTTGACCTCACCCACCCATTTGTCGTAGACCTGGTGGCCGGGTTCCACGTCGTGATTGCCGATGGTCTCAGCGTCGTAGCGCATGTAGTTGATGACTTGCGCCGCGATGTTCATGTCGGTGGTGTCGATGTAGTTGGAGAAGTAGCTCAACGGCTGTCCTTGCAAGATGTCACCGTTGTCGAGCAGCAGCAGACGGTCGCCGTACTGTTTTCTGAGGCTGTTGACATAGCTGCTCACGCGTGCCATGCTGCCTGCCTTGGGCCGTCGGTTGAGAAAATCGTAGGGAAAGAAGCTGCCGTGCACGTCACTCGTTTCCACGACGCGCAGTTCCATGGTTTGTGTGGCACGGCGCTGTGGCTTTGAAGTGGTGGAGTGGGAGGCTAACGGCCAGAGCATGATGGCAGTGAGACAAAATAAAGATAGTTTCATGACGGGATTAATCGTGTCGGACGAGCTGCAGGTGGTGGTCGATGCACGACGGCAGCTCGTTGGCGTAGTGCGTGACCATAATCAGTGTTTTGTTGTGCCGTTTGACAAAGGTGTCGATGACCTCCTTCACCAGTTGTCGGTTGCGGTTGTCGAGACCATGAAGCGGTTCATCGAGGATAATCAGCTCCGGGTCTTTGACGAAGGCGCGTGCCAAGAGCACGAGCCGTTGTTCGCCGCTGGAGAGCTTGAGGAACGTGGTGTCTTCTAACCCCTTGAGCCCGAACACTTCCATCCAGAAGCGGCAGGCGGCCATCTCTTCGTCAGAGGGCTTGACATAGAGTCCCACGCTGTCCTTGAGTCCGCTGGCCACGATACGCAGTGCCGGTATGTCTCGCTGGTAGGCGCGGTGCATCTCCGGCGATACGTAACCGATGTGTCGTTTGATGTCCCAGATGCTCTCGCCCGTACCTCGTGGCATGTCGAAGAGGGTGATGTCGCAGGCGTAACTCTGTGGGTTGTCGGCACAGATGAGACTGAGCAATGTCGACTTTCCGGCACCGTTCTGTCCGCTCAGTGCCCAGTGCTCGCCGTTGCCCACCACCCAGTCGAGGTCTTTGAGGATGGTACGCTTGCCATAGCGTATGCTCACCTTGTTGAGCCTTGCCACCTCTCGCGCGTGATATTCCTTGTGATTGTAGGGCAGATTGAGAATGGCTTCTGCTGTCTCTTTGCTCAGTACGTGGTCGGGCATGGGCTGGCGGTGGGCCAGATATTCGTCAAGCGTCACCTTAGGCCGTACGATGCGGTGGTCCACCTCTACCACATGAGTGATGAACGGTGGTATGTCGTCGGTCTTGGAGAGAATGAGGATGAGCTGCAGTTGACCCTTTTGTGCTATCTCTCCGAGCAGCACGCGCAACTGCTGGCGTGTGTCGGCATCGAGGCCGATAAACGGATTGTCCATGATGAGCACTCGTGGTTGCGTGAGCAGTGTCTCGGTGAGTTTGAGCTTGCGCAGTTCGCCACTGGAAAGCAGGATGATGGGCTTGTCGAGCAGCACCCTCATCTTGAAGAAGTCGTAGAGCCGGTCGCGCTGTGCGTCGAGTTGTGCGCGGTCGAGGCCTTCCGTGGTAAGGGCCATGTCGTAAGCCTGTTGCAGCTTCGTGCCCACGGTGGGCGTGTTCTCGTCAATCTCCATCTGGTTCCACCGTTGCTGCAGATAGTAGGTGCGGTCGTTGTCGCCGCCGTAGGCATCGCGGAACGTGATATACTTGATGTTGTCGGCCACCATCGGCTTCTTGCTTGGCGAGAAGTCGTATTCCGGGTCGTGGAGCAGCAGCGGGTGTCGGCCTGTGATGATGTCGGCCAGCATCGTCTTGCCGCCTCCGTTGGGACCGACAATAGCTATCTGCTCGCCGTCGAGTGTGGTGAAGTTGACAGGTTCGGCCATGCGCCATGCAGGCATGCGCACGACCCCTTGTTCGATGTTGATGATTTTTTGCATAAGCACGTTGGGTATTGTCAAGGTCAGAGCCTTGTGTCGTCTTTGCGACGACAAAAGTCGTCAATTTCTCTGAGATATGCAAGTAATTGGGCAACATTTGTCCCCTCAACGGACTATTGCTTGATAGTATGAGGCCTGTGCGGTACCCCGTAGGCGGCCAATTCTCTTCCGGCAACCCGAAAAACAAGGCGAAAAACTTGCAGATGTCAGGCATAAAGCCTATCTTTGCGAAAACAAATGATGACATGGAGCATTTCGGAGAAAGATACATCAACCCGTTGACCGACTTCGGATTCAAACGTATATTCGGTACGCCTTTCAACAGTGACTTGCTGGTGAACTTCCTCAATGCCGTGCTGGCTGGCGAGCACGTCGTCAAAAACGTGGAATACAACAACGTCGAGAAGTTCGGTACCAACGAGATCATGCGCAAAGCTGTCTTTGATGTTTACTGCACAACGGAAGACGGTAGCCGCATCATCGTAGAGATGCAGAACGTGTATCAGAGCTTTTACAAGGACCGCTCGATTTATTATTCCACTTTCCCCATCTCAGAGCAGGCCAAGAAAGGTGACTGGAACTACGAACTGAAAGACGTCTACACCATCGGTATCCTTAACTTCACCTTTCCGGAGGACAAGGAAAGTGAAGACGGCGTGTTCAGAGAAGTAAAGCTCATGGACACGAAGAAAAAGGAAGTCTTTTACAATAAGCTCACTTACATCTATGTAGAGCTCGCCAACTTCAATCTGGAGATAGAGCAATGCAAGACTATTCTGGACAAGTGGTTGTTCTGCCTGAAGAATCTGTCCCGCCTCCTTGAGCGTCCTGCTGAGTTGCAGGGCCGTGTGTTTGAGAAGCTCTTCAAAACCGCAGAGATAGCCAAGTTCAAGCCTATGGAGCTCAAAGCCTACGAACAAAGCATCAATGCCTATCGCGACATCAAAAATGGGATGGACTCCGCCAAGGAAGAGGGCATTAAGCAAGGTCTGAAGCAAGGTCTGAAGCAAGGTATGGACATAGGCGGAAAACGTACTGCTGAAGCCATAGCCAAGAAAATGAAGTTGAAAGGACTTCCTATAGATCTTATCAAGGAAACGACGGGCCTTTCCGAAGAGGCAATTCAAAGGCTCTAATCATGCCTCCAGGCCTCTACCTCGGGATGGCTATTACCATCCAAATATGTTATTTGTTGGACCCTTTCTTTTCCTTGGATCAATCCGCATGCTAATGTCTTGGCGACAACCAATATGTGTATGACAGAGGAGCAAAGCAGAGCCGGACGAAGAAAAGTGAGGTAAAGTGTTGTGGGATTGAGATATTTCACTTATATTTGAACATTCATTCACCACAACGCGAATAGCTATGGAAGTAAGGGACATATTTGAGATGCGCAAGGAGGGCCGTTACGAGGAGGCGTATCAGGCCATCGTGCGCTTGTATGCTGTCCATCAGGGACCGCACACCAACTTGTGCATGTTCTGGTGCACGCATGATTTGCTGAAGCTGCGACTGAAGGAGAAACGGATGGATGAGTCGCGGCGCTTGCTTTACCAATTGGTAAAGCTCTATCCACATGTCGACGACCGTCTGTCGATGGCCAACAGGGCGATTATCAATGCCGCACTGGCCATGGACAAGCAGGTGGAGAATTTCAACCTGTTGTATTTCATGCCTTACTTTGAGCGCATGAAGGAGAACGACTGGCAACCGTATGTGGTGCAGGGTCATCAGGTGCCCTCGCTTGGCCAACAGGTTGTCAACCATCTGCTTAAGGACCTGAAGCATCGTGATGCGGCATACATCGAACGGGTGGCCGACCTCTTCCGTATAGCTTTTCAGAAGTCGCCTTACTACAAGGAAAATCTGCGCCATCTTGCTCAGATGCATGCGCTTGTGGGACGTACCGACCAGGCCATTGCCACGTATAAGCGGTTGCTCAGACGTTATCATGACAGCTACCTCTATGCTGAGTTGTCTAAGTTGGTGAGTGACGAGAAGACGAGCGTGGCCCTCTGCTGCATGGGTGTGGTGAGTCAGCGCCGGCCGGAGTATGCGTCGCGTTACCATCTTGAGCTTGCCGACCGTCTGCGCCACCACTATCCTCATCGTGCCGCCTATGAGCTACAGTGTTATCTCCAGCTCCGTGAGCGTCTGCATCAGCGTCCGTCGGGTTATGCACTTCACCTGCAACGTACGCTGCAGGGCGTGACGCCGGTCACGGCTGAGGATGAGCGGCAGCTCTACGATCGTGCAAAGATTGTTGTCGACCGTTTTCTGCGGGAGTAGTAGCCCCCCTTATTCTATGTAGCAATCGTAGCTTACTCCTGCCATATCTGTATGATTACTTATGTCTTGCGCTCCTTTCTCATAATTCGTAAATCTTTACAGCAACGTTCTCGTGGCTGCGATATTTATCGTCAGCCGTCCTTTCACTCAAAATAGCGCCAAAATGAGTGGATTTGTAATCCGTTGGTGGTGAAATGATTGCAAAGCTGCTTATTGAGACAGACCTTGAAAATGGTCAAAAAGGCCTCGCTATATCGCCGAAATCGTGGCGGCATATCGCCGATATAGCGTTGGCATATCGCCGATATGGCATCGGCGTTTCGGCGAAAAGGTGATGCCTTCTCGCCGAGATTGCGATGGAAAGTCGGATTTCGTGGTCAAAAGCTTCTGTTTTGAGCCATTTCCAACTCAAAACGATGCAGTTCCCAAATGTTAAAAAAGTGTCAGTTTATTGGACAAATTTGGCTATGGAAATCACACTATGGTTCAGTAAAAATGGGGAAGTCCAGAAGTCCGGGAGTCCGGGAGTTTAGTCAAATGCATAAGTCTTGACTTCGCCAATGCGTCACCCTATTTAAGGAAAATAGTCATGCACGGACTTTCGCTCCCAATGGAGCTCTGGGTCTAAAGCTTACGGGATAACCATACGAGCAAGCTCGTAGGCTATCCCGTAAGCTTTAGTCCCACCCCTATGGGGTCGGTGTCCATTCATGACGAAAATCGCTTCGCGTAAAATTGCACCTACGGTGCATAAAATATAAATGTCTGTAAGGAATACGTGGCAAGTAGGTCACACAACAGCTTTCCTGACTTCTGGACTTCTGGACTTCCCCAATTTTGATACACCCTGGAATAACTGTCCTTAATTGTCGACCGCTATGATGTATATCAATGACATGGCTATTTCTTTGTGATTCGTGTAGACACTCTTGCTTGGTTTTTAGTCACGAATTCCTTCCAAGAGCCATAGTGGCGTTCGCCCGTGTCAGGACGAGACAATTGTAGGTAGTGGCAGTAAGCCGCACCGAGAGCGTCGGTGGCATCCATGAATTTCGGCATCTCCTCCTTATCGATATGTAGCAGTCGCTGCAGCATGCCCGCCACTTGTTCCTTAGAGGCTTGGCCGAGTCCGGTGATGGCCATTTTGATTTTCAGTGGCGCATACTCGTGGATGGGGATGTCGTGGTGGATGGCGGCCGCGATGGCTACGCCTTGCGCGCGCCCGAGCTTGAGCATCGACTGCACGTTCTTGCCGAAGAATGGCGCCTCGATGGCCATCTCGTCGGGCAGAAATTCGTCGATGATGCCCGTCACGCGTTCGAAGATTCGGCCCAGCTTGAGGTATGGATCGTGCAAAGGGCGCAGGTCGATGACACCCATTGCCACCATGCTCGCCTTCGTGTCCAGCACGCGCAGGATGCCATAGCCCATGACATTGGTGCCAGGGTCGATGCCGAGAATGATGCGCTCCTTGTGCATCTTGGTCGTCTTGTTGGTCTGTTGCCCGATGGATTGTAGTGATGATGGCATCATGTCGTCAGCGGTCGAGATAAGGGTTGGAGGCCACCTCATAACCGATGGTAGTCGACTCTCCGTGACCCGGATAGACCACCGTGTCATCGGGCAATTGCGAGAGCATGCGCAGGCTCTGGATGATGAGGAACATCGAACCGCCCTCGAGGTCTGTACGGCCGATGCTGCCACGGAACAGCGTGTCGCCGGTAAACAGCACCTTGTCGGCCTCGCTGTAAAATGCCGTGCCGCCGGGAGAGTGGCCCGGGGCGTCGATAAGTGTCAGCCGGCTGTGGCCGAAGTCGATAGTGTCAGCAGGGGTGAGGTAGCGGCCCACGGGCGCAAAGTCGTCGGCAGTGAGTTGCTCGCCGCAGATTTCCTTGGCTTGCTCCGGCAGGCGCTCCATGAGATCCTCGTCACCTCCGGCCACTTCAGGCTTCAGTCCCCATGTGTCAAAGACGAAGCGGTCGCCTAAGTGGTGATCCACATGTCCGTGGGTGGCGATGAGATGCTTGGGCACCAGTTGGTTGTCGTCGATATATTGTTTGATGGCAGCCTTCTCCATGTCGTAGAAGGCGCCGCAGTCAATGATCACGGCCTCACGCGTGTCGTCGCTCACGACATAAGTGTTCTCGCGGATCATGTTGCACACAAAACGTTTTACTTCCATCTTATGATTCCTCAATTATTATAATGGCAGATAAATAATGTATTTCTCCTTAAACCACTCCTCGCTGAAGTAGTTGGACACAGGCGTCACCTCCGCAACCTTGCTGAAAGGCTTGATCTCCTCGTCGATATTGCCGCCTTTGAGTGTGATGATGCCGTTGGGCAGGGCATTGGCCACATGCTGCTTGCCGCTGATGTTCTTGCGCACGATCTTCACCAGGTCGGGCAGGGGCATCACCGCGCGCGACACTACGAAGTCGAACTTGTCGTGCTCGTCCTCGCCGCGTCGGTGCACCGCCTCCACGTTGGTCAGGCCGATGCCTTCAGCTACGGCTTTGGCCACGTTTATCTTCTTGCCCGTGCCGTCGATGAGACGCCACTTCGTATCCGGGAACAAGATGGCCAGGGGTATGCCCGGAAAGCCACCACCCGTACCGAAATCCAGCACCTGCGTGCCGGGCCTAAAGTGCAGAAACTTGGCGATGGCCAGAGAGTGCAGCACATGGTGCTCGTAGAGATTGTCAATGTCTTTGCGAGAGATGACGTTGATCTTGCTGTTCCAGTCGCGGTAGAGACCGTCGAGTGCCTCCAGCTGCTTCAGTTGGTCGGCGCTGAGGTCGGGGAAATACTTCTTGATAAGCTGCATGCTGTCGTTATTGAAAATGATAAAGGCAAAATTACAAAAAAAACGACACGTAACGGTCATTCCATTGGAAAAAATGGTGCTGGCCGCCCACGAAAGTGACTCGTAGGATGTCTTCGATAGTAGTTTGTCATTGGCATGGGCGGTGGACGATGAAGGCGGATGACGATGATTTTTTAAGAAAATACAGCAAACAATCGCCATTGGTGTTAGACTTTAGCTTTTCAATGCTTTCCCAAAAGTAACGGCCAGGCCCTTCTTCTTTTTGCTTCTCAGATAATATTTTTCTTTTTTCGAGATGCAAAATTCCGAAAATCGATATGTTTTTCTTGCTTTTTTCTCTAATTTTGCAACTGAATCTTTATCTTTTATTATGAATTATGAATAAAATTTACCGCTTTGTATTATTGCTGATGGTAGGGATTGAGAGCCTTGCCGCAGCAGCTCAGGGAACCAGCTATCCAGACAGTATAAACGCCTATTACCGTCTGTCAAATCCAGATCAGAACTTGTATTTCACTGCCTATAGTCAGGGAAGTCTCGGAGCCACGATGGTAAGTCCTACGGATGCCTCGCAAGTGATAGAAATCAGATCTTCGAAGATGTATAACCTTCTCGATGACATGACGGCTCTTCAGGAGCAGTTGAACAGGGGAGAGATAGATGCAACGACCTACTCGAAACTCTTCCAACAGCTCATGACGCTCAATAGTTGGAAGGGCGGGTTCTATCCTTTGAAGAGTTTCCGCATACAGGGTACCGACTATGCACTTTACTTCTCAAAGCTGAAAGACTACTGCGACAGTGCCATCACCCACTTCCTCAACGACGAGGTACCAGAAATCTATACGAACAACTATCAGACGCTGCTCATGTTGAGTGTTTTCTCTGGTGTCATCTATCCAAGCAACTTGGCAACGGTGGATGACTTCAGGGCTTGGTGCAAGAGCTATCTTACCCAATGGAGGGACATCACCGACTTCCATCTCTATCTACATCCGCTCATGATGACATCGGAAGACGGACAGGATACTTATTTCTCGGGCAACTATTCCATCGAGTACAAGACACCGGCTTGGATAGGCAACATGAAGAAGGCTCAGTCATATATCAACGCCATCCTTACCAACAATGGTTCTGTTACCAATGTCGACACGCTCGACATTTGGCAGTCGGCCTGTGAGCGTATCCTGGCCGAAGTGGCCAAAGACTATCCTGTAGGGTCGGAAATGTACAATTTGGTCGACTACTTTTACAATTATACACAGGCCGACAACATCTATGCTCTCTGCACTGATGAGAATGGCGACATGTATCCCCAGCCGCTGCCCGATGCTTTTGGTACAAATGGCGTATCGCTGACGGCAGAACAGACACAACGTATTATTTGGAAGCCTGAAGAGGTGAATGATGCTTCTCCCTTTGCTGTAGCTCCGCAATCCAGCTTGAAGGGAGACGACGGCTACTATTATACTACACTATGCACAGACTTCGCCTACAAGGTACTGTCGCCCGACGTACAAGTCTACTCCGTGTCAGCGGTAGATGGCACGACGGGTGCGGCTACGCTTCATGAGATCGCCGATGGCAAGATACCTGCACGCACGGCTGTAGTGGTCCGGTCAAAGTCTATGGATTTGGTCAACAACCAATTGGTACCCTTGGATGAAGAGGTGGCTCCGTTAGAGGGTAATGTATTGGAAGGCACATTGTTTGCCCAGCAGAATAATGGACAGATGAAGACCCTGTCGCTGACCAATGGTCAGCCAGCTTTCCTCGCTCTGCCCACTTCGGTGGCAGCCAACACTGCTTATTATACAGGCAAGGTCTCTGATGGCATCCGTTCATTGCGTGTCGATAATAAACAGACTGACATCTTTGACCTGCAAGGACGCAGAGTGGTCCGTCCTGCCCAGAAGGGTATCTATATTATTAATGGTAAGAAAGTGGTGCTGAGATAATTCAGCTTCAGCTTTTACCTTTTTTCAGCACACCTTCTTTTTCTCCCTCCCACGCGGGTGCTTGCCCGTAGTCGGGAGGGAGCAGGGGAAGTCCAATCATAAATATTTTGCGTATGCGACGATTTCTGTCCCTTATTCTGCTGAGTATGGCTGTCGGATGGCAAGCTCATGCCCAAGACTCAAAATTCTGGGGATTCCTCAGCCAGTCGGAATCATGGAGCACCCCATACGGAGTCTATTCCTACCAGTCAACTCGTCCTTTTGACAAGACAGCATTGTTTACAACGAGCGACTTCGTGCTCAACGCTGGTTGCGCATGGCTGAATGGAGTCTATTATGGCATGTATTATACTCCTGGTGGCTGGTTCACTTCGCCCTCGGCAACCCTTTATAAAATCAATACAGAGACTTGGAAGACTGAAGGTGATCCCGTTAATCTAACTCTACCCGACCAAATCAACTTTGTCGCCATCGAGACTGCCCACGCCTCAGACGGTACGACATGGGGAGAGTTCCGTACGGCTGACGATAATACCTATGAGTTGGGTACGGTGGACTATGCCAACATGACGCGTACCACACTTGCGACGACCACACGCTATTATCTCGCGTTAGGTATCAGCAGCGACGGCTTCTTGTATGGTGTGGATACGGCGGGCGATTTATACCGTATCAGTACGTCCTCGGGCGAAGAGAAACTTGTGGGCAACACAGGAATAAAGATAGCCGACGAAAATACAGATCCTAAAAGCTGCTCGACCTGTGGTGAGATAGACCCCTTGACTAATGAATTCTACTGGCCCTATTATTCAGGAGTATACGGCGACTCTGTGACAATGTACAAGATAGACCTCGCCACAGCTGCCGCAACAAAAGTTGGCACACTGCCCGATGGCGACCAGATCGTCGGCATGGTCTTCCCAACCATGCAGGCTCCAGATGGTGCTCCGGCACCTGCAAGCAACATCACCTTCGATTTTGACGGAGCGGCACTTGCAGGAAAGGTGTCGTTTACGGCTCCCGACACTACAGCCTCAGGTGAGCCACTCGGTGGCGGGCTCAATTATACGCTGGCCGCCAACGACAGCACCTATCATGGAACAGTGGCTCCAGGAGCTGCAGTAGTGGTGGATGTCGCTGCCCCCAAAGCCGGAATGCTCAACGTGAAGGTCACGCTCTCCAATGACAAGGGATCGTCACTGCCCGTATCGGCAAGCCGGTGGCTGGGCTATGATGTACCTCAACAGCCCCGGCAAGTCAAGGCCACACTACAAGATGACACCGTGGCGCGCATCGAATGGTCAGCGCCAGACAAGGGAGTTCACGATGGCTTCCTGGAGGGGATGACCTATGATGTGTGCCGAGTCGTTGGCAATGACTCTACGGTCATTGCCGCAGGCATCAGTTCCTTGTCGGCCAATGATACGGTGAGGACCGGAGGCTACCTGAAGGTGACTTATGGCGTCAGGGCTCATAACCATGAGCTTGAGGGAGCCTATGGTTACAGTGACGTGTTGCTGGTGAAGAATGCTTACGCCGTACCGTTCGAGGATAAGTTTGATGAGAACACCAAGCGTGATTATTTCACGACCATTGATGCCAATCATGACGGCATCACTATCTTCCGCCACTATTCCCCAGCGCAGTGGGGCGGCTTAATTCCCGAAAAGGACTATCATGAGATGGGATATACAGCGTCTGGCGCAACGCTGAAGGCCGATGATTGGTTTATTTCCCCCAAGATTTATCTTGAAGCAGGGGTAATCTATAAGTTTGCCGTTGATGCCCGGTCGTCAAGTCCGTTGAACAATGACAAGCAGATTATGGAAGTGGCGATGGGTACCGAGGCTACGGCTGACGCCATGATCCGCCGAGTGATGACACCCTTCACGGTCTCTAGTGTGGAAGCCCACACTTTCGTGAAAGAGTTCACAGTCGAAAGAAGTGGTACTTACTATATGGGCATCCATGTGCTGACCGATCCCGGCATGGAAAGTCTCTATTTCACCAATATTCACATTGACATCGCCACAAATCCGGAGGCTCCCGATTCGGTGAGTCATTTCGCTGTTGAGGCTGATCCTACAGGGCTGCTTCAGGCTAAGGTGAGCTTCAAGGCTCCCACGACGACCAACGCAGGCTATCAGCTCAGTAAGATCAGCCGTGTGGAAATCCTACGCAACGACGAGGTCATTGACACGGAGACGGGGATCGCTCCCGGACAGGAAGTGACTTACGTCGATAACAGCCCGGCCAACGGCTACAACAGTTATTTTGCTGTTGCCTACAACGATCAGGGCAACGGCCGCAGGTCGGAAGCTGACACCGTCTATGTGGGCGTCGACGTGCCCATGCCTCCAACAGGACTGACGATTAAGGATACCGGCAATGGTTTCAGTTTTGCTTGGAATCCTGTCGATACAGTAGGCAAGAACGGCTGGATTGTTCGACCGCAAGATGTAAGCTACAGTCTGCGTCTCCTCGACGATAGCTATGATTATAAGGAAGATATTTCTGATACTCAGGACTTGTATGCCGACTATGCCATCGCTACCGATGAGGGCGCCCAGGACCTCATTAGGTTTGGTCTTGTGGCTAACAATAATGCCGGTGAAAGCGACTATGCCTATACCCGCACCTTGGTGGGCGCACCTTATAATCTGCCTTATTCGGAAAGTTTCGCTACTGGTATCGGTCACGGAATCAACTGGATGGAGGGCGACGGTGTGTTCGCCATCACCACCTCAGAGAGTTCTGACCAGGATGCAGGCTGTGTGGCCTATACCCCGGAAAGCGACGGAGAGACGACCTCGTTCAATCTGGGCAAGATGAATATGCAGACAGCTGTTCATCCCCGTCTGTCGTTCATGCTTCGTCATTTGCTTAAGGAGGAGTGTGTCGTGGTCAAGGTTGCTTTGCCCGATGGAACGGAATGCGCTGTCGATACAATCTATGGCAGAGACGGCAGCGACGAATGGAAAAGCGACACTGTAGCCCTTGACGCGTTTGCCGGTGGCCGGTATATCATTCCTAAATTCGTTGTCACGGCCAACAGTGGCCATTCAGTCCTTCTCGACAAGATTGTTATCTGTGATCCCTACGACACCGATTTGGCTTTGGACATAGACGCTCCTGATACTGTGCAGGCTGGCAGTCCCGCCACGGTGAGACTGCGGGTGACAAACGTCGGATTGAAACCGGTTTCTAACTATCGCGTTGATGTGCTGCAGGGCGCTACGCTGGTGGCTACGGCCAAAGGCATGGGAATGCTGAAACCTGGCGAGAGCGACACCTTAGTGGTTTCGCCCGTGATAGAAGGCTACGATGGCGAAAGCGTTCTGCTCAAGGCCCAGCTCTTCTGTCCAAACGATGTCTACGACGGCAATGATATCGCTACCTACGTTGTCGTGGTACATGTGGATGGAACGACGGGACTGCATGCCCTATCCGCTTCGCACAGCCATCCGGTAGACGTTTATGCTCTCGATGGGAAGTTGGTACGTGCCAAGGCAACCTCGCTCAAGGGTTTGCCTCAAGGTATTTACCTCGTTGGGGGCAGGAAAGTTCAAGTGAAATAAGTTAAATGAATACAAGTATGTTCTCTTTCAAAAAAAATATGATATGGGCCATGGCTCTCTGTTGCACGCTCGCAGCAGAAGCCAAGCCGAGAACGCAAACCCAGATCATGCAGCTGGCGGGGGAGACCCTGACGGCCAAGATGGGCAATGCGAGATATGCGCCGGGTAAGCCGATGCTGTCGGTTGCCTATTCCACCAAGGCGCTGACTGTGGTGCAGAAGAGCGGGTGTGGTTATGCCATCATTGCCAATGATGACCTGTTGCCGGCCGTCTTGGCCTACTCGTCGACCGACTTCGCCAATGACACGGACAATCCAGGATTGAAATGGTGGTTGGGGGCTGTGGAGAAAGCTGCCGACGCCATCGTGGCCGAGGGGCGCCCTTACCTCAGGGTGAAGCCCGACGTTAACACTTTCCCCAGTGAAGTGCCTCAGATGATGAGCAGTGTTTGGGGACAATTGGAGCCTTACAACAATTTTTGTCCGTTGGAATATGATGCCGAGGGCAAGTTGGTGGGCCGCACAGTGGTGGGCTGCGTGGCTACGGCAATGGCACAGATCATGCGCTACCACAAATATCCTGTGCATCCCACCGGTACCTATACCGACATGCAGACTTTGGATGCCTTTGGCCATCCTATTCCCTTAACAGTATGTCTGGACAACTACACTTTCGACTATTCCCTGATGCGTGATTCCTACACACCGGGCAACTATGTCCAGGCTGAAGCTGATCAGGCAGCTGCACTGAGCTATGCCTGCGGTGTGTCGTTCGCCATGATATATGGCACGGGCTCCTCGGGCACCTATTCAGACAGTGCCGTGGTGAGTCTCAAGTCGCATTTCGGCTTTCCCAATGCCCAGTTGCTCGACCGCTCTTCCTTCTACGACGATGAGAGTTGGATGCAGATTATCTTTGACGAACTCAGTCACAACCGCCCCGTGATGTACTCCGGTTCCGACGATCTTTGGACTGTCGGTGGGGGAGGACATGCCTTTGTCTTCGACGGTTACGACGATGAAGGACTCGTGCATGTCAATTGGGGATGGTTTGGTCGCAACGACGGTTATTATGAGGTGGACTTGCTCAATCCACGCATCCACAGTTTCCATAATTCGCAAGATATGATCATCGGGTGTGAGCCGCCCAGCCAGAGTGAATCTCAGATAGAATCACTTCAGGCAGTCGGCAAAATCAATGCCGATAGTCTGCGTCTTTATACCGAGAAGAGCCGCACCATGGGCCTTCGGATTCTCGATCTTTCTAAAGCGGAGTTAGAGGGTGACTCGCTGCCTACGAAGGCTTTCTATGGCAGTCAACTGCGCAAAATAGTCTTGCCTTCTTCGTTGGTCTCTGTGGGCGACGGAGTGTTCGGCGACTGCCGGAATCTTGCTGAGGTCGTGTTTGGCGACAATCCTGAACGTAATTTCGTGGTGTCCGACAATGTTGTTTATACAGCCGACACTACGGAGGTTATCGAGGTACTTCCTTATTACTACAATACAGAAAGTATGATGGCCGACTACACTTCTGTGTTTAAAGTTCCTTCGACGGTTCGGAAGATACACAAGTATGCCCTCGACGGCTGCTTCAGAATCCAGGGTCTCGTCATCTCGGAGAATGTGGATCATTTGGGAAGCTGTGTCTTCAGCCATGCCACCAACCTCAAACGAATTTGCGTGCGCACTGCCACGCCTCCCGCTGTGGACGTGAATGCTTTCGACGGACTCGACATTGGCTATACCCAGTTGGCCATTCCTGCCGGAACGAGCGATGTCTATATGCGTGCGGCTGGTTGGAGAGACTTCTTCAGATTGGACAATGTCTTGGAGCAAGGCTCCAACATCCGAGCCACTGATGTCTATCGTTACGAGGGCGAGGAAAATCCTGAATGGCAATACCGGGTGTTCGGCGACTTTGTCCACGGTGACCCCGTACTCCGTTGCGATGCCGTCAAGAATTCTCCTGTGGGTGAATATCCGATCATCGTTGAGCGCGGAACAGTTGAGGAAGAGGATGTGGTCTTTACCAATGGTACGCTTCATGTTGTCGAAAAAGGCTTGCAGTTGCCCACCACCGGAATCCATGGCATTACCCTGACGGGCAGCGACCGCGCCTACACGCTCGACGGCCGTGTTGCTCCAACGGTCATGCCGGCACACTCGCATGGCATCATCATCGTAAATGGAAAGAAAGTTATCAAGTAATATTTAGGTCTTACGCCACCTCAGCCTGTCTCATTGTAAATGGTGCGGACAGAGGTGGCCGGTGGCCCTTATAATAGAAACAGTATCAATGAAACGAAATATAACACTGACCCTCTTCTTAGCAGTCTTCTCTTCTGTCTTTGCCTGTGCGCAGTCTTCTCCTTATTCGCTTCCGTCGCAAGTCAGACTGTCCGTTGTAGCACGGGCAAAAGCCAGTCAAACGACACCTGTCGCCACTACGCCCATCACCGACCAGCCGGAGGGCGATCTCTTGCCCGGTCTTGAGTGGATGTCAAAAGCCTGCTATGCAGAGAGTGGAACGTTGGCGTGGAAAGATCGGGGTGGCTTGGTGGCCGAGGTCGTCAGAAATGGTAGTGAGATATATCTCCACAATCCAGTCTCCATGCTTGCTGGGACAGTCGACTGCTGGGTAAAAGGAAGTTTGAGCAGCGACGGTTCCGTGGTGACGATTCCCACACCGCAGGCATACGTGTTGAACAATCCTGGTACGGCACAGGAAACTATGTTGTATGCCACACGCATCAATGCCACCAACGGCAGTGTGGAAAGTGATAAAATGGATTTGACCTTCTCCTATGGTGATGAAGGCCTGACGCAGACCGATGGAGGCTTGCTCGCTATCACCGACCTGGAAGGCAACTTCTACGGTTATGGTGATATGAATATTCAGCTTCGTACCATCACCGACAAGGTGACGACGTTGCCTAAAGATCTTGTCCCGCAAAGCTACACCTTGTCTTACGAGGCACAGGGCATCCAAAGCAAGCAGACAGCACAGGTGGCTATCGATGGCAATGAGGTCTATATCTCCAATCCGCTTGGCTCTGGAATATCTTGGTTGAAGGCTACGCTGAATGGCAAAAGTCTTTCGCTGCCTACAAAACAATATTTGGGTGCTGAGGGCGGCTATTTGTTCTATTTGTGCGCCGCCAAGGATTCAACCTATATAGTCAGTAATCCGGTAACGGGCAACCAGACGGTGAGCACCTATCGGTTGGTCGACAAGCCTTTCATTCAATTCGAATGCGATCCAACCGCAAAAACATTCCATTCTTCTGATCTTATGATCGTCAATGCAGGTCATCAACGGCTTGGTGATGCCTACATCGCCTATGACAAACCTGCTTATGAACCATGGACGATGGTTGCAGCAACGCCGGCCACCCCTCAAATAAACTCTTATTTAGACTTGTCTCCCTATGCAGCCTATGGACTTTCTGGAGCTATCGTCACGTTCACGGTGCCGGCAGTGGATGTCAACAACAACTTCATTGCCCAGGAGAACCTGGATTATCAAGTGTCGTTTGACGGGCAGCCCAAAGAATTGTTTGGAGTTGTCCACATTCCTTATTACTACACGGGTAGTGACGGCTCTTCTGTCCTTCAAGGCAGTGGCAACAACCGACAGTTGCAGGTGGCTACGGCACCGACCGACAGCATCAGCATCCAAAGTTTCTATGTTGTCAATGGTGAGACAAGAGCATCGGACATCATTACCTATCTGATTTCAGACGGCACAACCCACACAACAAGTGGCATATCGACTGTCCGCCAGTCTGTTCCCCAATCGCCAGTCTCCACCACTTGGTACGACTTGGGCGGTAGGGTCGTCTGCGTTCCGTCTTCGCATGGTGTCTACGTTTGTAAAATGAAGTATGCCGACGGAAAGGTGATTGTAAAGAAAGTAATGCGATGATTCTAAAAAATGACAACAATGAATAAGATAGTTCTCTCCATTCTCGCTTTGTTCTTTTGTATGCCGACAATGGCGCAGCAACGCACGGATGAGGCCATGCTCTATGCCGCTCAAAAGCAGTGGCGCTTCATGTGCCGTCATTCTGCGAGGCTCTCGCAGTCTGCCGTGCTCGAGCCTTTGATGCGCACTGAGCAGCTCGGCGTTTTCGGCACGGCAGGTCAAGGCTTCGTCATCACTGCTCGCGACAAGAATTTCCCAGCAGTGCTGGCTTATTCCGATGCTCCGTTCCCCTCAGAGAACATTCCCGATGGGCTTCAGTGGTGGCTGGACCAGATGGGGCGGGTCATCAAGAGTGGCTCTCCTTCACGGTCGGTCATGCTCTCCGATGTAGATTATACTCCAGTGGAGCCGCTTCTGAAGACCAACTGGGCGCAGGACTCGCCCTATAACGGCCTCTGCCCTAAGACAGGCGGAGCATGGGGATCTTCAGCCATGACAGGGTGTGTGGCAACGGCCATGGCTCAGATCTTAAAATACTTCCAATATCCTTCTTCCAGTACGGGCAAGTCTTACTACCTTTTTGATGGCAGTGAGGCAAGGCACAATGTGACGC
Source organism: uncultured Prevotella sp. (assembly GCA_900319905.1). Classification (GTDB taxonomy): domain Bacteria; phylum Bacteroidota; class Bacteroidia; order Bacteroidales; family Bacteroidaceae; genus Prevotella. Next base: position 2,530 of record ONQB01000016.1, on the reverse strand, counting down.
TGTCCACCACATACGATTGGGCCAATATGGCAAATGCCTACACTTGGAATTATTCCGATGCTCAGGCGAAAGCCGTTCAAGAGCTTATGCGTGACTGCGGCTACGTTTCACACATGATCTATTCGGCACAGGGAAGCGGCGCTAACGCTTACGATGCAGGTGCAGGACTGTCCCATAACATGCGCTACGACTCTTTGGCTCTTAGTGTTGACCGGAGAATGTTCTACAACGATGAGGACTGGATGTCGGCCATCTATGCCGAGTTGCAGAATCAGCGCCCCATCCTCTACAATGCTGTGGATCCCAATATGATGGGCCACGCTTTCGTGTTTGACGGTATGGACAGCGAAGGCAGGGTACATATCAACTGGGGATGGTCGGGTACGGCCAACGGCTATTTTGACGTGCGTGATCTCAATGGCCTTGCACCTTCCTATCCCAATCCTTATATGGGAACTGATATCAAGTACAATTTCTGTGATGATCAGATTATGGTAAGAGGATTCAAACCGCAGGAGACACCCGATGCCGATGAGCTCTACCACTCCTATTTTGCCATGCTCGAACCCGATTCCATATGGATGGACAACGACTCGCTGAAGTTGAAGAGCGTTCCTATGTTCAATTTCTCGCATCTTGACTTCACAGGACTTATTGGTGTCGTCGTCGAAGACACCACAGGTCATGCTGTCGTTCAGCCGTTCTTCTATTCACCTTGGCAGGGAGGCGCAGGAACAATAGGCACCCTCAACGGTCTCTATCCTACGACGGCTTTTTATCCGTCTGCCACACTCAACGATGCCGACGGCAAGACGCCGCGGCCCGATGGACGGTATAAGATATATTTAGTCACCTGGTCGACTCAGGAAATGAACGGAAATCTGAATCCCCAGTATGTCCGCTTCCCGATTGCGTTTGCCAAAGACGGGCGAACCAACTATAATGTATGGGAAGTGAGGAAGGAGAACGGCCATTGGGTGGAGTCCTCCATGAAGCTTGTCAATCCCAATGTCAGCGATGGTATTGCAGCTCTTAAGCCTTCCAGTCCTGATGACAAGGTAAGAGCTTACGACATGCAGGGTCGTCTTGTCTATGAGGGTGACAGACTACCGGAATCAGTCCGGTCGCAATATCCTGTTTTGATTGTCAAGCAGGGCATCCGTTCCTACAAGGTCGTGAGGTAAGTGCTAAAGCAACAGGGGGATGTGTCAAAATAGGAGAAGTTCAGAAGTCCGGAAGTTCAGAAGTTCAGTCAAATGCATAAGTGTCTGATAATAAGGTATCATTATAGTAATGACAGAACTCCCGGACTTCTGATCTCGTGGACTTCTCCAATTTTGATACACCCTCTTGTACTGCAAGTGTGTCGGGCAAAGCGCTAAACTGACTGGTTTAAATTGAATCCTCACATCAATAATAGCTAGGATGTCGGACGGGATGTTGATGCAGGCTTTCGGACATCCTATACCGCTTTTTTAGCTTCTTCTAGTTTTAGCTTTTTGTAGACTGCCGGAGTCATGCCGACGATTTTCTTGAAAGCGATAATGAAACTGGTCGTGCTGTTATATCCCAGCAAGCAGGCTATGTCTTTTATGGTGCTGTTGCGGTCCTCCACGATTTTTGTGAGAGCCTTGCGTATGCGTAGTTCATTGACTACCTGTCTGAAGTTTTGATGATAGAGGTCGTGGATGGCCTGTGAGGTGTATTTCACGTTTGATCCTACTTCGCGGCTCAGCATGTCCAATGAGAAATCGGCATCGAAGAGGTATTTGGGATTGTTGATGGCTTTGGCAACCTTGCTTGCCAGTTCCTCCTGCTGTCTGTCTTTGCCGTCGGCATTGGTTGACGATTCCTGATTGACAATATCTTTCAACTGTCTGTTTTCAAGTTCCTTGTCGGCAATCTTCTCTTCTTTCTCAATCAGCAGCTTATACGATTCCATTAGCCGTCTTTTTTGTTTCCAAACGATATAGAGCGTGAAGATGAGCAAGAGTAGGATGAATGAAATGGCGTAGGTGACGATGATCTGCTGTCTGAGACGCAGGTCGATAGATTGTAGTTCGCGTTCATGCAGATGGGTTACCATGTCCATCAGTCGGGCAATAGCCTTGTCCATGCGCTGGCTGTTGTAGATCTTGTCGTCCAGTTGCTGCGATTTCCGACTATACTCGTCTGACTTCGCTTTGTCGCCGGTTTCCTTAAACACTTCCGCATACACGGTATAGATGTCTGCCAAGCAACTCTCATTGTCCCATTTAGCCGATGAAGCTTCAGCTTTACTTAGATATTCTATGGCGAGGTCATACTGCTTGTCTTCTGCAGCACACGAGCCTATCTGCAGCAGAATAGCTATGTCGTACCACTTAGGCAGAGAACTGCCTTCAATCACTTTCAGGGTCTGCTTATAATAGTCGATGGCTTTGACATATTCCCTCAATTCCGCAACCCTACTAATAGTCTCAGGTCATTGCGGTCAAAACCGCCCAGAATGCGATTTCTCTTGTTCAAACTGGCTTTTTGCCATATCCTA
>ONQB01000057.1 GCA_900319905.1 uncultured Prevotella sp. | reverse complement strand
TAGCGGAGTGTCAAAGCTACCAACGCTAGCACCAGTTACCTTCACGTCGCCCTTGCCGATGATCATCGTATATTGCACCTTGTTGCTGCGAATCTTTGTGGTGAATTTGATGGTGTACCAACCGGCATTTGCGAATACCAAGTTGTCGTCGCTGCTTGCGCTTACGCCGGCACCGGCCTGGTCATCAATCGTTGCAATCTCAGAAGCACCGTGCCAGTCTTCCTCCTTGAGTCCCCACTTGAAGGCACCGCCTGCTGGCACATAGATTAAGGTATAGAACTGTCCGGTTGCACCATAGACAGGAGCCATGTGCTGCCACGTCTTCCAAGCTGTACCGATGCTGCTGCCGCAGAGATACATGTCGGTAGGCAGTGTTACGTCAGGAGCCTTGTAGGTTGCGAGCACATTGGGCAGCTCAACCACGTTTGAATAGACATCACTTCCTTTCACTGTTGAGATGTTGGCCTTGCAGCGCACATAAAGCGGACGTACGGCGTTGTCGTAGGAGCCGGTGTTCTTGATAGTCTCATAGAGATTGATCATGCTCTCGTTGAGCTCAGAGGCCTTGACGCTCATCGTTGGCTGGGTGAACGTAGTGCTCAGGTCGGCATAGTTCTGCGTGGTGCCGGTTGCCTCGTCAGCATCGGTAAATACAGAGTCGAGAGAGATCTGCAAGGTATAGGTCGTAGCTACGGGGAAGCCACCAAAGTCGGGCTGATTAGCCGTGAAGTCCACCGTGCTCGAGTTGAGCAAATCGAGGGTGTTGTTTTCCGCGTCAGCAGGAGCGCAAAGCTCGAAGCTCGACGGCATCACCAGCGTGGGGTTGTCGTCACGGTCGCTGTCACATGCCGTGAAGAGCAAGCCACCGAGGAGCAGCGATGCTATGATATTTATTTTTTTCATTGTGATGTTCTTTTTAAGTGTTTCGTCTGTCGGGAGGCGCATAGCCGCGCCTCCCTTGCGTAACTAATTAGTAACCAGGATTCTGCTTGAGGTTTTCGTTGGCATTACGGTCTGTTGCCGGAATAGCATAGACGTTGTAGTGGCTGTCGAAAGCCTGCCCGTCCTCAGAGCCACTCTCCCATTGCCATTTGTAAGCGCTCTGGCCAGCGAACTTGCCGAAGCGGATGAGGTCCATTCGACGCCGCATCTCCCAACCGAACTCGCGGCTCCATTCATCAAGAATGGTGTCAAGATCGGCAGAAGTAAGGCTCGAAGCGTTGGCACGTGTGCGGAGCGCGTTGAGCTTAGTCAGACCGTCCAGGGTGCAGGATCCACCGTTGATGCGGGCATCAGCCTCAGCATAGGTGAGGTAAGCCTCAGCCACACGCATCATAGGAATGTCGTTGTCGTTAAACTTTCCTGAGCCATCATGCTGCGCACTGCCATCGGAGTGCAGGGCAAGGAATTTAATATAAAGGTAGCTGGCACCGTTGGACGATACATCGCTGATGCTGGCCTTGCGGTCACCGTCGGTGAAGAAGAGTGCACGGTCGTCCTTGGCAGCCTTGGCCACCTTGTCCGGCGTTCCAACGCTCAGAGCTGTGGCTCCGCTTGGAATGAACTTGGAGATGAACTGAGCTTTTGGCAACATACCGCCCCAAGCCTCAGAAGAGCCTGTGGGATAAGAAGCATTAGTCGTTGCAGTTGTCATACCGGCCACGAAGAACAGACCTCCATATGACCGTGTGGTAGCGCCATCACAGAGAGCCGGCAAAATGTTCTCCTTCTGCGCGCCGTTGGTGTCGTTGTCACCCATGAAGAGCATCTGGTAGGCTGTGTATTTGCCATTGCCCTGTCTGAGCAGGCCCCAGTTGCTGTCGTCGATGACACGCTTGGCATATTCCTTAGCCTTTTCCCACTGAGCAGTGCCGGTATAGACCTCAGCATTGAGATAGAGACGGGCAAGCAGCAGGTTGGCTGCGGCTTTGCTGGCACGTCCGTAAGCCTCGGGCTTGTCAGCTAAGATGTCAGACTTGTCGTCGCCCTCGCCCAAGACATTCTTCAGTTCACTCTCCACGAAGTTGAATGCTTCCTGACGGGTGGCCTGCTTAGGCTTGTCGGTGTTCATGTCGGTCACCATAGGCGGATTGCCAAACAAGTCCATCATGTAATAGTAGAAGTAGGCGCGCATGAACCGGGCCTCAGCACGCTTCTCTGATGTAGAGGCATCAGAAGCTACCTGCGAGAGATAGAAGTTGCAAAGCGTAATGCCAAACATCGTACGGTAGTAAAGACCCTGCGGATGGATTTGAGTGTCCGACCAACGGTTGTAGTTGAGGTCGTCGGTATTGTCGTTCGGGTAGATCCAGAGGGCCTCGTCGGTAGGCAGTTCGTTCAGATAGAACAACTCGCGGGCGAAGCTCGACGTACCCTCGTCAATACCATCAATATCGGGAGATGGAGGTATTGCGTCAGGGTCTTTCTGACCTGTAATAATAAGATTGGCATAAATCTTATTGAGCACGGCATCGTTGTCCGGTGTCGAGACCTGCTGCGGGTTGATGTTGTCCACATCAAGGTCGCCGACGCAGGAGGTCAGGCCTCCAAGCGTCAAGGCAATGAATGCGGCAGGAATTATATTTTTAATGATACGTTTCATAATGATGTTTGCTTTAAGCTATTAGAAATTGAGGTTCACACCAAAGATTACCTGGAACGGGCGCGGATACATGTTGCTGTCGAAACCGCTCTGCACCTCCGGGTCAATGCCCTTATAGTTTGTGATGGTGAACACGTTCTGCACGGTAGCATAGACACGTCCGCCAATGCCGGAATAGTTGCCGCACTTGAAGAGGTTGTTGAACGAGTAACCTAAGGTGATGTTGTCCATCTTGAGGAACGAGGCGTTCTGAACGAACATATCGGAGAAAGCCTCATTACCGGTGTCAGAGAAGCCAAGGTTGAGGGCATCGGTCAGACGGTTGCTCAGATAGCCCAAGCTGTAGATGGAACCCTTGCCTGTGTTCATCGAGCCGGAGAGAATGTTGTTATAGACATAGTTGCCAAGGCTGGCGCGCATGGTGAAGCCGAGGTCCCAGTTCTTGTAGATGAACTTGTGAGCCATACCCATCGTCACGTCCGGATCGGGCTTGTAATAGTAGTATTTGTCGGCATCGCTGATAACACCGTCGTTGTTGCGGTCAACGAAAGTATTGAAAACGGGGTTACCGTCTGCATCATACACCTGCTGATAAACACGGAAGGCACTGCGGCTATGCCCCACGGCATGAGCCATCACCTTACCGCCGGAACCAACAGTGCTGCCGGTCTCCACATAGTAGCTGTCGCCTGTGCCACTTGTCAATTCGTCAATCTTGTTCTTGTTGTAAGCTACGTTGTAGTTCATCTCCCAAGTGAAGTCCTTCGTTACGATAGGACGAATGGTTGTGGCGAACTCGATACCCTCGTTGTGCAACGAGCCGACGTTGTCGGTCTTGGTATTCTTGAAGTTACCGCCAGCGGCCACATACACCGTATTAATAAGGTCGGTGGTCTTGCGGTAGTAGTAGTCGAGGTTGAAGGTCAGGCGGTTATTGAGCAGGCTCAGGTCGAGACCTGCGTTCCATGTGGTGGTCTTCTCCCAAGTGAGGTTCGGGTTATACACATCCGGACGATAGGTCACGCCTTTGTTGCCCAATGGATAATAGGTATAAGCCTGGTTGGGCGTATAGGTAGGAATCCACGTATAGTCACCAATACCTTCCTGCTGACCGGTCTTACCCCAGCCGAGACGGAGTTTGAAGTCATTGATGGCCTTGACATCACGCAAGAACGGCTCATCATTGATACGCCAAGCAAGAGCCAAAGAGGGGAACAAGCCCCAACGGCCATCTTTGTGGAAACGGGAAGAACCATCATCACGCAGCGTGAAGGTAAGCATATACCTATTTAATAAGGTGTAGTTCATACGACCGAAGAAAGACACGATGAAGTTCTCCGACTTATAATTCGTTACCGTCGTATTGGATGAAATTTCACCATACTTTTCACCTGCCTTGTGGATCGTTTCGCCACTGGCATTGACAATATCGTTGAGATAGGTGCCGTAGTTGGCATAATCGCTCGATGTGTGGTAGTGTTGGTACTCGTAGCCGCCCATGATGTCGAAGTGATGGTCAGGAGCGTCCTTTGTACCCTTGCCCAGCCAGTCGTGGCTGTACTGTGCATACATAGAAAGCTGCAGATTGTAAGATTTCTGCGAAGACCAACCGGTATAGCCGAAGTAGTTATGGTCGCGGCTCGTGCGGTCGTAGTCGGTCCACAGGCGGCCATTGGAGAGGTCCATGCCTGCGTTGACATGCAACTGCAGGTCCTCGAAACCATGCACCTTATAGTTGGCCTCGATGTTGCCCACCAACGAACGAGAGATAGCGCGGTCGTTCTTCTGGTTGAGCAGGGCCACCGGGTTGGAGGTAGAGGTACGGTTGTAACCCCAAGGCCATGAGGGATCGCCCACCTCAGAAGCCATGTACCACTGGGTGTAGCCACCGAAATATTTATTATAGATGGTGTTGTCGGCCGTTACGGGCTTTGTCGGATCCATATAGGCTGCAGCGCCAATGGCACCACCATCGGCATAATGGTTTTTGGCTATCATGCCCTTGCCATTGATGTTGAATGTCAAG
>ONQB01000044.1 GCA_900319905.1 uncultured Prevotella sp. | reverse complement strand
GTTCCTCAGGCTTGCATCACAGCAAGAAAAACCTCGCTCGTTCCTCGCTGAAAAACAGGCTGACGCGTTGACTTGTAGCGATAAAAGAGGGGCTAAATCCCCTCATATTTATCGAGCACACGGGCCATGTGTTCCCGTCCGATGTTGATGATGCGTTCCGACTTATCGTAGTCGAAACCACTGTAACGGCGCATGGGCAGGTCGAGGAAGATGTCGGGAGGAGTGAGACGCAGGGCCAGCTGCGTGTTCTGGTGGATCATGATGCTCGCCGTGCGGTTGAGCAACGTGAAGTAGTTGAAATCCGGGTCCATGTCATGAGGCAACAGCTTGCGGGCCAGTCTGAGGATTGGCGACGAGGCGATCTTACGTTCCTGAGCCATGCGGTGCAGCGCCAGTTCACCCTCATAGTCGTGTCCACACACGCTCACCGCCACCAGGAGGTCACCACGATGACGCGCCACCCGGTTGAGGGGCAGCGGATTGGTGGTGCCGCCGTCGATGAGGATCTTGCCGTTGGTGCGCACGGGCGAGAAGTAAGCAGGCAGCGAGATGCTGGCGCGTATGGCGGCATAGAGGCTGCCATGCGTCATCACCACCTCGTGTCCGCTCTCCCAGTCGGTGGCCACCGCCGCGTAGGGGATGGGCAGGCTGTCGATGGGCGTGTCCGGTACGATGTGCATCAGTGTGTCGATGATGCGTTGTCCGCGTACCAGATGGTCGAGCGACGGCGCATAGTCGGTGAGCGACCTCATCTTGCGTTTGTCCACCGTCTTCATCCACTCGCGGTAGGTCTCAAGATGGCCTGTGGCATACATGCCCGCTATCAGGGCACCCATCGATGTTCCGGCGATGGAGCGGATGTGATAGCCGCGTGCCTCCAGTTCCTCGATGGCGCCGATATGAGCCAGACCACGGGCGCCGCCACTCGACAGCACCAGTGCCACGTCTTTCTTGTTGCCGCGTATGTTGCGCACCACGAAGTCCTTCACTTCCGTGAACATCTCCATCAGTGGGTTTTTCTCTTTCTCGTCCATCATATCTGAGTTGGTTGTGTGTTATTTTGTTTCCGTCACCTTAAACGGGGCGTGCAGCAGCCGTTGGTTGCTCGAACCGCGGAAGGCGAGGGTGACGTCGCGCAGCGCCTCGACGTAGGGACCGTCGACGATGACGTCCACATAAGGCAGGATGCCTTTCAAGGGCGACGCGCAGATCTGTTCGTAGGTGTAACCCGTGTAAAGCCAGATGTCCTTGTCGGGCAGCTGCGCCTTGACCTGCCTCACTAAGGGCAGCAGGTCGTCGAACGAGTCGAGCGGGTCGCCGCCCGACAGCGTCAGACCTTGTATATAAGGGTGGTTGAGTTCGTTGAGGAGATAGTCGCGGTCGGCATCGGTAAACGGCCGTCCGCCCTGGAAGTCCCATGTCTCCGGGTTCTGGCAGCCCTTGCAGTGGTGGGTGCAGCCCGCCAGCCATAACGTCACGCGGAAGCCTTCGCCATTGTTCACGTCGCAACTTGTGATATTGTGAAATCGCATGTCTTTCCTGTATGATTAGAATGATGAGGTAAAGTTAGCAAAAACCATGCGACTGACCAAACGATTGGCGACAAAGTTGTGATAAAATCGGCGGGGCTGTGGGCCGCGCATTGTAATGCGCGGCACGGGACTTGGTGGTCTCTTTGGTTTCTATAGTCTCTATAGTTTCTATAGTCTCTATAGCTTCTATAGTCTCTATAGCTTCTATAGTCTCTATAGAGGCTATAGTGCTTGCTCAGCTGCGACTTTCTTCTTCAGATGTCGGTAGAGCAGGAAGAAGGCGGGGAAGAGGAACAGGTCGGCAAAGACCCAGGCCGCCGGGTCGCCGAAGCACACGCCGGTGAAGGCGAAGGCGGGCACCAGCCAGATGCTCACGCCGCAGCGTGCGATCATCTCCATGACGCCCGAGAGCATGGAGAGGTTGCTGTAGCCCAGTCCCTGGATGCTGTAGCGCAGGATGGTGAGCATGCCCAGGACGGGATAGAAGTAGCACGAGATGCGCATCAGCCGTGCTGCGTTGTGCACCACCTCCTGTTCGCCGCTGTCGACGAACAGCTCCATCATATAGTCGGCGAAGGGGAAGATGACCAGAGCAGTGAAGACGAAGTAGACGAGCATGATGGCAGTTGCCGACCACTCACCGCGTCGGATGCGGTCGAGTCGCCGTGCCCCGATGTTCTGTCCGCAGTAGGTGGCCATGGCCACTCCGATATTCTCAAACACGCAGGTGAAGAGGTACTTGATGCGGATGGCGGCCGTGAACGACGCCACGTAGACGGTGCCCAAGGCGTTGTTGGCGCTCTGCAGCATGATGGATCCGATGGCAGTGATGGAGAACTGCAGGCCCATGGGCACGCCGTTGTTCAGGAGGATGCTGATGCGTTTGTTGTCGTAGGCCCGTTCATCGCCGTGAGGGATGAGCAGTTGCATGTGTCGCATGATGTACCACACGCAGCACGCCATGGCCAGCGCCTGTGCGAGCATGGTGGCCAGTCCGGCTCCGAAGACGCCGAGGCCCATGAGCAGGATGAACAGCACGTCGAACAGGATGTTGACCAGTGAGGCGAAGATGAGGATGTAGAACGGTTGTTTGGAGTCGCCAAGCGCCCTCATGAAGCCCGCGAGGAGGTTGTAGCCGATGGTGAAGGGGATGGCCAGGAACTGCATGAGCAGGAACGTGTAGGCATCGCTGAAGACGTCGTCGGGTGTGTTGACCAGATGCAGGATGCGGTCGCAGAGGATGGCAGCCACGACGGTCACGACGACGGCCATGACGAGGGCGATGCGCAGGGCATTGGCCACATAGACGCGCATCTTGTGGAAGTCCTTGGCGCCGAAGGCCTGTGCTATGGGGATGGCGAAACCGGCGCAGGAGCCGTTGCAGAAACCCATGACCAGAAACATGATCGACGACGAGGCGCCCACGGCAGCCAGGGCCCCCACGCCAATCCAGCGTCCCACGATGGCGGCGTCGATGATGAGGTACATCTGCTGGAGGATGTAGCCCAGGATAAGGGGCAACGCAAATTGAATGATGTCGCGGGTGGGACTGCCCACCGTCATGTCGCTGATATGTTTGTTATCCATAGTCTGTGCAGTGTGTATTACAAAAAAAACCGTCAACCTTTGTAAGATTGACGGCTGTCAGGTAGGGACAATCGGGCTCGAACCGATGACCTCTGCAATGTGACTGCAGCGCTCTAAACCAACTGGGCTATGCCCCTGACTTTTCACGCTTTGTTTGCGTAAGCGAGTGCAAAGGTACATATAATCTTTGAGCCTGCAAAATTTTTGGGAGGTTTTTTGAAAAAAGAGTAGGCGGGGTAGGCACTGGTAGGCGGGGTAGGCAAGGTAGGCAGGGTAGGCAAGGGTAGGCAAGAGTAGGCAGGGTAGGCAAGGTAGGCAAGAGTAGGCGGGGTAGGCAAGAGTAGGCAAGCCTGCCCAGCCAGCCAAGCCCCGGCCAGCCAAGCCCAACCAGCCCAGCCAGCCAAGCCCCCAGCCAGCCAAGCCCAGCCAGCCAAGCCCCAAGCCTGCCAAGCCCAGCCAAGCCCTGCCAGGCAAGCCAGCCAGGCCCCAGGCCCCGCTATTTCTTCTCGCTCACGATAATCTCGCGGAGGCGGTCGGCGATGAGGCCGGCGCCCTTGGTGGTGGGATGGATGAGGTCGCGCTGGATGAGGCCGTCGGAGGAGGGGAAGGTCGAATGGAAGTCGACGAGCTGCAGCTTGTTCTTCTTGGCCACCTTCTTGATCAACGGACAGATGTCACGGGCGATGACCGAGTCCTGGATGGAGTTGAGCAGGTTGGGGGCGGGCAACGGTGTGCAGAGGATGATGCGCGGGTGCGAGGGCAGGGCCTTGAGACGGTTGATGAGCTGTTGCATGTCGGTCATGAACTCGTCCTTATGCGTCCAGTTGTACGGTTTGGAGTCGTTGGTGCCGAGACCCACGATGGCGATGTCGGGCGAGAAGCTCAGGGCATCGCGCCAGGCCGGTTCGTTCATGTACGGCAGGTCACCCTTGTTGAGCATCGTGCGTGCCGAGACGCCGAAGTTCTTCACTATGTAGCCATTGCCGAGCTTGTGCTGCAGTTGGGCGGGATAGCCGTTGAGATCCTTCATGGCGATACCGAAGCCGTCGGTGATGGAGTTGCCGATACATGCCACCTTCAGCGCCTGTGGCTGCGGCTGTGGCAGGTTGTTGAGCCAGTTGCCGAGTTCCTGGAGCAGTTGGTCGTGAAAGCTGAAGGTCTTGCGGAAGCCGAAGCCGTGGCCGCCATTGGGGTAGGCGTACAGTGCGATGTTGTTGCCCTCGCGGTTCATGGCCGTGAAGTAGGCGATGCCATTGGTCACGGGCGGCACGGCATTGTCGTCGTTGGCCAGGAAGATGACGGTGGGCGGTACGGCATGTGAGCGCACGGCTTTGTTGGTGGAGAAGCTGTCGACGACGGCCTTGTCGGTCTTGTCGCTGCCGAGGAAGTTATCCACCGATCCGCGGTGTGACCCGCGCTCGGTCATGGCGATGACCGGATAGAACAGGATGGAGAAGGCCGGTCGGATGGCCATGGGTGCCATGGTGGAGACCACGGAGGCGAGGTGTCCTCCGGCCGATGATCCCATGATGCCGATGTCGTTGGGGTTGACATGCCAGACGAGAGCGCTGTCGTGTGCCATCTTCATGGCTGCGAAGGCATCGCTCATCGGGATGCGCCGGTTGCCTTTAGGCATGCGGTATTTGAGCACGCCCACGGCCATGCCGCGGCTGTTGAAGTAAGGTGCCCAGTCGGTGCCCTCATGCTGCATGGCGAGATGGGTGTAGCCGCCACCGGGCAGGATGATGACCATGCGACTGGCCGTCGGCTGACCGTCGGGCAGGAAGACGGACAGCGTGGAGGCGCTGTCGGGGGTGATGTTGACCGTGAACGAGCGTGCGCTGGCGGTCGTACCTAATAATAAGGTAAAGAGGATGGAAATGATGCTTTTTCTCATAATCTTTTATTTTAAGGGTAGGCGGGGTAGGCAAGAGTAGGCGGGGTAGGCACTGGTAGGCGCTGGTAGGCGGGGTAGGCGGGGTAGGCACTGGTAGGCGGGGTAGGCACTAGTAGGCGCTGGTAGGCACTAGTAGGCGGGGTAGGCACTGGTAGGCACTGGTAGGCACTGGTAGGCAAGGGGCGCTACCTTCTTAGCAGTTTTTTCTTGAGCGCCTTGAGGGCGGAGGTTTTTTCCTTGGCAGCCTGCTCGCCGAGGCCTATCATGGCACGGATGGCTTTGGGTTTGAAGCTCATCACGTTGTAGCCCTTGAGCGTGGGGTTGATGTAGACATCAGCCTGCGCGCGGTTGCGGTTGTAGTTGACGAAGTCAGGCCGCGAGCGCAACCATTTCGTTGCCTTGGGCATGCTCTTGCGAATAGACTTCGGTTGGAAGTCAGGGTGCTTGTTCTGTGTCAGGTCGATGGCAATGACATAGTCCGCCCCCATGGCCCTTGCCACATCCACCGGCAGGTTGTTGACCAGTCCGCCGTCGAGCATGAGCAGGGAGTCGCGCCTCACCGGTTTGAACGCGCCCGGTATGGCCATGCTGGCGCGCATCGACATCGACAGACTGCCCGAGGCGAGCACCGCCGTCTTGCCCGTGTTGATGTCGCAGGCCACGGCGCGGTACGGGATGGGCAGGTGGTTGAAGTCGATGGAGTCGGGATAGCCGGGTAGCGCCTTCGCCTGGGGACGACGGGAGATGAGCGTGTCGAGGAACTGTATCACGCCCCGGCCCTTCATCAGTCCCGGCCCTCTCACCTCATGGAGACGGCCCTGGCCGTGCACACGGCCGTCGTTGAACAGCTTGAGCCAGTTCTGGTTGACAAACAGCGAGTCGAGGTCGTCGGCGCGGTAGCCGATGCTGTACAGCCCGCCGATGATCGAGCCGATGCTCGTGCCCACGATGTAGTCGATGGGGATGCCGGCCTGTTCGATGACCTTGAGTGCGCCCACCTCGGCAGCACCCTTCGCACCGCCGCCACCGAGCACCAGTGCTACCTTCGGACGACGGGCACCGCTGACCGACAGCGTGCACATAAGGACGAGCAACATAAGTGACAGATACTTTTTCATAGATTACTAATCATCAGTTTTACGCTTTTCAGATACAAAAATAATAAGATTCTTTGAATTGAGGATAATAAAAACTCAAGAAATTGGAAGTGTAAGCTCCATGTCTTGGCTTCTCGCCGAAAGGCCGTTGGCTTTTCGGCGATGTTCCGTTGGCTTTTCGGCGATGTTCCGTCGGCTTTTCGGCGATGTTCCGTCGGCTTTTCGCCGAAAGACCGATGGGTGGTTGGTCGATGTACCGCTTTGCAATCGATTGCATGCCGTGTGCGTGCACAACAAACTTGATTTGGCTCAAGAATGTGCGAATATTTTGATTTTTGCACGCAGAATATTTTTGTTGCATGGATTTTATGACTAATTTTGCAGTGTCAAAAGGAAATAAGTCCTCTCACGAGCGAGAGGGATTCCAAGAAAGACAACATGATTTTAATTAGACAAGGTTAGTAGATTGTTTCATATAGGTTTTTAGTTTTTAGGTTTAAGAGTTAGTTTTTAGGATTCATAAGGTTATTAGTTAGATTTAAGGTTTTTCATAAAAGATTATTTAGGATAACGCACAACCCCCAATTCTCGTGATGAGACTTGGGGGTTGTGGCGTATATATAGGTCTCTATCTCGTTGAAAGACATCGGGCGGGACTGACAGCCTTAATGTTAAATAATGTTAACTATTTTGTAATAATTCCGATTGCATATCGAATATTTCATTTTTTTTATCTTTGCTAATAGTTAAACATTAGAAGCTAAGGCAATTTGTTCCCGGACGGTGAGCTAAAGCCCGCGTCTTTGATGATCTATCCACCAAAATGTATATTAAGGTCGAATTGATATTGCTACTAACTTCGGTCATCGCCATGGCGATGCACGCTCAGAACGGCGGAAAGAAGTTACAGCTCGACTTTCACCAACAGAGAGTTGAGTCAGGCAGTGTTATGGCCCGAATCGATACGACCATCATCCCCAACAAGCCGGTCAAGAGCGGCAAGGTAACCAGCGTGAGGTTCTACACCCCGGAGGAGTACGCGAAGGTCTCCGGCATACGCAATCCGACGGATGAGTATTTCGACACCATCTACTATATCTATCAGGACAGGGTAGTTCTGCCGCCGTCCCTCCCCGACCGGTCCGCGGATAAAGCCGTCATCCCGCAGTCCCGTCCGTCCATGCCTCGCCGCGAGCTGCTCAGCGTGAAGACGAATGTGCTCTTTGACTTCGCTTACATCCCCGCCGGCTACAACCGGTTCTGTCCCATCCCGAATATCGCCGTGGAATACTATCCGCTGCACGGTCATTTCACCTTCGGTGCCTCGCTGGACTTCCCCTGGTGGAAGGACTACGACGCCCATAAGTACATGGAGGTGCGCAACTACCAGATAGAGGGCCGTTACTACTTCGAGAGCGGTGACATCCGCCAGCGGCCCGTCGGCGAGGGCCCCGCCTTCCGCCACTGGTACGTGTCGGCCTACGTCCACACCTTTATATATAGTGTCTGCATCAACGCCGCCCACGGCTATGAGGGTGAGGGCATCGGTGCAGGCGTCGGCACGGGCTACGTGCTGCCCCTGGGTCATCACAGTCGGTGGCGCCTGGAGCTCGGTCTGCAGGCAGGCTTCTTCCGCACGCGCCAGGACCCCTATCAGTGGCTGTGTCCCGTTGACCCCGACGACGACAAGCAGCAATACTATTATAAGTGGTACGGCGATGCCTCCACGTTCAAGCGGCGCCAGCACCGCTACAACTGGTTCGGACCGACCCGTGTCGGCATCACCTTCTCGTACGATCTCTTCCGAAGAAAACCAGCCAAGGCTGGCAGTATAAACAACAACTAAATACACAAATACAATGGGAATGGTACATCAACTCGTTCAGCAAGCCATCCACGCGGGCAACCGCCTGCGTCAGGTGCTCTGCGCGCTGTGCGTGACCGTTCCCATGGTGCTGGCCCTGATGTCGTGCGAGCGCGAGCCGGTGCTCTATCTCCACCACGACAACCAAGTCAACTTCGACTTCGCCGTCATCGAGCTCTCCCTCGACGTCTACTGGGACTACAACATCGGCTTCAACACCTCCTACGACTGGCGCACCGACTGGTACTACGGCTGGGACGATGAGGACAACCGCATCTTCGGCCATTTAGGCTACGTCATGCCCACCGCCTTCGACCTGCGCCGTTACTATATGGGCGAGACCGGGCAGGACCACCACACGCAGGTCGACGCCTACTATGTCAAGGGCAACTCCTACACCGGCGAGTTCCGTTTGGGCTACTGGGACCTTCTGGTATGGAACGAGATAGGGCAGGAGGTGCAGAGTGTCGTCATCGACGAGACCTCATCGCTCGACAGCGTGATAGCCTCGACCAACCAGACGATGAACCAGGCACGCTACAACCCGCGCTACACCCATTCGTTCAACCAGCCCGAGGAGCTCTTCGCAGGTTATGAGCAGAATCTCAACATCGACAAAAACCTCAAAGGCTTCACCTACGACAGTGTGCGCAATGTCTATGTGAAACAGCTCAACCTCCAGCTCGAGCCCCGCAGTTATATCTACCTCACGCAGATCATCCTCCATCACAACCACGGTCGCGTGACGGGTGTCTCCGGTGTCTCCAACCTCTCGGGCATGGCGCGGTCGACCAATCTCAATACGGGCGTCACCGGCAACGACCCCGTCACGGTGAGCTACGACGTGAGGATGAAGCGCGACGTGACCGTCAAGGGAGAGCAGGTTGACATCATCGGCGGCCGCCTCGTCACCTTCGGCCTCTGCGGTCTCAACCCCGGCGCCATCAGTACGCGGGGCAACGGCCAGCCCACCAGGGCCAACGACCGCAAGCGCCATCTGCTGGATGTCGACATGCAGTTCAACAACGGCACGGACAGCACCCTCGTCTTCGACGTCACCGAACAGATAGCCCGCCGTTTCCGGGGCGGCGTCATCACCATCGATCTCGACATGGACACCGTCCCCATCCCCCACCGCTCCGGCGGTTCGGCCTTCGATGCCGTGGTCGATGACTATGATGAGGAGATACATGTCATTGAGATGTAAGAAATAATACATTATATAACACATAATAAAGAATCATTTTGTTAACATTAAATCCGTAGAGCTATGAAACGCTATTATCTTCTCGCAGCTGCCGCCATCGTGTTCGCGGGCTGCTCAAACAACGAATTTGTGGGAGAGGACAGTGGAAGAACGCAGGAGTCCGGCCAGGGTCAGATAGCCTTCTCGTCCACCCTGCCTGCTGCCACACGTGCATGGTATGGGGCCGTTGCCGCAGCAAAGCTGAACAACAAGTTCATCGTGTCGGGATTCTCCGGCGACAAGTCGACGGACGCTATTGCCACGACAACTGTCTTCGACAACTACCAGGTGGAGTGGAAGGCAAACACTGCCGGTACTACTGCCTCCAACACCGCCGACTGGGAGTATGTGGGCCTCACGGCCGCTCCTCCGTCAAAGGTCAGTGGTGAGCAGACCATCAAGTACTGGAACTACTCAGCCGGTCAGTATGACTTCATCGCTTATTCTACTGGCGATGCCGATGTCATAACGGATGGTGACGTTAGTACCGGTAAAGTCAAGGTCTCAGCCATCAGCGCTCCTGCCGATGGCAAGGCTGCTGCCTACACCATCCAGGGCGCAGCTGCGGATTTAGCAAAGTGCTATATCGCCGACCTTGTAACGGCCTACAACCCGTCGAAGGACACCAAGCCCAAGTTTGGCGACCGTGTGCAGTTCAACTTCCGTAATTTGACAACGAAGGTGCGGGTGGCCCTCTATGAGACAGTGCCCGGCTACTCGGTGAAGGATGTGCGCTTCTATGCAAACGGCACTACAGATGCCTCTAAGGACATCTCGGCCACCGAAGCCACACTCTATCCTACGGGTAATTTTGCCACCTCCGGAACCCTTACAGTTTCCTTCCCAACGGTAGGTACAGAAAATATTAGCAAGAGCGATTACAACAAGGCGCATGTCGCTGTAGCTGCCGAAAATGGGACAGAGACCTCTCAATCTTTTGGAAACCTGGAGTATAAGGCATCTGATGATAATCGCTTAGGAACAGGAACGAGTTATCTCGGCACCACGCTTCCCAATGCATCTTATGCCGGCACAGGCGACTTTTATCAGACCATGCTCCCCAATGAGACTGGTTCCACGCTCACCCTCCGTGTCAACTACACGTTGGTATCGAATGATGGCAGTGGTGAGGAAATCCACGTCTATGGCGCCAAGGCCATTGTGCCGGCCATCTACGCACAGTGGAAGAGCAACTATGCCTACACCTATGTCTTCAAGATCTCCGACAAGACGAACGGTAAGACCGGTCTGACTGACGCCGATCCCGAGGGTTTGTTCCCCATCACCTTCGACGCGATGATCACCGACGTGCAGAATGGTAATCAGGCAACGGTGACCACCGTGGCCACCCCGTCCATCACCACCTACCAGAAGGGACATGACGTGACGAAGGATGAGTATTCTGTGAAGGACGAGGATGGCGATATCTATGTCATGGTCGACGGCAAGAAAGACCTTGACAAAAATGGCCAGCTCTATACTGTTGAGACCAGCGGAACAACAATCAGCGAGGCCACCGTCCACGACGCTCTGACCATCGGTGCAGGTGCTGATGGAAAGCCAAGCCGTAACGGCATCACGTTGACAAAGGCCAACAGCGAGGTAGTCACCACCATCCCCGGAGTCGATGGCAATGACATCAAGATGGCGGATGGCACTGCTGCTGCTAAGTTCACACCGAAGGCGGGCACTTACGCTTATGCTTACACGTTAGACGATGGTAAGGATAAATCCACCGAACTGCATACCGCTGTTACCCTCACGGGCGAGAGCGCACCTACAGACTTTACTACGAATTATTATACTGATCCAGACTGTACGACCAATGCTAAAGACGGAGAATACAAGAAGGGTACTACCTACTATCAGAAGGTCACCAACACTGGTGCCACTTATGCCATCAAGGTCATCAAGGTTGTAGAGTAATAAGTTGCTGACGCTTTTCCATGGCTGGTCTTGTGCTGGCCATGGAAAATGCCCCTCTTAAAAATATGTCGAACATTATTTAGGGCCGGCACAAGACGAGGCTGCTGAAAAAGTCTTGGAGGGGTTATATTTATACATTGGGTGTTAATCTTTTCGTCCCGGAAATTTGGCTATGTC
>ONQB01000018.1 GCA_900319905.1 uncultured Prevotella sp. | reverse complement strand
CGAAGAATATAAACATTTTCTCAATATTCTCTAATATTCTCAATATCCCACGAAGTGGGTAGGAGCAAGAAAAAAATCAAGAATATAAATGGCTGAATACAACACAACATTCCAATGTGTAAAAATAAAGAGGAGTTAATGTTCATGAATAATGTAGGTTAATTTCTTGTATGCTTCCCGTCTGCCATCTGTCAATAAAACTGACAATATTTTAACATTTGGGAAGAGCGCTGTTTTCGTTCCGTCAGTTCTCATTTTCCACGAATCGGAGGGTGTACGACCGTCAGAAAAGCGCCGTCCACCCCACAAGATGCCGGCATTTCGGCGTAAGGGCACCGGGATATCGCCGAAGAAGCATCGGCATCTCGCCGAGAAGGCGGTGCGATTACGCCGAAGAAGCACCGGCATTTCGCCGAGAAGGCGATAGTCTCTCCTCTCTAAGACTTTCCATTTTCAATAAGAAATTTACAACTATCTCATACTCTGCACATTACAAAGTAGCTCATAATTGCGATATTTACAGACAAGGAGGTATTGGCTGACAAATAACGCAATCATGAGAAGCCATATGTAAAGTTTTTTAACTGGCATACCGTTGGAGGGTATATCAAAATTGGAGAAGTCCGGAAGTTCAGAAGACAGGGAGTTCTGTCATTACCATAATGATACCTTATTATCAGATACTTATGCATTTGACCGAACTTCTGAACTTCCGGACTTCTGAACTTCTCCAATTTTGATACATCAGGGCATTGGAAGCGGCATCCTTCAGCACACCTGTTACATTACCCACCTGAGCCATCACATTGATGGAAACGGATAAGAATCAGGCCAAAAGTAATCTAATCCTGTGCTTCATACGCTCTCACTATCTATTAATAAAAATCTCTCTCTACAAAAATAATATAACGCGTGTTTTACAATTGCAAACGTACTTTTTATTTCCCAAAGGCAAAAGTTAAATGGTAATTATATTTTATTTTCGTTATTATTTTAACAAATTAGAACTGAAAGCGTATTTTATCTATCATATCATTTTTCAGCCATATGCTCGACAGGGGGCCATGGTAAGAGTTTGTTACTTTAACAAAACTAAAATCAGCCACATTCGCTTGCCCACGCCAGAAACAAAAAAGTGGTAAACCATTATCATTCTACCTTATTTTTATTAACTTTGCCCACGATAGCACTTAAGCTGAAAGATAAAGACATGACTAAAGATATATTACGAGAAATCGCACCACTACAGAATGGCGATTTCCTGTATATCGCCGACAGGCATAAGACCTGTTTCGACTACCCCATTCACACGCACGATGTGTTTGAGCTCAACTTCGTGGCAGGGGCGAAAGGGGTCAACCGCATCGTGGGTGACTCCAGCGAAGTCATCGGCGACTTCGACCTGGTGCTCATCACCAGTCCCCACCTGGAACACGTCTGGTCGCAGAACACCTGCCAAAGCAACGACATACACGAGATTACGGTGCAGTTCAACATCAACTTCGACGGACCTAACAATATGCTCAACACCAACCCCTGCAGTCCTACGGAGTTCAGAGAGAAATACTTCAAGACAAAGGTCATCATCTGACTGTCAACAACACGGATCCATGTCACGGCACCACCTGTGACCAACCGATCGTGCAGAACATGATTAAATATTATATCTCAATAAAAGCATGAATTCTCAATTCTATCCATTTCTGTTCAAGCCCATCCTGCACGAGAAAGTGTGGGGAGGTCATCAGCTGGTCCAGCTCAAGCAACTGCCCGACAACGATACGCCCATGGGTGAGTCGTGGGAGGTGAGCGCCGTGCCAACGAGCACCAGCGTCATCAGCAACGGCCATTGGCAAGGCCGCGACCTCATCTCTGTCATTGCTGACGCACCCAAGGAGATTCTCGGCAAGAAGGTGGCAGAAGAATACCACAACCAGATGCCGCTGCTCATCAAGTTCATTGACGCACAGCGCGACCTCTCGATACAAGTGCATCCCAACGACGCCATGGGGCAACGCCTGGGTTTTGAACACGGCAAGACCGAAATGTGGTATGTGCTCGCCGCCAAGCCGGGCGCTTTCCTCTATGAGGGCTTCTCCCACGACATCGACGAGACGGAGTTCCGCCAGCGCATTGCCGACGGCACCATCACCGATGTGCTGCAGAAGCATGAGGTGAAAGCAGGCGACGTGTTCTACATTCCCTCGGGCACCGTACATGCCATCTGCAGCGGACTGCTCGTGGCAGAGATTCAGCAAAGCAGCGACCTCACCTACCGCATATTCGACTATAACCGACCAGGACTCGACGGTAAGCCACGACAGCTGCACGTAGACCTTGCTGCCGAAGCACTCAACTTCAAAGCCGGCACCAACTATCAGTCACAATACCAATATCATGAGGGACAGGCCAACACCGTTGTGATCAGTCCGTACTTCAACGTACGCGTGCTCGACATCGACCATTCCATGCACTGCGACATACGACAGCGCGACAGCTTCGTCATTCTGATGTGTCTCGAAGGCGATTGCCATATTCACGTGCATAGCACCGGAGAGGACGTCACACTGCGCCACGGCTACAGCGCCATGATACCGGCTGCCATCGCGGATTACGACATCGTGGCCGACAGCAGCAACGGAAAGAGCAAGGTCATCGATGCCTTCCTCTGACAGCCCATGGCAGGCTCGCCGCCATCGGCTTGCCGAAGCTTGCTTCGGAACAAGGCGGTGACGACGAACCACCAAAGGGCGCAGCCCTTGCATCACGGCAAGGGTTTTATTTGTTTTTGTCAAAAATATGGTATTCTCTAGTTATCCTCTCAAACCACAGGGTTTGTCGGCTGTGCCAGGAAATGACAGGAAATGAAATATTGTGTCAGTCGTTATTTCATGAAAGGCGTAACTTTGCACCATAAACTTAAAAACGGGCAGAGTTACGCCTATCATTTTGAAATAATGAAGAAACAATTCATACTTCTACCCACTCTCGTCGTCTCCTTCCCCATTCTGGCCACAGCCAACAAGAAGCCGTCACCAGCCAAGCGTCTCATTCAGCGACTCAGTTGCATCCAGTCGCATGGCATCATGTTCGGCCATCAGGACGATACGTTCTATGGGCACAACTGGCATTATGAGACCGGGCGGTCCGACGTGCTGGAGACAGCCGGCGACTATCCTGCCGTGATGGGCTTCGACCTCGGCGGACTGGAGATTGACAGTCCCCGCAATCTCGACGGCATGCCCTTTGCCGACATGCGCAACGCCATCATCGCGCAACAGCGGCGAGGCGGCATCGTCACCCTGTCGTGGCATTCGCGTAACTTCGTCAACGGAAAGTCATCGTGGGACCCCGAGGGCGGTGAGGTGACAAAACTGCTCAACGACAAGGTCTATCGCAAGAAGCTCACGGCCGCGCTTGACAAGGTGGCCGCCTTCATCGGCTCACTCAAGATGGGCAAGACCGCCGTGCCCGTCATCTTCCGGCCTTGGCACGAGATGAACGGCGACTGGTTCTGGTGGGGGCGGAAAGAATACCACAACAAAGGCCTACCGACAGCTCTACCGCTTTACCCATGACTACCTATCACGCCGCTGCCGCAACATCATGTGGGCGTTCAGTCCCAACCTCGGTGCCACTTCGATGGAAGAATACTATCCAGGCGACGCATACATTGACCTCGTCGGCATCGACATATACGATTTCAACAACGATGCCAAAGCATACACAGCCAACGTCAGCAAAGGGCTGACGATGGTCTGCGACTTCGCCAAAGCTCATAAGAAACTGGCGGCACTGACCGAGACCGGCTGCCAGGGTCTGCCACAAACGAACGAGCCAATAGAAGATGGCAATGGCATCTATGAGAAATACAAGAACCCCGTACTCACTGCAGCGCACACGCCCTTGGAGTGGCGCTATGACTTCTCCGAACAGACCAATCCGTTTCTGGAGCAGCGCATCATGATGGAGGCCGCCTTCAATGCCGGTGCCATCAAATGGGGTGACAAATACGTGGTGGTGGCCCGTGTGGAAGGTGCTGAAAGCCGACACACAACGGCAATGGTGGGTGCAATGCGAGTCGGTCGTGGGCCACGTCAACCTCTATCGCCACTTCGGAGACAAGCAGGCCCTGGACAAGGCCCAACGCTGCTGGGACTACATCAAGACCCACCTGCTCGCTCCCGAAGGTGAATGGTACTGGAGCGCTGACGAGCAGGGACAGCCCAACACCACCGACGACCGTACCGGCTTCTGGAAGTGTCCCTACCACAACACACGCATGTGTCTTGAGACCATAGAAATGTTACCTTAAAAAAATATATATAAACAAATAGGGCGGGGATAAACCCCGCCCTGACTATTTGTGTTTCACGAATGTCCTTACTTTGCCACAGACGAAATCCATTCGGCGATGTCGGTCAGGACCTCAGGTGCAATGGTCTCGTCTATCTTGGCCGCATCCATCGGGTTGCCGGTGGCGCTGTGCTGGAAGAGATGGCTGAGACCGGGATAAACCTTAATCTTCGTCTTTGGCTGCTTCTTCAGATTGGCCTCAAGACTCGGATTGTTGATGCTCACCGGCACATTCAGGTCCTTGTCGCCGGCCAAAGCAAGCACAGGACACGTCGTTGCCTTGACGTATGGCGTAGCATCCATATCGATGAAAGCCTTCATCCAAGCCGACTTGTCGTTGATGGTCATGTACTGCCGCGCCGTAGCCACATCCTTCACCAGCTGGCCGTTGTAGCCCTGCACACGGGCCAGGGAGTTGAGTTGCACCATGAGCATGGTATCAATCTTACAAGCTGGCCCGGCAAGGCTCACGATGAAGTCGGTCTTACCCTTACTACCAAGCATGTAGCCGATAAGTCCACCCTCGCTGTGACCGAGCAGTCCTACCTTTGAGAACTTCTTCATCTGCCTCAGACAGTTGAGTCCAGCCTCAGCGTCAGCGGCAAAATCGGTGGTAGTTGCCGTAGCATAGTTGCCCGACGACTTCGCCGTACCGCGGTCGTCATAGCGCAGCGACGCAATGCCGTGCCGCGCCAGATAGTCGGCTATCACGAGGAAAGGCTTGTGGTGGAACAGCTCCTCGTCGCGGTTCTCGGGGCCACTGCCCGTCACCATGAGCACCACCGGCACCTTGCTGCCAGCCTTATAGCCAACGGGATAAGTGAGCGTTCCGGCAAGCGTCACATCGGCCGTCTTATTGTCAAACGTCACCTCCTCGGTCTGATAAGGATAGGGCTGAGCGGGATTTTGAGGGCGATTATAAGTCACCTCGCCCCGCTTCAGCTCCATTGGCAGTCTGATACCGTGCTGAACGAACACACCCTTCACCACATCGCCCTCGCGCTTGCCCTGATAGGCTATGTCCAACGGGGAATAAGCCACGCTGATGGAGTCGTCGCTCAAGAAAGACACTGTCAGCGACACAGCCGCCGAACCCATATTCGCAATACTGGCCGATACGCTCTGCTGAGCCTGGTTGACCTTAGCCTCAATGGTAAACTCCTGCGCACCGGCTTTCAACTTTCCCGTCCACGAACCATCAAAGTTCTGCGCATGCGACGACAGTCCTGCTGTCATCAATGCCATGATAAGGAATGCATTCTTCATAGGAGCGATGCTGAGGGTTTACCAGATATGCGCACGCTTATTCTTCGGCACGAACATCTTGTCGCCCTTCTTCACCTTGAAGGCATCGTACCACGCGTCAATCATAGGCAGCGCAGCGTTGACACGGGCATAGTTGGGCGAATGAACGTCGACCGTGAGCAGATACTTCACATACTCGGGAGTGGCGTTTCCGGCCCAGATGCGGCCCCACGAGAGGAAGAAACGCTGTTCGGGCGTAAAGCCGTCCTTCACACCAAGAGGATTCTTCTTCAAGGCATTCTGCAGGGCACGGAAGGCGATGTTCAGACCGCCGTTGTCGCCGATGTTCTCACCCAAAGTCAACTTACCGTTCACCTTCACGCCGGGCAGCACCTCGAACTGCGAGAAATAGTCGGCCAACACCTTTGTGCGGGCATCGAAGTTCTTCTTGTCCTGAGCCGTCCACCAGTTGCGTTCGTTGCCGTTCTTGTCGAACTGCGCGCCCTGGTCATCGAAGCCGTGGCTCATCTCGTGACCGATTACCGCACCGATGCCGCCGTAGTTGGCCGCGTCGTCAGCCGACATATCGAAGAATGGCGGCTGCAGGATGGCTGCCGGGAAGCAAATCTCGTTGGTTGTCGGATTGTAGTAAGCGTTGATGGTCTGCGGCGTCATGCCCCACTCGCTCTTGTCGACCTTCTTGTTCACCTTGCGGGCAATCACGTCGTCGGTCATCCAGCGGGCAATACGCTGCATGTTGGCATAGAGCGAGAGACTGTCAACAACCTGCAGACCACTGTAGTCCTTCCACTTGTCAGGATAACCTATCTTGATGATAAAGTTGGCCAGCTTGTCCTTGGCCTGGGCCTTGGTAGCTGCACCCATCCACGAAGCCTCATCGATACGCTCACCAAGAGCCGTCTGCAAGTTGTGGACAAGTTCCAGCATGCGCTTCTTGTTCTCCTCAGGGAAATATTTCTCTACATAAAGTTTGCCGATGGCCTCGCCCAGCACACCACTGACCAGGCTCACGCCGCGCTTCCAGCGGGGACGGTCCTGCTTGACACCGGTCAGCACGCTGTTGAACTCGAAGGAGACCTTGCGGAAGTCATCGCTCAACTGGCTCGACGCACCGCTGATGACCTTAGCCTCAGCGTAGGTCTTCAGATCGTCGAGAGAGGTCTCTGCCAGAATCTTCTCCACCTCGTGAATAGGCTCTGGCTGACCCACGTCAATTGCGTCGAAAGCTGGGAAACCGCTTGCCAGGAACACGTTGCCCCAGTCGATGCCAGGGAAGTCATTGACCAGCTGCATATAAGACATCTTATGGTAGTTGGCTGCCACGTCGCGCAGTTTCACCTGGTCATAGCTGGCCTTGGCAATACGCGTCTCGATGGCGAGCACAGCCTGCATCTTCTTCTCGGCCGTAGCTTCATCATAGCCCGTCAGCACGAACAGTTTCTTCAGATAGGTTTTGTAGGCTTCCAATACCCGCTTGTTCTGCTCGTCGTCGGAGAGATAATAGTCGCGCGTGTCAAGGCCGAGACCGCCCTGGCCGATGCCCACGAGGTTCCAGTCGGCATTGCGCTGGTCGGCTCCCACGCCGATGCCGAACATCATCGTAGACTCGCCGTCGCGGTCGAGCTGCGCCGTCACAATCTGATACTCGCGCACGTTCTTAATGGCTTTGATCTTGTCGAGCGTCGGCTTGAGCGGAGCCCATCCTTCATGGTTGAGACGTACGCTGTCCATCATGAGGTTGTAGAGTGAGCCTATCTTCTGTCCCAATGTACCTTGTTGTTGGGGCTTAGAGGCATATTGCAGGATAATTTCCTGAATGCGCTTCTGGTTTTGCTCGTAGAGGTCGGTAAACGCACCATTCTCCGTGTGCTCGGCATCAAGCGGATGAGCCTTAAGCCAACCGCCGGCGGCATAGTGATAAAAATCGTTACCAGGCTTGACAGAAGTGTCAAGGTTCTTCGGATCAATGCCCGAAGACAGGTTGGTTTGTGCCAAGGAACCCATTGCCACAAAGACCAATCCCAAAAGGAATACTCTTTTCTTCATATGTAAGATTGATTAATGTATATCCATTAGACGTTAAAATAAACAAATAACTACATCGTTGCCATTTTATTTTTCACCATACCCTTCATCCAACGTCCGCGTGCAATGCGGATGAGGAAGATACAGCCACGGAACGTCAGCTCCGAGGCCATGGCTATCCACACACCACGCAGGCCGTAGTGCTGGGCCAGCGCATAGGCCAGCGTCAGGCGTACACACCACATAGAGAACAAGCTCATGGCGGCGGGCTTCAGCGTGTCGCCGGCACCCACGCATACGCTGTAGCTCACGATGGAAGCGGCGAAGAATGGTTCGGCAAAAGCCTCGATGCGCAGCACCTCAGCACCTAACTCGCGAATGGCGGGCACGGGTGAGAGAAAGCCTATCATCTCAGGTGCGAAGACATACATCACCGCCCCCATAAAAGCCATCACCGCCATACCCAGACCGATGGTTGTCCACGCAAAGCTGCGACAGAGGTCGCGCCGGCCCGCTCCGTAGGTCTGACCCACGAGCGTGGAGGCTGCGTCGCCAATGCCATAGCCGGGCATGTAGCAGAGGCTTTCGGCTGTGATGGCGAACGAATTGGCGGCAATGGAGACGTTGCCAAGAGGTGCGACAATCATCGTCGAGACAATCTGCGCTCCGTTCATCAGCGCATATTGCAGAGCCATCGGCGCACTGATCTTCAGCGCCCGCCACATGTATTCAGCATGCCACACGAAGCGGTCCTTGTCCAACCGCCACGCGAGGATGGGGCTGCGCCTGACGGCGAAGTAGGCCAACAGCAGCGAGGCCACCACATAGGCCAAGGCCGTGCCCAGGGCTGCTCCCTCAACGCCAAAGCCGAAACCGGGGACAAGAAGGTCGAGTCCGAGTATGTGCAGCGTGCGCGTGGGGAAAATGAAGATGAAGTTGAACACCACGTCGAGCACACACGTCAGCACAGCCAAACTGCTCGGACGACGCATGTCGCCGCTCGACTTCAGCATGGCCGACGAGAGGTTCTCCAACATGAAGAACGGGGCTGCGAAAGAGAAAATGAGGAAGTAGGCTGACGAGTCGCGCCAGATGTCGGAGCCGCCGCCCAGCCACCGGGGCAATGGCCCGGAAATAGCCGCGGCCACCAGCATGAGCAAGAAGGAGAAAACGAAACTGAACATATAGCCGTGCTTCATCACGCTGCGCGCCTGTCTGAAGTCGTTGGCCCCGATGAAGTGGGCCACCTGCACCGAATAGCCGAGCGACACGGCCGACGTGAGTGAGCCGAACAGCCACATAGCGGGCTCAATGAGGCCGATGGACGCACTGGCATTGGTGCCGAGCGAGCCTACCATCGAGGCATCAATATAAAACATGAGCACGCTGGTAATCTGTGCAAGGATTGAGGGAATGCTCAGCTCGACTATCAAGCTGAGTTTTTCGCCGCGTGACATCGACTGACCGTCACGTATCTTGGATAATAAGCGCTCGCTATTCTTGTTGCTGAACATAAATTTCTATTTCGCACTGCAAAGATAGCGATTCTTTTTCACAACCCGCTATTAATCCCGCTGATATTATCCTGACGGTGCCGACGGGCGAAAGAAAAATAGGGAATCGTCAGGGCGAAACTTCCGATAAATGAATAAAAAGTAAACAAAAAGACTTATTTGTTAGCAGGATTGAAGAAGATATTGTAATTTTGCCGTTAATTACGAAGACTTCTAACGAGAGATCATTTAAATGTTAAGCATATGAGAGTAGCTATTGTTGGTGCAAGCGGTGCAGTAGGTCAGGAATTCCTGCGCATCCTTGCCGAGAGAAATTTCCCCATCGATGACCTTCTTCTGTTTGGTTCCAAACGCAGTGCCGGACGTCAGTACACCTTCCGTGGCAAGGCCTACACCGTAAAGGAGTTGCAACACAACGACGACTTCAAGGACGTGGACATCGCCTTTGTGTCGGCCGGTGGCGGTACTTCAGCCGAATACGCGGAGACCATCACCAAGTACGGTGCCGTGATGATCGACAACAGCTCGCAGTGGCGCATGGATCCGCAGGTGCCGCTCGTGGTGCCGGAGATCAACCCCGAGGACGCCCTCGACCGTCCCAAGGGCATCATCGCCAACCCCAACTGCACCACCATCATGATGGTCGTGGTGCTCAACCCTATTGACAAACTCAGTCATATCCGTAAGATCCACGTAGCCAGTTACCAGAGTGCCTCCGGCGCAGGTGCTGCCGCCATGAAGGAACTGGAGCAGCAGTACAAGGAGATGGTGGAGACCGGTCATGTCTCAACCATCGAGAAGTTCCCTCACCAACTGGCTTACAACGTCATTCCTCAGATCGACAAGATGCAGCCCAATGACTACACCAAGGAGGAGATGAAGATGTACAACGAGACGCGCAAGATCATGCACTCCGACGTGCGCACCTCTGCCACCTGCGTGCGCGTCAGCTCGCTGCGCAGCCACTCCGAGAGCGTGTGGTTCGAGACCGAGCGACCGCTCAGCGTTGAAGAAATACGTGAGGCTCTGGCCAAGGCTCCCGGCGTGACGTTGGTGTACGACCCCAACGACCAGTATGTCTATCCCATGCCCTTGGAGAGCGCCGGCAAGGACGATGTCTACGTAGGCCGCATCCGTAAGGACCTGGCCGACGACAACAGCTGCACACTGTGGCTCACAGGCGACCAGATACGCAAGGGCGCCGCTCTCAACGCCGTGCAGATCGCTGAATACCTCATCAAGGTAGGCAACGTGAAGTAAAACTGTTCGACTTTTCAAGTTTCTGACCAGGGAAAGAAGAAGCAGGCATTCTTTATAGTAAGGGACTGGTATTGCAAGAAATAGCAGACGAAACGTGTAGCCCAATGCATAAACATCGAAGCTCAAATCAGATGCCATTTTGTGCCATCTCATGAGCTTCGATGATTATGAGTTTCCGTGCTAAGCATGACGAAGAAATACAAGAAGACCGAGACTGAGGATAGAGACAAGAAGAACAGCTATAATTAATTTCAAATAAAGATGCTGTCAAGGACAAGCTTGTCCTAGAAATGTCCCAGATGTATCCCAGATGTTGTTTATTATTGCTAAAATGCCAAGCAACTGATATTCAATTGCTTGGCATTCAGCGTGGTGCGCCTGACAGGACTCGAACCTGCACGACCGAAGCCACTAGATCCTAAGTCTAGCGCGTCTACCAATTCCGCCACAAGCGCAAAACTGCAGGCAAAGGTAAGAAAAATTATTCGTATAGAAAAGAAAAGTCTGCATTGTTTGTTTCCAAAAGCGAAATTAAGCAGTGCAGACTTCATGATTCAATGATTTATTAACCAGGTTGATTACAAGCTCTTGCCATCCCATTATCTAATCTACATGGCAATCGCTCATCGCGGGAAGACGGGACAGGATAATATCATGGCCGCCAAGGGCATCCTTCTATATAGCGTTCTGATATTTGGCAAACTGGTATACCGAGGCGGGCATGGGCGAAAGCATGTGCCATTTGATCTGCATCTGACGGCCATAGCTCACGACATTGTATTTGTAGTCGACAAACTGGGCACGGCCGAGGTAGATATAGCCCATCGTACGATACTTGTCGTCGGGGAAGTTGCTTTGTTCCCTGACAAACAACAGCATGGTCTGACGAGAATTGATGTAGTTCTGCCCCGTTGGCGACTGAGGTGTCACTTTGTTCTGCGTGTCCCATAGAAATTCATTCGGCGAGAGGGCATGATCGTCGTAATTGGTGTTGCTGCCTTCCTCGCGGTTCTTGACAATGTCTACATACATTGCTTCCACCTGCATGGCCTTGTTGCGCTCGACGCCCTCACGGGCGCTTGACATCCGCTGCAACGTGGAAGTGCCCAAAGCAACCCTGATCTGGTCTCTGGTATAGCGGGCGTGGAGCATGAGCGGAAAGTCGGGCAGACCAGAGTTGTCAGCCTGTTCCAGTACACTGCACCGCTTCAGCAACAACGACATCACCTCGCTAAGCTCCTCGCAGAAGGCCATGTCTGTGCCCAGGTCATCAACCATCTGCTGCAAAGAATCGAAGACTCCTGCCTGCTGATACAGGTCGTAATAGAGCATCAGCAACTGCTGTTGCTCCACCCTCGTCAGCGTGCTGACCCGGATGAGGAAACGCTGGTCGGCCAGCGACCGGATGAACGTGAAGTAACGGTAGCTGTCGGTCGAAAGCCATTTGTTTCTGACGGCTTTGGCCAACTGTATGTGATGGCTTATGTCCCGACGGGTGAGCTCAGAGAAGGTGTGGCCATTGTAGAGTTTCTCCAAGGGCACATGATACATGTTGACAAAGTTGGACAACGTCAATGGAAGATTGAATTTTCGGTCCCAGTCGTCCACCATATTCTGCATGCTGCGCAAGGAGAAGTTGCGTATGCTCTGACTGATATTGGACAGGATATATTCTTTGGCCTTCGGCTCCAGCTTCACCTGACAGCCCAGCGGCAGGTGTGGAAAGTCGTGTTGCAGTTCCTCCGCCACGCTCATCGATGTTCTTCCGAGGATGGCACGGAACCGGTCGACATAGTCGAAATCTTTGTTGCATTGTCCCACGAAGTCGAGCACGTTGACATAGCTTTTCCCTTTGGCCTTGCGCAGACCACGCCCAAGCTGTTGCAGGAAGATGGTAAGACTCTCCGTGGGACGCAAGAACAGCACCGTGTCAATCTCTGGAATGTCGACACCCTCGTTGAACATGTCTACCACAAAGAGATAGTTGATCTCGCCTTTACGCAGTCTCCGGCTCAACTTCGTTCTCTCCTCAGCGTTGTCGCTTGTCAGCTTGTCGGCTTTCAGTCCCGCGAGTGTAAACTTAGCTGCCATATACTCGGCATGCTGCTTGTCAACACAGAAGCAGAGTGCTTTCACCTGACGGACGTCGGAGAGATAATTCTCCAAGGCATGGAAGATGACTGCCGTGCGTGCATCATTGTGAGTATAAACCTTGCTCAGTTCCGCCACGTCATAGTGGCCGTGGCTCCACTTCACCTGGCGAAGGTCGGTGCTGTCGGTGATGCCGTAATAATGGAACGGAACGAGCAACCGGTTGTTGAGTGCGGTGTCCAGTCTTATCTCGGCCGAGATGTGTCCGTCGAAGTCTTGTGTGATGTCCTGACCGTCCATACGTTCGGGTGTAGCCGTCAGGCCCAAGAGTATCTTCGGTTTGAACTTCTCCATGATGCGCCGGTAGCTCTTGGCTGCCACGTGATGTACCTCATCGATGACGATATAGTCGTAATAGTCGTCGGCCAACTGCATCTCGTCGAGGTGGCTGTCCATGATATCCTTGCTGGCAAAGAGAGCCTCGTAACTGTCGGGGGTCCTTCCATTGTACCACACATCACCGAAGTTGTAGTCATTAAGTACGAGGCGGAAGGTTTTCAAGCTCTGCTCGAGAATCTCCTGCCGGTGGGCTATGAACAGCAGGCGTGCATGGTCATGGCTCTGTCTGAAACGTTTATAGTCGAAAGCCGAGATGACGGTTTTGCCGGTACCGGTAGCCGCGACCACAAGGTTTTTGTAATGGTGGTGCACCTCGCGCTCCACGCGCAGTCGTTCCAGGACGTCGTTCTGATAGTCCTTGGCATTGATCAGTTCGAGTGCAGTATAGTCGATAGACTCCTCCATATCCTTGTCAAGCGCCTGTTGCAGCCGCTGGTCATCGATATCCGGTCGGTAGACCACGAAGTGATCGCTGTGCCAGTAACCATTGAAGTTGTTGATGATCTGCCTCACGATGTCAGGTGTCTCCACCTGCGTCACCTTGAGGTTCCATTCCATACCGCTCTCCATAGCCACCCTACTCATGTTGGAACTGCCGATATAGGCGGTATGGAAACCTGTGTTGCGCACGAAGATATACGACTTGGCATGCAACCGGTCGTTGTCGCTGTCGTAAGAGATCTTCACCTTCGTGTTCTTCAATTTGGCCAGTCGCTTCACCGCTTTAAAGTCAGTGGCGCGCATATAAGTGGAGGTGATGATGCGCAAGCATCTTCCCCGGTCGGTGGCCCATTTCAACTGGTCTATGAGTTGGTTGAGCCCGGACTCCTTAATGAAGCTCACCAACAGACAGATCTCGTCGGCTGTGACGATCTCCCGACGGAGCTCGCTCTCCAGCGTGATGCCTGAACCCGTGAACAAGAAACTCTGTGACAGTCGTGTGATGGGTACTATCGACTTGAGATAGGCTGCAATGTCAGGACTGTCACATTCGGCACGGTCAATGACGGCAGTGAGGATTTCCTTTTGTTTGTCTATCAAGTTCTGCCCTGCATCTTCCAACGTGAACTGCTGTGCCAATTGGCGGATGATGCCGTTGGCCATCTTGATACCTCTGTCTACCGCCTCATCGTCCTTCAGACCAGAAAAGGCGAGTTTGAAGAGGGAGAAGAGGTATTGCGACAGAAAAGGTGCCACATTCTCCTTGCTGATAGGTTCTTTGCCGACATAGTAACGTTGGGTGTCGATGCCTTCCAACTTGATTTGAAACAGCCGGTTGATGATTTGCTCATAGATCCCTAATTCCATGTTCATGAGTTTTTAATAGAGCAAAGGTAATAACTAATTGCCAGAACAGTATGCTTCCAAGATGATTTTTTTAGTACAGCGTAAGCGTATCAACGATAGGCCAACGGAGTATCGCCGAAAAGCCGGTGGAGTATCGCCGAAAAGCCGGCGGAGTTTCGCCGAAAGGCCGATGGAGTTTCGCCGAAAGGCCGATGGAGTTTCGCCGAAAGGCCGTGGACCCTTCGTTAAAGAAGAAAAATGGTGTGATTTTTAGGGGAAGGTTAGGTTCGATTTGTAGAGGTATAGAAGAGCCTAAAGGAGTTGTTTCCGTTAAGATAAAATGTTGAAACAGAAACGGTGGTTAGAAAAGCGAATAATATTTTTGGTAGCCGTCAGCAATGGCGGCTACCAAAAATCATCTTGATATCATGCTATCTCGTTACCCACACGGCTGACTTGGCCTTGAACGACGGCAGACTGCTGCCCGCATGACTGTAGGCCACGAGCTGGATGGTGAAGCGCAACACCGAATAGCCGGGTATGGTGCCACTGCCAGACTCGCCGTAGGCCAGCGTCCAGGGCACATACACGAGCCACTTGTCGCCGATGTGCATGTGCTGGACAGCTGTGGCAAAGCCATCGGTCAGACCGCTAACCAAGAAGTCGGTGGCACCTGCTGTGGCATCTGTAGTGCCGGTGGGCCAAGTAGTGTTAAACACATAGCCATCGCTATAGCTCGTCGAAGGCAAGAGCCGGCCTTCGTAGCGCACACGCACGGAGTCGGTATACAGCGGACAGCCACTGCCAGTACCGCTCTCAAGCACGTTGACGACGATGTTGTCGGTGCTCGGCGTGCTGGACAGCGAATCCTCAAGACTGTAGTTCTTGTAGATACGCCATGAGGTGTCGCCCTGTGCGATTGCGTTCTGTGCCTGTGTCATGATATTAGTCCAATAGGCAGTGTTGGTGGCCTGCCAGTTGGGATACTCCTCCACCGTATCGTCACTCTCAGAGCATGACGACAACAGGAAGAAAGGGAAAAGGAGGAAGGGGAGCCACTTGAGGCTTCGCCTTCCGAGATGCATGATGGTTGTCATTTATAAATTCTCAATGTTCTTAGCCAACTTTTTCAATACGCTGGTGATGCTTACGCGATCCTCAATGATGCTTCTCAGCTGGTCGACCGGCACCCGCTCCTGGTCCATCGTGTCGCGATGGCGCAGTGTCACGGTGTTGTCCTCAAGGGTCTGTCCGTCGACGGTCACGCAGTAAGGCGTGCCGATGGCATC
Organism: uncultured Prevotella sp.; assembly: GCA_900319905.1. GTDB lineage: Bacteria > Bacteroidota > Bacteroidia > Bacteroidales > Bacteroidaceae > Prevotella. Next base: position 67,824 of record ONQB01000018.1, on the reverse strand, counting down.
CTCACGGCGATAGCGCTTGCCGATAGAGTCCTTGGCATCGATATGGGTGGTGAAGTGGAACTTCAGCTCGTCCTGTATCTCCTTGGCCTTCTCGGGCAGTCCGTCCTTGTTGACCAACGGCAGCACGGCGCACTTGATAGGTGCCAGGGCTGCGGGCAGGCTGAGCACGACACGTGAGGAACCATTCTCGAGCTGCTGCTCCTGGTAGGCGTGACACATCACAGAGAGGAACATACGGTCGACACCGATGGAGGTCTCCACGTCGTAAGGCACGTAGCTCTCGTTCTTGTCGGGATCGAAGTAACGCATCTTCGTACCGCTGTATTTCTCATGCTGTGACAGGTCGTAGTTGGTGCGGCTGTGGATGCCCTCAACCTCCTTGAAGCCGAACGGCATCTTAAACTCGATGTCGGTGGCGGCGTTGGCATAGAAGGCGAGCTTCTCGTGGTCGTGGAAACGGTAGTTCTCATCGCCCATGCCCAGTGCCTCGTGCCAGGCCAGACGAGCTTTCTTCCAATACTCGAACCAGCGCATCTCTGTACCAGGCTGGCAGAAGAACTGCATCTCCATCTGCTCAAACTCACGCATACGGAACACGAACTGGCGGGCTACGATCTCATTGCGGAAAGCCTTGCCGATCTGTGCAATACCAAAAGGCAGCTTCTGGCGGGTAGTGCGCTGCACGTTGAGGAAGTTGACAAAGATGCCTTGTGCGGTCTCCGGGCGGAGGTATATCTTATTGGTGGCACCGGCGGTAGAACCGATCTCGGTGGAGAACATCAGGTTAAACTGACGCACGTCGGTCCAGTTCTTTGTACCGCTGATAGGATCTACGATACCCTCGTCGAGGATGATCTGCTTGAGCTCATCGAGGTCGGGACCTTGCATGGCCTTGGTATAACGCTCGTGAAGGGCGTCGCGCTTCTGCTGGTGCTCGAGCACACGGGGATTGGTGGCACGGAACTTAGCCTCGTCGAAGGCTTCGCCGAACTTCTTGGCGGCTTTCTTCACCTCCTTGTCGATCTTCTCATCATATTTGGCAATCTGGTCCTCGATGAGGTTGTCGGCACGATAGCGCTTCTTGGAGTCGCGGTTGTCGATGAGGGGGTCGTTGAAAGCATCGACGTGGCCACTGGCTTTCCACACAGTGGGATTCATGAAGATGGCGGCATCAATGCCCACAATGTTGTTGTGGAGCAACACCATGGAGTCCCACCAGTATTTCTTAATATTATTCTTCAGTTCCACACCATTGGGTCCGTAATCATAGACAGCGGCAAGGCCGTCGGGATAGATCTCAGAACTGGGGAATACGAAACCGTATTCCTTGCAGTGGCTCACAATCTTCTTGAATACATCTTCTGCCATTTCTCTTAAAAGCTTAATTTATTTATATCTAATAGTGCAAAGTTACGGCATTTTATTCAAATAACACAGATAGCGACCGTTAAATTATGAGTTTTTGAGGTTTTGAGTTAATGAGTTGTGAGTTTATAAGTTTGTGAGTTTCCTGTATTGGCAAATGCGAGAATCAATGTCATCAACGACAGATAGAACTGATTATAATATTTCCTGGCGATGTGTGCGATTTTCATCTGGACTATAACTGTCTTCGGACGACTCGTTACCCTCGACAGAAGGTTCACTACTCTCATTTCCGTCGTAAGTTGACGTACAGCTGGTGCACTGACTTGCCCAGACTCATTAGACTTAGAGGAAACGGCGATAATCAAAGCAATTATCAAAACGGCTGCTATAACACCAATTACAGACCCCATTTGATGATATTTTTGTTGGAATTATCCGGTGATGTAGACTGAACAAAGGTTACGGTAGGCCTTGGTGATGCATTATTTATCTCTGCTGCTGTTCTTTCAGTCTCACGGCTTACTTGGGATTCTGACATTTGAGTTGTCGGGGAATTCTGAGAGGTGCTGCTTGATTGTCCATCTGTGGGCATACCTATAGATGCTATTTCCTTATTCTCCCCATATAAGTGCAAATACATACCCTTTAGTTGATTCGCTTCGGTGTAGTCTTGGTTGTTAATTGCCTCGTGAATCAAGTAGATGTATTGCTGGGTGATAAATGAAAGGCACTGACCTATGAACTTCTTCCGTTCGTTTTCGCTTACCGTCTGAGACAATTTCATGAAATTGAAGAGAAGTCCAAGGAGTATGTCGATAGGATGAACAATATTATTGAGTATCTTTCGCTCACCTCGTGAAAAAGAAAAAGAGCAGGGCTTTCAACAACTCTGCTCCTTCATGCTATAAAAACTTGGTTGCTATTTCGTATATGTTCCTTGATAGATTCCGCCACCAGAAACATCCATTTGTCCTCCATTAATAGTTATATCCAAGTCTCGATGGCTAAATTCCTCTGCTTCATCCCTACTCATGTTTTTATATTCGATAATGCCGCCTATAGACAGTGTGAAATCGCAATCATAACCACTGCTAACCGAATATTTCATCAACATGGATTTAGTGGTGTAACCATCAACCTGTATTACCTGAATATAATTTCCTGCCAGGAAGCACAAGGATATGTTCGAATACTCTCTTCTGGATGTCCAATCGGAGCCTGGTGCAACAGCTTCACGAATAGATTGCAACTTATCTTTGGCATCTTGAATTGCCTGTAGTCTTTCCTTTTTAGCTTGTTCTAAGTTATATTCTTCATCTATCTTTGATTGCAAATCCAGGTCGGGACTATAACCTAATAGTGAGATAGATCTGTCCATACATTCCTTTGCCTTCACTATATCCTTTGGTACTCCAATGCCATAGTAAAGGATATAAGCCAGTTTCGTAGCACATTCAACCGATCCGAAGTTATAACCTCTCAGATAACATTCATAGGCTTTTTTCGGATCCTTCTCCACGAGATTTCCCTTTTCATAGCACAGTCCCAATTCATAACATCCAAAGACGCTTGACCCATCATATGATTTTTTCAAATAGGAGAATCCTTTTACAGAATCCTTCTTCACCACGATGCCTTTAAAATAGTATTGGCTTAGTCTGTAATCCGCATCGCTATTCCCTTTTTTACTGAAATTCAGAAAGATATTGAAGGCTTTCTTCAGGTCTTTTTTGCAGTAAGCTCCATTCTCATAATAAGATGCCAAAGCATATTGGCTCTCAGCATTACCTCTTTCAGCCAGAATCTTTGTAAACACGTATTCGAGATTCCGCAGAAGAGAAAGCGACCTTTTAGTATCATTTCTTGAAGAGGAATATGTCACCAAAGTATCGATAACAAGAACTCTCCACTTGCCATCTTTCCCCTTTGCCAAATAGTTATTATCATCCAAGGACTTGGCTCCCTCTATATCACAATGAACGATGTACTTATCTGAGTTCTCATCGTGATAATACGTAGAATCTTTTTCAATACCAGACACCTTAATCTTTCCTTCTAGCTCCCCATAAAGATTTTTCATCTCTGTCGTGAAAGTGTCAGATTCCTTTTCAGACAGGGGCTTCCCTAATGGCGGCTGAATGTATTGCAACATGTCATTGTAGTTGCCATCATTCAAATCCTCATAAACACCATTCAGCAAAGAGGATGGTTCTGTTTCATCTACCGAAGTGCAGGATGCCATAAGGCCAATGAAGACCATCAGCAATGCGCTTAATAAAAGATGTCTCGTTTTCATAAGCGTTGTTTTTAAGTTATTCATCTAAATTTACTTCATAATATTCATATTCGTTGATGGCAATGGCTGGTCTCTGGCGATGCTGGAACTTTAAGTAGCGACATCTGGCTGCTGAGAACCAGGGGGAGTTGTCATTGTTAAGAAGCATCCGATAGCCCAGGTCTTCGAGCTGTTGTATGCAAGTTTTCAGTTCCTCCTTCGTATAGAGTCTCATGCTCATTTCGTACAGATTGGAGCCTTGGTAAACCTGCACCATGCTAGCCTTCTCCTTGTTGATGGGGCGGAATTCTCTATTACCATACTCATCCTCTATGGATTTGAACTGAGAGCCTTTAAACCAATTGTCGCCGATGGGTGCGTAGCCTTCATCTTTCAACACCTCTTTGATTAACACATTACTTGTTCCTTGATAATCAACAAACTTCTTGATTGGTAAGAATGGTGAGGTCTCTTGAACCAGAATAGGAGTCTCTGTCCCTACCTGAATTCCATTCTCGGCACAATAGTCTTTCATCATCTTCTTCTCTGACCATTCCTTTCCCTCAAACCAAGTGACGAAATCATCAATGAACCAATCATCACGCTCATACACCATAGGAAATGTGAGAACAGAAGACTCTCCACAATCAGTCAGTCGAACTTTCACAGTTGCAGAAGTGGACGAATTTATCTCAGCTGAAATCACAGACATTTTCGGATCGCAGGAGTCTTGTGACCGCCACCAATGGTCAGAGTCGAAGAAGCCGACCTCACCAACCAGCTTCTTGTCGTATTCAGTAACAGCCTTCCAGATATTGTAGTACTCTGTCGAGGTGTATTTCTCTTCCCGATTTTCAGAGTGGTCATTATATACGGCCGTAACCCTATCAGAGAGATAAGAGACGGACTGCTTATCTAATTCTTGTGCCTTTCCTGTATTGGAAAATGCTAGAATCAATGTCATTAACGACAGATAGAACTGATACTTCATAATCAAATGATATTGATAATGGTTAAAGATAGAACAAGACTATTACCTTTCCTACAATGGCATTCGGCAGACATACTTGCTACCTATTGCTCATTATAATACTTCCTAGCAATGTGGGCAATTTTCTTCTCAACGTAACCGTCAACGTAACGCCATTCCAGACGACTACTCTGATTGGAGTAAATCTTTTTGCCATTAGCATCAAGCAAATTGTCAATAGCTTGAGCCATCTTTGTCCAAGTGCCGTTGAAAATAAAACCTGTAATTTCAAAGTACGGCGTACGCTTGATGCCATAATAAGTCCGTATGTCACGGCGTGCTGCTGGCGTGTCAAAGGAGAACATTACGAACACACGATAGCCGTATTTGTCGGGAATCACCATTTTGTTGACAAAGACCCTACTGTCCGGCTTTCTGAGGATCATCATCCATTTTTGTGCATGCACGTTGCCAGCAAAGAGCAACATCATTATAACCATAAGCACGTGTAGTGCTGTCTTTCTGTATCCAAATGTTTTTTTCATCTCCAATCCTCCGCTTCTTCATCAACACCTACTCCAGACTCGTCGTCAGAGCTGTTTATTTCTGAATTGTTATTATTTTCATCTGGACTATAACTGTCTTCGGACGACTCGTTACTCTCGGCAGATGGTTCATTACTCTCGTTTCCTTCATAAGTTGACGTATTCTCAACAGCAGACTCGTCACTTGATGATTCTGGAGTTGTATTATCATAACAGCTGGTGCACTGACTTGCCCAGACTCATTAGACTTAGAGGAAACGGCGATAATCAAAGCAATTATCAAAACGGCTGCTATAACACCAATTACAGACCATTTGATGATATTTTTGTTGGAATTATCCGGTGATGTAGACTGGACAAAGGTTACGGTAGGCCTTGGTGATGCATTATTTACCTCTGCTGCTGTTCTTTCAGTCTCACGGCTTACTTGGGATTCTGGCATCTGAGTTGTCGGGGAATTCTGAGAGGTGCTGTTTGATTGTCCATCTGTAGGTATACCTATAGATGCTATTTCCTTATTCTCACCATATAAGTGCAAATACATACCCTTTAGTTGATTCGCTTCGGTGTAATCTCTGTTGTTGATTGCCTCGTGAATCAAGTAGATGTATTGCTGGGTGATAAATGAAAGGCACTGATTTATGAACTTCTTCCTTTCGTCTTCGCTTACCGTCTGAGACAATTTCATGTTCTCTAGTGCCTGATCATAATTGCCATTTTGAAATTGCTCATAAGCTTTGTCGTAGTATTTGTCTTTTTCCATAGCTTAAACGACTTAGATTTCAATAATAATATTCGTAGTTATAGCACTTGTCAAATTGTTCCTCGCTCATCATCAGGAACTTGATGCCACTAATGAAGCCAACAAAAATAGGTGAACAACTCAATAGAAATAATATTGAAATTTCTGGACCTATGCAACAAAAGCACAAGAATATTAACCCTATCAACAAGAAGAGTACACCTATAGCAGTTTTGCCCAAATAGAAAAATTGAGCGCCAACTATCCCTCCGAGGAATGCGAGTGCTGTGGCTGTAGCCTTTTTGCAATTCCTTATACGTCTTGGCTTTGCAGTTTTCGACTGCGTTGGAGTTTGGACGACAATTATCTTGGGACTTGTCTGGTTTGATGTGCTGGCTGTCGTCTTCGGTGTCTCATTGGATTCTTCCTTAATGTCGCATGCGAAGGTAGTACCACAATACAAACAGCGATAACGTTTAGGGGAGAGTTGCTGTGTTTTCGTTCCCCCACACACAGGACATTTTATAGTTTGATTCTCCATATAGCAGTGATGTTTGATGAATTATGTCTGTTGAAACGTACCAAGACGAATCCCATTATATAATAAATGTAGTAAATCAGAGGCTATCTGTAATTGTATCTCTGATCGAACTCACTATCACTCATGAACAAGAAAACGAAAAAGTCGAATAATGCAACGAGGGACGGAATAAATGTCCAGCAAAAGAGCAGATATAGTATTCCACGGCCTGAGTTACCCAGATAGAACTGGTGAATTCCTAATCCCCCCAAGAATAATGCCAATAAAATAGCAGCCACCCTGCTTCGGTTAGCAATTCTTGCCCTTCTGGGTTCACTGACTTGTGGCTGGGCCTGCACATAGATAACCTGTGGCTGCACTGGCTGTTGTGGCTGAGTAGGCTGCTGTGGTTGCGGTTCCGTCTTTTGTTCTTGCGCTGGGCTATCAACTACGAAGTTAGAGCCACAATACAGACAACGGTAATTGCTGCCTGACACCTGTTCGCATTTTGTTCCGCCGCATACCGGGCATTTGATTAAATCGCTCATTTTAATAATTTTAGATAATTATTGAAAGTGTTTATCTCGTGTTCGAGTTCAGGCAAATTGCCAGAATGAACCTTAGTATTTATCTGTTCAATGAGGTTAGAGATCTCATTTCCATGTGCCATAACAATGCTGGCAGAAAATGTACGAAAGATGTCAATACTGTGACTAAAAGACTTACGTAAGTCAGAACGAGGATTAGTGTCCAGACCTTCTATCAGCGTCATGGTGCTTCTCATCTTTCCTATGATAGCATCCTTGGTTAATCCGTAGTTTTGAACAGCAAGGTTTCCACTTTCTGCAATGTTTCCGCCGTGTCTCCCCATCATTATGAGGAATAGACTAATTCCGCAGATAACCAGATAGCCTATATATAAAGGTGTCAGACTACGGGTCGAATCATTAAAGTCGCCTACAAGAAATACAAAAGTCAATGTCCAAAGAAATTGGGCTACACTTGATATGTTTGCAATTATCAGGGCAGACGTATTTTGCAAATTTAGGAATCTCAGAGAAGTCGGTATAAGCAAATTCACTGACAATACTACAACCATGACCATTCCAGATATGACAGACCACATCATCATTGATGTGACAGCTGGAAAAACCAAATAGAATACCATCCAAACGATGAAGCATTCTATTAGAACGAATATAGTAAAGAATACCTTATTTTTCATTGCCTTTTATATTATAATAATGATGACATGATTTGATGGCTATTCAGAAGGAGGTGGTGGAGGTGGTGGCAAAATACTGTTCAGAAGTTGAACTATCTCTGGCTCGTCTTTCGCCTTTACCCACGCTGTTCCTGCAACCTTGTAAACATAGGTGCTGCCTACAATATCCCCTGAAATCACCATTTCCTTGATCCTGTTCCAACGGAATGGCCCAGTTGTCTTTCCATCAACAGCAACATAATAAGCAGGATGGGATTCCTCTTGTGTGTTGGGAGCTATAGCACTTTGAGATAATGTCTGTTTGAAAACATCCCCAACCTGTTGACCTACACTCAGACCGATTCCTGCGCCCATTAATGTACCAGCACCCTGATTTGCTGCTAAGGTCTGGGCAATATCTATTTGTTTCTGCTGGACGTAGTTGACACCTAACTTGTTCAGCTTAGCCTGTTCAGCGATGCCTTCCATAACGGTTTGGTAGCCCTTATCGTTCTCGTCGAAATTTATGTCCTCAATGTTGAAGTTGAGAAGTTCTACGCCATACTCATCAAAGGCATGCTGGAGTTCTGTCGCTATCACGTTGCTGAGTTTTTTGTACTCTGTGCCAAGTTCGTTGATATTGATCTTCTTTTCCTTCATATATCGGGAAATGGAAACTTTGACGGATTCCAGCACATCTATTCTGAACTGATCCAATATATCCTCAGTTGTGAAGATGGCTTGTGTACCTACGAATTTCAACAACAACAATCCGCCGTCTTTTATTCTTATTCCGTATTGTCCACGTGCTGATAATTTTATAGGTACTTGAAAATATGGATCAACTATTCTCAATCCGCCGCCTCCCCAAAGCATGTTGCGTTTTTCCAGCTTGCTTACAAACCAGATGCTTGCTTTGAAAGTGGAGTCTCCGCCACTAGGGATGTTTATTATCTTTTCAAGTATAGGGAGATTATTGGAAGACAAAACATGCCTCCCTGGGCCAAATCTATCGCATAGATTTCCGTTTTTAAAGAAATATGCCTCCTGACTTTCATTAACTGTCAGTACGCTGCCCATTGTTATGTCTTTAAATGGAAACAAATACACAAAAGTGTCTGGCGTTGCTTGATTCCAGTATATAGACTTTATGATTGGCATATTAACAATCTCTGTTGCCTATTGCCTCACTGATTAAGCGTTAGTTTTAGGTTTATACAAGAAAGGCGAGGCTAACAAATGCTTCATTCCCCACATTCGAAAGCTCGCCAGAACTTATAGTCATGAGTACGATAACATCTGCCCCTCGCCCGTATCGAAATGTAGAGAGGAGCAGATACAATCCACCCTTGGCACATAATCGAAACGAAAAAGAGGGGACACTCTGCAATCGTTCTTTTGACTATTTTCTTGAACTGGCGATTCTCGAATGAAAGAACTACGCTTATGTCTCCTTGTAATGACCAGGATTTCTCCCCCAGTCATAGTGCAAAGATAGATAATTTGTTGCAAAAGTGTCCCCCAAAAAGGATATTTTTTTCTTCTCCTAAGGTTTTTATGGCTTCTGAGACGTAATTTTTGAGGGGAGGGAAAGAAAAAGAGTATGTAACCCTCACTTTGGATCACATACTCCTCAATAGTTTTAGCTGTCTATAACTGTAAATCCGTGTAGGCAATTGTTGAATTAACAAACAATCGTTATGATTAATTGCTTTAGATGAGCTCCATGCCCAGCTCATGGCATTTCTTTCGCATCTCGTCGGGCCAGATACTGGCCTGAATCTCACCGATATGGGCCTTGTGCAACATCATCATGCACAGGCGGCTCTGACCGATACCGCCACCGATGCTCAGCGGCAGCTTGCCATTAAGCAACTGCTGATGGAAGTAGAGCTTCTCGCGGTCTTCCTTCCCTTCTATCTTCAATTGGCGCAACAGGCTTTCTTTGTCCACACGGATACCCATCGAACTCAGTTCGAAAGCGCGGTCCAACGTGGGGTACCAGATGAGGATGTCACCATTGAGACCCATCTTCCCGTTCTCCGCAATCGTCGACCAGTCATCGTAGTCAGGAGCACGACCGTCGTGCTTCTTTCCGTCGGACAACTTACCGCCAATGCCTTCCACAAACACGGCGCCATATTGACGGCAGATGGCATCCTCACGCTCCTTCGGTGTCTTGTCGGGATAGAGATCGAGCAGGTCCTGCGAATGGATGAAATGAATTTCCTTGGGCAGGAATGGCTTGATCTGCGGGAAGTACTCATACGTCAGGTATTCGGTACGGCGAATGGCAGAATAGATGCGACGCACGACATCCTCCAAGAAGGCCACCTTGCGCTCCTCACGGGTGATGACAGCTTCCCAGTCCCATTGGTCAACATACAGCGAATGGAGGTTGTCCAACTCCTCATCGGCTCGGATGGCATTCATGTCGGTATAAATGCCAAAGCCCGGTTCAATATGGTATTCGGCCAGCGTGAGTCGCTTCCATTTAGCCAGAGAATGAACAACTTCTGCCTTGGCGTCACCCAAGTCCTTGATGGGGAACGTCACAGGGCGCTCCACGCCATTGAGGTCATCGTTGATGCCCAAGCCCTTCATCACAAACAAAGGTGCCGTCACACGCGTCAGACGCAATTCGGTTGCCAAATTCTGCTGAAAGAAATCCTTGATCAGCTTAATGCCCTGCTCCGTCTGATGCTTGTCAAGCAAGGACTTGTAATGTTGCGGTCGAATGATTTTGCTCATATTATCTGCTTATGGATTTTTCATTATGCTACGGTCTTGTCTGCGAGTCAACTCACAGATTGCAATGCAAAGTTATAATTAAATATCAATTCGTGCAATGTTTTGACCATTTATTTTATCTTTTGTCATCGATTTGACCATAGACAGTAATAAACTTGTCAGTCATCCCCCTTTGTTTGTCAATCGACCCATATCTACAGTCTGTCCATAAGAAAACCATGATTTTTAGAGTCTTTCTCGCTTTTTATTGTTAACTTTGCAGAAAACATCCTTCAGAAGAATTCATATATAATGGACGACGACAAGACAAAAGACAACGAACAACATATCAACGACCCTGAGGTCAACCAGCCCGGCAATACGCCGGAGGACGACGAACTCACGGAGGACACGCATTCTGACTACCGTCCTGCCGACCGCTTCGACGCCTCCGCCGTGCACCATCTCTCGGGAATGTATAAGAACTGGTTTCTTGACTATGCTTCTTATGTAATTCTCGAACGTGCAGTGCCGAGCATTGAGGACGGACTGAAGCCGGTACAGCGCCGTATCCTGCACACGATGAAGCGCATGGACGACGGCCGCTACAACAAGGTGGCCAACATTGTGGGTGAGACGATGAAGTTTCACCCCCACGGCGACGCGTCCATCGGCGACGCGCTGGTGCAGCTCGGACAGAAGGATCTGCTCATCGACACGCAGGGCAACTGGGGCAACATCCTTACGGGCGACCGTGCCGCCGCACCCCGATACATCGAGGCCAGACTGTCGAAGTTTGCCCTGGAGACGCTCTTCAACCCCAAGACCACCGAATGGCAGTTGTCCTACGACGGCCGCAACAAAGAGCCGATCACCCTGCCGGCGAAGTTCCCGCTGCTGCTGGCACAGGGCGCCGACGGCATCGCTGTAGGACTGTCGTCGAAGGTGTTGCCACATAACTTCAACGAGATCTGCGACGCTGCCATCCACTACCTCCGGGGAGAGGAATTCCACCTCTACCCTGACTTCCCCACCGGCGGCGCCATCGACGTATCGAAATACAACGACGGACAGCGCGGTGGCGTGGTGCGCGTACGCGCAAAGATAGAGAAGCTCGATGCCAAGACACTCGTCATCCGTGAGGTGCCGTTCACCAAGACAGCCGCCACGCTTGAGGACTCCATCACAAAAGCCATCGAGAAGGGAAAAATAAAGGCCCGCAAGGTGATCGACATGACAGCACGACAGGTGGAGATACAGGTGCTGCTGGCACCGGGCGTATCGTCCGACAAGACCATCGACGCGCTCTATGCCTTCACCGACTGCGAGATCAACATCTCACCCAACTGCTGTGTTATCGAGGGCGACAAGCCGCAGTTCCTCACCGTGAGCGACGTGCTGCGCCACTCCACCGACCGCACGATGGGACTGCTGCGCAAGGAACTGCTCATCCGAAAGGGTGAGCTGCAGGAGCAGCTCTTCTTCGCCTCGCTGGAGCGTATCTTCATCGAGGAACGCATGTACAAGGAGAAGGATTTTGAGCAGGCTCCCAACCAAAAAGCGGTGCTGGCCTTCCTCGACAAGGAGTTCACTCCGTATAAGGAGCAGATGCTGCGCCCCATCACCGACGACGACTATCTGCGGCTGCTGGAGATCAAGATGCAGCGCATCCTTAAATACAATAAGGATAAGGCTGACCAACTCATGGCCAAGATCAAACGGGAGATCAAAGGCATCGACCACGACCTGGCCCACATGACCGACGTGACGGTGGCCTGGTTTGAACATCTCAAAGAGACCTACGGTAAGGACCATCCGCGTCTGACCGAAGTGCGCTCGTTCGACACCATCGAGGCTACAAAGGTGGTAGAAGCCAACGAGAAGCTCTACATCAACCGGAAAGACGGCTTCATCGGTACCAGTCTGAAGAAGGATGAGTTCGTATGCAACTGCTCCGACATCGACGACATTATCATCTTTTATCGCGACGGCAAGTTCAAGGTAGTCAAGGTGGCCGACAAGATCTTCGTGGGTAAGAACATCCTGTGGCTGCAGGTGTTTAAGAAAAACGACACCCGCACCATCTACAACGTAGTCTACCGCGACGGTGCCAACGGACCATACTATATCAAGCGCTTCAACGTGACCGCAATGACGCGCGATCGAGTATACGACCTCACGCAGGGCACACCACAGTCGAGAGTGCTCTACTTCACGGCCAACCCCAACGGCGAGGCTGAAGTAATCAAGGTGACGCTGGACCTCGACCCCGAGAAGAAACGCCAGAACATCTTCCTCATCAAGGACTTCTCCGACGTGCTCATCAAGGGCCGCGGCGCCCGCGGCAACCTGCTCACCCGCAAGAGCATCCACCGCATCTCGCTCAAGAGCCATGGACACTCGACACTCGGCGGCAGAAAGGTGTGGTACGACCCCGACATCAAACGCCTCAACTACGAAGGACACGGACAGATGCTCGGCGAGTTCAACGACGGCGACAGCATCCTCGTGATGCTCGACAACCGAGAGGCATACTGCACCGACTTCGATCTCAACAACCACTTCGAGGACAACATCACCCGCATAGAGAAATGGAACCCGTCGAAGATATGGACCGTACTGCTCCACGACGCCGACAACAAAGGCTTCCTTTATATAAAGCGCTTCACCATCGACGACTCGAAACGCCATGTCGACTTCGTCGGCGACAACCCTGACTCACGGCTTGTCCTGATCACCGACACCCCCTACCCTCGCGTCAAGGTAACGTTTGGCGGTGCCGATGCCGTGCGCGCCCCGTTGGAGATCGACGTCGACAGCTTTGCCATGGTCAAAGGCATCAAAGCCAAGGGCAAGCGTGTGACCACATGGCAGGTGGACAGTGTGGAAGAACTGGAACCGCTCAGACAACCGGAAGAGGACAGCAACGGCAACGACGGCAACGACAATGACGGTGCCGGGAAGCCGGAGGAAGACCTCGACCCGGATGCCGGAAAGAGTCAGCAGCAGATCATTGACGAGATGACGGGACAGCTCAACCTGTTCAACGACTAAGTGCTGTCCGACTGACGATTCATCCCAACCTTCATCAATACCTTTCACACATGGCATCGAAGACTCCACATCACGTGCGCTCACTGCTCTGCCTCTTGCTATGGGCAGTGGCCTCAGCAACACCGGCGCTGGCACAGGGTGCCGGCGACAGCACACTGGCCGTGGGCGGCAAGAGCCGGACGTATCTCATAGGGCTCACCCACACCAACATCCTCGACACCTATCTCTCACAAGAGAAGGCCAGCGGACCGGAGTTGCGCTATGTCTTCGAGAAAGAGCAACGCCGCGACTCCGCAAGAGTGAGCTTCACCTTCATGCACCAGGCTTTCATCACCAGTGCCGACACACGGGGCAACGACAACTCTATGCTCTCGGGTATGTACAACCTGAAGTTCGGATGGCACTACAACTGGTGGCCGGCTCCCGGCCTGCGCATCCGCGCCGGTGCCGTGGTCGACGCCACGCTCGGCGGACTCTACAACACGCGCAACTCCAACAACCCCGCACAGGCGAGGGCGGCCCTGGCCCTGGCTCCAGCTGCCGCCCTGGTGTGGCACTTCCGGGCAGGACGCATGCCAATGGCCATCCACTACGAGGTGACAAGCCCGCTCATCGGAGCAGCCTTCTCACCCAACTACGGACAGTCGTACTACGAGATCTTCTCACAGGGCAACTACGACCATAACATCGTGTGCACCTCACCTGGCAATGCGCTGCAACTGTTTCAGACGCTTGCCGTCGACTTCCGCCTCTGGCATACCACGTTCACCATAGGCTATCTCGGCGACATCAGACAATGGCGTGCCAACAGCCTCAAATACCACCAATACTCCCACGGCATCGTCGTGGGCTGGCGGTTGTAACGAAGAACACATGGCAGCTGCACACCCCTTGCTGCCATCAGTAACCATACAAGCAGACAACTCATGAGGAGACTATTCACTGCCATCATGCTGGCCATCCTTGCGGCATCGACCCTCGTCTCATGCATCGACACCGAGGAATATGCCGACACGCCCTCGGGCAACTTCGAGGCGCTGTGGCATATCATGGATGAGCACTACTGTTTCTTCCAGGAAAAAGGCATCGACTGGGACTCCATCCATGCCACCTATGCCCCGCGCTTCAACAATGGCATGACGGAGAGCCAGCAACTGGAAGTGCTTGGCAACATGCTGGCCGAGCTCAAGGACGGACATGTCAACCTCTTTGCCTCTTTCGACTACAGCCGCTATTGGGGCTTCCATGAGAACTATCCGGCCAACTACAGCGACTCCCTCATCCGCCGCTACCTCGGCACCGACTACCGCATTGCCAGCGGCTTGAAATACCGCATTCTTGACGACAATATCGGTTACATCCAATGTTCGACATTCCAGAATGCCTTCGGCGCCGGCAACCTCGACGACATCTTGCTCTATCTCCAGCCTTGTCTGGGCATCATCATCGACGTCAGAGACAACGGCGGCGGCATGCTCACTGCGGCCGAGACACTCGCGGGCCGCTTCACCGACAAAGAGCTCCTCGTGGGGTATATGCGCCATAAGACAGGCAAAGGGCATAACGACTTCTCCAGTCTGGAGGAGCAGTGGCTCAAACCCGCCAAGGGAGTGAGATGGCACAAGCCCGTCGTCGTCATCACCAACCGCAGCGTCTTCTCCGCTGCCAACGAGTTTGTGAAATACATGCGCTGCTGCCCCAACGTCACCATTGTAGGCGACAACACCGGCGGAGGCGCCGGACTGCCGTTCTCCTCCGAGCTGCCCAACGGCTGGAGCATCCGCTTCTCCGCATGCCCAATGTACGATCGCAACCAGCAGTCGACCGAGGATGGCATGAAACCCGACATCAACGTACAGATGAGCACCTACGACTTCTATCGTAACAAAGATACCATCATAGAAGCCGCACGTAGCTATATCAAAAACCTATAGACCAATAAAATGAATGTTTTAGCTCCTATCATTGCAGAGCGTACGGCCATCCGACTGGAGCAAGTCGACGCCACGCTCGACCTGCTCGATGCAGGCTGTACCATTCCCTTCATCAGCCGTTACCGCAAGGAAGCTACGGGCAACCTCAATGAGGTGCAAGTGGCTGCCATCAACGACCTCTACGAAAAACTCAAAGAACTGCAGCGCCGCAAGGAGACGATGATCAAGACCATCGAAGCACAGGACAAACTGACCGACGACCTGCGCAAGCGCATCGACGACTGTTGGAATGCCACCGAGCTGGAGGACATCTACATGCCCTTCAAACCCCGTCGCCGCACCCGCGCCCAGGTGGCGCGTGAGCAGGGACTGGAACCGCTGGCCACCATCATCCGTCTGCAACGCGAGCCTCATCCGGAGTCGACAGCCCAGCGCTTCGTCAAAGGCGACGTGGCCGATGCCGCAGCTGCCATCAAGGGCGCTCAGGACATCATCGCCGAGGACGTGAGCATGGATGAGGGCACACGCCAGACCGTAAGGAAAGCATTCCGGCGCGAGGCCGTCATCATGTCGCGCGTCATCCCGAAGAAGAAAGACGACGAGGATGCACAGAAATACTCCGATTACTTCTCCTTCAGCGAGGAGTTGCGCCGCTGTTCCTCCCACCGCCTGCTGGCCCTGCGCCGTGGCGAGGCCGAGGGTTTTCTCAGGGTGAGCATCACCATCGATAACGACGCGTGTATCGGTCACCTCAAGCGTTACTACGTGCATGGCTTCGGGGCCTGTCAGACTCTGATGGGCGAGGCCGTGGAAGACAGCTACAAGCGACTCATCTGCCCGTCCATCGAAAACGAGTTTGCCGCACTGAGCAAAGAGAAAGCCGACGACGAGGCCATCAACGTGTTCAAGGAGAACCTGCGGCAGCTGCTCCTCGCCCCGCCACTGGGACAGAAGCGGGTGATGGGTGTCGACCCGGGTATTCGCACCGGCTGTAAGGTGGTGGTGCTCGATGCCCAGGGCAACCTGCTCTACCACACGGTCTGCCCTTACATGAAAGCACCCGACGGCAAGGGCGGTCCCTACGCATCCATCGCCCGACAATGGAAGGTGGAGGCCATCGCCTGTGGCAACGGCACGGGCTCGCGTGAGACGTCTGACGTACTACGGCAGGTGGATGGCATCCCGGTGTATGTGGTCAGCGAAGATGGAGCAAGCATCTACTCGGCCTCTGAGGTGGCACGTGAGGAGTTCCCCAATGAAGACGTGACCGTGCGCGGTGCCGTGAGCATTGGCCGACGACTCATGGACCCGCTGGCCGAACTGGTGAAGATTGACCCGAAGAGCATCGGCGTGGGACAGTATCAGCACGATGTCGACCAGACGAAACTCAAGCACAGCCTCGACCAAACCGTGGAGCTCTGTGTCAACGCCGTCGGCGTCAATGTCAACACGGCTTCGAAGAACCTGCTGACCTACGTCAGCGGTCTCGGTCCCACGCTGGCGCAGAACATTGTAGACTACCGGCGGGAGAATGGTGCATTCACGTCGCGTGCCCAACTGAAAAAGGTGCCGCGTCTCGGTCCTGCAGCCTTCACGCAGTGCGCCGGCTTCCTGCGCATCCCGGGAGCGAAGAACCCGCTCGATGCCAGTGCGGTGCACCCCGAGAGCTACGACATCGTGGAGCACATGGCCAAGGACTGCGGTTGTACGGTATCGGACCTGATGAAAGATGCTGCTACGCGTAGTAAGATAGACCTCAAGCGCTATGTCACCAAGACGGTAGGCATGCCCACGCTCACCGACATCATGAAAGAACTGGAGAAGCCTGGTCGCGACCCGCGCCAACAGGTGGAGACCTTCGAGTTCGACCCACGCGTACATACCCCCGAAGATCTCGTGGCGGGCATGGAACTGCCGGGCATCGTGACCAACATCACCGACTTCGGTGCCTTCGTCGACGTAGGCGTCCATCAGGACGGCCTGGTGCACATCTCACAACTGGCCGACCGCTTCGTCAAGAATCCCAACGACGTGGTGAAACTGCATCAGCACGTGATGGTGAAGGTGATCGAGGTGGACCGCCGGCGCCACCGCATCTCCCTGACGATGAAGGGAGTCAAGCAAGGATAGGGAATTCACATTAAAGTCCGATGCATGACATGAGGATGACAGCAAGGTTCATAAGCGAGGGCGCTTGTGCACCTTGCTATCTATCTACTATCATTGCGTTAGCCGGCTTTTCAGCAAGTAGCGAGCGAAAGACTTTTTTAATGCAATGAAACGGCTTCCGTCGTTTTGATGGTTAGCATCATTCGACGGTCTGGCCATAACTGAAGGAACTATTTAAAGCCAAAATGAAAAAAAACGAGCGAAAAGTTTGGCGGGAAAATAAAATAGTCGTAACTTTGCACCCGCAAATCAGAAATGCGCACGATAGGTGTCAGCATTATCTTCGCTTGCTTTAGGCACAGTGGAGGAGGAATTGCAAAACATAAGGGCGTTTAGCTCAGTTGGTTTAGAGCATCTGCCTTACAAGCAGAGGGTCGGCGGTTCGAATCCGTCAACGCCCACAGGGGTGTTCCCCGTGGTCCTTCGGGGCTGCGGGGATTTTTGCATTTTTAACCATCTTATTCGAACAATCTTCTTGCCAATACCGAAAGAATTAGTAACTTTGCACGTGCAAGTTAGAGACCGACAATTAAGTTAAGTAAGGAAATCAACATATCAGATAATACGTATTATATAAGAAGTTTTATGGAACTCGATGCATTGACTGCCATTTCGCCTATTGATGGTCGTTATCGTAGTAAGACTCAGGCACTGGCCGATTATTTTTCAGAGTATGCCTTAATAAGATACCGCGTACGAGTAGAAATTGAGTATTTCATTACTCTTTGCGAGTTGCCCTTGCCGCAGTTGAAAGACTTCGACCACAGCAAGTTCGAGACCCTACGCGACATCTACCGCAACTTCAACGAAACAGAAGCACAGCGTGTAAAAGACATTGAGAAAGTCACCAACCACGACGTAAAGGCCGTGGAGTATTTCATCAAGGAGGAGTTTGACAAGATCGGTGGCCTTGAGGCTTATAAGGAATTCATCCACTTCGGCCTTACTTCGCAGGACATCAACAACACCTCCGTACCCCTTGCCTTAAAGGAGGCTCTTCACAACGTGTTCTACCCCAAAGTAGAAGAGCTCATTGCACAGTTGCAGCAATACGCCGACGAGTGGAAAGACGTGCCTATGCTCGCCAAGACCCACGGTCAGCCCGCTTCCCCCACCCGCTTGGGCAAGGAAATCATGGTGTACGTATACCGTCTCACCGAGCAGCTCAACACCCTGAAGGCATGCAAAATCACCGCAAAGTTCGGTGGCGCCACCGGCAACTTCAATGCCCACCACGTGGCCTACCCCACCTACGACTGGAAAGCATTCGGCAACCGCTTCGTCAAAGAGAAACTTGGACTCGAGCGTGAGCAGTGGACCACACAGATCAGCAACTATGACTATCTGGCCGCTATCTTCGATGGCATTCGCCGCATCAACACCATCATCATCGACCTCGACCGCGACTTCTGGATGTACATCTCCATGGATTACTTCAAGCAGAAGATCAAAGCCGGCGAGGTAGGCTCCAGCGCCATGCCTCATAAGGTCAACCCCATTGACTACGAAAACAGCGAGGGCAACCTCGGCATGGCCAACGCCGTGCTCACTTTCCTCTCCACCAAACTGCCCATCAGCCGTTTGCAGCGCGACCTCACCGACTCTACCGTGCTCCGCAACATCGGTGTGCCCTTGGGTCACAGCATCATCGCCATAGCAAGCACGCTGAAGGGACTGCGCAA
The DNA here is from genome assembly GCA_900319905.1 of uncultured Prevotella sp. GTDB lineage: Bacteria > Bacteroidota > Bacteroidia > Bacteroidales > Bacteroidaceae > Prevotella. Next base: position 48,631 of record ONQB01000018.1, on the reverse strand, counting down.
GCTCATCTTGCACAAAGAGAAGATAGAAGAGGACCTTGACAACACATGGGCCGTGGTAGCCGAGGCCATACAGACCATCCTACGCCGCGAAGGCTACCCACATCCTTACGAGGCTCTGAAAGCGCTCACACGCACCAACAAGACCATGACAGAGGAGACCATCCACGACTTCATCAAGACGCTCAACGTCAGCGACAGCGTCAAGCAGGAGCTCATGGCCATCACGCCGCATAACTACACCGGCATGTAAACACAATAACATTACATAAATAATACATAACACATTACAAAGTACAATTATCATTCACAGGCCGAGAGGCTCACAACAAATTATTATTAACCCCAAATTCAATAGACAAAGTACACGATTATGACAGAAGAATTAGAAAACAGCCAGGAGACACAGCAGGCCCCCAAGCAAGAAGAAAGCCGTGAAGGCTATACTCGTCAGGGTGGCTATCAGAAGGATTATCATCCAAGCACCGGACGTACTCAACGTCCACGTATTCACACACAGCGCACCTTCCAAGCCGACCATGCCAATGCGCCCAAGCAAGAAGATGGCGGATTCCGTCCCGCAGGCTTTGGCTCTGCATTAGGCAGCTCGCAGGACCACGCTCCCCGCACCTATCAGCAGGGCGGCTACCAGCAGCGTCCCCGCTACAACAATCAGGATGGCAACAGTTATCAGCAACGTCCCCGTTACAATTACAACCAAGACGGCAACGGCTATAACCCACAGCAGGGACAAGGCGGTTACCGTCCGCAGGGACAGGGTGGCTACCGTCCGCAGGGACAGGGTGGCTACCGCCCGCAGGGTCAGGGTGGCTATCGTCCGCAGGGTCAGGGTGGCTACCGTCCGCAGGGACAGGGTGGCTACCGTCCGCAGGGACAGGGTGGCTATCGTCCGCAGGGACAAGGTGGCTATCGTCCACAGGGACAGGGCGGCTATCGTCCACGCCCACAAGGACAAGGTGGCTACAAACGTCCGCAGGGGCAGGGTGGCTACGGTCGTCCTCAGCAGGGTGGCTACCATCAGCAGCGCCAAGGCGGCTACAACCGTCAGGGCTATGATCCAAACGCAAAGTACAGCTTCAAGAAGCGTATCGAATATAAGGAAGAGCACGTCGATCCGAACGAGCCCATCCGTCTGAACAAGTATCTCGCCAATGCCGGTGTATGCTCTCGTCGTGAGGCTGATGAGTACATCCAGAAGGGTGAGGTGACCGTCAACGGACAGGTGGTGACCGAACTGGGCACAAAGGTGAAGCGCTCCGATGAGGTGAAGTTCCACGACCAGCCGGTGACCATTGAGAAGAAGGTATACATCCTGCTCAACAAGCCTAAGGACTGCGTGACCACAAGCGACGATCCCCAGCAGCGCAAGACCGTGATGGACATTGTGAAGGACGCCTGCCCCGAGCGCATCTATCCCGTGGGACGTCTCGACCGCAACACCACCGGCGTACTGTTGCTCACCAACGACGGCGAGCTGGCCAGCAAGCTGACGCATCCTAAGTTCCTGAAGAAGAAGGTGTATCACGTATTCCTCGACAAGAACGTGGCAGTTGAAGACCTGCAGAAGATTGCCGACGGCATTGAGCTGGAGGATGGTGAGGTGCATGCCGACGCCATTGAATACGCCGACGAGAACGACCACAGCCAGGTGGGCATTGAGATCCACAGCGGCAAGAACCGCATTGTGCGTCGTATCTTCGAGCACCTCGGCTACCACGTGGTCAAGCTCGACCGTGTGCAGTTTGCCGGGCTCACCAAAAAGAACCTCCGTCGTGGTGACTGGCGCTTCCTCACAGAGCAGGAAGTGGAAATGCTGCGCAGTGGCATGTTTGAATAATAGCATTTGAATAATAATAATGAGCAGTAGAACAAGAATCATCGATGCACTTGCCTGCACCGATTATGGAAAGGAAATTACCGTAAAGGGTTGGGTGCGGTCGCACCGCTCCAGCAAGGCTGTCGATTTCATTGCTTTGAACGACGGCTCAACGATTAAGAACATACAGATCGTCGTCGATCCTGCCAAGGTTGACGCCGACATGCTGAAGAGCATCACTACGGGTGCCTGCATCCGTGCCACCGGCAAGCTCGTAGAGAGCCAGGGCAGCGGACAGACCGTAGAGATCCAGAACCCCGACATCGAGGTGTATGGCCTGTGTCCCAGTGACTACCCCATGCAGAAGAAGGGTCAGAGCTTTGAGTACATGCGCCAGTATGCTCACATGCGTCTGCGCACCAACACGTTCGGCGCTGTGTTCCGCATCCGTCATAACATGGCCATCGCCATTCACAAGTACTTCCACGAGCATGGTTTCTATTACTTCAACACCCCGCTCATCACGGCCAGCGATGCCGAGGGAGCCGGTGAGATGTTCCAGGTGACAACGCTCGACCTCGACCGTGTCGCCAAGAGCGGCAAGGTGGAGTACGACAAGGACTTCTTTGGCAAGAAGACCAACCTCACGGTGTCGGGACAGCTGGAAGGCGAGCTCGGAGCCACGGCCTTAGGTGCCATCTACACGTTTGGTCCTACTTTCCGTGCAGAGAACAGCAACACGCCGCGTCACTTGGCTGAGTTCTGGATGATCGAACCGGAGGTGGCCTTCATGGACAAGGACGAACTGATGGATCTTGAGGAAGACTTCATCAAGTACTGTGTGCAATGGGCCTTAGACAACTGCAAGGACGACCTCGAGTTCCTCAACAAGATGATTGATAAGACGCTCATCCAGACCCTGGAGAGCGTGGTCAAGGAAGACTTTGTACGTCTGCCCTATACCGAGGGCTTCAACATCCTGAAGAAGGCAGCTGAGGATGGTCATAAGTTCGAGTTCCCCGTCACCGAATGGGGCATGGACCTGGCCAGTGAGCATGAGCGCTATCTCGTAGAGCAGCACTTCAAGCGTCCGGTCATCATGACCGATTATCCTACCGAGATCAAGGCGTTCTACATGAAGAAGAACCCCGACGGCAAGACCATGCAGGGCACCGACGTGCTGTTCCCGCGCATCGGAGAGATCATCGGTGGTTCTGTGCGTGAGGAGAACTACCAGAAGCTGCTCGACGAGATTGAGCGCCGCAACATGAAGGAGTCCACTTACAGCTGGTACCTAGATACCCGTAAGTACGGATCGTGCCCCCATGCCGGCTTCGGCCTTGGCTTCGAGCGCCTCATCCTCTTCGTGACGGGTATGCAGAACATCCGCGACGTCATCCCCTTCCCACGTACCCCGAAGAACGCTGAGTTCTAAACCAAGCATTTCATTTTTAAAGCTGTAAATATGTAAAGCCTGTTGCTGACCACAAGATCAGTAGCAGGCTTTCTTTGTGGTGTTACCTTACCTTGATTATGTATCTTGTGACCTATAGTGCAGAATCTCTCGCCAAGTGCTTCACATTGTGAAGAGAAAACGCTAACTTTGTATTGTTTATTCAAAAAGATTGATTCATCACATGAGATTTGCATTGTTTATATTTCTTCTGCTGCCCCTTGCCGGGCAGGCATACGTATCTTTGCGCACATGGCAGTTGCTGCCCGCCCTTCCGGCGCTCCGTATTTCCGTCGTGTCACTGATGGCTTTATGCTTCGTGCTGTTCATCATCGCAATGTCGGGTGTGATAGACCGCTGGCCCATGCCATTGGCCACCTTTACCTATGAGGTGGGCACGTCGTGGCTGATGATTCTGCTGTACCTCTTCATCATCTTTCTGCTGGCGGATGTGCTGCGGCTGTGCCATGTATTGCCTGCCAGTTGGATGCATGCCAACGCACGCACCGCGGCCGGTCTCTTTGTGGGCATGGCGGCGCTGTTCACCTACGCCTACTTCCACTACAACGACAAGAAGCGTGTGGAGACAACGGTAAAGACAGAAAAGACGGTGGGACGCCCTCTGAAGTTCGTGCTCGTCAGCGACCTGCATCTCGGCTATCACAACCGCCGGGCTGACCTGCACCAGTGGCTGGTGAAGATCAAAGCCGAGAACCCTGATGCCATTCTCATCGGTGGTGACCTCATCGACGGCAGCTACCGTCCCGTGGCCGAGGAGCACATGGCCGACGAGTTCCGGACGCTGGACATCCCCGTCTTCGCCTGTCTGGGCAACCACGACTACTACACGGGTCTCAACAACGAGGAACAGTTCTGCCGCAAGGCTGGCATCATCATGCTGAGAGACCGCTCGCTGTTTCTGAATGGGATTGGCAATGTCACCATCGTGGGACGTGACGACCGCACCAACCCCCGACGCAAGTCGTTGGCAGAGATAATGAAAGGAGTGGACAAGAGCCGTTTCCTTTTGGAGCTTGACCATCAGCCTTACCACTTAGAGGAAGCAGAGCAGAACGGCATCGACTTCGAGTTTGCCGGCCACACCCATCACGGACAGGTATGGCCGCTCAACTGGATCACCGATGCCATCTATGAGGATGCCTTTGGACAACTCGCCAAAGGCAAGACGCGCTACTACGTCAGCTCCGGCATAGGTATTTGGGGTGGTAAGTTCCGTATCGGCACGCAGTCGGAATACCTGGTGCTGAACATTAAAAATAAATGGGCGCAATAATACCCGCCCTCATCCTGAACAAACGGAATAAACCTAAAGGACGGATACCCGCGTCACCCTGAATAAATGGATGAGACATGGATATCCGTCCTTTTTTATCTTTATGCTTTCGTAGGCTCCATGTGAATGTTGATGAGCGTGTCCTTGCCATAGGTCAGTCGCAGGCGGTGCTCAATGTTGGTGGCATGCTCATGAGCTACATAGAGCGGAGTGTCGGGCGGCATGCGCAAATGCATATCAATGGCGATGCGGTTGCCAATGCGGCGGGTGCGCAGGTCATGCACCTCACTCACCGTAGGCTCCTCCTCGGCGAGCTGTACGATATGGTTCTCAATATCGTCGGACAAGCTCACCTCCAACAGTTCCTGTACAGCCTCATGAACCATCTTACAGGCAGTTCTCAAGATGAAGACGCTCACCACGATGGCAGCCAACGGGTCGAGGACCGTCCAGCGGTCGCCCAACACGATGGCGCCACCGATGCCGACAGCTGTACCAATGGAAGACATGGCGTCGGAACGATGATGCCAGGCATTGGCAATGACCGCCTGCGAGTTATACTTCCGGCCCACACGCACCGTGAACTGATAGCACCATTCCTTCAGAACGATGCTCAACAAGGCAGCCATCAGCGCGATGGTACCAGGACGGGGTAATGTCTGACCGTTGAGGTTCTGCCACACCTTCCACACGCCATTGTAACAGATCATCACACCCACGCAGAACAGCGCGATGCCGATGATGGCGGTTGCCAGCGTCTCGTATTTGCCATGCCCAAAGTCATGGTCCTTGTCAATGGGCCGGCTGCTGAGCCGGACAAAGATAAGCACCATGATGTCGGTCAGAAAGTCAGACAGTGAATGCACGGCGTCGGCAATCATGGCTGCCGACCCGCCGAGGATACCTGCAATAAACTTAAAAACAAGCAGCACCGTGTTGACGGCACTGCCATAGATGGTAACGCGGTAGATGTCGCGTTCCCTTTTCTTTGAATCAACGTCCATAATACGTATATTGTAATGAACTATATATTCACACCAGACTAATCCCGGTCTCTTCGATGCGGATGAGCCGTCGTTTGTAAAGGTCGCCGATAGCCCGTTTGTAGGTCTTCTTACTAACCTGGAACATGCGTTTGATGTCCTCCGCATCACTCTTGTCGCCGAGATTGCAGTGTCCCCCATTATCCTTGAGCCACTGCAGGAGCGTCTCGGCGAAGTCCACAGTCTGCTGCCGGCCGGTAGGTTGCAGCGTGACGTCGACCTTTCCGTCGGGTCTCACAAGTTGCACGTAGCCCTCCAGACGGTCGCCGGTGTGAACATAACGGAAGATCTGGTCGGTATAGACCAGACCGCCGTAGTGGTTGTCAATGATGACCTTGAAGCCGAGGTCGGTCTTCTGCCACACCAGCAACGCCACCTTCTGTCCGTTCTTCAGCTGACCATTGGGGTTGTCGAGCCACCGGTCTATCTTCGCTGTAGCCACGATGCGGTAGCTCTCCTCATCAATATGAAGGTAGACGATATAGCTGTCTCCTATCTCCATCTTCTTTTTCTGTTCATGGAACGGGCAGAACACGTCTTTCATCACGCCCCAGTCGAGGAAGGCACCGTATTCGTTGACCCATGTGCACTTCAGATAGGCGAAATCGCCCACCTTTGCCAGCGGCGTCTCCGTGGTGGCGATGAGACGTTCCTCAGCATCGAGGTAGACGAAGCACTGCACGTCGTCGCCCACCTTCGTACCTTCCGGCACATATTTCTGCGGCATGAGAATGTCACCTTCCTTCCCACCGTCGAGATACACGCCAAACGTCTCCTTGCCGCCGAAGGCATGTGGGTTGGGGCGTTGCGCCATACGGGTCACCTTCAGCGTGTTGTAGTCTCCAAGCTTTATCATATTACTTCTGTTGGGTTATCAGTGATAGCAGCGGTTTCGTCGGCTGTCGGTTGTGGCTGCTGAGCGTCGGCTGTTTTCGGGTCTTTTTCCTCTCGCCGTGTCTCCGTGGTGAGCAAACCGTCTTTCATGTGGATAGTGCGGTCGGTAAGGGCAGCGAGCGACTCATCGTGGGTGACGATGACGAAGGTCTGTCCGAACTGGTCGCGCAGGTCGAAGAAGAGCTGGTGCAACTCAGCCTTGTTCTTCGAGTCGAGACTTCCCGACGGCTCATCGGCGAGAATGACAGAGGGATTGTTGACGAGTGCGCGGGCGACAGCCACTCGTTGCTTCTCACCACCCGACAGCTCGTTGGGCTTATGGGAGGCACGGTCAGCCAATCCCATAAACTGCAACAGTTCCTCGGCTCGCGCCTTAGCCTCCTTACGACTCTTGCCGGCAATGAAGGCAGGAATCATGATGTTCTCAAGCGCTGTGAACTCAGGCAACAGCTGATGAAACTGAAACACAAAGCCGATATGGAGGTTGCGGAAGTCAGCCAATTTCTTTTGCGACAGCCGGCTCACGTCAATATTGTCAATCACGATGCTGCCCGTGTCAGGCTTGTCGAGCGTGCCGATAATCTGCAGCAACGTTGTCTTACCGGCACCGGAGGGGCCGACAATACTCACCACCTCGCCTTTGTCGATGTGGAGGTCGATGCCTTTCAGCACTTGTAGCTTGCCAAATGACTTGGTAATATTTTTGATGTCAATCATATTAATATGATGTTATGAATGTTTTCTGTTGAGGAAAGCACAATGCTTCTTTATCCAACGTGCCACCTCGTCGTAAGCTGACGTCTCCTCAGTGTGCTGCGACTGTGCGAACGTCATGGTCGACTTGTCGTCGCCGTACTGGTCGGGGAAGATGATGATGAGGTTCTTGCCTTTGAAGTACTTGGTCAGCTCCTCCGGCAGGCGCTCCATGGCCGACTTATAACTCACGGTGCCCTTACGTGCCGCCACCACGACGAAGAGATGGTCGTCGGCAACGGTCGAAGCCAGCTTGGGCAGCTCGTTCCAATGTGGCATGGCCACATATACCGCCCGCACATTTGGGTGTTTGTTCTGCACAAACTGGTTGATCATCTGCAGCGTGTCGACTCGGCCATTGAACTGCATGCGGCACTCGAGGTTCTCGGCAATGCGCGACAACCGTTCCAACCAGCGGTAGAAGCCCGGCTCGTACTGCGCGCGCGATGGCACGGCCACTTGGATGCGACGCAACGTGTTGAGCGGATGATAGAGACGGGCCATGAAGATCTGACGGTTGAGACCATTGAACAGACTCTGATGGAACTGTCCCCAGAATTTGGGCGACACGTCCTCGTGCATGTGCATGCCAATGAGGATCTCCGAGGCCTGAAACTCCTTGAAGGCGTGCTTGATGCCGTTGGCGATGTTGGCCGCCACGCGCACCTGCGTCTGCAAGGGCACGTCCGAACCGGCCGCATAGCGCTGTATCTGTTCGAGGATATGAGCACCCTCCTCCTGGTTGCGACGCATGTTGGTATCGTCGTACACCACATTCAGCGCTACGATGGGCCGGTGCAACTTAGGGTTGCGGGCCATGATGGCGATGCTCATCAGACGGGTGGCGTATTCCTTGTACTTCACGGGTACGAGAATTTTCTCGTCATCGTCGACCATGCTCTCCGACGGCAGTTGCTTGTCGCGCAGCGTGATGACCCGTGCAGCCCAGTCGGTGACCACCGAAGAGATGATGCACGTAAAGAGAATCATGATGACGATGCCGTTGAGCATACTCTCGCTCACCAATGGCCGGCCGCTGCCCGACCTTAGTCCCATGCCCACGATGACCATGGCAATGGCACCGGCAGCGTGGGCAGACGTCAGGCCGAACATCATATGTCCCGACGTACGGGGCAAGCGAAAGAGAGATGCCGACAAATAGGCGGCCAGGGCCTTACCTAAAGTGCCGAAGACGACCATGCAGGCCACCACCCACAGTATACTGCCACCCTCAAAGAGCAGCCGCACATTGATGAGCATGCCGACACCAATGAGGAAGTATGGGATGAAGATGGCATTGCCGATGAACTCGATGCGGTTCATCAACGGTGACACATGCGGAATGTAACGGTTGAGCACCAATCCGGCAAAGAAAGCGCCGAAGATGCCTTCCAGTCCCACCAGTTCAGCCAGGGCGGCACTCAGGAAGAGGATGGCCAGCACGAAGATGAACTGCATCACCGCATCGCTGTAGCGGCGAAGGAAGCAACGTGCAGCCCGAGGCACGACCATGATCATCAACGCCACGTATCCCGCGGCTTTGGCGATGAACAACAGCCAGAACCACACACTCGCATGACCACCGGCGGAGGCCACGATCATGGCCAGCACGACGAGGGCCAGCAACAAGCTGATCATCGTCGAACCCACGCTCAGCGTCACACTCGGCTTCTGTTGCAGACCATAGCGCGCCACGATGGGATAGGACACGAGGGTATTGGAAGCCATGATACACCCCAGCAGCAAGGCGGCTATCGGAGTGTAGCTGAGCAGCGTCATACCCATGAAATAACTCAGCACAAACGGAATGGCAAAGGTGAGCAGACCGAAGATGAGCGTACGCCATTTGTTGCGGCGCAGTCCTTCCATGTCCATCTCAAGCGAGGCCAGGAACATGATGTAGTAGAGGCCCACCCTTCCGAACAACTCGAAGCTGGCGTCACGCGTCAGTATGTTGAAGCCATACTTACCCACAGCCACACCCGCCAGCACCATGCCGATGATATGGGGGATGCGAAGCTTGCCCATGATGATGGGTGCCAGCAGAATGATGAGCAGCACCACGAAGAAGATGAGCGTGGGGTCGGTGATGGGAAAGTAACTGTACAGATGGGCCATGCCTGTGTATTCCGTTAGATGTTGTCTGCATGCAGCCAGGCCCTGGGGTGCAAGACCGGCTATCAACTGCAAATTTACAGTATCTTTTTATAAAAGCGGCCGTGTGGCGATGAAAAAATTAGATTTTCTGCAGTTCTATCTCCGAATTAATGCTTAAATTTGCGATGTCAAGAGTTATTGAGACAAATTTCGGGATGACAACCTGTCTGTATTGCACTGCCGGGACGGGCGACACCCTCCAAGCCTATTCATGGCTTCAGGAAAGATAAACAATAATAAGGCGGTGCGATGATATGACTTATGAAGAAACAATTACTTTTACTGGTCCTGCTACTGGTACAACTTCTCACCCTGCAGGCTGCCGACTCCACGAAGGTTGACACGCTGCGTCACCAAGTCTTGCTCAGCACGTCGAAGGGCGACATCGTCGTCGAACTGTACAACGAGACGCCCCTTCACCGCGACAACTTCCTCAAGCTCGTACGGAAAGGCTATTACAACGGCATCCTGTGGCATCGCGTCATTGCCAATTTCATGATTCAGACCGGCGACTCCACCACACGACACGCCAAGCCCGGCGAGTCGGTCGGTGAGTATGACCTGAACTATACCATTCCCGCTGAGTTCCGCTTCCCACAGTACTACCACAAGCGGGGTGCGCTGGCCGCTGCCCGCCAGGGCGATGCCGAGAATCCCAAGCGAGCCTCATCGGCTGCCCAATTCTACATTGTCTGGGGCGACACCTACTCGAGCAAGCAGCTCGATAACGTGCAGGCGAAACTCGACGAGAGGACGGGCGGCACGGTGAAGATGACACCGGAGATACGCGACTGCTACCGTCAGATTGGCGGCACCCCCCACCTCGATGGCATGTACACGGTGTTTGGTCAGGTCATCAAGGGCCTCGACGTCGTCGACGCCATCGACCATGTGCAGACCGACGACTACGACCGTCCGATCGACGACGTGCGCATCCTGAAAGCTACAGTATTGAAATAATATGGAAAAGCATGAGAAAGGGCGGCTCCCCACCATTGGGAACCGCCCTTTCCTTCTATGCTCACTATCTGTCTCAAATTTTTCTTCTCAAATTTTTCTTCACTTTCATTCTGTTCTTTACGTCTCTCCTTGCGCAAACGATTCTTGCGCATTCGTGCGTCTAATCCATAGGCTGGTTGTCATTCATCCATTTGACAGCTAAAAGCATCGCAGCCATTACGCACATTGTTGTCATGTTTAGCATAAGCATTGTTCACTCCTTTCTTTTTGTTGTCCTGAACACTAATGTTGTTTTATGTGCCTCATGAATGTCCTCTCATCAATAATTCTCATCAAGGCTGTAGTCTGTTGCTTTCTCTTTTTCTGGTGCAAAGATAGGATGAAATCACACACGTTGTTCTCCGCCTACCCCATTTTCTGCTGCTTTTTAGCATATTTTTGACATTAATCAAGTCGTGTGTACGTACACATCTTTAAAAACATGCCTCATACGTTAAAAAAGAAGTGCAGAAGTGCTGAAGTATTTTGAAGTTCAGAAGTACAGAAGTCCGGAAGTCCGGTCAATTGTCTCTTGGACGTAGCTGTTATCAGCATGTGTAATGACTGGACTTCCGGACTTCTGGACTTCTGGACTTCAATATACTTCCCTAACCGTTGCTACGCCCCCAACATCTGTTCGATATCTTTCTGTTTGAGGATGCACAGCACCGACTTGCCGTCGGGCGTATAGTTGACGTTCTCACATAGGAAGAGGCTGTTGATGATCTTCTCCATCTCATCATTGCCCAGTACCTGACCATAGGGAATGGCGGCAGCACGGGCCAGGCTCAGTGCCAGTGTCTCATGCACCTGACTGACGGCCGAGGAAGGCTCATTCTTCGCATCAGCCAGCATGTCGTGCAACAACCCGGGAATGTCGATGCCATCAAAGCCCTCGGGGATGGCATTCACCGAATACGTGGCACCACCCAACGAAGTCAGTTCAAAACCCATCTCCGACACGTCGTCTTTGAGTTGGCTGAGCGTCACGATCTCCTGCGCCGACAGCTCCACTGTCTGTGGGAACAGCACTTTCTGCGAATGCATCTTGCGGGCACCCAAGCGCTGGAGGTACTGCTCATAGAGGATGCGCACGTGAGCACGATGCTGGTCAATGATCATCAGACCGGACTTGACTGCAGTCATGATGTAGCGTCCCTTGTACTGGTAATGCACCGGCGACTTCTCTTCAATCAGCGGGTCGTCGTCATCGTCCTGTTGGGCAGGGAAGAGCACCGTATGAACGGGCTCAGAAGGCTTCTCGTCCAGTCCGCTGTAGAGTTGTTCCCATTGGTCGGGCACTTTCTGCTGGTTGTCCGCCAAGTCATAGTCACGGCTGAGTGACGAGGACGTACCACCGCTCGGCATGGACGGTCCACTGGTCTTGAAGGGATTGTACTGGGTGTTGTACTCCACCTTAGGCATGGAGAAATTACCATCCGGATTGAAGACGGGTATGTCGGGCTTGCCCTCGGTGTCGAACTCGATGGTCGACACGTCGTTGAAACTGCCCACGGCATCGCGCACGGCGGCAGAAAGAATCTGCCACACGGCCTGCTCGTTCTCAAACTTTATCTCGGTCTTCGTAGGATGGATATTGACGTCAATGTCCTTGGGGTCGACATCGAAATAAAGGAAGTAAGGCACTTGCTCGCCCTGCGGCACAAGACGCTCATAGACGGACATCACGGCCTTGCTGAAATAAGGATGACGCATGTAGCGGCCATTGACAAAGAAAAACTGCTTCAGCCCTTTCTTCTTAGCCGACTCAGGCTTACCCACAAAACCGGAGATGCGGCACACTGATGTGTCGACCTTCACCGGCAGCAGGTCCTGGTTGATGCGCTTGCCGAAGACATCGACGATGCGCTGACGCAGGCCACACGCACGCAGGTTGTACAGCTCGGTGCCATTGCTGTGAAGGGTGAACGTCACATTGGGATAGACCAGCACAATGCGCTCGAAAGCAGCGATGATATTGTTGAGCTCGGTAGTGTTCGACTTCAAGAACTTCCGACGTGCGGGAACATTGAAGAAGAGGTTCTCCACCTTGAAATTGCAGCCCACCGGACAGGCACAAGGCTCCTGCGACACCACACGCGATGCGGCCATGCATAGATCGGTGCCTATCTCCTCATCTTTCAGTCGGGTCTTGAGTTCCACCTGCGCCACGGCGACAATCGACGGCAGCGCCTCTCCGCGGAAACCCATCGTGTGCAGATTGAACAGGTCGTCGGCCTTCGTAATCTTGGAAGTGGCATGACGCTCAAAGGCCAGACGGGCATCGGTCTCCGACATGCCACAACCGTCGTCGATGACCTGTATGGACGTGCGACCGGCATCCACCACCGACACGTCGATGTGTGTGGCACCGGCATCGACCGCGTTCTCAACCAGTTCCTTGATGACCGAGGCAGGGCGCTGAATCACCTCACCGGCGGCTATCTGGTTGGCTACGGAGTCGGGTAAAAGTTGAATGATATCGCTCATACAATTAAAGTGTCAATAAGAATAACAAAATCACAAGCAGCAACACGAGGGCAATGACCATCATATTGGTACCCATCAGTCCGCCCAGCAGACAGCCCGAAGGACGGCGACGGTCGTGGCGAAACTGTCCACGGATATCGTCGGCAAAAGCGTCTCTTTTCTGAGAGGCGTCTGTCTCGTTCAAGGCTTCCTCCTTATCACGGTCCGCCGTCTGGGCCAACTGTTTCCGGGCCTGTTCCTCCAATTTTCTCAACCGGTCCTCGCGCTCACTGTAATAGATGGGCTCATGATGGAAGCGGCGTGGCTTCCGTGTCTGAAAAAGAAGATTCATCACTTCCTGCCTTTCTTCCTTGCGGCACTGCTCCTGGCAGCCGTACGGTTCTTGGTGGTCGAGACTTTAGTGGCGGCAGTGCCTGAAGTCCCCGACGACTTCCTCTCCGCAGTGGCCGCTTCTCTACCCGGCCCGTCGCCCGACAGATACTGCAGAGGCGCCGCATGGCGCTCTATCGTCTTGATCTCCGTGCCTTTGGCCTTGCCGCGCCAGTTGAACACGTCGTTCTTGTCGAGAGGCCGCACATAGTCAAACCACTGGAAGACATCGAGCTTGTTCTTTTCCGGCGGTATCTGGGTCATCGGATAGAGCGTACCGGTGGCCTTCGGCATCCAGATGCGCTGCAGCTTGCGCTCGGGCGAGATAAACATCCTCATGGTATCGGTCTCGACGTAGTTGAGACCAATGAGCGAACTGTCCTTACTGTCCTGGGGGAAATAGATGGCCCGGACATTGCTGATGGCATCGGACCGCCGGATGTTACCGTCGATGAAATAGGAGTAGATGTCGCGGGAGGAAATCTGGTTGTAATGCACGCTGTCGGGCATCAGCTCGATAGACAGTGCCTGTCCCAGCACGCGCGCCTCACGGATGGTGCTGTCATTGGAGAACACCTTGATGACTTCACCTGTCAGCTGTCGGGGACCGCTCCAGGCGATAGGGTCGGTATACATCGTCATACTCGAGTCGCGGCTGTTGCCAACCAGCGAGTCGCACACGGCCTGCAGGTCGACACGGTACATGCGCACCTTACGGTAGCAGTGCACCTTGCGGTAGACGGAGTCGGTATTGATGTTGAACGTCTCCACCCGCATGGTATCGGCATGCAGGTAGACAGTATCTTTCTGCGAATAGTCCTTGACGAGGGCGTGGCGAGTGGCAAAGCCCTTACCGGTCTTCTCGTTGTAGACCACCTCTCCACAGGTCAGCTCGTTCTTGTTCTTCTTATCGACATACACCACATTGCCATAGCCGCGGTTGTCACCCGTCTTGCTATTATAAAATAAGGTGTCGCCGGTGATGGTACGTTGCTGGTCAATGATGGTCGACCGGCCATAGAGCCGGGCGCGGTCGGTCTTTGTGTTGAACCAGGCGTCGGTGGTATGGACCTTTCCATCTTTGTTGACAATGATCGACGGTCCCACCTTGCCAAGTCCTTTGTTGGGCGTATAGAGTCCCACGACGTGAGCCAGCGACTTGGCAGCGTCGTAGTAGAGCGTATCAGTTGACACACGGTTCTGCGGCGTGTGCAGTTGCACATCATAGTAGAATACGGCCCGCTTGGTCTCGGTGTTGTACTCACCCCAGTCAGAGCTGAGCTTGCTCTTCCCATCCACGAGACGGCCACCACGGAAGAAGTAAGCATTATTGTACAGACGGTCGTAATTGAGGCTGTCGGTATAGAGCACTTGTCCACGATGGCGCAGCACCACGTTCTTACGGGCTTCCATCATTTGTCCTTGACCGTCGTACCAGGCATTGTCGCATGACAACGACAACGTGTCACCCTGACGGAAGCGTACATGTCCGAAGGCACGGAACGAGTTGGTGCCCTGGAAATAATAGGCACTGTCACACAACAGCGTAGCACCCTTGTGACGGAAGGCCACATGTCCCTTGGCAATCTGCGCGTCGGGATTGGGCCCCATCATGTCGTATTTCAATACGTCGGAGTGGATGAGGTAGACGCGGTCATCAACGACCGCCTTGCGACCACGTTGCCGAGGAGCGGCCACGGCAGTCAGCAGTCCAAGGACAAGCAAGCATAGAACCATCATCGTGACGATCCTATGCCCTGCAAAATAATGAGAGACCTTGCCTCTTATATTCATTTCACCCAACCTTGATATTCATATTTGCCGTTTCGGTAACGGTCGGCCAGTCGCACATAGGTATGCTTGATCTTGTCGACCACCCATTGGTGCAGGAAGTTCTCGCGCTCTTTGTTGAGCACCACGTCTTTCATCACCTGGAAGTCCTCCGTAATGGAGGCCTTGTGTCCGAGGGTGCGGCTCTTGAGCTTGACCACGGCGACCACGGTCTTGCCCTTGGAGTTGATCATCTCGAATGGTGCCGATATCTCGCCCACCTTCATAGTGTCGACCACACGTGCCACCTCGGTAGGCAGATCCTTCATCTGGAAACGCGACGTCATACCATCGGCAGTACTGTTCGACATCAGACCTTTATTATTTTTGGTATCCTTATCATCAGAGAGGTAGGACGCAGCCTCCTCGAAACTGAACTTACCGGCACGGATGTCGCTGCTGATGGAGTCGAGCCGGTGCTCGGCATCGGAGATCTCGTCGGCCGACACCTTCGGCTTGAGCAGGATATGGCGGCAGTTGATCTTATCGCCACGCTTGTCGATGAGCTGGATGATGTGGAAACCAAACTCCGACTCCACGATCTTCGAGATCTTCTTGGGATCGGTGAGGTTGAAAGCCACATTGGCGAAGGCGGGATCGAGAACGCCACGGCCGGTATAGCCGAGCTCACCACCCTGACGCGCTGACAAGGGATCCTCGGAATAGAGGCGTGCCAATGTCGAGAATGTAGTCTCTCCTTTGTTCACACGGTCGGTGAAGCTACGCAACTCATCCTTCACACGGTTGATCTCGCTTTGTTTGATGCGAGGCGCATTGACAAGAATCTCCACCTCAACCTCTGTCGGCACGTAAGGCACGCTGTCGGCAGGCAGATTGCGAAAATAAGCCCGCACGTCAGCCGGCGTCACCTTGATGTCCTCCACCAGCTTCTGCTTCATCTTCTGGATGAGCTGCTGGTTCTTGAACTCGTCGTGCAGTTCGTTGCGCATGTCGTTGACACTCTCCTTGCGGTATTCCTCAAGCTTCTCCTGCGACCCGGCGGCTTCTATCCACCGGTTGATCTGCTGGTTGACGGCTTCCGACACTTCCGACTCCGACACTTCGATGGAGTCGATCTGTGCCTGATGCAGAAACAACTTCTGCACAGCCAACTGCTCGGGAATGGAATAGTCGGGATCAGCACCGAAGTTGATGCCCTCGGCAAGTCCTTGCATGCGCATCTGCTCCACATCCGACTTAAGGATAGGCTCGTCGCCCACCACCCAGATCACCTCGTCGATGACGCTGTTCTCGGGTATGGGGGCCTCCTGCTTGACGGCTGAGTCAACAACAGCAGAGTCCTGCTTGGCAGATGCCATTATGGCGCTACGCCCACGTGTGCCGGCCATTGCCGTCATGGCAAGGGCCAGCACCACGCACGCTGTAAGTGTGGTCTTTCTTATTTTCATGGATTAATGTTTATTCACTGTTTTGAGCACCTGCTCGTCAACGTCGACCTTATAGCGCTTGCGCAGGGCTTTCACCCATTGCGACTCAAGCTCGTTCTGGTAGTCGGCAATGACGTCGGCGCGCACGTCGTCGAGTTCCTCGGGGGCACTGATCTCATGTCCGTAGACGGCGGTGTAGGGATAGTCCTTGACGGGAGCCGCAGTAGTGTCCTTGCCAAAAATCTCCTTGTCGACAAGGGCGTTCATGCCTTTCTTAAACAGGCCTTTCTCGGCACGGATGCGCAGCACCGAGTCGTTGTTGAACGTGCTGCGCAACACCTCGGCCCACTGGCTGAAGGGCTTGTCCTTCAACACGTCCTTCACGCGCTGCACGTCGTCCTGATGACGGGTGCAGTAAGCGATGCCCTTGAAACGGGGCTCCGTCCAGGTGTACTGCTTGCGATGCTTCTTGAAGAACTGCATCTGTCCCACTGAGTCTTGCTGTGCCTTCTGCCACACGGTACGGTTGGCGATGTCGTAAAGCAACAGTCCATCGTGATACTCGGCAATCAAGTACTTCAGATTGGGGTCCTTCGCCTCCAGCTCCAGCTTCTTAGCCTCCAACACCTTGGCGGGTGTCGTACCCTGTGCCTTAGCAAGGGAGTCGAGACGCTGGTTGATGAGCTGCTCGTTGATATTGCGCATCTTCATGAACTTATAGATGGCATCACGCTGCGACGCATAGTCGAAGAACTTCTGGTGCTCCTCCCGTTTGATGATATGCCAGCCAAAGGGCGACTCTACGGGACGGCTTATCTCACCGTCTTTCAGCGCCCACGCGGCATCCTCAAAAGGCTTCACGGTCTGTCCCTTCACAATCCACGACAGCTCGCCGCCCCGCTTAGCGGAACCAGGGTCCTGCGAGTACTCGCGTGCCAGGGCAGCAAAGTCACCACCCTTCTTCAGCACGCCATACAGAGAGTCGGCCTTGGCCTTGACGGCAGCCTTGGCCTTGTCTGTGGCATTGCGCGGGAACTGGATGAGGATATGGGCCACCTTGAGCATGCCTCCTGTAGAGTCGATGCGCTCCTGTGTCTCCTTATAGATCTTATGGGCAGCAGCCTCAACGTCGGCATCGGTGATCATCGCGGGACGTATCTGCTGGTCACGGTAGGATGCAAACTCACGCTGGAACGACTGCGTCGTATCGAGACGGGCATCCATGGCAGCCTCCACCTTCAGGCGATAGGCCACAAAGAGCGGCACGTAGTCGGCCACGCTCTTCTTGTCGATGACTCCCTCGGAGTTATTCTTGTTGTAGGAATACTCAAATTCCGAACGCGTCACAGGATGACCGTTGATATGCATGACAACTGGGTCATTCTGCTGCGCCAGTACGATGATTCCTGCCAGTGACAGCAGACCTGTCAAAACGATATGCTTCATGTCTGCCGCTGTTTACTCCGGTCTTGAATAGTTAGGTGCCTCACTCGTGATCGTGATGTCATGAGGATGGCTCTCCATCACACCGGCATTGGTGATGCGGGTGAACTTGGCACCATGCAACTTGTCGATTGTAGCGGCGCCGCAGTAGCCCATGCCCGAGCGCAGACCGCCGACGAGCTGATAGATCACCTCCTGCACGGTGCCTTTGTAAGGCACGCGACCGGCGATGCCCTCCGGCACGAGCTTCTTCACGTCTACCGTGTCGCTCTGGAAGTAGCGGTCCTTGGATCCGTTCTTCTGACCCATGGCTTCCATGGAGCCCATGCCACGATAGCTCTTGAACTTACGGCCGTTATAGATGATGGTGTCGCCGGGGCTCTCCTCGGTACCGGCCACGAGCGAGCCGACCATCACGCAGTTACCACCAGCGGCAAGAGCCTTGACCACATCGCCCGAGTAGCGCAGTCCGCCATCAGCGATAAGAGGTATGTCGGTATCCTTCAGCACGCTGTACACATCGTAGATAGCGCTCAGCTGCGGCACGCCGACACCGGCCACCACACGTGTCGTGCAGATGGAACCCGGGCCAATGCCTACCTTCACGCCATCGGCACCATTGTCGATCAGGAACTTGGCTGCGGCACCGGTGGCGATGTTGCCCACCACGACGTCAAGATCTGGGAAGGCATTCTTCACCTCGTGCAACTTGCCTACCACTCCCTTGGAATGGCCATGGGCGGTATCGATGACGATGGCATCGACGCCAGCCTCTACGAGAGCCTGTGCACGCTCAAGCGTGTCTTTGGTGACACCCACACCGGCTGCCACACGCAGACGGCCCTTGTCATCCTTGCAGGCATTGGGCTTGTCCTTGGCCTTGGTGATGTCCTTGTAGGTGATCAGGCCGATGAGGTGGTTCTGGGCATCCACCACAGGCAATTTCTCAATCTTGTTCTCCTGCAGAATCTGAGCGGCGTTGGCCAGGTCGGTCTGCTGATGCGTGGTCACCAGATTCTCCTTGGTCATCACGTCATCGACCAACTTGTCAAGATGACGCTCGAAACGCAGGTCACGGTTGGTGACGATACCCACGAGGATGTTGTTCTCATCCACCACGGGAATACCGCCAATATGATATTCAGCCATCATACGAAGGGCATCGGCTACTGTCTTACCACGGCGAATGGTCACGGGATCGTAGATCATACCGTTCTCGGCACGCTTGACAATGGCTACCTGACGAGCCTGCTCCTCAATGGTCATGTTCTTGTGAATGACGCCAATACCTCCCTCACGAGCAATGGCAATAGCCATCGCCGACTCGGTAACCGTGTCCATAGCAGCCGTCACAAAAGGTACATTGAGCTCAATGTGACGGGAGAACTTCGTCTTTAAGTTCACCTCTTTGGGCAGCACTTCCGAATAAGCAGGAATCAAAAGGACGTCGTCGAATGTCAGACCATCCATAACAATTTTATCCGCAACAAATGATGACATAAAAGAAAACTTTTAGAATTTAGAAATTTATTGCGTGCAAATTTAGCAATAAATTTTCATATAGCGCTGATTCATACAACAGATAAATACTTTTTTAACAAAGTATTCAAGCAAAGTAACTATCAGCTATACTGCCACCAGCATCTTGCTCCTCCACGGACATTATCCGCAGTGCCATTGTCCGAAGGCAAATTCGATAAATTCGTTTCATTCGTTGAAAAGAAAGAATAATGGCTGAGAGCATGAATGTATACAGTCTGCCATTCGGTGAATAGCTGCCAAAAGGCAATGTCAAAATTATTTATGTTAAAAGGGCTCTGAGAAGCGCTATCAAATCAACAAGACGGTCATTGGCTCGAAATATGCCGATTAATGAACATTTTGGCAGCATATTGGTAATTAACCAGTTACTAAGTTAATGACTGGCAATGCGTTCGTTTATCCTTCGACATATCGCCGAAAAGGGGTCGGAATATCGCCGAAAAGGGGTCGGAATATCGCCGAAAAAACGCCGTCCCTACGCTGAAAAGCCAATGGCATGTCGCCGAAAAGGCAACGGCATTACGCCGATAGAGCGATAGCGTCGTGTTTTGGGGTTGGTTTCGACTCGATTTTAGCCTCTTTTTGGCGCAACAAAGTGTTAAATTCAAGAAGGCATATTGTAAAATATATTCAAAGCATTATTCTCCTACCTACTTCGTGTGATATCAAGAAAATAACAGAATATAATATATTTATAATCCAAGTTTAGCATGCTAACAATTACGTATAGCCAAGTCTGCCGCATGCAGGGGCCGGTCTTGTGGAGGCCCACAAAAAATGTTCGACATATTTTTACATGCAGGGGCCGGTCATTGAACAGAACCCCCTTGGGGGTTCCGGCAACATAGCGAGGGGATGAGCGAATGAGCGACAGCGAATGAGGCGATTCCCCTCGAACCTTGTAACATGACGCATACAATAAATCGCTACCCCCTTGTGGGGTTGCGGTAATGTTAAATAGGGCGCATCCGTGAGACATTATCATGAAACATGGAAACCTAACATTGCCGCAACCCCCAAGGGGGTAGCGATTTAATCAATCCCCATCATGCCACGAGGGGAAGAGGCTCGCTTCGCTCACCTCTTCCCCTCGCTATGATACCGGAACCCCCTTGGGGGTTCTATAATTTGAGAAGTTCAGAAGTCCGGAAGTTCAGAAGTCCAGTCATTTGAGGAGGCGGGGATTTGAGAAGTTCAGAAGTCCGGAAGTTCAGAAGTCCAGTCATTTGAGGAAGCCGGACATTTGCCAACCCCCCAAGAGGGTTCTATATCCTACAACAATAAAGATTTTGAATAGTTTCCAGGCTCCTGGTGCCGACTCTTAGTTGCCTTCCTCCGACAGGAACTTGATGAGCACCAACCGTGCTTTCTCCTCGGCCGTGAGACCGTCCTCGTCATCATAGATGTCAACGGTGTCCATGGCCTTATCGATGTCATCGGTATCGCTCTCACGGTAATAGTCGAGGATGTCCTGCACCTCATCGGGATCCATCACGCTGTCATCGTTGATGTAATAGTCGATATTGACCTTCATGCCACTGTTGACGATGCTCTCGATGTCGTCAAGCAGATCGTCGTAGCCGATGCCCTGCGCCTGTGCGATGTCCTCAAGCGGGATGCGCTTGTCGATGAGCTCAATGATCTTCAGCTTCCGCTTCGACCGGTTGGGGATGGTGATGACACGCATCATGTCGGCCCGCTGGATGTTATTCTCCTCACAATATTTCTTGATGAACTCCACAAACGGCTTGCCGAACTTCAGGGCCTTGCCATGTCCCACGCCCTGTATCTGCTGCAGTTCCTCGAGGGTCTGCGGATAGCTGGTGGCCATCTGCGTGAGCGAGATATCCTGGAAGATGACATAAGGCGGCAGGTTGTGCTTACGGGCCACGTCCTTACGCAGGCCGACGAGCTGCTTGTGCAGGTTCTCGTCGAGTGCGCTCGTGCCTCCTTCCCCACCCTCGTCGGTGTCGACAAACTCACGGTCGGGCACGACGGAGAAAGGCTTCGGGTCCTTGAGATAGAACTTACCGGCGGCGGTCAGCTTCAACAGGCCATAATGCTCAATGTCCTTACGGATGAAACCGGCAATCATAGCCTGACGGATCACCGGATTCCATATATTGGAGTTGTCGTTGTTGATGGCCTTGCCATTGCCAAACTCCTCGAGCTTGTTGTGGTTGTGGCGTACGATGTTGTCGGTGGCACGGCCGCGCACAAAGTCGATGATATACTGTTGGTCGAAGCCTTCCTTCACCGCCTGAATGGCTGACAGCACGCAGACGAGGGCATCAGAGGCTTCAATATATTTCTTAGGATGCTTGCAGTTGTCGCAGTTATGACAGTTGTCGGGCGCGTAGTCCTCGCCGAAGTAATGGAGCAGCATCTTACGGCGGCACACGTTCGACTCGGCATACGCCTTGGTCTCCTGCAGCAGCTGTCGGCCGATCTCCTTCTCAGCCTCACCCTTGTTCTCCATAAACTTCTCCAGTTTCTTCAGATCCTTAGGTGAGTAGAAGGCCAGGCAGATGCCTTCCCCGCCGTCGCGTCCGGCACGGCCGGTCTCCTGATAGTAGCCCTCCAGGCTCTTGGGGATGTCGTAGTGGATGACGAAACGCACATCGGGTTTGTCAATTCCCATGCCGAAGGCGATGGTAGCCACGATGATGTCGATGTTCTCCTTGAGGAAGTCATCTTGCGTCTGCGTACGCACCTCGGTGTCGAGACCTGCATGATAAGGCGCGGCCCTGAAGCCGTTAAGCCTCAGCTTCGCCGACAGTTCCTCCACCTTCTTGCGTGAGAGGCAGTAGATAATGCCGCTCTTGCCCTTATGCTGGTTGAGGAAACGGATAATCTGGTTGTCGGTATCTTCATCGCTCTGTTTCTGCCGCACCTCGTAGTAGAGGTTCGGACGGTTGAACGAGCTCTTAAACTCCTTGGCATCGGGGATGCCAAGGTTGCGCTTGATGTCGATGCGCACCTTGTCGGTGGCCGTCGCCGTGAGCGCAATAATCGGCATGCGCTTCTCCTGGCGGGCTGCGGCGATGCTGTCGAGCGTGGCACGAATGTTACGGTACTCCGGACGGAAGTCATGGCCCCACTCGGAGATACAATGGGCCTCGTCGATGGCGATAAAAGAGATCTTAAACGATTGGAAGAACGGCAGGTTGTCGGGTTTGTTGAGCGACTCCGGCGCGACGTACAACAACTTCGTACGTCCCTGCTTGACGTCGCGCTCCACCTGGTTGATGGCCGAGCGGTTGAGCGTCGAGTTGAGGTAATGGGCCAGGCAGTCCACCTCACTCAGGCCGTTGATCACGTCCACCTGGTTTTTCATCAACGCGATGAGCGGTGACACCACGATGGCTGTGCCGTCCATGAGCAGAGAGGGCAACTGATAACACAAGCTCTTGCCTCCTCCAGTAGGCATAAGTACAAAAGTATCATTGCCTGCCATAAGGTTGCGGATGATGGCCTCCTGGTCACCTTTGAACTTGTCGAAGCCAAAATAATGCTTCAATGCGGCTGTAAAGTCTCTCCCTGTCATTATAATAAGGTTATAAATTCATGGTTGTGTAAACACAGACGGCACAGGCAATGCCCTGATTGTATATATGTGGCAAAAGGAGGCATTGCTATGTGGTCTGTTTATGTGTGGGGCGTCGCCTCACTTCTTATAGTAGCTTTCTTCTATGCCGAAGCCAGTTTCTGCAGATGAGCCTTGTTCAACTGCTGCTTGGCATAGTCGAGTGTCACCTCAAACTTCTTGATGCGTTTGGAAGGGATCTCGAACATGGCATCCATCATCACGGCCTCCACGATGGAGCGCAGGCCACGGGCTCCGAGCTTGTACTCCACGGCACGGTCAACGATGTAGTCGAGGGTGTCCTCATTGAACGTCAGCGCAATGCCGTCCATGGCGAAGAGCTTGGTATACTGCTTGACGATGGAATTCTTCGGCTCCACAAGGATACGACGCAGGGCAGCACGGTCGAGCGGCGTCAGATAGGTGAGCACAGGCAGACGGCCGATGAGCTCGGGAATCAGGCCAAACGACTTCAGGTCCTGAGGCACGATGTACTTCATCAGGTCGCCCTTGTCGATATGGCGAGTGTTCTCCACCGAGTTGTAGCCCACCACATGGGTGTTCAACCGCTGTGCGATCTTCCGCTCGATGCCGTCGAAGGCACCACCGCAGATAAACAGGATGTTCTTCGTGTTGACATGGATATACTCCTGATCGGGATGTTTACGGCCACCCTGTGGCGGCACGTTGACCATTGTACCTTCAAGGAGCTTGAGCATGGCTTGCTGCACACCCTCACCGCTCACGTCACGCGTGATGGAAGGGTTGTCCGACTTGCGGGCCACCTTGTCGATCTCGTCGATGAAGACGATGCCGCGCTCAGCTGCTGCCACATTGTAGTTGGCTACCTGCAACAGACGGCTCAAGATGCTCTCAACATCCTCACCCACATAGCCGGCCTCGGTAAACACCGTGGCGTCGACAATAGTGAAAGGCACATCGAGCAACTTGGCAATGGTACGGGCCAGCAAGGTCTTGCCGGTACCCGTCGAGCCTACCATGATGATATTGCTCTTCTCTATCTCCACACCGTCGTTGTCGGCAGGCTGCTGAAGACGCTTGTAGTGGTTATACACGGCCACCGCGAGATTGCGCTTCGCCTCATCCTGACCAATGACATACTCGTCAAGGTAATCCTTGATCTCCTTCGGTTTCGGCACTTTCTTCACAGGACGGTACGGCGTATCGTCAGCATGCGTCTGGTTGCCCAGCACACCCGTCTGCTGCACAATACGATAGGCCTGCTGCACACAGTCCTCACAGATATAGCCGTTCAGACCGGTGATGAGCAGTTTCACCTGGTCTTCGGGCCTACCACAGAAACTACAAACTTTCTTCTTCGGCATTACTCTTCTTCCTCATTAATACATTATCAATCATACCATACTCCTTGGCCTCCTCGGCGGTCATCCAGTAGTTACGGTCGGAGTCCTTCCACACCTTCTCATAAGGCTGATGGGAGTGGTTGGAGATGATGGTGTAAAGTTCTTTCTTGAACTTCTGAATCTCACGGGCCTCAATCTCAATATCCGAAGCCTGTCCCTGCACGCCTCCTAATGGCTGGTGAATCATCACACGGCTGTGAGGCAGCGCCGAGCGCTTGCCCTCCTGACCGGCCACCAGAAGTACGGCGGCCATCGAGGCTGCCATGCCGGTGCAGATTGTAGCCACATCCGACGAGATGAACTGCATCGTATCGTAGATGCCCAAGCCGGCCGTCACACTGCCACCAGGAGAGTTGACATAGATAGAGATGTCCTTCGCATTGTCAACGGAGTCCAGATAAAGCAACTGCGCCTGCAACGTGTTGGCGGTATAGTCGTCAATCTCTGTGCCCAAAAAGATGATACGGTCCATCATCAGACGTGAGAACACATCCATCTGAGTGACATTCAACTGACGCTCCTCAAGAATATAAGGATTGAGATATTGCTGCTGTGCCTTCACTACATCGTCCAGCACCAGACCGTTCATCCCAAGCTTGTTGGTAGCAAACTTTCTAAAATCGTTGTTCATAATTTTCCTTCTTTTCTTTTTGACATTGATAAGACTTTGCTTAAGTGAACCATCACTTAAATGTCGTGTCTTGTGACAAAGACCGTGCCAACAATCGGTCGGCGGGCTGCCTTTTTCTGCCTTTATTCTACAAAGATAGCTAAAAAATATGGAAAAGGAAATATTTCTCGCATATTTTTTTTCATGGATGTTATTTAGTTGATGAACAACCCAGTCCCAACTTCTTTCTTCTCGCCTATGTCTTGTTCCTCCCTCCCTATAACTATAGAAGCTATAGAAACTATAGAGACTATAGAGACTATAGAGACTATAGAAACTATAATAGAGACCATAGCACACAAAAAGCGGGCACCCGCAAAGGATGCCCGCGTCCGGTTTCTTGTTTTGTGTTTCAGAGAGTCAGTTATAAGACTTACTTCTGCTCGGTCAACATCTTATTGAAGTCATCGAGAGAAATCTCCTTGTGATTCAAGGTCACCTTGCCCTTCAGGGCACTGACGATCTTGAGATCGACGGCACGCTCAGCAAACTGCTCAGCGGTACCTTTCTGCTTCAGCAGCTCATCGGCGTAGTTGTTGACATACTCATCGCCCATATTGGCCATGCCGTACTGTGCGAACTGTGCACGGGCTACTTCACGGGCCACGTTCTTCACGTCGTTGTCGTCAACCTTCACACCCTCCTGCTCAGCAAGCTTGCCGCGGATCAGACTCCAGGTCAGTTCCTTGATGCTTGCGTCGTAGTTCTTATTGATGAACTCGTCGTCCTTGTCCTTGTTGCTCTCCTTCATGATACGCTTGAGCAGCGTGTCGGGATAGGTGAGCTGACCCACCTTATTCTCAGCGTAGGCGCGAAGATCCTGCAGGAACTTATAGTCCTCGTCGGTGGTGAGCTGCTCCTTAATGTCCTTGGCGATGCGCTCGCGGAATTCCTTCTCATCCTTCACGGCATCCTTGCCATACACCTGGTCGAAGAGCTCCTGGTCGACAGCGTGCTCCTCGAAGTGCTGAATCTCTGTAATCTGATAGCTGAAATCACCTTGGTACTCGTCCTTCTTCTCACGGTCCACTTTCAGCAGAGTAGCAACCTCAGCGCCGCCATCGTAAGCTTTGTAAGGATTGAAGGTGATGATGTCACCGGGCTTGGCACCCTCGAAGAGCTTCTTCTGGTCATCGTTCTTCAGATACTGGGGCATGATGGAAGCGCCCTCAACAGTCAGGCCACCCTCCTTGGTGTTGCCGTTCTCATCGAGCTCGCGAAGGTCACCCTTCAGCACGTCGCCTTCCTTATACTCCTCGCCCGGACCATACTTGCCGAAGCGGCCCTGGAGAGACTTCACCTGGTTGTCGACGAGCTTGTCGTCAACAGTGATGTCGTAGTAGTCGATGTTGTCGTTGTTGTCGAGTGTGAGATCAAACTCAGGAGCGACAGCGATGTCGAACATAAACGTATAGGGAGCAGCCTTCTCCAAATCCTGAGGCTCCTGCTTGTCGGAAGCCATAGGCTGACCCAGCATGTTGATCTTGTTGTCAGTGAGATACTTGTTGATTTCATTACCAACCACCTTGTTGATGGCATCCATCTTCACAGCACTGCCAAACTGGCGCTTGATGAGACCCATCGGTGCCATGCCGGGACGGAAGCCAGGCACATTGGCACGCTTGCGGTAGTTCTTCAACTCCTTCTCTACGTCGTTCTTGTAGTCATCCTCCTCGACCGTGATGGTCAGCAGACCATTGATCTTATCGGGATTCTCAAATGATACTTTCATCTTGTATTGTTCTTATTTTGTATGTTATTTCTGTCAACGTGTCAGTATGAGGTGGATAAAAACCGAGATGCAAAATTACTGATAATTAACCAATTTACCTAATAAAACGGCAACTATTTTTCCGTTTTCTCAAGGCAAGGGTTCTATTTCTCCGACCGTCTTCCCGCAATTGCCTGTCGCCGGTCGGGTCTCTCCGTGACACGCCTGTGTCGGTCGCATCAGATCAGTCCGGCCTCTTTCATCAGTGCATGACGCGACTCATCGGCGAACTTCCGGTCTTCCTCATTGCTCTGGAACTTACGGTACACGAAGTTGTCAGAGAGATAGTTCTTACGCACGATCTTGTTGGCGGCCAGTTCCTCGGGCAGTCCCTGAAAGAGGATACGTCCTTCAAAGAGCAGGTAGGCACGGTCGGTGATCGACAGCGTCTCCTGCACGTTATGGTCGGTGATGAGGATACCGATGTTGCGGTACTTCAGTCGCCACACGATATGCTGGATGTCCTCCACGGCAATAGGGTCGACACCGGCAAATGGCTCGTCGAGCATGATGAACTTCGGGTCGATGGCCAGGCAACGGGCTATCTCCGTACGACGGCGCTCACCACCCGACAGACGGTCACCCTTGTTCTTGCGCACCTTCTGCAAGCGGAACTCTGCGATAAGGCTCTCCAACTTGTCCAACTGCTGCTGGTGGGTGAGCTTCGTCATCTCAAGCACGGCCATGATATTGTCCTCCACCGACAGCTTACGGAACACGCTGGCCTCCTGAGGCAGGTAGCCAATGCCGGCACGGGCACGCTTATACACAGGGAAATCGGTGATCTCCTTGTCGTCAATATACACATGTCCCTCATTGGGAATGACGAGGCCCGTGGTCATGTAAAAAGATGTGGTCTTTCCGGCACCGTTAGGGCCAAGCAGTCCCACGATCTCGCCCTGACTCACGTTGAACGTCACGTGGTCGGCCACCGTGCGGCGGCCGTAGCGCTTCACCAGTCCCTGCGTGTGCAGCATATCATGCTTCAACCTAACACGCAGCAATGCGTCTATCTCCTCGTTCGTCATTCCGCTCAGGTCGGGCTTAGCCTCCTGCTGCGGCTGGAGGCTGCCCGTATCGTTTTGTTCTGCCATATTCTGCCAGTATTGTGATTTTAGCGATTGCTTTAATGCCACAAAATTACTAAAAAAACAATTAATATCGTTGCCAAAACCAAAAACTATGCAGGTTATTGCAGTTTTTAAATGAATTTTGGCTACTTTTGCAAGCAAATACAAGAATCGAACCATGTTCATCATCAAGTTACTGCATCGCTACCTCACTACGTTTGGCAGCTACATCATTCTCATGGGCCGCACATTCGCCCGTCCGGAACGGCTCCGCATGTTCGCCAAACGCTACGTCAAGGAGATGTCGCAGCTCGGTGTCGACTCCATCGGCATCGTCCTGCTCATCAGCTTCTTCATCGGTGCTGTCATCTGCATTCAGATGAAGGTCAACATCCAGAGTCCCTGGATGCCACGGTGGGTGACGGGCTATGTCACACGTGAGATCATGCTTCTGGAGTTCTCCTCGTCAATCATGTGTCTGATCCTTGCGGGCAAGGTGGGCTCCAACATCGCCTCCGAGCTCGGCACGATGCGCGTCACACAACAGATCGACGCCCTCGATATCATGGGTGTCAACTCGGCCAACTACCTCATCCTGCCGAAGATTCTCGGTCTGGTGACCATCATGCCGTTCCTCGTCATCTTCTCGTCGGCACTGGGCATCATCGGCGCTTACGCCACGGCCTACGTCGGCCACATGATGTCGCCCGAGGACCTCACGGCGGGCATGCACCACGCCGTCAACCTGTGGTTCGTGTGGATGAGCATCATCAAGAGCCTGTTCTTCGCATTCATCATCGCAAGTGTGTCGAGCTACTTCGGCTACACAGTGGAAGGCGGCTCCGTCGAGGTGGGCACAGCATCAACCAACGCGGTCGTCTGCTCCAGCGTGCTCATTCTCTTCTCAGATGTGTTCTTAACGGAATTGTTGTCATGATAGAAGTCAAACACCTTACCAAGACATTTGAGGACCGGACGGTCCTCGACGATATCAACGCCACGTTCAAGACGGGCCTCACCAATCTCATCATCGGTCAGAGCGGTTCAGGTAAGACCGTGCTCATGAAAAACCTTGTGGGACTGCTCACGCCTACTACGGGCGAGGTGCTCTACGACGGCCGCAATTTCGTCACCATGAACAAGCACGACAAGGTGATGATGCGACGCGAGATGGGTATGATCTTCCAAGGGGCCGCGCTCTTCGACTCGATGACGGTGCTCGAGAATGTACGTTTTCCGCTCGATATGTTCTCCAACATGAATAGTCGCGAGCGTGACCGGCGGGCCATGGAGTGCCTCGACCGCGTCAATCTGAAGGACGCCAGCCATAAGTTCCCCGACGAGATATCGGGTGGCATGCAGAAGCGCGTGGCCATCGCCCGCGCCATCGTGCTCAACCCGAAGTATCTGTTCTGCGACGAACCTAACTCAGGCCTCGACCCGAAGACATCACTCGTCATCGACCGACTGCTGTCTGACATCACTAAGGATTATAACATCACCACCATCATCAACACCCATGACATGAACTCTGTGATGGGCATCGGCGAGCACATCATCTTTATCTATCAGGGACACAAGGAATGGGAAGGCACCAAGGACGATGTCATGGGGGCCACCAACGAGCGTCTCAACGATTTCATCTTCGCCAGCGACCTATTTAAAAAGGTGAAGAAGGCCTACGAGAAGTAGGAGTACGGAAGTACAGAAGTACAGAAGTACGGAAGTACGGAAGTCCAGTCAAATGCTTAAGCATCTGTAAGTAAGTTAAGCATCTGTAAGTCAAGTATTAATAAAGTAAGAATTGGACTTCCGAATCTTTGGACTTCTTACCTTATCATTTTATCCGTCTTTCACGTGTCACCCCTCTGGAGGGATAGGTACTTACCTCATGTACCACACTCCCTTTTTCTCGACCATCGGCACGACAATCTCTTCCGTGGTGCGGTCACCAAACGTGAGATTGAGAAACACATTGGCCACCTGCCTCGACGTGTCGGCCCGTGCGTCCAATGCCTTCACGCGCACGATGCCCTTATGGGCTTCCTGCTGCTGCACCACATACATCTTGGCATTCGCCACCAGCTGTTCTTGATAGCCCGGCGGCAGAGCGTGGGGCTGGTAACGACCGGCCACAAACGCCTGATAGTCGCCCTTGAGCAACTGCGTGTAATAGTTCTGCGCGGTCTGTGCGGCGATCTTCGCAGCCGTCGGTCCGTCGTCCTTGCCAGAGCAGGCAAAGAGCAATGCGGCGGCAAAGAGCAAGAAAAGAAAACTTTTTATTGAGTGCATAATAAGCGTGTATGATATGATATAGAGAAGTCAGGAAGTCCAGAAGTTCGGAAGTCCAGTCATCACCATAATGACACTCGATTTTCTAATGCTTATGCACATGACTGAACTTCTGAACTCCCGGACTTCCGAACTTCTCAATTACTTCTGCCTAATAAACACATTGATGGGACAGCCATGCATCGACCAGTTCTCCCTGATCTTGTTCTCCAAGAACCGGCGGTAGTTCTCCTTGATGTACTGCGGCAGGTTGGCGTAGAACACAAACGAGGGTATCTGCGTATTGGGCAACTGCGAACAGTATTTGATCTTGATGAACTTTCCCTTTGTCGAAGGTGGCGGTGTCTGCTCGATGATAGGCAGCATCACCTCGTTGAGCTTGTTGGTGCCCACATGCGTCGTACGGTTCTTATACACGTCGACAGCGGTCTGCAGCACCTTAAAGATACGCTGTTTGGTCAGAGCTGAGGCAAAGATGATGGGGAAGTCCACAAACGGCGCCATGCGGTTGTGAATGGCATTGACGAAGGTATCAATGGCCTTCTGGCTCTTGTCCTCCACGAGGTCCCATTTGTTCACCACCACCACGAGGCTCTTGTTGTTCTTCTGTATCAGCTGGAAGATGTTCATATCCTGCGCCTCAATGCCACGGGTGGCGTCGATCATCAGGATGCACACATCGCTGTTCTCTATCGCTCTGATGCTGCGCATCACGCTATAGAACTCCAAGTCCTCAGTCACCTTGTTCTTACGGCGGATACCGGCGGTGTCGACGAGGTAGAAGTCGAAGCCGAACTTATTGAAACGGGTATAGATACTGTCGCGCGTCGTACCGGCAATCTCGGTCACGATGTTACGGTCCTCACCGATGAAGGCATTGATCAGACTCGACTTACCGGCATTCGGACGGCCCACAACGGCAAAGCGAGGCAGGTCTTCGTCGATGTCATTCTCGGTATCGGCCGGCATCTTCTGGATGATGAGGTCGAGCAGGTCGCCCGTACCGCCGCCGGTCGCGGCACTGATGCACTGCGGGTCACCCAACCCAAGCTTATAGAACTCTGCCGCCGAATAAGCCATACCACTGTTGTCCACCTTGTTGGCCACAAGGATCACGGGCAACTTGGCACGGCGAAGAATCTTGGCTACGTCCTCGTCCCAGTCGGTGACGCCTGTCTCCACGTCCACAAGAAACAGCACGAGGTCGGCCTCATCGGCCGCTATCAGCACCTGCTTGCGGATGGCATCCTCAAAGACGTCATCGGAGTTGACAACCCATCCGCCGGTATCAACGACGGAGAACTCATTGCCATTCCACGTACACTTGCCATACTGGCGGTCACGCGTCGTGCCGGCGACATCGCTTACGATAGCGCGGCGGCTCTGGGTCAGACGATTAAAAAGTGTGGACTTGCCCACATTCGGGCGTCCTACAATAGCTACTAATCTTGCCATGTTGTTTGATTTCTGAAGTTTAACATTCTTCGGCCCTCCATCTATTGGAGAGTGCGCCCTGCCATACGGTCAGGGGAAAATCCTCCTCATTCCTAACTCCTCATTCCTAACTCCTAACTCCTAACTCATTCCGGGTTATACCCGAAGTTGTCCAGTTCCTTCTCGGAGTTGCGCCAGTCCTTATCCACCTTCACAAAGATCTCAAGGTAGATGGCCTTGCCAAAGAAGTGTTCGAGGCTCTTACGGGCCTCCGTCGACACCTTCTTCAGGGCTGCTCCCTGATGCCCAATGATGATACCTTTCTGAGAGTCGCGCTCCACATAGATGACAGCGTTGATATGGATGTGATGTTCGTCCTCCTTGAAACGCTCCACCACCACCTCGACCGAGTAAGGCACCTCCTTGTCATAGTAGCGCAGGATCTTCTCACGGATGATCTCCGACACGAAAAAGCGGGCTGGCTTGTCCGTCAGCTGGTCCTTGCCAAAGTAAGCAGGACTCTCGGGCAGCAGTTCCATGATGCGCTTCATCAGCATGTCGGTACCGAACTTATTGGAAGCCGAGATAGGAAGTATTTCCGCATTGGGCAACAGTCCGTGCCACTTCTCCACAAGGTCGCCCAACTGCGCAGTGACGTCCTTGCCCTGCAACATGTCAATCTTGTTGATGAGCAACAGCACGGGAATCTTCATCTCCCGCACTTTCTCCAGGAAGTCGGCGTTCTTCTCCGGCTGTTCTATCACGTCGGTGACATACAGCAGAATATCCGCATCGGCCAGAGCCGACTCAGAGAACTGCAACATATACTCCTGCATCTTATAGTTCGGCTTCAGCACTCCCGGCGTGTCAGAAAACACAATCTGACAGTCGTCGGTGTTGACGATGCCCATGATGCGATGACGCGTGGTCTGCGCCTTGAAAGTGGCAATGCTGATCTTCTCGCCGACAAGCTGGTTCATCAGCGTCGACTTACCCACATTGGGGTTTCCTACAATATTTACGAAACCGGCCTTATGCTGCATAATAATAAGGTATAATCTTTGGGTATGTAATAGATATAGACACAGATTTCACAGACCTTGCGCCGTTCTCAGACGGATACGTAGAATCTGTGAAATCTGCGAAATATATGAGGATATCTCTGCGTCCCGTGAGGACGCTGTTTGTCATTTGAGTCTCCGTGGCGATCACTTGGCTTCAGACACCTTGTCACCATCATACGCCCACTTGAAGTAGATGGCTCCATGCACGAAGCCGGCACCGAAAGCGGTGAAGATGATGTTGTCGCCTTTTCTCAGTTTCGACTCGTTGTCCCACAGAGCCAACGGAATGGTAGCCGAACTGGTGTTGCCATAGTGGTCGATGTTGATCATCACCTTGTCCAACGGCAAGTCGGCACGCTTGGCCACTGCGTCGATGATGCGCAGGTTGGCCTCATGGGGAACGATCCACGAGAGATTATTGTTATCCAAATGATTGCGCTGCATGACGGTTGCCACATCGTCGCTCATGTAAGTGACGGCATGACGGAACACCGTGCGGCCCTCCTGATACACATAATGCAACCGATTGTCGATGGTGAAATGCGACGCCGGGCACACACTGCCACCAGCCTTCATGTGAAGGAACGGCAGGCCCTTGCCATCAGTCAGCAACATGGAGTCCTGCAAGCCCATGCCCTCTTCCTCGCTGGCTTCCACCATCACGGCTCCGGCACCGTCGCCGAAGAGCACACAGGTCTGACGGTCAGTCCAGTCGACGATCGACGACATCTTCTCGGCCGAGCAGACGATGACGCGCTTGTAGCGTCCCGACTGAATCATCGACGAGGCCATGTCGAGTGCATAGATGAAACCACAGCAGGCGCACGACATGTCAAACGCAAAGGCATTCTTCAGTCCCAACTTGCCCACGACAATGCTTGCCGTGGAAGGGAAAGGATAGTCGGGCGTTGTGGTCGAAACAATCAGTGCCTCGATGGTATCCGGATCGACACCGGTCTTACTGATGAGCTGCTTGCAGGCCTTGCGGGCCATGTAGCTAGCGCCGAGACCCTCTTCCTTGAGGATACGGCGCTCGCGAATGCCAACACGCGTACGAATCCACTCGTCGCTGGTGTCAACCATGCGCGACAACTCATCATTGGTGAGGATATAGTCGGGCACGTAACCACCAACGCCGGTGATCACTGCGTTGATCTTAGCCATTACTCAGCAGCCTCTTTGACGATAGCAACCTTACCACGATAGTAACCGCATGTAGGACATACGGTGTGATACACATAGTAGCTGCCACAGTTGGGGCATACGGCCAGTGTGGGGGCTACTGCCTTATCATGAGTTCTACGCTTGAGTGTACGAGTCTTTGACTGTCTTCTTTTTGGATGTGCCATTGTTTTAACGAGTAATTATAAATTTGACTTTTTTATTTTTAACAACGCTGCCCAGCGGTCGTCCACAGGCTGCTCACCATCGCCAGCACCGCTTCGGGCGGCCGAATGTTCTTCGAGAACCTTCATCATGGCAGGGTTGCATTTTCCAGGTGCATGCACGTGCCTGAGTGGGATTGCGAGTTCTATGAATTGATAGATGAACCATGACACGTCGAGTATTCCTTCGTTCTCGGCTACCGTGATCAGGTCATCGTCCTCTGAGTAGTCTTCTCCAAACTTTGCCACGAGGTGATAGTCGCTCTCGATAGGCTGATCCATATCGTCCAAGCAACGGTCACACTGCACTGTGACAACGCCAGAAGTGTGAAAGTCCAGGTCGAACACGTCACCGTTACGCCTCACCGTCAAAGTCTCATCGACATGACCATGATGCACGGCAGGAGCCTCAACAGCCTCAAAGAAACTGTCGTCAAGAGTAAAGCTGAATGCATTATCACCCTCAGCCATACCCTTCAGGTCCAACTTAAACTGCTCTAACTTAGACATATTTACACTTTAGGCTGCAAAGTTACTACTTTTTTATGACATAGCGCCACACCCGCCATATTTTTTTTGATTATCTCTTGCCTACCCAGCCTATCTTGCCTACCCAGCCTATCTTGCCTACCCAGCCTACCCTTGCCTACCCTTGCCTATCTCTATCCTAAAGGTCGTACCCTTTCCTACTTCTGTGCTCTTCACCCAGATGCGGCCCTTGTGGTATTCCTCGATGATGCGCTTGGCAAGGCTTAGTCCAAGGCCCCAGCCCCGCTTCTTCGTGGTGAAGCCCGGGCGGAACACATTGCTCACGTTCTTCTTCTTGATGCCCTTCCCGGTGTCGGCCACCTCAACCGCCACTTTACCAGGCAGCTCCTCCACCGTGATATCGATGCGGCCGGACACGCCGCCCATTGCATCGACGGCATTCTTGCAAAGGTTCTCTATCACCCACTCAAACAGACTGGCATTCATGTTCACCACTACGTCGTGGTCGGGCAGATGCCGAGCGATGATCACCTTACGGCTCGTGCGATGGTCCATATAATCAGTCACATGGTCAATGACCTCCGTCAGGCTTGTCGGCTTGAGCTCAGGCAGCGACCCTATCTTTGAGAAACGGTCACTGATGAGCTGCAGGCGCTGCACGTCCTTGTCAAGCTCCGGTATCAGTTCATCATCAGGGTACTGCTCTTTCAGCATCTCCACCCACGCCATCAGACTGCTGATAGGCGTGCCTAACTGGTGGGCGGTTTCCTTCGACAGGCCCACCCATACCTTGTTCTGCTCGGCCCGCTTCGACGACAACAGCGCGAAGATGGCTACAACCACAAAGATGAGCACGACACCCAACTGAATGAACGGGTACCATGCCAGACGCTGAAGCATCACGGACTCTCCATAACAAACATCGATGTATTCATGGCGCTTGCGGTCGAGGGTAATGCGGATGACATTGCCCGAAGCTAAAAACGACCGGCCAAGTGTGGCAGCAGCCTGCAGACTGTCGGCATAGGTCTCCGCCTTAAGCTTGATATTGCGAAACTCCGATACCTGACCGTTCTTGTCCATCACCACCACGGGAATGGTGTTGTTCTCGTTGAGCACCTTCAGCACCAGGTTAAGGTCGGTGTTCTCATCGGCGTTGTTCAGCGTACGCATGGCCTCCGCCCATACCTCCATGCGCGTGCGCTCCTGATTCTCCAAATCCTTCGTCAGCGCATGCGACACCACGAGCGAGGCAACGGCAATCAATATCGCTGCCATCACCAAGATAATCTTTATTCGTCGTATCTGGTCGGTCCACTGCATGATAAACTAACGGCATTTCGCCTGTCTTATTTTATGCCCGAGGGGCAATTTTTCGCAAAGTGAACCACATTACCAAACCGTGGTAATCGCATTACCAAACCGTGGTAATCACGTTACCAAACCGTGGTAATCACATTACCACAGTTTGGTAATACCGCGATAACTATTGGATGCTTATTTGATGGCGATTTTCTTCGCCTTCTCTCCCACTCTAACCATATACACGCCCGCAGGCAACTGACAGGTGGTAGCCGTCTCACCCTCGGCCGTCATGGCCTCTACCCGGGCTCCGGCCACGTTGTACACCACAATGCGGTCGCCAAGCTTCACATTGCCGATGACAATGCGGTGCTGCTGGGCGCGCAACGTGAACATTGCGTCCGAAGCCTCTCCGCTCCTGCCACCGTCGGACCTCACGCCGCCAATCTGCAGCGTCAGCCGGTTGTCGGTATAGCCCGGCTCGGCCTGAAGGGTGTAGGACGAGAGCGTGAGGTCAGTCACCTCGCCCGTCGCCTTGTCCCTGAGCCATACGCTCTGTCCGTCGAAGGCCTCGGCGTTGGGCAGCGAGACGGTCAGCTGTCCGGCTCTTGCGGCACGGTAGCCCATCGCCATCTCCACGCCCACAGGAGCCTGACCGGCCAATGAGAGCGCCACACCGCTGTTGTCAAGCAGATAAACCTGCGGCACGCTGTCGTTGAAGCTCTGCCACTTCACACCGTCAGAGCCGATATTGAAGGCTAAAGAAGCCTTAGGCACTATAGCCTCTATAGCATCTATAGTTTCTATAGTATCTATAGATTTTATAGCTCTCACTTCCACAGCATCCGACTGTCCGTCTTCATCAGCAATTGCCACATACGGCTTGGCGGCAGGGTCAGGGGTCTTGCTCGGCAGCGGCAGGGCAAAGGTCACCTTCTCCGTGCTGCCATCGCCGATAACGGCTGTCTGCGTGAAGAAAGCATTACCGAAGTCGAGCGTCGAGGCGTCGGTCCAGCTCTGAGAAGTGGCAAAGCTGTTGCCATCAGCCGAAACCTTGTAGAACACATGCGGTGCGCTCATGGCATAGCTGTCATCGCTAGAGCCCTTCGTTGCGTATCCACTCACGAGCCACGGCATGCCCTTGAGGTTCCAACCCATGTTCTCCAACTTCGTGAAGTGGGCCGAGCCATCTGTAGGCACCTGGTTGTATTGTGTCAGCGTCACCGTCTTGGCCGCGCCATCCTCGGTATAGACATAGTCGCCCTCTTTACTTCCGAAGCCTGTGAAACGGATGACAGTCTCTTCGGAGAGCGGCTTATCGAAGTTCAGCAACCAGCCGTCGCAAGCCTTCACGGCAGTAGACGTCATCGTCTCCCAGCACGGCGAGTCGGAAGTATGGAAATCGTAATCCCAAGCCGAGCGCGTCTCACCATTGTAGGTCTTGCCCTTCGGGATGGCGATCTTCTTCTCGGTGATATTGCCGTTATCGTCCGTTGCCGTCGTCAGCGCATTGGCATAGTCATACGGGAACGGCATCGACATCAGCGTATATTGCATCTGCGCCGGGAACGAGCGCTCGGCGGCGACGTAGGCCGTATGCACCACGTTACCATTGCCATAGAGCGAGGCACCCGTCTTCAGCAGCAGATAACCCGGCATGAAGGCATTCTCAGCCGTGAAGCTATTGGCTTTCAACTGCAACGAACCGCCCTCGTGAATATAGACCACCGAACCGGCATGCGGATAGAAGTTACCGCCAAACGAAGTGACGTCGGTATTAGCCTCGACGGTGCTCTTCTGTGGGATGTCCCACGTCTCGAAACAACCTTGGTCCACTTTGTCTGTGCCCATCAGCCTTCGCGGATTGCCCAGGACATCACGGTCGGCTGTGA
This sequence comes from uncultured Prevotella sp., assembly GCA_900319905.1. Taxonomy (GTDB): domain Bacteria; phylum Bacteroidota; class Bacteroidia; order Bacteroidales; family Bacteroidaceae; genus Prevotella. The sequence continues at coordinate 10,802 of ONQB01000018.1, read as the reverse complement.
AGGCTACAAGCGCATACTGTGCCTTCAGTCCGTCATTGTTAGCCGACGGCAGTGTCGTCGTACCACCGAGCAAAGCCTTGCTGCGTTCATGCAACTGATAATAATAAGGTGCATGGTTGGTGAGATACTCTGACAGTGTGTAAACATTCGTCGTCGTACGGTATGGCGCGAAGGGGGTTCCTGCAGCAGCGTAGTTATTGGTCGAAATGCCCGTTCCCGTGATACTGACAGCTTTCGAGGCCGTATTGTAGAGAATGCTGTTCATCACCTGTCCACTGTTACTGACAGCATAATTGTCAGCAGCATCGGCCACGACGGTGCAGTTGAGCATGGCAGCATTACTGCCCACGCTGACAATCGGCTGAACGCTTGGTGCCGTGTTGCCATAGACGAGCGCGTTGTAGAGCAGGCCGTGCTGGAGGTTGACCACAGGATAGGTCTTGCCATCAGCATCCGCTCTCACCGTGTTGCCGTCGATGATGATGTTGCGCAGCATCAGCGAGTCCACCTGGTCGCTGATGTTCACCGCCGGAGCCGTGAGCGTCTGGGCGGCCTTTATCTCAAAGCCATCGACGAGCGTGCCAAAGGCATAGTTCGTGGACATTGAACTGATACCGGCAATCTGCGTGCGCTTCGTTGTCTTTGCCGCCAAACCCGGTCGGTCGGCGCGCACCTTATTAATATAGGTAGCAATCGCATCGTTTTCGAACGACCGTGCGCCATTGTTGTACATTACCAATCCAGTCTGATTATCCTTTACAGCCTCCGGCTCCTTGGTGTAGGTCTGTGCTAAACTGCCATAGACGCTCACGCCATTGCGCAGGGTGATGACTTCTGGTATCGCATTGACGTCGCTACCCTTGATGAAGACGTAGGACTTAGCCTCGTTAGAATCCGCGGTTTTATTATTAAAATAGGTATAGACAGCCGCGGCATCGACGGCGCGCTGCACCATGCCACTGCCATAGGCATCCTGCCACGACAGTCCCGTCATGTTACCCGTCACCTTGTTCGGGTTGACAAAGAGCACGCGCTGCATGGCCGACGAACACTCATAGGCGCCCCGCTCCATGCTGCCGTCGTAGAGGCGCACCTTGTAGGCAAGGTCCTTGGTGTAGGCCATGTCGGCAAGCATCGTGAGGATATTGTCCTTATCCAGCTTCACGTCATTGCCCGTCTTGTCCTTGATGGTCATACCGGGTACCCAGCCGAGCACCTTGCGGGCATAGAGCAGATAATCGGCGCGCGTCAGTGTGCGCACGCCCGGATTGATATGGTAGTCGCGCAGGCTGATGTCCTTGCCGTCGCCATTGACGAAGTTCGGCCCCTCCATAGCGTTGTAGTTGCGGCTGTCGAGGCCTACGTTGTGGTATTTGGCCGTCTCGTCGGTGTTCGTGATGCCCGTGATAGCATTATACTGCATGGAGTCGCCGATGGCGATGCCCTCGTACTGCGTCGTCATTTTGTTGTTCTGGTCGTCTTTCCAAATGATGGAGTTATAGAGCGACGACGTGCCCGTGGCGGCATCGCTGAGCGTGATATGTCCGCCATTCATGGCGAAGGTGCAGTTGACGATGCTCACGGCATCGGTACTCTCCAACGGATTACCCGAGCCGGAGTGGAACACGCTGTTGTAGATGAGCGAGCGGCCTCCGCCCTTCTCGATGCGCACGGCAGGTACCGACGCATCAGCGCCGTTCTGCTGGAAGATGCAGTTCTTGATGGTCAACTTCGGCACATTAATGGCATCGAGTGGCGTCGTTGTCTTTTTCGTCGGATCTTTCACATCACTCTTGAACTGCTCCTTATAGTAGATGGCGGCACCGCCGATATCAGAGCCCACACTCTCCGTGTGCTTGGCCATCGCATAGTTGTTGACAAAGGTCAGGCCGTCGAAGGTGATGGGCATGACCTTGCCGGTCGACTTTGATGACTTTGTGATAGCCCCCTGCGTGAGGTCTATTGATTCACCAGACGATCCTCCGGACCTGTTACCCTGCGTCTCCCACTGCTCGGCATCGGAGATGAGGAAGAGGTGGGCCATATTGTTGGACGTCGATGTCGACTTCTTGGCCATCTTCAAGATGGTGGGGTACTGTTCGATGTCACGTGCCCCGACGATCTCCTTACTGTATCCACCCTCGATGGTCAGGCTCTTCGCCTGATAGTCATGTCCGGAGATAATCTTATTCTTCAGCGCCACCATCCCGTCGTTGGCGCCGGTGTGGATTTGGAAACCGTTGTTGCTCTCGTCGAGGGTGTAGGTCGGCGAGTAGGTTCCTCCCATAATCTTCACCACCTTCGGTTTGTCGTTACGGCTCAGGAGCAGCGTCTCGATGGCACGCTGCAGGTCACTGGTCGGGGTGTCCCACGAACGTCCGTCGGCCGTTTTGGCACCCGTTTTCTCCTCGTCCGACACCCACATCACGTCGACCTCATCGCCGTCGGCAACGGTGAGCTGCGAGTGCTGGTACTCGTACACGCCGATGTCGATATAGTCCTGGGTGGTGTTACCCAACGGGTCGGCGGAGATGCGGTTCATGTTCTCCGTGCTCTCCTCGTTCTTGTCGTCGGCGTAGTTCATGTACTTATCCTTACCCAACGGCAAGAGGGTGAGCTTGAAGCTGTTCTTATAGTAGTTAGAGAGGAGCGGATAGATGCCATGCGCCTCATACTCGCCATCAGAACCCGTCTTATAGTTTCCTTTCTCATCCTGGTCTATCTCTCCCCATCCGGCATCGGTGAGCAGGTTGACGCGCGAGATAAGCCAGTTGGCACTTTGCATATAGCCGTCGACACCCGCCTTCGAAGACGGTAGGATGAAGTTCGGACCGTCGACAGCCTCGTTGTTGTCGCTGATGATGACATTGTTGTTGCCGCCTAATATCGTAAAGATGTCGTGCATATTAGCATACGAGATCCCATCATTCGCCCGCTGATCCGTTGTAGAAGTCTGCACCGGCAGTCCGTGTCCATCCTGATAGGCACAGAAGAACAGCGCCTCTTTCTTCTCGTTGCCGAAGTTGGCAAGCTGTTTGTCTCCGTCTGCATCGACCTCATTGCCCCAGAAGATACTGTTAACGGCGATGTGTATCTTATTCGACGAAGAGTTTGGCAGCGTGTTGTAGATGGACGGGAAACTGTGTGCCTTGTTGCGCACGGAGTTGCAGTTGAGGATGGCGATCGACGAGTTGTCTCCTGCCCACAGCACGCCGCCATAGCCTAAGGTTGCGTTGTTGGTTACTTTATTCCCGTCCGTATAGGTATTCGTCAACGTTCCCGTACCTATCTTTGCTTCGTTGTTGGCGAAGATACTGTTGACAATCGTCACCTCATCATTCGTGGCGATGGCGCCGCCACCCGACCAGGCGACATTAGCACAGTCTTCAGTATCGGTTACGTCAGGGCTCTTCGAATAGTTCTGCGCGAAGGCACAGCCCACGACGTCGAGCTGTCCGTTGGTGTAGATAGCGCCGCCGAGCCGAGCACTGTTGTTCTGGAACAGCGTGTTCGACACCACCATCGGGATGCTGCGCATCGGTGTCTCCATGCCGGTTTTGGTATCCACTTCTTTATCCGCAATCGTCGTACCGTCGATGAAGATGCCGCCGCCGCGGTAATACCACTGATTATTCTTTACCGTCGTCTGATAGCCCATGGCGGACCCGTCACGAATGGTGAGACCGTCAAGGATGATCGTTCGGTTCAGGCGGGATGCCAACGACTCCAGCTTGGGATCCGACGTGGTCTTCAGATCTTTATCGAAATATTCCGGCAGCTGCCCCACTGACTGCTCGTCCGCATTGCAGTTGATGACATGATAGACGTTTTTCACCTGCAGGTCACTGCCCACGGAGAGTCCGGAGAGGATGGTCTGACTCTTCATCTCCCACGGTTCGACGACAGAGTTCTTGTTGAGGTCGTACCGTACGCGATTGTTACGGATCTCGTCGGTGGTGCTGCCATAGAGGGTGACGCCGTTGACCGTAATTGTTTTCTCCCCCGATGTCTCCTGACAGTACATGTGCTTAGGATCGCTCACGTCGATACCCCCGATGACGGTCACGCCCTCGGGGATGTTGAACGTATTGGAGCGCACATCACCCTGGTTGCCATACATATCAGTATAGGGATAATAGGTACCACCTGCCACGAAGACCTCGAAGCGGTGATTGCGCGGCTTGTCCTTCTCCGGCGTCTTGTCGCCGGCAGGGTCTTTACGCTTTCTCACATTCATGATATAGTCGAAGGCGTCGCCGAGGCGCTGGAAGGGGTTGGCGAAGGAGGAGCCCACCTGCTTGTATATCTCATCACCACTCTCCAAGAGTGCGTTGGCATTGCTGTTGGAGACATTCGTGGGATGGACGACGAAGAGGCGATAGAAGACCTTGGCGGCTTGAATCTTGAAGGCGTAATTGATGGCACGGGCGCCGATATCCGTCGTGACGTTGTCCTTAACGAACAGTCCGGTCGTACCATCATAAGCAAATTGATTCGCTTCTGTCTGCTCCATACGCTTCACGCCGGCAATATCGACGGGGTCGATGCCTGGGAAGAAGCGAAGCATATTGCGCATGGTGGTATAAGGCAGGGCGGCACGTGTCAGAACCGACGACTTCTGCAAGGCGTAGTACTGGTACTGCCGGGTCTTTGTCATCAGCTTACTGTCTGCCTGCCAGCGCACGCCCTCGTCTGACGAACTGTTGACACTGATATTGTTCACACCTGCCTCACGGACATTCGTCACGGCGGTGTAGTTGACGGGGAAGTTCCACACATCCTGCGAGGCATCGACATTGACGACACCAGCTATATCGGTCTGGTCGTTGCTTGTGTTCATCCATACCACGTTACCGATGGAGCGCAGGTTGGTGTTGAAGAAGATGCCGCCGCCGTTCACCGAGGCGTTGTTGTATACGATCGTGTTATAAGCCAGGATTGCCCACGTGGCAAGACTGGGATTGTCGGGTTCGGCGATGGCGATGCCGCCCCCGTTCGCCGCCTCGTTGTACTGGAGGATACATCCCGAGACGATACCCGACGGCTCCACATACAGTCCACCGCCATAGCCGGAGGCACTGTTGTTCTGGATCACGCAGTTGGAGATATCGGCGAAGCCCGTGACGACGGCGGCACCACCCCGCTGGTTCTCCTCCAGCACTCCGTCGGCCTGTCCGTCCTCGATATAGCAGCCGTTGATAAGGGAGCGCGAGAAGAGGTTGCTGACCGGCGTCGCCTCCCAGGTGGCCTTATAGGTCTTCACGGTTTCGCTGAGGAGCTTGTAGATGGGCAGACCATCGGCAGTTGTTCCTTTGCTAATACGGTTTCCGTTCTCATCGAAGACATAGTCGGTGAAGGTCACCACATGATAGGCGGTAGAGGTACCATCACCGTAGTCGAATGTACCCTTGAGGAGTGTCTTGTTGTTCAGCGGGTCGCGCTTCGTGAAGTCTTGGTCCCAGCCGCCCTGCACCTCCACGCCGCGGGGTATCTGGATGCTGAACTGTCGGGGATTGATATCCACATTCGTGTTATAATCGGTGGTGCGCGACGGGGCATAGCCACCATCGGGGATAGCGGCGAGCTTCACCACGACGTGATCACGGGGATGATCATACTTATACCGTCCGGCGGCGTCGAGTACCTGCTGCAGCTTGCCGTTACAGGCGGCATTTTTTGCCGAACTGGCATTGGCGACACCATCACCGTTCTGAGAGACGTAGTACGTGGCAACGGTAAAATCGGTATCGGTACCCGTCATATCGCTCACTTTTGAGTACACCTTGTGCTTCTCCTTACCAATCTCCGGCGAAATCTTGCTGGCGCCATTATACTCATAGGCTCCCTTGTCGATTTTGCAGTCCTGGATGCGGTCGGCACCGGCAATGTCCTCGGTGATGCCGTAGGTATCCTTCAGCGTCCCACCATATTCATCCGCACCCATGTTGATACAATACTGAGCAAGAAGTGAACCAGAATTGATACTGTAGGGATTATCGGTCTCAATAGAGCTTATCTGCGTAGAACCACTTGCCGTCGGATAAATATAATTACTTTCATTAAAAAGGTTACGTGATTTACATATCGTATAGTAGGTATTGGTATTTGCTGCATTTACGCCTATATTGACAGCATTTTTCGATGAAACATCAGTTGATGTTATCGTACCTGTACTATAAATTTGAGTCAAATCGGTTATCGAAACATTATTATTATTTTGTGTAACACCTGCATTACCAAACTTTGGACCAGGCACAGAATGATAGCAGTTTATCATATGTCCCGTTTTACCGATTGCTTCCCTATAAGAACTACGACAAACCTGATTAAAATTCTCTGCAGTATTACCATAACCTATATTAGCCCAAAAGATCGTGTTATAGAATTTTGAGCAATTAACTGCAAAATTAGAATCATCCCCTCTCGCTGCAGCATCCCAAACACCAGGACAGCAAGGCAAGCCACTAATATTTGTAGCCAGGTTATAAGCTATCGTCGTATTGTAGATGAATGATTTCTTTTGCAAGTACATGGCGACACCGAGGCAGTTACCACCAGAGGTGTAGTTTTCAACGATCAAAGAATTTAAGACTGTGCCACCATCACTTAAGATGCCACAACCAACCATTCTTTTGTCGTTATTATATATCTTACCCTCATTATTACGGACGACACAATTCTCCAAAACAGCTCCGCTTCCTAAATAGATACCACTACCTCCTTTTTGCAGGTCACTGCCGAAAGTTGTACCTGATGACGGAGTCTCATACGTCATATAAGGCACATTCGATACCGAATCTTTCGTCACACTGACCTCCTCTGCACCTTCAGAGGCCTTAGTGATTATTGTAGTAGTATAGGTTGTTGTTGGCGCAACTTTTACTGTAATGTATGATGGACACGACTGGAAATAATGATTATATCTTATCAAACAGTTCTTCAGCGTAGCGTTTTTAAGGATATAAGCACCACCACCATATTGTAAAGCTGGAATATACCGCCAATAATCATTATAATTAAGATTATATTGTGACGTGAATGTCCGAGTTATGGTCTTAGTTACTTTAGTGCCATAAGTACCCTTGCTCCAATCCGAGGACCCCGTATTTGTTATTGTCTTCGAGATTTTAGAAACTGAACCCGTAGAGGTTGGTAAGAGGTTAGTACCATTCTGTATCGTTAAACCTTCCCATGTTGTGGCATTAGAGAAATTGCCTTCTTGATTGAGGACGTGCCCCTTGAATTGTCCGTCTATAATCGTCTGATAAGTGGAATCGAGGTTGGAGATATCGCGTTCACCCTCTCGCATTCCCGGGTTGCCATAACTCTTGAAGCCACCATAGACGTTTACGCCGTTTTGCATGGTGAGATTTTCCTTGTAGACACCTTTTGCTACCCACACACTTTTTTTGCCAAATTTGGCAACATCCAAAGCATGGCCAATAGTCGCGAACGCCGTAGCCCAGGACTGTCCGTCATTGTTATCATTGCCATTGGTCCTTACAAAATACGTGGTGCCGTTCTCGGGCTGTGTGGTGTTCTCGATGGCGCCGATGTCCGGCTTGCCACCGTAGTTGCGGTGGTTAAGCACGAAGTCGGTCTCTGTCTTGACATCCTCACCGTCGGCGACGGAGGCAGCGTTGACCATCGGGTTCATATTCATCGGGGTGTAGTCGATGGTACCGCCATAGAGTGTCGGGTCATCGGTATTACGCTGCACGAAGATGGTGCGCACGGGGTTGACAAAGCGCGGATAGGTCTTGTCGTCACCGCGGTCGTTACCGAAGGTGGCCTTGAAAGCATCCTTGCTCGCAGTACCAATGCCTTTCTTATCGTATAACTTGTCTATCTGATTGTTGCTGCCCGTGGGCGCATTGCCGTTCGTGCCGTTGTAGTATAATGCCGCGAGGTTGGTGCCATCAGTCTTTAACTGCGTACGGTCGGTGAGCGAGTCGGTGGCATTGGAGTAGATGGCGGAGTTGGTCACGGTAATAGTGGGCGAAACATTGCCGTTGTGTTTCATGGCAGAGAACACCGTACCGACATTGTTCACCACGGTGCAGTGGTTCATCGTGATCGTGGCGTTGCCAACAGCCTCGATGATTCCCGCCGACTTTCGCCACTGGTTCACAGTGCTCTTGTCCTGGTTGTTGCGTACGCCATTGTTATGGATGATACAGTTCTCCATCTTCAGCGCCGCCTGCTGCAACGTCGAATTGTCGCTGAGGTAGTTATCTCCACTGACGAAGACGGCGGCGCCGCCCATTGGTGCCCAACAGTTGGAGATGACACAGTTGCGCACCTCATTTCCCGTCATGTTTATGCGGTCGGAGCGGGAACGGGCACCGATGAAGATACCAGCCCCATAGCCGTAGGCCAGACGGTAGCTGTAGGAGTCTGCAGGGTCGGTGTTGTTGTAATTGGGATCGTCAGGCTTCTCGGCATTACCGTAGGAGATATAGAACCCGTCGAGGACGGCATTCTGCACATTCGGGAAGATGACACAGTGCACACTGTTATACTTATAATTGCCAATGATGTTGCCATTGATGCGCGTCACGTTCTCCTTAGGGTTGCGAAGATTTACATTGGTACCTGTCAGGCTTGACGAATAGCCGCCGTACATCAGCATGTTGCTGAGCAGGTGGATGGCGCCACTCTCCAAGTTAGCCTCCCCGGTTGTCGTGTCATAGAGATAGGAGCTCGAGCCGGCAGTGGTGATAGTACCCTGCTTGACGAGAATCTGTGTCTTCGAGGTGACATTGTTTAGTTTGATATACTCCTCCATGTCCTTGACCGCCTCACTCACATTGTTCAAAGGCGTGTCCCAGCTTGAACCGCTGGTTGTTACATCCTTATCTTTTATCACACGGTTCGGATCGACGAAGAGGGTCGGGATTTTTATAGTTGGATCAGTCCCGTCCACAGCCGGCAGATAGGCCACTTGATACTGCTCATCCGTGACGGCGAACGCACCGAGGGCCGACACGGGGTTGAAGACATTGCGTACGAAGTCTTTGGCCGAATGGCTCTTGGTGATGATATTACCAAAGGTGTTGAGCTGCGACACCTGCACACCTTTCTGCTGGAGATAACTCTTTGGGTCCGGCTCCCATGCCAGCGGACTTTCGGTGGCGCCATTGGCTCCCGCCGTGGCTGAAGGCTGAGTGAACATAGGATAGTTGCCTGCCTTTTCTGAGTTGAAATTTTCCTTGCTGAGCTGGAAGACATTACTGCGCAGCGCGTTACCCCAGTCGGTGATGTCGAAGTTGCTGAACGCCATATAGCTTAAGCGCGGACGCTGGGCGGTGGCTTTCGCATAGAGGTCGGTGGTGGCATAGTAGCCGTACTGGATGTTGTCGTTGGCGGCGCAGGTGTTGCCCCATACCACACTGTTGAAAGCCGAGCCGGCACCATAGATGAACAGTCCACCGGTACGGCCGTAGCGCACGCCGCCGATGGTGATGTCGGTACCCGTGCACTCGTTGTTGGCGATGGTGCAGTGGTTCAGTACGCCACCTCGATATAAGATCACGCCGGCGCCCTCCGTATTGGCGTTGTTGTTGCTGAAAACACACACCGAGGCGTAGGGGTCGAAGCCATCCTTCGTGTATTTGGTGGAGTAAGGGTGCTGCTCGGGCGTATAGACAATCATCAGTCCGCCGCCGACGCGCGCCATATTGTTCGTGACGTTGCAATGGCGCAACACGCCGTTGTTCTCCATGCACACGCCCCCGCCGTAGCCGTCGATGACGCCGATGCCGAGGGTCTGGCACTGGTAGATGTTGCAGTCTTTCACCGATCCGCCGCGGTCCATATACACGCCGCCGCCGCGCCGTGAGGCCGAGCAACGACGGATGACGCAGTTGCGCACCGTGGCGTGCTGCACCATATACACACCGCCGCCGAAGGCGTTGAGGTCGCGGTCGGCCGTGGAGCGTCCCGAGGCGTTACCGTCCTGGATGATACAGCCGTCGAGACTGGCGCCATTGACGAGGGCGTCGGCATAGAGCGTCTCCTTACCCTCGGCGTCCTTGACGTAGCCGTTGGTGGCAAACCACACCACATGGTACGAGTTGCCGGGGAAGCGGGTGTCGTACTGCTTCTTGTTGTCGTTCCATTTGAAGGTTCCCATCACGGTGTTGTGGTTGCCGGAGAAGATGGTGGCGTTCTTGAAGTCGTAGCGCATGATGGTAGCGCCTTCCGTCTTTTCTTTCTTCACCAGTTCGCCCATGGTGATGGTCTGTTCTTTCCCCGTGTTCTGCTTTTCATTGGCTAAGCCCGACTGTCCGTCGCGCCAGGCAGGATGAGTGGAGAGGACACGGTCGTTGGGCGTGGCCTCCGGGGAGTCGGCGTTGAATCCGCCATAGACGTGGATGCCGTCGTAGATCTTGAACGAGGTCGACAGCACCGATGAGCCGTCGCCGGTACTCTCCGACGGGGCGTAGGTGCCGGCGGCGACATACACGCTGCCTGAATGCAGGTTGTTGCGCTGCATGTAGTCGTAGAGGTCGTTGATGGCATCCTGCACGTTGTCCTTAGCCGTCTCCCATTTCTTTCCGTCGTTGGCGTACTTACCGGTCTTGCCATTGACATAGCGGATGGTGTCGGTCTGGGCGGAAGCGTCCACCACCGACAGCAATATGAGTAGGAAGATATATAATAGTCTGTTGCGCATAGTTGAAATTTTAAGGGCTAGGCTCTGTGGAGGCTGCTGAAAAGGTACCATGTTTTTGCAACAGCGCATATACATACGCATATTTATAAGTATTAAATGTTGCCCGAAAGAGCCGCCATTCATA
>ONQB01000019.1 GCA_900319905.1 uncultured Prevotella sp. | reverse complement strand
ATGCGGGAGAGTAGGCAGCCGCCTTCTTTTAAACAAGAGCAGAAGTCCCGGGACGAGCGAAGAGCTTGTTCCGGGACTGCTTTTTTGGTGGTAGGCGAGATAGGCAGGGTAGGCGAGGTAGGCAAGGTAGGCGAGATAGGCAGGATAGGCAGGATAGGCGAGATAGGCAGGGTAGGCTGGATAGGCAGGGTAGGCTCTTAACTTTTATCATCCTTTACTTGTTGGTAAGATATTTTGTGCTTGATAATTGCCTTTTTGTCGATTATTTTTTGTAACTTTGCATTATCGTATTTAAGGATAGCTTTATAGGCTTTCGAAGTTTAACGGAATGAGATCATGCGTAATCATTTTCTCAAGCACATGATCGTAGCGATTCTTTATCGCAAAGTTCCATAAATTACTTGTTATGGAGAAATCATTAAAGAGAGTATTCTTATTTATTAGTATTTTATTGTTCCCATTATTTGCCGACGCACATGTGGCTTCTGACTCAGATTCTGATTTTGACTGGAAACCTGTTGTGAATGCTATCATGAAGGTTGAGAGTAATGGTAATCCAAATGCTGTTAGTGGTGCTTCTGTTGGTGCTTTGCAGATTACACCTTTATTGGTTGCAGAATGTAATAACATTCTAAGAGCACGGAAGAGCAAGAAGCGATATAAATTGAAAGATCGTTTGAATGTGGCAAAGTCTATTGAGATGTTCTTGCTTATTCAGAGCTTTTATAATCCTAAGAATAATATTGAAAAGGCCATTCGATCGTGGAATGGAGGTATTCACTATAGCATTAGACGAACGCAACAATACTATAATAAAGTGATGAGCGCTTTGCGTTCTCTTTAAGGTCTTTATGACTTTTCTATGCGACACAAGAAAGACTTCTATCTTCTTGTTGTCGCATTTTCGGTCTCATCTATTTCTTCTATTTCCTTTTATTTTCCCTTCTTTATTATTATGACTCAATTAACCTACCTCGTTTACCGACGATCCATTTGACGATGATAAACTATATTATTGATTAAGTATTTTGGAAAGACTGTACGTATAATAATAAAAAACACATCCAACGATGAAAACATTGCGACTATTCTTGTGCCTGCTGCTGGGTCTAATTAGCACATCGTCCTATTCTGAGTCAGACTTTCGGGTTGATGACGACCTGAGTTATTGCCACCGACAGGTGTTGCGTGCACTTGCGGAATTGCGGAACGGCGGAGACTACGACTTCACCATGGAGCCTCGTAACATTCTCTCTACCGACCATCAAATCGGCTGGAACGTGCGTAAGGCCACAGCTGAGGAATGGTGCTCCGGTTTCTGGCCTGGTGTATTGTGGATGGACTATATTGCAAGCGGTGACACAGTATTGCTTCGCCCCGCCCGCGGCTACACTGAGAGTCTGCGCGGCATTGCCTACCGGCCTGTCTTTGATCACGATATTGGTTTCCTGATGATGTGTTCCTACGGCAAGGGCTATGAGGTTACACGCAACGACGATTACCGTCAAGTGTTGCTCGCCTCGGCTGACTCGCTGGCCACATTGTTCAATCCTGTTGTGGGTACTCTTCTCAGTTGGCCCCGCGAGGTAAAGCCACGCCACTGGCCCCACAACACCATTATGGACAACATGATTAATCTCGACCTGATGTTTTGGGCAGCAAAACACGGCGGCAATCCGTTGCTCTATGATCTCGCTGTCACACACGCCATGACTACTATGCGTCATCATTTCCGTTCCGACGGGTCGTGTTATCATGTAGCTGTCTATGATACGATTAGCGGCGATTTCATCAAGGGCGTTACCCACCAGGGCTATGCCGATTACTCTATGTGGTCGCGCGGACAGTCGTGGGCCATTTATGGTTACACTATGGTATACCGATATACTCACAAGCAAGTGTTTCTCGACTTTGCTCAAAAGGTGACCGACATCTATCTGAAGCGCCTTAGCGAGACCAGCGACGACATGATACCCGTGTGGGACATGGATGCACCCGACCGTAACGTCAAGGATGCTTCTGCAGCCTGCGTCGTTGCCGATGCACTGCTTGAGCTACAAGGTTATGTGAAGGGTGAAAAGCAACAGCGCTACCGAGAGGCCGCTGTGAAGATGCTCAAGCAACTTGCTGGTAAGAGGTATCGTTCCGGCAAGCGCAATGTGAGTTTCCTGCTCCATTCTACAGGGCATCATCCTGCTGGTTCCGAGATTGACGCGAGCATTATATATGCTGATTATTATTATCTTGAGGCTTTGCTTCGTGCCAAGGCTCTAAACTTGTAATATAAGACTATGAAACGTTCTTTCCTTTGCATTATATTATTATTCACTCTGATGTCGCTCTGTGTTCAGGCGAACGAAGTTGATCAGTTGAAGAAGAAGGTCGATCCTTATCTGACGCATGTGGCACAACAGTCAGACTGGCTTTATTCACGCCTGCAGATGTACTGGAAGACTCATGCCACTGACGTGTTCTGCAACGGCGAAACCTACGACCATGTGGGTGGAAAACGTGCACCAGAGCCGACCGTGAAAATGAACGGCACGCGTAGTACAAAGTCGGATTACAACCGGCCGAGAATTGAGGATGTCGTGCCTTACGATGACGATGATGAAGGAAGTGTGACCTTTGTCAATGCCACGACTGGTAAGATGGAAAAGACGAGCCCTAACAAGACTGGCTGTAACATTGCAGCGCTCAATAATCAGATTCTCTCTATCGCACGCGATGCTGCCCGCTTGTATCAGCTCACAGACGACCGCCGCTATGCCGACCTGGCTCTGCCCGTGGTGCGCGTTTTTCTCGGTGGTATCTATTACCGAAATGTCGCTACCGACATCAATCATGGCCATATGCAGACACTCTATGGCATGACCACTTTTGAGGTCATCCACGAGGATGCCATTGCCACACTCTATGAAACCTATCCCATCCTTCGCCCGCTCATGAGCAGTGACGATCAGGCCATTTGCGACGAAGCCCTGAAGAAGTGGGCTGAGAACATTATCGCCAATGGCGTACCGCATAACAACTGGGATTTATTTCAGGCTGAGTTTATCGCAAAGATAGGTCTGATACTGCAGCCAGACAGTGCCTATGCCGACGGACATGGCAGAGAATACTATCTCAACTACATTCTCAACGAGAATAGCGTGCGCCAGTGGAGTGTAAAGAAGTTGGCCGATTATGGCTTCGACCCTCACACTTATATTTGGTACGAGTCACCGGGCTACAGCATTACCGTGCTGGGCGACTTCAGTGACTTTGCCAATCTGCTTGACGAGAAGGCCGGTATCGACCTCTACCAGCAATTGCCGGTGCTGCTCAAGGCTATTCCTGCCGCAATGGAATATCTCACACCCGCCCGCATGTTTATCGGCTATGGTGACAGCCACCCCACGTGGTTCTCGACTAAGAGCATCGACAATGTGCTGAGTTATGCGCGACGCCACCACAACGATACCCTCTATGCCCGTTTTGACTCATTGCGACAGGCTGTTCAGCCCAAAGCCCCAGCATCGCTCATTGAACATTATGTGCGCCCGCTGTTCTATTCGCCTAATGCCTCCTGGCTCGTGCAGCGCACAGGCATGACCCCGCGTCACGACTTGATGGCGGCACTCAATGGCAGTCTTGGCAATCACCAACATGCCAATGGCATTTCTCTTGAACTCTTCGGCAAAGGCTATATGCTTGGTCCTGATGCTGGCATCGGAAAATATCTCTACAGCGGTGACGACTATAAGGAATACTACAGTCAAATGCCCGCCCACAATACAGTGGTCGTCGATGGCATCTCCACCTATGCTGTCATGTGGAGCCAGCATCCTTTCACGGTGGTAGATACCTGCGGCACGGTGGGACGTTCACACAGTGTGTTGAACTTCATCGAGCCTGAGACCAATAGTGAACAGCAACGCACCACCGGCATTGTACGTACGTCACCCACCGGTGGCTACTACGTTGACATCTTCCGTTCACAACGCATGGACGGCAAAGACAAAACACATGACTATTTCTATCATAACCTTGGCCAGCATATGATGCTGACAGCAGCCGACGGCAGCACGCTCAACCTCAAGCCTACTGACGACTTGGCCTTTGCCGGTGGTCACCTCTATGCCTATTCCTATATTTATGACAAGAAAGGCGCATCGATGGTTAAAGACATCAAGGCCCAGTTTGTGGTCAACGACACCATTACCATGACAATGTGGATGAAGGCCGACAAGCAGCGCAAGGTGTATCAGGCACTCTCCCCGGTCAACATGCAGTATGACCGCATGCCCGATCAGCCTTACCCCATCGGAAAACAGCCGGTGCTCACCTTCGTGGCACGCCAGCTGGGTGAGGCGTGGAACCATCCCTTTGTTAGCGTCTACGAACCATCGTCAAAGAGCGAGCCTTCCGAAATAGCATCGGTCGATTATTTCACACCGAAGAGCAACGACGCATCTGCCGTAGGCATCATTGTCCGACTCAAGTCGGGACGCACTGACTATATTTTCTCCTCAGCTACTGGCGCTGAGATGCGTTACCAAGGCATGAGGGTGAAAGGCTATTACAAGGTTATCACGAAGCAACCCTGATCCATTATATCACATCAATTCGAACCCTCCAAATCTTCATCCAATGCATTTCAAATTGAGAATCCTACTTTTGCTCGTCGTCTGTTTTGGCAGTCTCTTCCATACCATGGCAGCGCAACCAGTCAGCACTATTGCCTCACCTGACGGCCGATACGTCTTCACCTTTCAGAAAACTGACGGGCAGATGCGTTATGTCATCAACTTCCAGGGTCGCGAGATTACCCATGGTGACTTGGGACTTAATATAGACAACCATCTCGTGGAGCAGGCTATGGGTGTGCCGCGCGACAGTGCCGCTATATGGACAGCCGATATGAACCTGACCGGTAGCGATGTTGTAGAAAAGGACACCACGTGGATTCCGCTCTATGGAGAATACACCATGTTGCGCGACCATTACCACGAGCTTACGCTTCATTTCATCAAGGGCAAGAAACTCGAGAGTGTTAATATGGGCTTTGAGAAACGCAAGAGCTATCTGTTGGATATTGTGGTGCGTGCTTATGACGAGGGTGTGGCCATACGTTATCATTTTCCCGAAGCCACCAACGGTCTCTTCATGCATGTCACTGATGAGCTCACGTCATTTGTCTTCGCACCAGGTACCAAGGCCTGGCAGGAGCATTGGGCGCAAGGCCCTTTCCACGAGACAGGCCTCACGCGTGCTGAATGGACCGACGAGAGCGAGCGTCCTCTGCTTCTCCATCTTGCCGATGGCACGTGGGTGGCATTGGGCGAGGCTGCACTTATCGATTATCCGAGAGGCAAGTTCCGTCTGAAAGCTGACAACACGCTCCAGGTCTCACTCTATGACGATGCCGACCTCATCACGCCTTACTCAACTCCATGGCGAGTCGTCATGGCTGGTGACAAGGCTGTTGACCTTATTAATAACAAGCAACTGTTACTCAATCTCAATGAGCCAGCCAAGGGCGACTTTTCCTTTGTGCGACCGGGCAAGGCTTTCCGAAGCGACCTGCAGGGCGATCGAATTAAGGCTTCTATTGACTTCGCCAAATCCATGAACTTCCAATATGTTGAGCTTGACGCAGGTTGGTATGGTCCTGAAATGCAAGTCGCGTCGCGTCCCACAGAGATGATACAGCGTTGGCAGACTACACTCAAAGATATCACCGACTATGCACGCAGTCGCGGCATTGGCATCTGGCTCTATGTCAACCAGCGCGCGCTCGCCACACAGCTTGACACTATTTTGCCCATCTATGAGCGCCTTGGCATGAAGGGCGTGAAGTTCGGCTTTGTACAGGTAGGATCGCAGGGTTGGACAACATGGCTTCACAACGCTGTGCGCAAATGTGCGGAGCACCACTTGATGGTCGATATTCACGACGAATACCGGCCTACAGGTGTCAGCCGCACGCTGCCCAATCTGATAACGCAAGAAGGTATTGGCGGCAACGAAGAAATGCCCGATGCCAGACACAATACCGTGTTGCCCTTCACGCGTTTCCTCTGCGGACCTGCTGATTATACGCCATGCTATTTCAGCAATCGCATAAAGAATACCCATGCCCACCAGCTGGCAATGGCAGTCGTCTATTACAGTCCCGTCGAGTTCCTGCTCTGGTACGACAAGCCTCAGATGTATAAAGGTGAGGCCGAACTGCAGTTCTGGAAGGACGTGCCGACGACATGGGACGACAGCCGTTGCCTTGGCGGCGAACCTGGTAAATATATTGTCCAGGCGCGCCGGTCGTCGTCAGACTGGTATGTGGGTGTAATGAACGGGCTTGAGGCGCGTGAAGTAGTTATCAACACCGCCTTGTTCCTGACAAAGGGCAAGCGCTACACGCTCCACCTTTATACCGATGACCCTACGCTCAAGACGCGCACCAACGTTCGTACGGAACAACTGAAAGTGAAGGGCGGACAAACGTTGCGGCTTAAGCTCCAGCCCTCCGGTGGAGCAGCTATGCGGTTTACGTTGTCACGATAAGACTGTATTATTAGTTGGAACTACCGATAGGAATATGATAAAACAATTCTTCATTGGCATTGTGCTTGCATTACTGCCCATGCTGACATACGCTGTGGGCACTGAGACCTCGGGACCCTATCAGTTCTCGGTAACACTTGACGGTCCGCTTTCGTCAGAGACAGGTAAGGCTCCGGTGGCTTATATCTGGATTCCCGATGGCATCAGTCAGGTGAAGGCCGTCGTGTTAGCCCAACAAAACATGACGGAGGAATGTATCTTCAAGATGGACACCTTCCGCAAGGAAATGAAGCGCTTAGGCATTGCCCTTATCTGGGTGGCTCCTGCCTTCTCGCAGAATTGGGATCCGCAGACCGGCTGTCAGACCATCTTTGAGGATATGATGAAGAATATCGGCTACCAAAGCAGCCACAAAGAGATAGGTTCGGTACCCGTTGTGCCCTTAGGTCATTCGGCACAAGCCACCTTCCCATGGAACTTTGCAGCATGGAATCCCAACCGGACGCTCTGCATCATCTCCTTCCACGGCGATGCACCCCGCACCAACCTCACGGGCTATGGCAGGGCCAACGTGGAATGGGGTCGTAATCGAAACATCGATGGCATACCCGGACTGATGGTCGAGGGTGAATACGAATGGTGGGAGGCTCGTGTGCGTCCTGCACTGGCTTTTCAGATGATGTACCCTGAAAGCGTCATTTCGTTTCTCTGCGACACCGGTCGCGGTCATTTCGGTTGCGGTGAGACTACGGCACGCTATTTGGTTAAGTTTATTGAGAAGTCGATGCAGCTGCGTCTCAATGCTGATGGCAGCTTGCGCAAAGTGAATCGTGAAGACGGATGGCTGGCTTGCCGTTACCGTGCTGATCTGCCTGAGAATGACGGCGACGGCAAGGGACAGGGCGTGTATGACGGTCAGGGCTATGCTCCTGCGGCTCCCTATGCTATTTATCAGGGCGACAAGCACGATACTTTTTGGTATCCAGACGAGGAGATGGCACGCCTCACCGAACAGCGCTACGCACAAAGCCGCGGTAAGAAGCGGCAGTACGTGGGATTGGAGTATCAGGGCCAGTTGGTGAAAATCAACCCGAAGCTGCAGACCGGGATGGGCATCGACTTCCACTCCGACAGCAAGGATAGCATCACCATCCGGCTCAAAGGTGTCTATACCGGCGCCACGCACGGGACACTGTCGGCTGCCCACGGTAAGGGCACGCCCCGTATTGAGGTGGTGGCGGGACCTATCAAGAAAATCAATGCCACGACATTCCGACTCTATCCTTACGAGGCCGGTTGGGACAACAGCCGTCGCAGCTTGAAATGCACGATGGTGGTTGTGGCCGACGCTGACGACAACTATCGGGGTGCTGTCCAACCGTTCACCATCAATATACCTGCACATCTCATCAGTAATATTAAGTAAAACTCCGTTGAATTGTGGAGCATCTGAAAGGCATATCCTTTCTCTTGCTCCTCATTTTTTTTGCCTGTTTCAAAGAGGGGGAGTGCGTGAAGTACGAGCTCTTCCACTATGCCGACGCGCGACTGATGTTGTTACGGTGCGTGTATGGTTGTCAGTTAATGTGATTCCTTCTTTATTTAACTGGAAAATGAATCTGTTGATAAAGTTTTTTCATCATCACATAGTTATTTGAAAAAAAATGCGTAAGTTTGCACTTATGTAGAATCCTTTGCCATTGCTCGGATATATGTATTGGCAATCGGATTGTGTATGTAATGAAATTAAATAGTACAACGATGAAAAAAGTTCTTATGCTCTTTGCAGCGCTGTTGCTTACGCTGACAGCCAGTGCTCAGTTTGAAGAAGGTAAAAAATATGTTGGTGCTTCGCTTTCGGGCTTGGACCTGAGTTATAATGGAAGCAAGGAATTGAGCTTTGGCGTACAGGGCAAGGCTGGTTGCTTCGTTGCCGATAACCTCCTGCTTTATGGAACAGCGGGCTATGACCATGCGGGCAAGGACATTGACGATTATTTTAGCGTCGGTGCAGGTGGTCGTTACTACATCACTCAGAATGGCATCTTCTTGGGTGCTAATGTGAAGTATATCCATGCTAACAGCGACTACAACGACTTCATGCCTGGGGTAGAAGTGGGCTACGCCTTTTTTGTCAGCCGCACAGTGACCATCGAACCGAGCATTTACTACCAGCAGAGTTTTAAGGATCACTCCAACTATAGCACGATAGGCCTTCAGATAGGCTTCGGCATTTATTTGGGCAATGACTGATGGAGCAGTATCCTTCAGTTCTTCTTGAGAAAGCAGTTGGGGAGTTCAGTAAGCTGCCAGGCATAGGGCGTAAGACGGCGCTTCGCCTGGTGCTTTACGTGCTTCGCCAGCCTGTCTCATCGGCCGAGGCGTTTGCTTCGGCCATTGAGCATGTGCGCAAGGATATCAAGTATTGTCGGGTGTGTCACAACATCAGTGACACCGATGTGTGTCCTATCTGCTCCGACCCCCACCGCGATAAATCCATCGTTTGTGTGGTGGAGAATGTGCAGGATGTCATGGCTGTGGAGAATACGCAGTCTTATCACGGCCTTTATCATGTATTGGGTGGTATCATCTCTCCCATGGATGGTATCGGCCCTGGTGACTTGCAGATTGACTCTCTTGTCGACCGGGTGGCACATGGCGGCATTAAGGAAGTGATTCTTGCCTTGAGCAGTACGATGGAAGGTGATACTACCAACTTCTATATCTCGCGCCAGCTGAAGCCGTACGATGTGAAGGTGACCGTCATCTCACGGGGCATCTCGGTGGGTAATGAGCTGGAGTATACCGATGAGGTGACGCTCGGCCGGTCCATTGTCAATCGTACGCCTATTGAATAACATTGGGCCGGTACCTGCCTTTCTTGTAGGAGACATGTCTTTTGCCGTTCTTTTATCACGGTGGGTTACCACTATTACATTACACAATAAGGAGAGTATTCAGTTATTATGAAGTCAAATTACCGCTTACTACAGACCCATTTCTGGTTGTCCATTGCCATTTGTATAGCTCTCGTCATTGTATACGAGAATGATTGGTTGCTGCCAGCCGCATGGTCCAACAATAATATTGCTGAATACTATTGTGCTATTGTCATGGAACTCCTTACTATATGTCTCATTCCTGTCTCACTGCGACTTTTTAAGTTCGGCTTTGTGAAGCGAGATCTGGCGAAAGATGCCTTTCATGCATTGCATCTGTGGGGCAATGTCCGCTTGTTAATGCTTTCTCTACCCATGATCGTCAATACGTTCTTGTACTATCAATTCATGAACGTTGCCTTCGGCTATATGGGTATCATAGGCTTGTTGAGCATGTTATTCGTATATCCGTCCAGACAACGTTGTGAGTCGGAGACCGGTAAGGAGGCCGGAGAGTAAACTATGAAGCAGCTGTCTGTCATTATTGTCAGTTATAACGTCAAGTATTATTTAGAGCAATGCCTTAGTGCGGTTGTCAAGGCTTTAAGCCGTCTTGATGCGGAGATCATAGTCTTTGACAATCATTCGCGTGACGGTTCAGTGGCTTACCTTTCCAAACGTTTCCCTGACGTCAACTTCATCAGTAGCAATCACAATGTTGGTTTTGCCAAAGCCAATAACCGTGCCATTCATCAAAGTTCCGGCCGTTATGTATTGTTGCTCAATCCCGACACGATCGTGGGAGAGCATACGTTATACGACGCTGTCTCCTTCATGGAACAGCATCCCAAGGCTGGTGGAGTGGGCGTGAGGATGCTAAAGACCGACGGCAGCAATGCCATGGAATCGCGTCGTGGCGTGCCCACTCCGTTCACGGCTTTCTATAAGATGACCGGTCTCTGTGAGCGCTTCCCTAGAAGTCATCGCTTCGGGAAGTATTACATGAGTTATCTTCCTTGGGATCAGCCTGAACAGATAGAGATTATCAGTGGGGCGTTCTGCTTGCTTCGAAGGGAAGCCCTTGAGCAGGTGGGCCTTCTTGATGAGGACTTTTTTATGTATGGTGAGGACATAGATCTCAGCTACCGTTTGCTCAAAGGAGGGTGGGAGAACTGGTACCTGCCTTTAATGATTCTGCATTATAAAGGTGAGAGTACGCAGAAGTCCAGCTTCCGCTATGTGCATGTGTTCTACGAGTCCATGCTCATCTTCTTTAAGAAACACTTCGGCCATCTCAGTTGGTTGCTCACGGCACCGGTACAGGCTGCCATCTATTTTAAGGCCACATTGTCTCTTTTCTCAATGCTTTTCGGCAGAGCACGCCGCAGCCTTGGTTTTGTGTCCGAAGGTCGAACAGACGACGCTCTGTTCGTCTTTTACGTAAAGCCATCCAATCTTAAGCGCTGTCAGGAGTTCGTGCGTCGTAAGGGCTTATGGGCTGAGTTTCATGATGACAATAAGCTCGTGACAGAGGATAGCAATGCCGCAAGGTCCAATCGCGTCGTTTACGTCGTCTATGACGCTTCAGCTTATAGCTATGACGAGATCCTCCAACGCATCTCCAATGGCGCCCATCAGATGCTGGTGGCCATCTATTATCCTGAGCGCGATATGTTGATTACCGACCGCGAGGTCATCTCTTTTCTGTAGGATCTCTGCCTAAATCCTTAATCATACTGTTGTTATGACACAATCATTACAATCATTGAATCATCAGCAACTGCCCGTCGTCAGACTTCGTGCCTTAGAGCCCGAAGACCTTGACCTGCTCTATACCATTGAGAACGACCGTGAGCTATGGAATATAGGCAACACCAATATGCCCTATTCCCGTTTCTTTCTTCATGAGTACATTGCTTCGGTCAGTGGCGATATCTATACTGACAAGCAGCTTCGGCTCATCATCAACAACGTAGAGGGCGACGTGGTGGGCATTGTCGACTTGGTTAACTTCAATCCACAGCACAATCGTGCAGAGGTAGGCATTGTCATCCGCCGACCCTATCGCTATGAGGGCTACGGACAGGCGGTTCTTAACCAGCTCATCCGGTATGCTTCTGATGTACTTCACATCCACCAGCTATATGCCATTGCGAGTGTTGATAATGAAGCCTGCATCCGCTGCTTTGAGGAAGCGGGATTTGAACGTGAAGCAGTGCTTAAAGACTGGCTTTCAGACGGTGATACCTATCATGATGCCCTTCTGATGAATTTTTTTTGCAAAAAGGTTGCGAAAAGTTTTGAGGAATGAAATAATTTGCCTACCTTTGCACTCGCAATTCGAAAGAAGCACATTTCCTGGTGCGTTAGTTCAGTTGGTTAGAATGCCTGCCTGTCACGCAGGAGGTCACGAGTCCGAGTCTCGTACGCACCGCCAACACTTCTGAGAATTACACTGGTGCGTTAGTTCAGTTGGTTAGAATGCCTGCCTGTCACGCAGGAGGTCACGAGTCCGAGTCTCGTACGCACCGCTGAATACAAGAGCTGCATAAAGGTTCGTCCTTTGTGCAGTTTTTTTATGCCCTTCTGTCTGCCGGGCGCTTGCGGACTACTATTTTGCACTGTCACTGTGCTAGTCTCTTTTGATTGGTCAATAAAGGCGTTCTGGCTCTGGTACCTTTGCGAATTGATGAAAACGTTGGATGGAGTGCTTGAGATCCTTCGTGAGGCTCTGATAGCCTTAGTAATGCATTGTGATTACCTTGCTGTCATATATGGGCAGCCTTGTCGGTGGTTAAGAAGCTTGTGTCTTGATAACTCAGTACAAATGTATGTCAATAGGATTGTGTGGGGGCTTATTGAACAGTTCTGGCAGCTTCTCTGTCTTCGGTGGGATGCAAGGGTAGGGGGACTTGTTTAGGTAATAAGTTTGAGGTGGATTAATCGAAGAGCCCTCGTAAGAAGCTTGGCTTCTTGCAAGGGCTCTTTTCTCTTATAGTATTCTATCAAAGTAACTTCTATTGTTTCGGGAAGTCTTCTTGCTTATTTGAAGAAATCCTTAACGGCCTCATTGGGCACCATCTGCTCATCGAAGACGTAAGCGCCAGTCTTAGGGCTCTTCACCATCTTGATGACCTTTGAATAGGCGCGGCCGTCGGTACTGCCTTCGTGAAGGGTAGCAACTGCTTTCTTTGCCATAGTTTGTTGTCTTTAAAGTATTAATTACTTGATCTCCTTGTGGAGTGTCATCTTCTTGAGGATGGGGTTGTACTTCATCAGCTCGAGACGCTCCGGAGTGTTCTTGCGATTCTTTGTCGTGACGTAGCGGCTAGTGCCTGGCAGGCCCGAGTTCTTCATCTCGGTGCATTCCAGGATAACCTGTACTCTGTTGCCCTTAGCTTTCTTTGCCATGGTGATTAATCTCCTATAACTTTAATGTCTTTCCACTCGCAATATCCCTTTGCAACGGCCTGCTTAAGAGCTGCGTCAAGACCAATTTTATTAATAAGACGAAGGCCGGCTGCGCTGACCTTGAGGGAAATCCAGCAATTCTCTTCTACATAGAAGAACTTCTTGCTGAACAGGTTGACATCAAAGCTGCGCTTCGTGTGGTGCTTTGAGTGAGACACATTGCAACCTAACTGTGCCTTCTTTCCGGTGATCTGACAAATCTTAGACATCGCTATTCTTTGCTTTTTGATTTCGTTTTTAACTACTTATTCCAAACAGAGTGCAAAATTACAAAAAATCCTTAGAACTGCAAAGTAATCAGCTCACTATGTTTGTTTTTTAAGTATTTTTATTGATTGCCGCCGTGTTTCTCCTTATAGTAGTCGAGGAAGAGGTGGAGGGCTTTGTTGGTGGCAATTTCGAGGTTGATGTCGCGTCCGAAGTCCTCTGTCAGCTTAAAGGTCCGAATGTCGTCGCTGTTACCGCAAGCAATCCAGATGGTGCCCACCGGGATGTCGGGAGTGCCGCCTGTGGGACCAGCTACGCCGGTAGCGGAGATGGCATAGGTGGTGTTGAGCGCCTTGCATGCTCCGACGACCATTTCTTTAGCCACTTCCTCGCACACGGCGGTTTGCTCTTCCAGCACCTCGTGGGAGACGTGGAGGAGGTTTTCTTTCACCTCATTGGTATACGACACGATGCCGCCCTTGAAATATTGTGAGGCACCGGGTGTGGCGATGATTGACTCTGCGATGCGGCCTCCTGTACAACTCTCGGCAGTCGACAGCGTCTCATTGTTGTTGTACATGGCCTCTTGAATTTGGTGACTGAGCACCTTTGTTTCCAATTCCATTTTGTCTTGGGTTCTTGTTGATATGAGAGCAGCCTATGAGCAATGTGGCCGCCAGTTATTTAAACGTAACCTTTGAGAAGGCGGGGGCATCGATAGGACAGAAGTCCTTGTCGAGGTACTTGAAGTAGCCCACGATGCCAATCATGGCTGCGTTGTCGGTGGTATAGCTGAACTTTGGTATGTAGATGGTCCAGCCGTATTTCTCTGCATGTTCACGGAAGGCATTGCGCAGTCCGGTGTTGGCCGATACACCGCCAGCCACACCCACGTGGGTGATGCCTGTTTGTTTGACAGCCATGCGCAGTTTTTTCATCAGGATGTCCACGATGGTATATTCCAAGCTTGCCGCCAGGTCCTCCTTGTGGTGCTCCACGAAGTCAGGATCCTCTGCCACCCACTTGCGCAGGTTGTAGAGGAATGAGGTCTTCAGTCCCGAGAAGGAATAGTCCATGCCGGGGATGTGCGGTTCGGAGAACTTATATGCTTTCGGGTTGCCTTTTCTGGCCAGTTTGTCGATGATTGGTCCGCCTGGATATCCCAGCCCCATCACTTTCGAGCATTTGTCGATGGCTTCGCCGGCAGCGTCGTCGATAGTTTGTCCCAGCACCTGCATGTCGTTGTAGGCGTTGACCTTCACGATCTGTGAGTTGCCGCCTGACACCAGCAGGCAGATGAATGGCAGTGGCGGCATGTGGTTGTCGTCGTCATTCTCCTTGATGAAGTGCGCCATGACGTGTCCTTGCAGATGGTTGACGTCGATGAGCGGGATGTTCAAGCTACGTGCGAAGCCTTTGGCGAAGCTCACGCCCACGAGCAACGACCCCATGAGCCCTGGCCCACGTGTGAAGGCCACGGCCGACAGTTGTTCCTTTGTGATGCCGGCACGCTTGATGGCCTGGTCGACTACCGGCACCACGTTTTGCTGGTGGGCACGGCTGGCCAGCTCGGGCACCACGCCGCCGTAGGCACGGTGCACCTCCTGCGAGGCAGTGACATTACTCAGCAGCACGCCGTTTCTCAGTACGGCGGCCGATGTGTCGTCGCAGCTGCTCTCAATACCTAAGATATAGATGTCTTCCATTGTTGTTTTTATTCAGAAAGTATTTCCACGCCATGCTCGGTCATGAGGAATGTGTGCTCCCACTGTGCCGACGGTTGTTCATCACCAGAGATGACTTCCCATCCGTAGGGGTCGTCGGCGTCGATAAACACTTTCCATGTCCCCATGTTGATCATTGGCTCGATGGTGAAGGTCATGCCGGGTACCAACAGCATGCCTGTGCCCCGGTGCCCGTAGTGCAGCACTTCGGGGTCTTCGTGCATGGCCAGTCCTACACCGTGACCGCAGAGGTCGCGCACCACGCCGTAGCCATATTTCTCGGCATGCTTCTGTATGGCATGGCCGATGTCACCCAGGAAGCCCCATGGCTTGGCGGCTTCAGCGCCGAGGTCGAGGCATTCCTTCGTCACTCTGACGAGTTGCTCCTTCTCAGGAGTGGTGGTGCCACCGATGATGAACATACGTGAGGCATCGCCGTAGTATCCGTTGTAGTCGAGCGTCATGTCCACGTTGACGATGTCGCCCGGCTGCAGTATGTCCTCCTTCTTAGGAATGCCGTGGCACACCACCTCGTTGATGCTGGTGCAGACGGCCTTCGGAAAACCTTCGTAGTTGAGGCAGGAAGGATGACAGTCATGGTCTTTGCAGTATTGCATCACCACGTCGTCGATGTCCTGTGTGCTGATGCCCGGCTTGATCATGTCGGCCACAGCGTCAAGGCAACCCGTGTTCAACTTACCCGCAATGCGGATGCCTTCAATCTGTTCCGGCGTCCTGATCATGTCACGGGTCGGCACCAGTTTGCCTTTGCTCTCCCAATACATCACCTGCTTGTCCAGTTCTGTGATGGGCTGGCCCGACAGGCAGTGCCAGCGCTTTTTCTTGTTCATCACCATAATATAATGTGTCTTTTTAATCTGAGGTGCAAAGTTAACACTTTTAGCTCGAAAGTAGTCACATAGCTCTTAAAAAGTTAGAGTTCATCTAAGATTTGCCAAAGAACAGCTCGCACTGTGGTCTTCAGGGAATAAACGGTCGCCGTAGGTATTGAGGTTGGCGGCTTGCCGCACGACACGCAATAACAGAGGAAAGCATGCTGCATGCAATAATTTTGAAATGATTTTGCGCGGTTTCTTTGCCGTTATCGAAAATATGTCTTAACTTTGCAAAGAATAAGCACGAGAGTAACGTTCATGATGCATTACAGTCACCAGTCTATCATTAAGTGCGCCATTACCAAGATAATGGCGGTTCACTTGGATTGTCGGCTTATGTCATCAGCGCTTTTCGGTTTGAGGAAGAGATTGAAACTATCACATTGCCTTGTTCAAGGCTGTGATGCTTTCAATCTCTTTTTCGTTTATTATAAACATAGTATTTAACATAGTATTTAACAAGGAGTCTAATAAAGGAGAATAGAAGTAGAGATGGAAACGAACATCCATGAAGATTGTGGTGTAGCACTGATCAGGCTGCTCAAACCGCTGAGCTATTATCAGCATAAGTACGGTTCGTGGAAATGGGCCTTGGGCAAGCTCTATCTCATGATGGAGAAAGAGCACAACCGCGGACAGGAAGGTGCGGGCATCGCATCGGTGAAGCTCAACACCAAGCCCGGTCACGAATACATGTTTCGTGAGCGTGCAGAGGGCGCCAATGCCATCACTGAGATTTTCGGCACCGCCCACAAGCAGATCAAACAGGTGATGAAAGAAGAGGAGGTCGACACGGAGGCTTTCGACGAGCTGCCCTTTGCCGGAGAGCTTTATATGGGTCATCTGCGTTACAGCACGACGGGCAAGAGCGGTGTCAAATATGTCCATCCCTTCCTCCGTCGCAACAACTGGCGTGCAAAGAACCTCTGCATCTGCGGCAACTTCAACATGACCAACGTCGACGAGGTGTTCAAGTGCCTTACCGACCAGGGCCAGTGCCCGCGCATCTACAGCGACGGTTATATCCTGCTTGAGCTCATGGGCCACCGCCTCGACCGCGAGGTGGAACGCAACTTCGTTGAGGCTAAGGCCAAGGGGCTCGAAGGCACCGACATTACCGACTACATTGACCACAACGTGCGCATGGAGAATGTGCTGGAAACCACCATGCGTCATTTCGACGGCGGCTATGTGATGTGCGGTTTGACGGGCAGTGGCGAGATGTTTGCCATGCGTGATCCCAACGGCATACGTCCTGCTTACTGGTATAAGAACGACGAGGTGGTGGTGCTGGCCTCTGAGCGCCCCGTGCTGCAGACCACCTTCGACCTCGAATATGAGGACATCCGCGAGCTCGAGCCCGGTACGGCACTCCTCGTGCGAGAGAGCGGCGAGTCGACCATCAAGCGCATCCTGCCTGCCGCAGATAACTATGCCTGCTCTTTTGAGCGCATCTATTTCTCGCGCGGTTCCGATCGTGATATCTACCATGAGCGCAAGAAGCTCGGAGAACAGCTCACCCAGAAGGTGCTTGACGCTGTCGACGGCGACACAGCCCACACGGTCATCTCTTTTATCCCTAATACAGCCGAGGTGGCTTACTACGGTCTGCTGGATGGCTTCAAGAAGTATTACAACGAACAGAGCATCAAACAGATAGAGGCACTCGATCATAAACCCACCCACGAGGAGCTTACCCACATCCTCGGACAGGCCGTGCGATCGGAGAAGGTAGCCTGGAAGGACATCAAGCTCCGCACGTTCATCACCGAGGGGTCAGCCCGCAACGACCTTGCGGCCCATGTGTACGATGTAACCTATGGCAGCATCACGCCCTATGAGGACAACCTCGTCATCATCGACGACAGCATCGTGCGCGGCACCACGCTGCGTGAGAGCATCCTCCACATCCTCGACCGCCTGCATCCCAAGAAGATTGTCATGGTGAGTTCGGCGCCTCAGATCCGCTACCCCGACTATTACGGCATCGACATGCCCCGTCTGGAGGAGTTCTGCGTGTTCCGCGCCACCGTCGCCCTGCTGCGTGAGCGTGGCATGGAGCATGTGCTTAAGGAAGTGTTCGATGCTTGCCAGGCCGAGCTCAAGAAACCTGTTGCCGAGATGCACAATGCCGTGCGAGCCATCTACGAGCCTTTCACCGTGGAGGAGATCAACCGCAAGATTGTTGAGATGTTGCGGCCCAGTGGCATGACGACACCTGTCGACATCGTGTTCCAAAGCATCGACGGCCTCCACAAGGCCATACCCAATAACCGTGGCGACTGGTATTTCACCGGTCATTATCCCACCCCAGGAGGAAACAAACTTTGCAATATAGCGTTCATCAACTACGTTTTGAATAATTCAGTCTTATGAAAAATGTCACCTTGGTGTTATCCGACGGCACCCGCTTCCATGGCAAGTCGTTTGGATACGATGCACCGGTAGCCGGCGAGGTAGTGTTCAACACTGCTATGATGGGTTATCCCGAATCACTCACCGATCCTTCTTATGCCGGTCAGATCTTAACATTCACTTTCCCGCTCATTGGCAACTACGGCGTGCCGCCGTTCACCATCGAGCCCAATGGCCTGCCCACCTTCATGGAGAGCGACAAGATATATGTTGCTGCCATGATCTGTGCCGACTACAGTGAGCGCTACAACCACTGGAACGGCGTGGAGAGCTTGGCCGACTGGCTCAAGCGCGAACATGTGCCCGGCATCACGGGCATCGATACGCGTGAGCTGACCAAGGTGCTCCGCGAACATGGCGTGATGATGGGCCAGATCATCTTCGACGACGAGCCCGACAATGTGCCGGAGGCCACCTATCAGGGTGTCAACTTCGTCGACAAGGTCTCCACCAAGCGCGTCATCCGTTACAACGAGGGTGCCGGAAAGAAAGTGGTGCTCGTCGACTGCGGTGTCAAGGCCAATATCATCCGTTGTCTCATTGACCGTGGCGTGGAGGTTATCCGCGTGCCTTGGAACTACGACTATACCGACATGGACTTCGATGGTCTGTTCCTGGCCAACGGCCCCGGCGACCCCGATACCTGTCAGGCTGCCGTCGACATCATCCGCAAGCAGATCTCTATGAGCCGCAAGCCTATCTGTGGCATCTGCATGGGCAACCAGTTGCTGGGCAAAGCCGCAGGAGCCACCATCTACAAGCTGAAGTACGGTCATCGCTCCCACAACCAGCCCGTGCGCCTCGTGGGTACCGACCACTGCTACATCACGTCGCAAAACCACGGTTACGCCGTCGACGCTTCTACGCTTGGCAAGGACTGGGAAGAGCTGTTCGTCAACATGAACGATGGCTCCAACGAGGGCATCCGTCACAAGACCAATCCCTGGTTCTCCTCACAGTTCCATCCCGAGGCCTGCTCAGGCCCCGTCGACACGGAGTTTATGTTCGATAAGTTTGTTGAAACATTAAAGTAAGGTAACGCATGAAAGATCATAATATAAATAAGGTGTTGCTTCTCGGCTCCGGTGCGCTGAAGATTGGTGAGGCCGGCGAGTTCGACTATTCCGGTTCGCAGGCTCTGAAGGCGCTGCGCGAGGAGGGCATTGAGACTGTTCTTATCAATCCTAATATTGCTACGGTGCAGACCTCGGAGGGTGTGGCCGACCAGATTTACTTCCTTCCCGTGCAGCCCTACTTTGTAGAGCGTGTCATCGAAAAGGAACGTCCCGACGGTATCCTGCTGAGCTTCGGCGGACAGACCGCGCTCAACTGCGGTGTGGAACTGGAGGAGAGCGGTGTGTTGGAGAAATACAACGTCAGGGTGCTCGGCACGCCCGTCAAGGCCATCATGGACACTGAGGACCGTGAGCGCTTTGTGGAGAAGCTCGACGAAATAGATGTAAAGACCATCAAGAGTGAGGCCTGCGAGAATATGGATGAGGCCATGAAAGCCGCCAAGGACCTGGGCTATCCCGTCATCGTGCGCGCCGCCTACGCCTTGGGTGGACTGGGCTCCGGTTTTGCCGACAACGACGATGAGCTGCAGCGCATCTGCGAGAAGGCCTTCTCGTTCTCACCGCAGGTGCTCGTCGAAAAGAGCCTCAAGGGATGGAAGGAGATAGAATACGAGGTGGTGCGCGACCGTTTCGACAACTGCATCACCGTGTGTAACATGGAGAACTTTGACCCGCTCGGCATCCATACGGGCGAGAGTATTGTCATCGCGCCGTCGCAGACGCTCACCAACTCGGAGTATCACAAGCTGCGTGCGCTGTCCATCAAGATTGTGCGCCACATCGGTATCGTGGGCGAGTGCAACGTGCAGTACGCCTTCGACCCGAACTCCGAGGACTACCGTGTCATTGAGGTCAACGCCCGTCTGAGCCGTTCGTCGGCCCTCGCCTCTAAGGCCACGGGTTATCCATTGGCCTTTGTCGCAGCCAAGCTTGGACTGGGCTACGGACTGTTTGAGCTGAAGAACTCTGTCACCAAGACCACATCCGCCTTCTTCGAACCTGCGCTCGACTATGTGGTGTGCAAGATACCGCGCTGGGACCTCTCCAAGTTCCGTGGTGTCGACAAGGAGCTCGGCTCAAGCATGAAGTCGGTGGGCGAGGTGATGGCCATCGGCCGCAACTTCGAGGAAGCCATACAGAAAGGCCTGCGCATGATTGGGCAGGGCATGCATGGCTATGTGGAGAACAAAGAACTGGAGATACCAGACATCGACCTGGCCCTGCGCGAGCCTACCGACAAGCGTGTGTTTGTCATCTCCAAGGCCATGCACAAGGGCTACACCGTCGATCAGATACACGACCTCACCAAGATTGACAAGTGGTTCCTCTATAAGTTGCAGCATATCATCGACATCGACGAGCGGCTGAAGAAGTGCAACATCAACACCCTCGGCCGCGACTTGCTGCGCGAAGCCAAGGTCTATGGCTTCACCGACTTCCAGATAGCCCGTGCCGTGGGTCTGGAGGATGAATACCACAACATGCACAAAGCCCTGCTCGTGGTGCGCAGTCTGCGCAAGAGCTACGGCATCCTGCCTGTGGTGAAGCAGATTGATACCCTCGCAGCCGAGTATCCCGCTCAGACCAACTACCTCTACGTGACCTATGCCGGTGTGAAGAGCGACATCACGTTCAGCAACGATCACCGCTCGGTCATCGTGCTTGGCTCGGGCGCCTACCGCATCGGCTCGTCGGTGGAGTTTGACTGGTGCGGTGTGCAGGCCTTGCACACCATCCGCAAGCATGGCTACCGCAGCATCATGATCAACTATAACCCAGAGACCGTGTCGACCGACTACGACATGTGCGACCGTCTCTACTTCGACGAACTGACCTTTGAGCGCGTCATGGATATCATCGACATGGAGCAGCCTTATGGTGTCATCGTCTCTACGGGCGGTCAGATACCCAACAACCTCGCCATGTATCTCGATGCCGAGAACGTGCCTATCCTCGGTACGCAGGCCAAGGACATCGACCATGCCGAGGACCGTGCCAAGTTCTCTGAGATGCTCAATGAGCTCGGCATCAACCAGCCAGAGTGGAGTGCCCTGAAGAGCCTGGACGACATCGATGCCTTCGTCAAGCGTGTGGGCTTCCCCGTGCTGGTGCGTCCGTCGTATGTGCTGTCGGGTGCGGCCATGAACGTCTGTTCCAATGAGGATGAGCTGCATCGCTTCCTGCAGTTGGCAGCCAACGTCAGCGAGGATCACCCCGTGGTCGTCTCCAAGTTCATTGAGCATGCCAAGGAGATAGACTTCGACGCTGTGGCCCGCGACGGTGAGATTCTGGCTTATGCCATCAGTGAGCATATCGAGTTTGCGGGTGTTCACTCCGGTGATGCCACCCTGCAGCTGCCGCCGCAGAAGCTCTATGTTGAAACCGTGCGCCGCATCAAGCGCGTCAGCCGTAAGATTGCTGCTGCCCTGCATATCAATGGTCCGTTCAACATCCAGTATATGGCACGCGAGAACGACATCCTCGTCATCGAGTGCAACCTGCGCAGCTCACGCTCGTTCCCGTTTGTGAGCAAGGTGCTGAAGATCAACTTCATCGAGCTGGCCACAAAGGTGATGCTCGGCGTGCCCGTTGAAAAGCCCAACAAGAATCTCTTCGACCTCGACTACGTAGGCATCAAGGCCAGTCAGTTCTCGTTCAATCGTCTGCAGAAGGCCGACCCGGTGCTCGGTGTCGACATGAGCTCGACGGGTGAGGTGGGTTGTCTTGGCGACGATACCAACCAGGCCCTGATGAAGGCTATGCTCTCTGTGGGTCAGCGTGTGCCCAAGCACACTGTGCTACTCTCTACGGGTGGTGCCAAACAGAAAGCTGATATGCTCGATGCTGCCCGCAATCTCGTCGAACACGGCTATGCGCTCTATGCCACGGCCGGTACGTCCAAGTACCTGACCGAGAATGGTGTGCCCAACACGCTCGTCTACTGGCCGTCGGAACAGGACAAGAAGCCGCAGGCACTCGAACTGTTGCATGAGAAGAAGATTGACATGGTGGTGAACATCCCGAAGGACCTGACGGCCGGAGAGCTGACCAATGGTTATAAGATTCGCCGTGCAGCCATCGACCTCAACGTACCTCTGATCACCAACAGCCGTCTGGCCTCCGCCTTCATCAATGCGTTCTGCACGCTGAGTCTCGACGACATTGATATCAAGTCGTGGGCCGAATATAAGTAAGCTTGGTTTGTAATATTCAGTTAGAACCCCGCAAGGGGTTCTAATTCAGCGAGGAACGAGCGAGGTTTTTCGGGTGCGCCGTTAACATTGCCGCAACCCCCAAGGGGGTAGCGATTTATTATATCCTCAACCATGTTACGAGGGGAAGAGGTTCGCTACGCTCACCTCATCCCCTCGCTATGGTACCGGAACCCCCAAGGGGGTTCTAATAAATCAATTACATTTCCCAATTCGTCCCATTGATCCGTCAATGGAAACCATCCCTCCCCATTTGGGGGAGGGTCCGCGCGCAGCGCGGGGGTGGGGCCGACTGTAATTAGAGAACCCCCAAGGGGGTTCTAATAAACCAATTCCCATTCCCATTCCCATTTCTTCCCATTGATCCGTCAATGGAAACTATCCCTCCCCATTTGGGGGAGGGTCCGCGCGTAGCGCGGGGGTGGGGCCAAAAAACATTACAGTACCCTTCTCAAGACTGCGATATTCTGAACTCATCGATCCATTGCCTTCAAATAGCGCATTCTTGCACATTTTTAGTAAGCTGCTGACTATAAGATGATTATTTAATCAGATAGCCAAAAAGGAAGGAAGCAATACCAAATGACCATATCGATATCGCCCATATCATATCGCTTATTCGGCGATACTCCGTTGCTTTCTCGGCGTATAGCCGTTGCTTATTCGGCGATACTCCGTTGGCTCTTCGGCGAGAAGCCAGTACTATTTCGGCGAGAATCCGAATTGTTGGTGCTGACATCGGCCTGAGAACCCGATTTTTCAGCTTCCTCGTCTTCTTTTATTCCCCATTTCGTGCTTGTTTCGAACGAAACAGCGTGTTTCCCAAATGTTAAAATATTGTCATTTTATAGGACAATTATTGAGACATAAGACAGCGTCTTCTGTTTTGCCATAGGATTTCCCATCCCCCCAAAAATGAATGTCTTGTGATGTTTGAAGAAACTGTCCATTGGGTAATAATACGGTGCACCCGGCAAACCCGGTGCTTAGAGAGCAATGGTGGCACCCCGTTGTGGTGCTCACATGTAGTTGGCTGGTCACTTATTGGTTGCTGCCGTCTGGTTTCATGCCTACTTCGCCATATCCTACCAGGCGGTCGGTGCGCTGTCCTTGTCCACGATAATAGATGAGGGCTTGGTATTTGTTTTCAGTCTGATAGAACGAGCCCTCAGACGGGATGGGTTGCAGGGTGCCGTCGGACGTCATTTGCAGGTACTGATAACTGTAATAGCCCTGTTTCAGAGGAACGGCCCCTTCGTACTGCTGTTTTTCCGCATTCCATTCCATGCGATACGCGGGCAGAAAGCGGTCGTTGGTCCAGTTGCCGTTGAGATAGATGTCGTTGCCGAGACGTGGCGATTTCAGTCGGAAATGAACAATGGCATAGTCCGACGTAGTGTTGATCTCTTCGTTGTCTGAGTTGCGGATGACGAAGGCACCGTTGGCATCCTCGTCGTAGACGTAGCTTGGTCGCGGTTCATCGGGCCACACCCAGGCGTGATATTGCTGTCCGTCCCACTTTATGCTTTCCAGTCCCATAGTGGTATGCGTGACGTCGAGCATCTCGAATTTGCGGTATTCGTTGCCAGCGGGGAAGATAAGATCGCGGTTGTGGTCCCACATCAGTCCGTCGCTGCGTACATACTGTGGCTTGGCATTGACCACCGCGTTGTCCCATCGCTCGTTCTGCAGTATGACGGTACGTATCTGCGTGGCAGGGTCGGTGACGCGCAGTCCCCCATAGTCCACACTCATGCTCACCTGTTGATGGCTGTGGTTGATGTCGATGTCGGTGTTACTGGTGACGCTGAGGCCCACTTTCATGCCTGGTTCCACAATCATGAAACACGCCGTGAGCACGGGCTGGCTGTCGTTGTTCTCGTCGTACACCGTGACGCAGTAATTGCCGCTGAGCCGTGGCGCGCACTTGTCGTTGGGCAACGTGAAGGCATAGTGGGTGTAGAGCGTGTTGGTGTTGATGGACTGTTCTGCATCGTCGATGGTGTTGCCTGTAGCAAAGCCGTTGACGAAGTCGCTCTCAAAGAGCTCCTCCGACGTGGTCCAGTCAGCCTCGCAGTGCTCTATCTTGTAGCAATAGCGATGGACGACGTGTGACAGTTCGTCGAAGCCGATGGTCACGTACTCGCCGTTGTCGAGCGTGATGACGGGCAGACTCATCCAATCGTTGTTGGCGATGACCTGCAGCGACGCGATGTTGGGTGCCAGTATCTCATTGCGCTGTGCCTTTGTGGAGGACGCGAGGGCGAAGAGAACATACAGTAGAGCAATAACGTGTTTCATATGAGCAATCTTACGAAAAATCCCGCAAGTCCATCATGCGGGCTTGCGGGATTCATGGTATTATAATGTGATGAATACTCACCTATATGGTGTGACGATTACTCGCCCTTGATGGCAGCCACACCTGGGAGCACCTTGCCCTCGATAGCCTCGAGCATGGCACCACCACCGGTAGAGACGTAGCTCACCTTGTCGGCCAGGCCGAACTTGTTGACAGCAGCCACAGAGTCGCCACCGCCAACGAGAGAGTAAGCACCGTTCTCCTGAGTAGCCTGTGCTACAGCCTTGGCAATCTCGCCGGTGCCGTGAGCGAAGTTCTCAAGCTCGAACACGCCGACAGGACCGTTCCACAGAATGGTCTTGGAAGAGAGGATGATCTTCTTCCAGTTTTCGAGGCTCTCCTCAGAGGCATCCATGCCCTCCCATCCGTCGGGAATCTCGTTGATGGGGAATACCTTGCGCGGTGTGTCGTTGGTGAATTCCTGACCGCAGACCGTAGCCACGGAGAGACTGAGGTTCACACCCTTCTCCTTAGCCATCTTGATGACGTTGAGAGCCTCGGGCATGAGGTCGTCCTCGTGCAGAGAGTTGCCGATGTGGCCGCCCTGTGCTTTGATGAAGGTATAGCCCATGCCACCGCCGATGATCAGATTGTCGACCTTGTCGAGCAGGTTCTTGATGACACCGAGCTTAGAGCTGACCTTTGAACCGCCGATGATGGCAGTGAAGGGGTGCTTGGCGTTCTTCATGACGTTGTCGATGGCCTTTACCTCTTTCTCCATGAGGTAGCCGAGCATCTTGCTGTCCTTATCGAAGTAGTCAGCGATGACAGCGGTAGAAGCGTGCTTGCGGTGAGCGGTACCGAAGGCATCGTTCACATATACGTCAGCGTAGCTGGCGAGTTTCTTGGCGAAGTCCTTCTGACGGCCCTTCATCTCTTTCTTAGCCTCGTCGTATTCGGGAGTACCCTTCTCGACACCAACGGGCTTGCCTTCCTCCTCGGGATAGAAGCGGAGGTTCTCCAGCAGCAGAGCCTCACCTGGCTTCAGAGCAGCAGCCTCGGCGTCTGCCTTGGCGCAGTCGGGAGCGAACTTCACTTCCACACCCAGACGCTCAGACACGTTGGGCACAATCTGCTTCAAGCTCAGCTTGGGATTGACTTTGCCCTTAGGCTTGCCCATGTGGCTCATCATGATGACAGCACCGCCGTCAGCCAGAATCTTCTTCAGAGTGGGCAGTGCACCGCGGATACGGGTGTCGTCGGTCACGTGGCCATTCTCATCCAATGGCACATTGAAATCTACACGAACGATTGCCTTCTTGCCGGCAAAGTTGAATTCATCGATTGTCATTTTACCTTAAGTTTTGTTGTTGAATAAATTAAATGTTCTTTTCTTTGCTTGCAAAGATACTAAAAAGATGGAAAACAAATGAAGCGTGCACCACTTTTTTGCTTTTTTCAATGATAGTGACGATTAAATTCATTATTTTTGCCGTTGCAATGCGTCCTTACTGCTTTCACGGTGAGCGCATGCGACGGATTAATACTCTACACATGCAGACAATGATTACTATTCTCGGTCCTACCGCCAGTGGCAAGACGGACCTGGCCGCCCGTCTGGCCCACGTGATTCATGGCGAGATTATCAGCGCTGACTCCCGTCAGGTGTACCGCGGCATGGACATCGGCACGGGCAAGGACTTGGCCGACTATGTTGTTGACGGCGAGCCGGTGCCTTACCACCTCATCGACATTGCCGAGCCTGGCACGAAGTACAACCTCTACCAGTATCAGCGCGATTTCCATGTGGCTTACGATGACATTGTAGGCCGCGGCCGTGTGCCCGTGCTCTGTGGCGGTACGGGATTGTACATTGAGGCCGTACTCAAGGGCTATGCGCTCTCGCCGGTACCACAAAACCCGGAACTGCGCCTCCGGCTTGAGGGTAAGTCGCTGGAGGAACTGACGGCAATGCTTGTGGAACTGAAGCAGCGGACAGGGTCGGTGATGCACAATACCACCGATGTGGACTCCTGTCAGCGCGCCATCCGTGCCATAGAGATAGAAACCTACAACCTTGACCATGCTACGGAGCTGCGACAGATGCCGCCGGTGCCCTCGCTTGTCATCGGTGTAGACATCGACCGGGAGCAGCGCAGGCGGAAGATCACGGCCCGACTGAGGCAGCGTCTCGACAATGGCATGGTGGAGGAGATACGGAGCCTGCTTGACAGTGGCGTGAAGCCTGATGACCTTATTTATTATGGGTTGGAATACAAGTACGTCACGGAGTATGTCATCGGCCAACTGTCCTACGACGAGATGTTCCGTCAGTTGGAAATCGCCATTCATCAGTTTGCCAAGCGGCAGATGACCTGGTTTCGCGGCATGGAGCGGCGGGGCACGCAAATTCATTGGATTAGTGCCTCAAAACCGATGGATGAGAAGGTGAATGCCATACTCAATTTATTTGATGGCCGATGAGCTGCAACCGCATATTTTAGGTGCTTGCCAAGGAAATCGGTTGCATTAAATTTAAAATAATTTAAAAATACTGCCTGAATCTTTGCTGTGCCTGTTTTTTTCTGTATTTTTGGGGTGCAAAAGGGGGAGAGCTTCGGTCCTCTGTTCTTGATGCGTTTAACACCCCTTAGTCGAACCTATAAAAACCACTGTTGATATGAGCTATCTCAAATTTGAAAGGCCCTTGATGATCAATTTGCAGGAGTCGCTCCAAAAGGAGATGATTCGTACAAATCGCTCGGGTGCCTATTCGTGTACGACCATCGTAGACTGTAATACGCGCAAATATCACGGTCTGCTGGTGGTTCCAGTTCCGGAGATGGACGATGACAATCATGTGCTGCTGTCTTCTTTTGACTGCTCCGTCATACAGCATGGCGCAGCTTTTAACCTTGGCCTTCACAAGTATCAAGGCAATACCTTCAGCCCTAACGGACATAAGTACATCCAGGAGTTTGACTGCAATAAGATTCCTACTACCACATATCGGGTGGGAGGCGTGATCCTCAAGCGGGAGACCGTCTTTCAGCATTACCAGGACCGTATTCTCATACGTTACACCTTGGTGGATGCGCACTCGGCCACCACATTGCAGTTCAGGCCCTTCCTCGCCTTTCGCAGCGTGAGGCAGTTCACCCATGAGAACAGCGTGGCCAGTCGTGATTACGAGGAGGTGCCAAATGGCATCCGCACGCGCATGTACGACGGTTATCCTTATCTCTACATGCAGTTCTCCAAGAAGGGCGAGTTCGTGTTTCAGCCCGACTGGTACCGCGGGATAGAGTATCCCAAGGAGCAGGAACGAGGCTATTCGTCTAACGAGGACTTGTATGTGCCCGGCTATTTTTCCATTCCTATTAAGAAAGGTGAGAGCATCGTCTTTGCAGCCTCCACCAGTGAGTCGAAGCCCCGCGGATTGAAAGCCCTCTTTACAGAGGAGGCTGCCGAGCGTACTCCACGTGACAACTTCATCCACTGTCTGATCAATGCGGCCCACCAGTTCCACGTTCACGATAAGAACGGCGAGCGCTATCTGCTGGCAGGCTATCCGTGGTTCAAGTGCAGGGCCCGCGACACATTCCTGTCGCTGCCGGGCCTGACGCTGAGCATCGACGAGGTAGATTATTTCGAGGATGCCATGAAGACGGCTACGCGACAGCTGAGGCAGTTCATGGAAGAAAAGGAGCAGACCGGCCTCATTAAGGAAATGGAACAGCCCGACGTGCCACTGTGGGCATTGTGGGCCATTCAGCAATATGACCATAAGGTGGGCTCCGAGGCCTGCATGGAGCACTATGGCAAGTTGGTCGACGACATCATCGACTATCTTTCTGCCAACAAGCATCCCATCGTCGAGCTTGACGACAACGGCTTGCTCAAGGTCGACGGCACGAAGAAAGCCGTTACGTGGATGAACTCTACATCCAAAGGCCTGCCCGTGGTGCCGCGTACTGGCTATGTGATAGAGATCAACGCCTTGTGGTACAACGACCTCTGCTTCGCTGAGCAGTTGGCCAATGCGAAGGGTGACAACGAGCGTGCCGCACGGCTCCACGACATGGCTGTCAAGTGCGGAGAGGCATTCGTCAAGACGTTTGTCAACCCTTATGGCTATCTCTATGATTTCGTCGATGGTGACAAACCTAACTTGTGCGTGCGTCCAAACATGATTTTCCCGGTAGCCTTCGACTATTCACCGCTCACCCCAGAGCAGAAGCGCAGCGTGCTGGACATGTGCACGCGTGAGCTGCTTACGCCCAAAGGTCTGCGCACGCTCTCTCCTAAGAGCACAGGCTACAACCCAATGTATGTCGGACCGCAGGCACAACGTGATCTGGCTTATCACCAGGGCACTGCGTGGCCTTGGCTTGAAGGCTTCTACATCGAGGCCTGCCTTAAGCTGTACAAGCGGTCGCGTCTGAGCTTTATCCAGCGGCAGATGATCGGCTACGAGGATGAGATGTTCAACCACTGCATAGGAACGCTGCCGGAACTTTTCGACGGTAACCCGCCGTTCCGTGGACGAGGCGCTATCTCGTTTGCGGCCAATGTGGCCGAGATCCTGAGAGCCGCTGAACTGTTAGAAACCTATAATGAATAATATAAGGAGGACCTGCTAATGAAAGTATTAATGTTTGGATGGGAGTATCCTCCTCATGTGTATGGCGGCCTTGCCACTGCCAACTTCGGTATCTCCGAGGGATTGCACGCACAGGGCGACATCGACATCACGCTCTGCCTGCCCCGGCCCTGGGGCGATGAGGATCATACGTTCGCCCGTATTGTGGCCATGAACTGTGTGCCTATCGTCTACCGTGATGTCAACTATGATTATGTAAAGTCACGTATCGGTAACTTAATGGACCCTAATGACTATTACCGCTACCGTGACCACTTGTATGCCGATTTCAATTACATGCATGTCAATGATCTGGGATGCATGGAGTTTGCCGGAGGCTACCCCAGTAACCTTCACGACGAGATCAACAACTACAGCATCATTGCCGGCGTCGTAGCTCGCACCGAGCAGTTTGACATCATTCATGCCCACGACTGGCTCACCTATCCTGCCGGCATCTTTGCCAAGCAGGTGAGCGGCAAGCCGTTGTGCATCCATGTACACGCCACTGACTACGACCGCTCGCGCGGTCATGTCAATCCTACTGTGTATGGCATCGAGAAAGATGGTATGGACCATGCCGACTGCATCATGTGTGTGTCGGAACTGACCAGACAGACCGTCATCAACCAGTATCACCAAGACCCGCGCAAGGTGTTTACCGTGCACAATGCCGTCTATCCGCTGAGTGCTGAGAATGCCGCCATCCCGAGACCGGACCATACCGGAAAGGAAAAGATAGTGACGTTCCTCGGGCGTATCACCATGCAGAAAGGCCCGGAGTATTTCGTTGAGGCTGCCAACATGGTGCTGCACCGCACCCATAACATTCGTTTCTGCATGGCCGGCTCGGGTGATATGATGGACCAGATGATCTATCTGGCCGCCGAGCGGGGCATTGCCGACCGCTTCCATTTCCCTGGCTTCATGCGTGGCAAGCAGGTGTATGAATGTCTTAAAGACTCCGACGTCTATGTCATGCCATCGGTCAGTGAGCCGTTTGGCATCTCACCACTCGAAGCCATGCAGTGCGGCACGCCGACCATCATCTCCAAGCAGAGCGGATGCGCCGAAATACTGGACAACTGCTTCAAGATAGACTACTGGGACATCAACGCCCTGGCTGACGCCATCTACAGCATCTGCCACAACGAAAGCCTCTTCCATTATCTCTCGGAGGAAGGGCAGAAAGAAGTGGCACAAATCACCTGGGAAAAGGTGGGGGCATGGATAAGAGAACTGTATCTCCGTACCCTGCACTGGAAGTAATCATTAAGTCATACACCAACTACCTGCTTGAGCAATCGATTGCTCGAACGTAAAAGCCCAAAGGAAAAATGAAAAAGATTTGTCTATATTTCGAGATCCATCAGATCGTACACTTGAAACGTTATCGTTTCTTCGATATTGGTACTGACCATTACTACTACGACGATTACGAGAACGAGCGTACCATTACTAACATCGCGCAGCATTCGTATATCCCTGCGCTCAATGCCATCGGTGACATGATTGCCGAGAACGGTGACTACTTCCGTGTGGCGTTCTCACTTTCCGGTGTCGGCATGGAACAGTTGGAACTCTATGCGCCTGAGGTCATTGAGAAACTCCAGGAGCTTGCCAAGACCGGCTGTGTGGAGTTCCTGGCGGAGCCTTATGCCCATGGTCTCTCGTCGCTCGTTGACCCCCTGGCCTTTGCCTCCAATGTCAAGGCACAATGTAAGAAGATTGTGGAGACGTTTGGACAAAAGCCGAAGGTGCTGCGTAACTCTTCACTCATCTACAGCGATGACATTGGCTCGCAAGTGGCTCGCATGGGCTTCAAGGGTATGCTCACCGAAGGTGCCAAGCACGTGCTGGGGTGGAAGTCGCCACACTACGTGTACAACTGCGCCCTGGCACCGAAACTCAAACTGCTGCTGCGCGACATTGCGCTGAGCGACGACATCTGCCTGCGTTTCAACGACAGCGACTGGGAAGGCTATCCGCTCTTTGCCGACCAGTACATCGACCGCATTGCCCAGTTCCCCGAGGAAGAGCAAGTGATCAATATCTTCATGGAACTGTCTGCCTTAGGCATCGCACAGCCGTTGTCAAGCAACATCCTTGAATTCCTCAAGGCACTGCCACGATTTGCCAAGGAAAAGGGCATCGGCTTCGCTACACCGTCGGAGATCTGCGACGAGTTCAAGAGCGTCGGCGACCTCAATGTGCCTGACACGCTGTCGTGGACCGATGAGGAACGCGACGTGAGCAGCTTCCTCGGCAACTCGATGCAGCGTGAGGCTTTCAACAAGCTCTACAGCATGGCCGACCGCGTGCATATTGCCAACGACCCGAAGATCAACTTGGACTGGAACTACTTGCAGGCAAGCAACAACTTCCGCTTCATGACCACCAAACCGTCACAGGTGGGCATCGACAGAGGAATCTATAGCAGTCCGTTTGATGCTTTCACCAACTATATGAATATCCTGGGTGACTTCATCAACCGTGTCAATGCGCTCTATCCTTCTGAAATCGACAACGATGAGCTCAACTCGCTGCTGACGACCATCAAGAACGAAGGCGACGAGATTGAGATGAAAGACAAGGAGATAGAACGTCTCAAGGCACGCATTGAGAAGATGGAGGCAGCCGAAACGAAACTGCGTGAGAAAGTAGCCAAGAAGACGGCTACCAAGAAACCCGCTGCTAAAAAGGCTGGTGAGGAAGTGAATAAAGAGGAGGCTAAGACTGAGGCTAAATAATCGAGCGGCTTCTTAAGTATACGGTCTTACCATTTTCCTGCTGTTGTACAGGTGCTCTCGCCTGTGTGTACAGTAGAACCTATTACAGGGCGCGGCCATAAAGACCGCGCCTTGCTCATTGCTGAAAGGTGTCTCTCCGTCTTGCCATTGCGCACTCACCTGCTGCAAATCTATCTATCTTGCAAGACTTGAATGACTTCTCTTGTTACCTATCCTAATGAAGTAATTCCCGATCTTAGCTGTGATGTAGGGCAGAATGATTTTTAGAACTGTAATTACGAGCATGAAGACCCAGAAGCAATGTTCCGATTCAGATAGAATATTGACATTTACGCCAATAAGGCAAATTGCCACATCAATGTAGGAAAAGACATTCCTTCTCTTTGGCTTTGACACAAAGGAATATTTGTTATTCTTGATGTCTCCCACAATACTGACGATAAATAGAACGCATACAAATATGGCGACTGCTTCCACGATACTCTTTGCCACCAACGAATGATCTACAAGGCATATCTCGATGCCTATAGACAATAAGGCAGTGTACAGAATGGATGAACGATGGGCTAATATGAACTGTCTCATCTCTTATTTGTTTTTGTAAGTTTGTCTATGTACTTGTACTGCCTTAGGTTGGGTGTTGGACTTCGGTAGATAAGCGCTTACGGTACTTCTTTAGCTGTCGTTTCTCCCATATGTTTTGCAGTCTGGCAAAATTAATATATTTCAGCCAAGCAGGACTGTTGCTTTTGTACGGTATTTGTTGCATTTATACGAAAAAAGGTGTTGCATTTGTGGAAATGCAACACCTTATAGGGCGGGGGCGTAGGGTAGAAAAGCTTTGTCCTGAAGTTGGAGCGTACGTGTGTCTCTATACGAACTGGTCGCGCCATTGGCTGGGCGAGAGCCCCGTCTTCTGTTTGAAGAGCCTATAGATTTGCGTGTGCGACGAGAAGCCGCACTCAGTCGAGATGGCATCGTTGCTGTATTGGGGGAAGTTCTTCATCATGCGCACGGCCTCATTGAAGCGGATGTCGCTGAGCCATGTGCGGAAGTTGGTGTAAGACGACAGATTGAAATATTCCGTCAATTCGCTCTTCTTGCAGTTGATATCAGTGGCCAGTGTATAAATGGTGGCGTTGCAGTCTTGATAGTGCCGTTCCTGGCACCATTTGCTGAGAGCCCGTTCTATCTCTTGTCTTCTACTCTCAGATAGTGTCGTTGTCGTGGTCACTGAGTCTTCACCTGTCTGTGTGGCGTTGGCAGTCTCTTCGTCTGCCACGCATTTCTCTTCTTCATCTTCGACTTCCTCATTGGGCGTGAGGTAGTAGCCCAATGAAATAAACGTTTGGGTGTATATAACAATGGTGAGCAGCATCAACGGTCCTGCGTATTTTATTATATTGT
This sequence comes from uncultured Prevotella sp., assembly GCA_900319905.1. Taxonomy (GTDB): domain Bacteria; phylum Bacteroidota; class Bacteroidia; order Bacteroidales; family Bacteroidaceae; genus Prevotella. The sequence goes on along the minus strand of ONQB01000019.1, from coordinate 27,914 downwards.
TGAAGAGAATGGCCAATGGCAGAAGACCGCCTGCAATACACAGCATTAAGTTGCTGACTTGGGAGAACCGCTCGAAGAGAGCTAAATCGCGCCCGTAATTCAGCATAAGACGTTTTCTTTGTCTGTTCATCTCACGACGATTGACAACAATGAAATATGCCATGCTAATGACGAACAATGCGAGCATGACATAGAGCAGATTGCCTATGTGAAGACTGTGGCTGGTCAGCACACCGATAACGAAGACTGCGACGATGACCACATAGGCAATGGCACTGCACAGGCAATAGCGGCGCAACTTGCTTGCGGTGCTTTCGATATTGATGATGGAGAGGGTGACGACAAACGAGACCGGCGTATAGAACAGAATGTTGAACTCAGCCCCCACGTCGGCTCCCTGGGCGCGCAGTCCTTTGATCATCTGCAGGAGGTAATGTATGGTAAAAAGAAGCATGGAGGCGCAAAGCAGCCATCTCGACACTTCGTAGCGCCGTACTCTCCATCTCACTTGCAGACTTGTGATGGCTAACTGTAGAGCCAGCAGCGCCGTCACCGTGCAGCAAACCAGTTGTATGATAAATAATGAGGTCACGTTGAAGTCTTTTGGTATTGATATTGCAAATGTAGTGATTTTGTTCGATATTGCCGCCTTGTTCTTGCAATAAAAATATTAAATCCTTACTACAACACACAGCGTAAGAGGCACAATAAGAAGGAGGGTGTATCAAAATTGGAGAAGTCCGGGAGACCCGAAGTCCGGAAGTTCAGTCAAATGCATAGGTATCTGACAATAAGATGTCATTATGGTAATGACAGAGCTTCCTAACCCCTGAACTTTTCCAATTTTGATACACCCTCCTTTGGGTGTATAATCCGCAGTTGGCTGCGGACCATTATTGACTATCTGTCTGATTAGCGGGCAATATACTTCTTGCCGTTCTTGATGACCATGCCCTTGTAGGTCTTGCTTACGCGCTGGCCTGCGAGATTGTAGATGGCAGCATTGTCGACGGTATTGCTCTTGATACTGCTGATGGCAGTGGTTGTGCCATTGAGGCTAACAATCTGACTGCCCTGAGCGAATTCACGAGTGGTCACACCTGATTTGTTGGTGTAATCAGTTAAGGTGCCCTTCACGACAACCTTGTCGCCAGCGTTCAGTGTCTGAGCGGAAGTGAAGTTGGCACCGCCGAGCCACTTGCCACGAAAAACCTTGAGTTGATTGTTCTCGGTACCATCGTTAGAGATGTAATAGTCGGCGTTCTTATACTGATCGCTGCCGGAAACTGTAGTTACAACAGTGCCGGAGACATAGACCTCATAAACGGGGAGTGTGGTCAGAGCCATCACCTCGCCGGCGGTGTAAGGATTGTTCTCAGTACCCTTGGCGTTAGGATCGATCTCGACAGTTTCAGGATCTTTCGTGCCATTGATGGTCACGATGCTGCTGCCTGCGGTCACCTCATAGGTATCGTTGTAAGTTGTCAGGACACCCTTGATCACAACTACGTCACCTGCGGTCAGCTTCAGGCTTGGAGTGAAGTTGCCACCATCAATATACTTGCCACGGTACACCTCGAGCTGGTTGTCGGCAGTGCCGTCGTCAGAGATGTAGTAGCTGGCGTTGTTGAAAGACGTGCCTGCCACGCCAGCTACAACCTTACCGGTGATGTAGATGGTGTCAGCGGGGGCAGACTCAAGGGCGAGAACCTCGCTGACAGTATAAGGATCAGTTGCGGAGCCCTTGCCGGTGCGATTCATGACAAATTCCTTGGTCACCACGTTGCTGGCATTACCTGCCTTGTCGTAAGCGACAGCTTTGACGGTTGTGGTAGCGCTGATGGTAAAGGGATCGGTGTATTCGTCACCGTTGTCGTTAGGTGTGGAACCGTCAGTGGTGTAGTAGACCGTTGTGTTCTCAGGAATGGAGATAGTCACGGTCGTGCTGCCGGTGAACGGTGTCTTGCCGGAGATGGTAGGCTCGGCAACATCTACAATTGGGGTGCTGGCACCGGTTGTGATGGTGACGTTGTCAACGTCGAATTGACCGCCTTTATCTTTACCATCTGTGCCATAAGTGGCCTTGTCACCCACTGTGAAAGTAACCTCGGAAGCAGAACCGGTCCATGTAACTGTCCAAGCCTCTGTATCAATAGTAACTGTACCGGTACTCGGCGTGATGTCGGTGAGGCGCTTCTTGCCCTGCTTAGACACAGTGAACACCATAGACGTCATGGTAGTGTTGCTTTGAACTTCCAGGGAATTCTTGGCATAGAGCCGGAGATCCTTAGAGTTACCATTTTGAGTAGGAGCAGTAGCACCATTATTCTTCAGCGCCGTGAAAGTAAAGGGATCAACGGTGAGCGTGAAACCATTATCGGTCTTTGTAATGGTTTGCGCGGTGAAGTCGATTGCCGTCTCGGCTGCATAAAGAGCACTGCTGAGACACAAGGCAACGAGACCGAGTGTAAAACGTAAAATTTTGTTCATAAAGTGATGTGTTAATTGGTTTATGATGTAGCAAAGTTAATAAAAACCCCCGTAACTTACGCATAAACGACTGACTATTTTACCTTTATTTTCGCCTAAGTCGCAAAAAATTAATAGCTTTGAAAAATAAAACCAATAAGGCCTACGTTGTAATAACAATAAGAGGGTAGAACCTTTACACAATTCAACGTATTGCCTATGAAATATGTTTTACTTCAAGACGCGCAACCATCAGAGTTGTCACTTTTTATCATCCGCAAGGTGGCTTGCAAGCGGTTGTGGAGGCATAAGGCTTCTGGCAGTCAGGAGCTGGCCGAACCGTTGGATTTGGCGTGGTCGTAATTGACCTCTGTCGTAACTGACCTCTTTACTGCGGATAATATTAGCGCATTAACCATGAATAAGCCTATACTCGTTTCGCCGTCATTGCTCGCTGCCGACTTCACCAATCTGAAAGCCGACATTGATATGATAAATCGAAGTGAAGCCGACTGGTTGCACTGCGATGTGATGGATGGTGTGTTTGTTCCCAACATTTCATTTGGCTTCCCCGTCTTGCAAGCCGTACATAGTATATGCCGCAAGCCGCTCGATATGCACTTTATGATTGTGCAGCCCGAACGCTATGTCGATGCGGCGGCGAAGGCAGGTGCCATGATGATGACGGTGCATCAGGAAGCAGCCGTGCATCTCCACCGTCTGATCTATCAGATTCATGAGGCTGGCATGAAGGCCGGCGTGGCTCTCAATCCGTCGTCACCCGTGAGCTTGCTGGAGGATGTCATTGCCAACGTCGACATGGTGTTGGTCATGAGTGTCAACCCTGGGTTTGGCGGGCAGCAGTTCATTGAGAACACGCTCAATAAGGTGCGCCGGTTGCGTCGTCTCATTGCTGAGAGCGGTTCGCATGCCCTCATCGAAGTGGATGGCGGTGTCAATGCCACTACTGCACCGCGTTTGGTGGAGGCAGGGGTGGACGTGCTGGTGAGTGGAAGCTACGTGTTCAAGGCTGACAGTCCGGAAACCATCATCCATGAATTGAAACAACTGTAAGATAGACTTACGGCTGTAAGTTAGACCAATTGCAGTTGCAGGTTATGATCGCGTGCCATCTTACGCATGTTGAGCAATGCGTAACGCATGCGTCCTAAGGCGGTGTTGATGCTCACGTTGGTCACATCGGCAATCTCCTTAAACGACAGTTGCTGGTAGAAACGCATGTAGACCACCTCACGCTGAGGTGCAGGCAGCAGCCGCATCATTTTCTTCACATCGTCGAGCACCTGTTGATTGACGTAATCGTTCTCGATATTGGTCACTTCCATGTTCTCGCCACTGAGGTTCGACAAGTCGTTGTCCTCAGTCGGTTCTACGATGTGGCCGTTTCTGATGCCACGGTAGTGGTCCATGATGACATTATGCGCGATGCGCATGCACCAGGCACTGAACTTACCTGTTGGTGTATAAAGGCCTTTCTGCAACTTCGCAATGATCTTGATAAAGGTGTCTTGGAAGATGTCGTTCGCCCTGTCTTCGTCATGGACGACAAATAAAATATAAGAGAAGACCTTCGACTGATTATGCGCTAGCAACAGTTCAAAAGCCTTGTTATCGCCCTCCATGTAGCTAATGGCCAACTCTTCGTCGGTCAGCTCTGCAAGATTTCTCATTTTTTACTTACTTGATGATGAAGTAAAGTCTCCTCAATAGGCAAATGTGTTTTATAGGGGTGAATGATCTAACTTTTCTGCAAATGTAAAGGTTTTAATTCTTTTAGCCAAATTTTTAACATGAAAAATGCAATAAACACCGAAAATATGTATTTGCGCCTTCGCTATCGCATCATTGTACCGTTTTCAGTTCGTGGCATATTGTACCGTTTTCAGTTCGTGGCATCTCATCCTTTATCCCTCTCATCTCACTTCTGTTGTCTTCCTTCTCCTAATTCTTATCTAGTTCGGTGACCGAAATAAATAAAAAGAGGTTGGCGCAGGACGCAGCCAACCTCAAGTGCGATTTCAAAAAAGGATGAAATCTTTAAACCCATTTGCAAATATAGGTTATCCTTACCAATAATACAAATATTTTCCGCCCTTTAACATTGTAAATCTTCATAAGTGTTAAAATAATGGTGCTTCGTTATTTTCTTGGCCAAAAAGTTTGCAGTTTAAAATAATAACGCTAACTTTGCTGTCGATTAGAACAAACATACAAGACTATGATGAATCAAGTATCTGCATATTGGTGGTGGCGTAACTCAAGATTGATAAAGTCGTGAGTCGCTGAGCCATGTAGATACTCCAAGAAGATATACCTGGGCCTGCCGTATTTCACGACAGGCCTTTTTTAATTTCTTCAAGGAGGTGCATCGGTCTCTTGGCAGTTGATAGCACAGACATCTTGGAACAGTTATTAGCTGTTCGTAAAAAGACAGATAATTTAAACAAGGTAATACTTATAAAAATATACGACTATGGACATTGTGAACATTTTCAATCGGTTGCTCAATCATGAAGAGCTGAAACGTGAGGAGACAAAGGAATTGCTGATTGCCATCACACGTGGTGAACTCTCTGATCCAGAAATCACGGCATTGCTGACGGCCATTCAGATGCGCGGCATCTCTGTTGATGAACTTCTCGGCTTCCGTGACGGTATCTTGGAGACTGGCGTACCGGTGCCTCTCGACTGCGACCGTTACATCGACGTCGTTGGTACAGGCGGCGATCGTAAGAATACGTTTAACATCTCTACGACCGCGTGCTTCGTAATTGCCGGTGCCGGTTACAAGGTGGCCAAGCATGGCAACTATGCCGCCACAAGCGTGAGTGGTGCTTCGAATGTTATCAAGAACCATGGCGTGGTGTTTACCGACGATATCGACAAACTCAACCGATCCATCAACGAATGCGGCATCGTCTATCTTCATGCCCAGCTTTTTGCCAAGGCCATGAAGTTCGTGGGAGCCATTCGCAAAGCGCTGCCGTTCCCTACCTTCTTCAATCTTCTTGGCCCCATCATCAACCCCTCAAAGCCTCAGTGTCAGCTGCTTGGCACTGCCACTCTCAATCAGATGCGCCTCTATCAGCAAGTGTATCAGAAGATTGGCATCGATTATGGCATCGTCAACTCCATTGACGGCTACGACGAGATTTCATTGACCGGTGATTTCAAGGTCATCACCAATGACTATGAGAGAGTGTTCAAGCCTTCCGACCTTGGCTTTGCCGTGGCTAAGCCTGAGGAACTCGTGGGTGGCGCAACAGAGGAGGAAGCAAAGGATATCTTCGACCATGTACTGTCCAATACAGCACTGCCCGCACAGAAGAATATCGTGCTGGCCAATGCCGCCTTTGCCATCCAGGTGCTGGAACGTGGCAAGAAACCTATCGAGGAGTGCATCGACATCGCACGTGAGAGCATCGACAGCGGCGCAGCCCTGCGCACGTTCAAGAAGTTCGTGGAACTCAATAAGTAACCTTTCTTACACGCAAGCCCAATGGATATCTTAGAAGAAATCGTTGCTCACAAACGTGAGGAGATTGCTGAGCGTGAACGCTATGTGCCGTTGCAACAGTTCATTGGCGACGTGCAGCGCATGGTCGACGCAGGCAAACCGGCCTCCATGCGCAAGGCCCTCATGCAGTCACCGACAGGCATCATTGCCGAGTTTAAACGCAAGAGTCCCTCAAAAGGTTGGATCCATCGTGACGCACGTGTGGAAGAGGTCACACCCATGTATCAGGAAGGTGGAGCCAGCGCGCTGAGCATCCTCACAGACACTATGTACTTTGGCGGTTACGATGAGTTCATACAACAGGCCCGCAAGGCAGGGGTGACGATACCTATCTTATATAAGAACTTCATCATTACCGATTATCAACTCTTTCAGGCCCGCTTCTGTGGAGCTTCGGCTGTGTTGCTTATTGCTGCCACGCTGACCAAGGACGAGTGCAGGCATTTACAGGACATGGCTCATGCCTTAGGCTTGGAGACACTGCTTGAGATGCATGGTGACCGTGACTTCGAGTATGCGGAGCTGGAACCGGATATGTATGGCATCAACAACCGCAACCTTGGAACGTTTGTCACCGATGTAGACAATAGCTTCCGCTTGGCCGAGCGCCTGCCTGACGGCGTGTGCAAGGTGAGCGAGAGCGGCATCAGTGATCCCGAGGTGGTGAAGGCGCTGCGTAAGGCTGGATTCAATGGATTTCTCATGGGCGAGCATTTCATGAAGGCCGAACAACCCGGACTTGCCCTCAGACAATTTATCGAGGCTCTGTGATCAAGACGCAAGGCTCAAAGGTTCAAAACAAATGATTAAGGCATTATGATTATCAAGGTGTGTGGTATGCGCGATGCCAAGAATATTCGCGAGGTAGCGGGTTTGGACATAGATATGATGGGGTTTATTTTCTATCCCCGGAGTCCCCGTTTCGTGCAGATGATCTCATCCCAGGCCGGTATCATCCCTGATTACAGTCCAGAACGATACAATCTGGCCGTCAATGCCGACGGTACGCGCAACTATGTCTTTCCTGAGCACGTGAAGCGTGTGGGTGTGTTTGTCGACGAGATGCCGCAAACCATCATTACGTATGTCTACAACTATGCGCTTGACTACATCCAGTTGCACGGATCAGAGTCTCCGACGCTCATCGACAACCTGCGCCGCACACTGGTGCCTGACTTAGTGCCCGATGTTAAGATCATCAAGGCCTTTGGCATCTCTTCGCCCGACGATCTTCAGCAGTGTGAGGCTTACGAGGGGCATGCCGACCTATTTCTCTTCGACACTCGTTGTCCGACAAAAGGAGGAAGTGGCACGCAGTTCGACTGGGACGTACTCAATGCCTACCATGGCAGTGTGCCATTCTTACTGAGTGGTGGCATCGGACCGGACGATGCGGAGCGTGTGAAAGCGTTCAACCATCCCAGGTGCGTGGGCATAGACCTAAACAGCAAGTTCGAGACGGCTCCTGCCATGAAGGATGTGGAGTTATTAAGAAAGTTTATAAAGCAAATCAAAGATGAATAAAATCAATCAAGTCTTTTCCAAGCGTGGCGACCGCAAGTTGCTGAGTCTGTACTTCTGTGCGGGCTGTCCCACGCTTGAGGGTACCGGCGACGTCATCAAATCCATGGAGCGTCACGGCATCGATTTCGTGGAGGTGGGCATCCCCTTCAGCGACCCCTTGGCCGACGGTCCGGTCATACAGTCGGCCGGTACGGTGGCATTGAAAAACGGCATGACCGTGCGTCATCTCTTTGCCCAGCTCAAGGCCATCAAGGATGATATTCATATCCCACTCATCCTCATGGGCTATCTCAATCCCATCATGCACTACGGCATTGAGCAGTTTTTTCAAAGCTGTGTGGAGAGTGGGGTGTCGGGCACCATCATCCCCGATCTGCCCTTCGTGGACTATCTGAATGTGGTGAAGCCCATTGCCGACAAATACGACATCCGCGTCATCATGATGATCACTCCCGAGACAAGCGACGACCGCATCCGCTTCATAGACAACAACACCGATGGCTTCATCTATATGGTGAGCTCGGCCAGCGTGACGGGAGCCCAACAGAGTTTCAACGAAAAGAAGATTGCTTACTTCAACCATATCAATGCCATGAACCTTCGCAACCCTCGCATGATAGGCTTTGGCATCAGTAACAAACAGACGTTGGAAAGTGCGCAGGCCAATGCCGCCGGCGCGATTATTGGCAGTAAGTTTGTGACGCTGCTCAACGAGACCAAAGACCCTGACAAAGCACTTGACCAACTTCAGGAAGCATTAAAGAAATAACATCATGAAGAATTTGACCAATCCAACCAAAGACGGCTTCTTCGGACAATACGGTGGAGCCTATGTCCCCGAGATATTATATAAATGTGTACATGACTTGCAAGACGCCTACCTGCCAATCATTGAGAGCGAGGAGTTTAAGAAGGAGTATCGTTCACTGCTCAAGGACTATGTAGGCCGCCCGTCACCACTTTATTTCGCCAAGCGTATGAGCGAGCGCTATGGTTGTCAGCTCTATCTCAAACGAGAGGACCTTAATCATACCGGAGCCCATAAGATCAACAACGCCATCGGCCAGATTCTGTTGGCCCGCAAGATGGGCAAGACACGTATCATTGCCGAGACAGGCGCCGGACAGCATGGTGTGGCTACTGCCACGGTGTGTGCGCTGTTCAATATGGAGTGCGAGATCTTCATGGGCAAGACCGACGTGGAGCGTCAGCATCCCAATGTGGAGCGCATGAAGATGCTGGGTGCCAAGGTGCATCCCGTCACCACAGGCAATATGACACTCAGTGATGCCTGCTCGGCCGCCATCCGCGACTGGTGCTGCCACCCCGATAACACGTTCTATCTCGTTGGCTCGACGATGGGACCACACCCTTATCCCGACATCGTTGCCAAGATGCAGAGCATCATCAGTGAGGAAATCAAATGGCAGTTGCAAGAAAAGATCGGACGTGACTATCCCGACGTGCTCATTGCCTGCGTGGGTGGTGGCAGCAACGCGGCCGGCACCATCTATCACTATGTTGACGACCCGCGTGTGAAGATAGTCCTCGCTGAAGCTGGTGGTCACGGCATCGATACTGACTATACGGCAGCTACTATCCACTGTGGCACAGAGGGTATCATCCATGGAGCCCGCACCCTTGTCATGCAGACCGACGACGGTCAGATCAAGGAAGCCTTCACCATCTCGGCAGGCCTCGACTATCCCGGCATTGGCCCCATGCATGCCTACCTTGCAAAGACCGGACGGGAACAGGTGCTGGCCATCAACGACGATGAGGCCATTCATGCCGGCTATGAACTCACGCGCACTGAGGGCATCATTCCGGCCATTGAAAGCGCACATGCGTTGGCTGCGCTCAAAAAAGTGACTTTCAAGCCTGACGACGTCGTGGTGCTCACCGTGAGCGGACGTGGTGACAAGGATATGGCTACTTATCTCAAACATAAAGACATGGCTGGTGAATATGGCAACTTTTAATTATACAACAAACAGCAAGCGGATCTTAGGCGACTTGTTTACGCCCGTGTCGCTTTACATGCGTCTGCGCGACCTCTATCCTCAGTCGATGCTCATGGAGAGCTCTGACTACCACGGCAATGAGAATGCCAAGAGCTTTATCGGCATTCACCCAATGGCCTCCATTCAAGTCAATCATGGTGTCATCAGCATGCTCTTTCCTGATGGCAGCAGGGTGGACCGCAAGGTGCCGGTGGAGAACTCTGACAAGCCCAAGCGTGCGGTGGCAAATGCTTTCAACGATTTCATGAAGGCTTTCCACATTGAGGGCGAGGGTAGTGCTTATTATGGCATCTTCGGCTACACGGCTTCCAATGCCGTGCGCTACTTTGAGAATATTCCGGTGAAGGACACGACGATGGCCCGCAACGATGCGCCCGACATGCTCTACATCCTTTACAAGGATATCATCGTGTTCGACCATTTCAACAATATGATGGACTTCGTCACCTTGGGTTCGGACGACGATTTGCAACTGCTGTTGACGGCCGCCAACCGTTCCAATGTGAAGCCTTATGACTTCCGCGCCATTGGTGAGGCTACGTCGACGCTTACCGATGAGGAACACAAGGCCAACGTGCGTCGGTGCGTGAAGCACTGCCTGCGCGGCGACGTGTTCCAAATCGTCATCAGCCGCCGTTTTGTGCAGAAGTACGAGGGGGATGACTTCAAGCTTTATCGTGCGTTGCGTGCCATCAATCCCAGCCCATACCTGTTTTACTTTGACTTTGGTGGCTTCCGCATCTTCGGATCGTCACCGGAGACACACAACCGTGTAGTGGGCAACTATGCCTTCATCGATCCTATTGCCGGTACGACGAAGCGCACGGGCAATGTGGAACAGGACCGCAAGAATGCCGAGTTCCTTCGCAACGACCCGAAGGAGAATGCCGAACATGTGATGCTCGTTGATCTGGCCCGCAATGATCTGAGCCGCCATTGCCACAATGTGACAGTGGAGTACTACAAGGACATGCAGTTTTATAGCCATGTCATCCATTTGGTCAGTCGTGTACGTGGTGAGCTTGACAAGGGAGCCGACCGCATCATGGAGTTCATCGATACCTTCCCGGCCGGCACGCTGAGCGGTGCGCCGAAGGTGAGGGCCTTGCAGCTTATTAACGACATGGAACCGCACAACCGTGGTGCCTATGGTGGTTGCATCGGTTGTTTCAACTTCAATGGTGACCTCAACCATGCCATCGTCATCCGTACCTTCATCAGCCGCAATGGTGAACTGTGGTTCCAGGCCGGCAGCGGCGTGACGGCGAAGAGCAACGACGAATATGAACTGCAGGAGAGCAACAACAAGCTCGGCGCATTGGTCAAAGCAATAAAAGAAGCAGAGAAGCTATGAAAATCATCATTATAGACAATTACGACTCATTTACCTACAACCTCGCACATCTTGTAAAACAGTTGGGTGCTGAGGTTGATGTGGTGCGCAACGACCAGTTTGCACTGCCTCTGTTGGAGGCTTACGATAAGATTATCCTCAGCCCGGGCCCCGGCATCCCGTCGGAAGCCGGTCTGTTGCTCGATGTGATCAAGACGTATGCCGGGAAGAAGCCCATACTCGGCGTCTGTCTTGGCCATCAGGCCATTGGCGAGGTCTTTGGCGCTAAGCTCACCAACCTCTCACAGGTTTACCATGGGGTAGCCACCGACTGTGAGCAGCTTGGCAATGACTACCTATTCGACGGTATGCCAAGCCACTTCGAGGTGGGCCGCTATCACAGTTGGGTGGTGAGCAAGGAGCAGTTTCCCGATTGTTTGGAAATCACAGCCATGAGTCCCGATGGTGAAATCATGGGATTGAAGCACCGCCAGTACGATGTACATGGCATCCAGTTCCATCCAGAGAGCGTGCTGACGCCAATGGGCAAAACAATCATGAAGAATTGGTTGGATCATCCGGCCGATTAACGGTGGTCTTGTATAATGCAGAAGGGGATGTATCAAAATTGAGGAAGTTCAGAAGCCCGGAAGTTAGGAAGTTCTGTCAAATGTATAAGTATCTGATAATAAGTTATCATCATAGTAATGACTGAACTCCTGGACTTCTGAACTCCTGGACTTCTCCAATTTTGATACACCCTCTTTGTTATTTGTCAGCCGAATGGCTAAAACTCAGAAGTGAAGTGGAACTTGATGTGCTTGAAGTCTTGCTCTGCCATACTCAGCACGTAGCTGCTGTCGGCGAGGAAGACGTCGCGTCCTTCAATGTCCTTGGCCATGTACTGGTATTTGCGTTTCTTGAAGTTGTCGAGTTCGTCGGCATCGTCGCTCTCTATCCAGCATGCTTTATAGAGGTGGACAGGTTCCCACCGGCACTTGGCGTTGTACTCATGCTCAAGACGGTACTGGATGACCTCAAACTGCAGTTGGCCTACAGTACCGATAATGCGGCGGTTGTTGAACTGGTTGACGAACATCTGTGCTACACCCTCGTTCATTAGCTGTTCGATACCCTTCTGGAACTGTTTGCTCTTCATTGGGTCATCGTTTTCGATGTATTTGAAAAGCTCCGGAGAGAAGGATGGCAGTCCGCGGAAGTGTAGCTGCTCGCCCTCGGTGAGCGTGTCGCCAATCTTGAAGATGCCGTTGTCGGGCAGTCCCACGATGTCGCCGGGCCATGCCTCGTCAACGGTGCTTTTGCGCTGTGCCATGAACTGCGTAGGCGACGAGAAGCGCACGGTCTTATCGAGGCGCACATGATAGTAAGGCTGGTTGCGCAGAAACTTGCCGGAGCACACTTTGCAGAAAGCGATGCACGAACGGTGGTTGGGGTCGATGTTGGCAGTAATTTTGAAGATGAAGCCTGTGAACTTCGGATCATCTGGTTTCACCATCCGTTCCTCGGCCTTGGTGGGCTGTGGACTGGGCGCAATCTGCACAAAGCAATCGAGCAGCTCCTGCACACCGAAGTTGTTGAGAGCCGAACCGAAGAACACCGGAGCGACCTCTGCCTTGCGGTAGTCGTCAACATTGAACTCCGGATAGACACCATCGACGAGCTCGAGGTCATCGCGCAGCCGTTTGGCAAAGTCCTCTCCGACATGTTGCTCCAGGTCGGCCGACTGCACGTCTACCTCCACCTTCTGGGTCTTGCGTTGCTTGTCGGGGGTGAAGAGGTTGAGGTTGTTCTCATAGATGTTGTACACGCCTTTAAATTTCATACCTTGTCCGATAGGCCACGACAGGGGTCGCACATGGATGTGCAGTTCTTGCTCCAACTCATCGAGCAGGTCGAAGGGGTCACGGCCTTCACGGTCCATCTTGTTGATAAAGATGATGACGGGTGTGTTGCGCATGCGGCACACCTCCATGAGCTTACGGGTTTGAGCCTCCACGCCTTTGGCTGAGTCGACTACGATGATGGCAGAGTCTACGGCGGTCAGTGTGCGGTAGGTGTCCTCAGCGAAGTCCTGGTGACCCGGGGTGTCGAGGATGTTCACCTTGTAAGGCTCACCGCTCTGCCCCTCCGGCAGATAGTCAAACTCCATGACCGAAGTGGAGACAGAGATACCACGTTGCTTCTCTATGTCCATCCAGTCAGACGTGGCGGTCTTGCGTATCTTGTTGTTCTTCACCGCGCCGGCCACTTGTATCTGTCCACCGAAGAGCAGGAACTTCTCGGTGAGTGTGGTCTTACCGGCATCAGGGTGAGAGATGATGGCGAACGTGCGCCTTCTTTCTATTTGCTTGTTCATTTGTGTTTAATCATTGTCGCCGAAGTCAAGTCCCTCGTCGCGGTTTTTGATGTAATAATCACTTAGCATACCCACGAAAGTGGTGATTTCATTGATGGCGTGCTCTGTCTCTGGTGAGATTTCCTTGTTTTCCAATCGCAGCACCATCACGCCGTAGAGCGCATTGAGGCAGGTTTCTACCTCGCTCACCTCCCGGTTGCCTTTGTTGCGCAACTCAACGATATAGGGCAGCACCTTGTAGTACTCAGCGTTGTAGAAGGGAAAATGATTTGACTCGAGCAGTTGGTTGTGAAAGTCGTTGAGATCCTGCACCACCACAGCATTTATGTTCAGATGTCCTTTCTCCCGTTTGCCTTCCTCATTCATCATGCGTATGAGGTTGCCAAACCAGTCGGTCTCGTCTTCCTTCTGTTCGTCAGTGTAGTCAAACTTGTTGATATACTCGTCGCGGATGCGCGACAGCGAACAGCCATAGGCACGGATGAGATCCTCTATCTGCCACATATATAAGACGTATTCGGCGATAGACTTCTTGCGTATTTCTTGAGCGATGTACATGATATAATGATAAAGCTGATGCCTTAGTGAAAGGAATAGAGGTTGAAGATCGTGCCGATGAGCACCACGATGGAGCACACCATGACGATGGAACCAATAATTTTGTTGATAAGCACGAGACTGGAGTCATTGAACCGGCCTCGCACTTTGTCGATAAGCCATGTCAGGGCAAACCACCAAAGCAGTGCACCACCGAAAATGGACATAAAGGCCAACAACATTTCGAGCGGCCGATGGGGAATGGCGAACGCAAGTTGCGCGTATGCCGCCATAAACAGGAAGATGATAAGTGGATTGGAAAAAGTAATGAGAAAGGCTGTAATGCCGTTGTGCCAATAAGTGCCTTTCCCTTTATTGGTATGGCTGAGATGGCGTTTCGGCTTTGAGCGGAAACAATAAACGCCGAAGAACAACAATACTGTGCTGCCGACGATCTGAAGCCAGAACTTGTTTGATGGGTTGGTGATAAGGTTCATGGCAAAACTCATGCCCAGACCTGTAATCAGCGCATAGATGATGTCGCTGCACGCAGCGCCAATGCCAGTAACTAACCCATACCAACGCCCCTTGTTGATGGTGCGCTGAATGCATAAGATACCCACGGGGCCCATTGGGGCCGAGGCGATAATGCCTATAAGCATACCCTTGAGAATAAGCTCAAACAGGTCTATATGGAAAAGATACGGCATAATACTAAGTGCAAAGGTACGCCTTTTATTTTATTTTGGATAATGCTTGCGCCCAAATTTTCTCGTTTTGGCGTTTTTTTATGGTCTATGTCCTGGCTTTTCGGTATTCGAGTGGTGACATTCCAGTATGTGCGATGAAATAACGTCGGAAGCTGCTCATGGAATTGAAGCCCGACTGCAGGGCAATGTCTTCCAACGGCAGACTGTTGGCACGAAGCAGCTCCTTGGCACGCCGAACGCGCCATTGGTTGACATATTCGTAAAAGGTAGTGTGCAACTGTTGGTTGAGATAGTTGGACAGATAGGTGCGGTTGGTACCGAGTTCGCGGGCCAGATCGTTGAGAGTGAGGGTGGCATTGAGATAAATCTTGCCTTTGCTGAAGACGGACTCCAACCGGTCGGCAAAGAGATAGTTAGGTTGGCTGTTGCTTTCCGCGCTGTCGGCAGAATTGTCTTCCGGCGAATTTGTTGGCATGCGTGCCGCGTCTTCAGTATTAGAAGTGGCTAAGGCCTCAACCATATTCTCCTGCCGATAGACGAAGTAATAGAGCAGGGCAAAAATGACCACACACATCAGGTTGTATATTGTTGCCATGATGTGAGAGTCGTTGAACGTGGCCATAGTCCAGGTAACGGCAAGGCCAATATAGAGCAGGAGCATGTAGCGGAGCCAGTTGATCGAATATTGTCCGGCATTGGAAAAATTGTCCTGCAACTCCTTATTATAATGGTTGATAGCGACAAAGCCATAACTGATAATGCCTATGGCATGGATTCCGCCAAAGCCGATGATGCCGTAATAAGCTACGGCCGAGTTGCTGGCAAGATAAACAGCCAAGGCGATGGCGTAGGGCAGAATGTTGGCCAAGACAATTTTCCACTGCATGAATCGGTCGTGCGTAACGGCGTAGATGACCATGAGGCACAAGGGAACCGCCGTAAGCTGCAGTATGTTGGTGACAGGCCGTAGCTGTGAGCCAAGGAAATTGTGGATGAAAAATACATAGAATTCGAAGCAGCTGACACCCAACAGACAGAGCATCAGCCAAAAGAGCACACGCTGCAAGCGGTGCGTGCGTCCTTTCAGATAGAGCATGAGAGTGCCCATGATTTGAAACATAAAGATAATCCCACAGGAAAAGTCCCTAAGGCGATGAAGGCTTGCAAAATCCATTATTTGAAGTTGATATGTAGGTTGTATATTGTCTCATGTTTATTTTTTGCAAAGTTAAACATTTCCCGACGCTTTCGGGCGGTCAAAGCGTAAATTTTCGGTCGATTGATAAAAACATAGGGTGTCAATAGGTAAATTCAACGTATTGACAGCCTTTGTGCGTGTTTCACACCTAAATTTGCGGAAACCGATAACAAAGATTAGCCATGAGTATTTTCAACAATGAAGAAATGACCAGGTTGCGCGACGATGTGCAGACGCTGCAAAAGCAAGTGCACGATTTGCGCGAGGTGCTTGACAAGGTATGCGAGCATCTTACTCCACCTTGTACGCCGTCTCCGTCTGAGGCGGAAGCTTCGCCCGCTATGGTGGAGAACGGCAGTGACCCCGAAACAGTCCCTAACGCCGAGGAACGACAGACAACGGAAACCGCAGTGCCGCAGTCTCCGCTCTCAGACGGCAAAGTGGCCGATGCCCTGCAAGCATTGGCTGGTAAGATGGAGTCGCTTGGTGAGAAGATAGACACTGCAGCCTATCAGGAGAAGATTATTCGGGACATGCACCAGGAACTGGTGCAGCTAAAGAAGGGACTGATAGAAGACTTGAAGAAGGATTACCTGGCCGACATTCTCAGCATCTGCGAAAGAATGGGCGACACCGACAGGCATATTCAGCCGGATGCGCCCGACTATGACGCGCAGAAGGCAAAGCGGCTTGTCACCAACACCTATTTATATATACGCGACCATTTGGCTGATGAGTATTCGGTGGAGTATTTTGAGCCATCAGCGGGCGAATCCTACGACCCGAAGGCCCATCGCGCCATTCGCGTGGTAGAGACTGATGAGATCGACAAGGGCGGAACAGTGGCCGAATGCATTGCCGGCGGTTTCCGCAATTGCGAGACCAACCGGGTGCTGAGGCAGGCGCGAATTGCCGTCTATCGGAAAAAAGCCTGATTTCCTGTTTATATACGCTTATCATTTATTTTTCAATCATTAATCATCAACAGTTATGTCAACAACCGATAAAACACGTGCCGTTTATGGCATTGACTTAGGAACCACATACAGCTGCATCGCGCAGGTCGATCAATACGACCAGGCCATCGTGCTGACCAACTTCGAAGGAACCAACACTACGCCGTCCGTTGTATATTTTGAAGGTCCCGACAAAATTATTGTGGGTCAGGAAGCAAAGGGCATGCTTGCCACTGAACCGCAGAACACCGTGAGTTTTGTCAAGCGCTCGATGGGTATTGATGCCGACTTCGACAAGGCTACCAATAAATTTCCCTACCATTTTGACCCATCGGAGATTTCGGCCCTTATTCTGAAGAAACTCGTTCAGGACGCCAACGATTTGGGCGACAATCCCGAGCCGGTGAAGGATGTGGTCATTACTTGCCCCGCATACTTCGGCACCAAGGAGCGCATGCAGACCAAGCAGGCGGGCGAGATAGCCGGTCTCAACGTGTTGGCTATCATCAACGAGCCCACGGCGGCTGCCATAGCCTACGGCATGAAGACCACTGAGCGCAAAACCGTCTTAGTGTATGACTTGGGCGGCGGCACCTTCGACGTGACCATTATCAATGTCAATGGTGGTGCCATTAAGGTAATTGCCACGGGTGGTGACCACCATCTTGGCGGTGTGGATTGGGACACCGAACTGGCTAATTACATGCTTGACCAGTTTAACCAGCAAACGGGCTGCAGCTACACAATGGATAATGAGGAACTGAAATACACGCTGTTGCTTGAGGCTGAAATGAAGAAAAAACAGCTCACGGGCAAGGATGTCGTGAAGTGTAACGTGCAGTATGACGGTCAGTCGGCGCGCTTCGAGGTGACACGCGAAATTTTTGACACATTGACAAAAGCCCATCTTGACGAGACGATTGATGCCACGCATAAGGTCATCGACATTGCACGCGAGAAGGGCTACAATACAGATTTTGAGTTCCTGCTTGTTGGCGGGTCGAGCAGAATGCCACAGGTCAAACAGCGGCTTGACGCTGAATTCGGATGCGATGCCAAACTCAGCGACCCTGACCAGTGTGTGGCTAAGGGTGCGGCTATCTATGCCATGAACGAGGCTTACCGCAAGGCTGTGGAAGAGGTGGAAAATGGTGACAGTGACAAGCCTTTGCCAAAGACGCTCAGAGGACCCAAGGCGAGGGTGGTCAACGTGACGAGCAAGACCTACGGCACCGACTTCACTACGCCCGAAGGCCAGGCAATGGTGGGCAACCTTATTTTCGCCAACTCTTCGCTGCCCGCAAGGATGGAACAGGAGTTCGAGACCATGTGCGACAACCAACATACTGTTCCGATGAAGGTGTTTGAAAGTGATTTTACCAACCCAGAGACCGACAGGGCTGTTGAGGAGCGCTTCTGCACGCTGCTTGAAGACCGGTCGCTCGAAATCAAACGCAATTGGCCGAAGGGCACGCCCATTACTGTGATATTCGACGTGGATAGCGAGGGCATCTTGAGCGTTCACGCCAATGTGGGCGATGAGGCCATCGACTTTACCCTGCGCATACAGGGGGTCAAGTCGGGAGAGGAACTGTCACAGTCCATCGACACCATCAGTAAGGCTATGGTAGAATAGTGTGATGACGCTTAAAAGTACTACACGATGCTGGAAACGATATTCAAAATGCGCCTCAAGAAATGGACTGACGCCATTGCCATTCTTGATGCCAATACCGACAATCTTCATTCGGATGAGTTGGAAGCTATTGGAGCGCTGAAGAATTTGTGGCGTACGGTGAGCTTCGGGCCGTCGTGCACGCAGCGCGTGGAGCGTATGGTGAAGGTGCTGAGTGATGCCGACAAGCTGCACGGCAACAATCGAGACATCATTCAGGCCAGTAAGGATTTCCGTGGTGTGGCCAAGGAGATGTACACTGCTGATGCCGAGACGCTTGAGCAGTTTCGTACGGCCATGCAGCAGACTATGGGCGGCCCGCGGCGGACGCCCCAACAGCAACAACGGCGCAATGAGCGGCCACGGCAACAGCAAACAACGCAAAATTTTCAGCCGAAACCACATATTAACCGACCTCAGTCACAGCAGTCGCGCCCCCAGCGGCAACAACCACAGCCCCAACGACAGGCTATGCCGTACGCTGGCAGACCGACAGCAACGGGACGACAGCAGGATGCTAACCCTCCGTCCCGTTCCCCACATTGGTTAGAACCAATTGGCCGGTGGTTTGGTCGGTATGGTCTTAGTATAGGTGTAGGCGCAGGTCTGACAGCACTAATTGCTTTTGGATGTTTCCTACTTTTCCAAACTTATACGAATGTGGCTTTGGCTGACGGACAGAAACTGTTTGGCGGCAACTGGCACGGAGAGTTGAACGGCAATCCGGCTACGCTCATCGTTGATACGGTGAATGGCGATACGATGCAGGGAAGGCTCTTTGTTAAGGATGGTCAATTGCGGCAGTCGGCAGTCGGCGGTAGTATTACCTCTGCGCGTGAGGGCTATTATCTCTTTCTGACTGAGATGGACAGCCTGCGAGCTGAAGCGGCTCAGACACAGGCCGACAGTACTGTCCCTCGCTACCGGCTTTTTGTGGGGAAGCAAGGACATCGCCTTTCCGGTCTTGTCGTCAGAGGTGCGTCAACCGCCGCTATAGACCTTCACAAAGAAGGAGCCGATAGCCTTGGCGGACCGCGACACCATGCCACGCTTAGTCCTTCCGGATTGTCGCAATATGTCGTTAGCCCGACAATCAAAGACAGCGTCTTTTGTACGCGGGTGGTAAGAGACAAAAAGGAAGCGAGTGGGTGGAAGCCCAAGGCAAATGCTAACGGAATTTATCTTGCCAAAGGAGAACTTATCGACTCAGTGCCGCAATCCTATGACAAGCACTATTTTGTTTTTATGAGCCACGGCAAGTATTATCGCCTCAGTCGCGACTATCTGATATGGAGTCAGACCAACAATCCGGTTGTGACGCATATACTTAGCGATCGCGAACGGCAATATAGCAATGCTACTTCAGCATTCTTTGCTTCTATGGGCCCCTGCTGGACTATCGTCGGGTTGTTGGTCATGGTCTTCGCTATCAGTATTACTGGCATGCGGTTGGGCGTTAGGTCGGTGCGCGAGGCCGGGCTGGTTGTTGTTCCACTCTGTTTGCTCGCTGTAGCCGTCATCGAAATATACTGGTACAGACTCATGGGCGCAGGTGCTTTCTGGTGGTGCGATTACAACCGCTACGGCTTCTTGGGAACATTGTTGCGTGTCATTCCCTTCTTAGTGGTGGTAGCCGTGCAACTGTTCTCCATCAAGATGTATGAGTTGCTGCTGTGCTGCGACGGTTCCATTGACGGCGAAATACATGTTAAGCCAGCCGTAATTGGGATTCTTGTCAGTTTCCCCACACTGATTGTTTATTTCCTTGTAACGCAGTTGGGCTTCCATTGGAAAGGCGAGACGGCTGAGATGGTGGGCGTTTTCATCTTCCTGCTCATCATTCTCGTGGGCATTGTCAGGACCTTTATGCTCAATATAAAGGATTTAGGTGCATTGCGAGGCAGCTTGATATCAGTCTTCATCCTGGTTTATGCCGTGAGCTGCATTGTAGCTGTGACAGCACTCATCTTCGTTATTGTGCGCATTCTTCTCGTTGTGCTGGCAGCCTTGTTCGCCTTGGCAGTGCTTGGCGGTACGGGCGGTCACACGCTTTATCGTGACAAATATGGTAATCTCTACAGACGTGTTTGAACTATGGCTATAAAACTTTTGACTCAACCATCCGCCAAGCCGCTCATTGGAAAAAGCCACTGGTGGGGAGCACCCGACCTGCCGGATGATGTGCCTTATCCTACAGTGGACGTGCATGAAGACAGTGAGGTATATGCCGAGCCCCTTACTTTTATCTGTCAGATACGGTGCGACGAGATAGCTCCTTTCGATACTGCCCACCTGCTGCCTCATGAGGGTATGTTGTGGTTCTTTGCCCCACTTGACTATTTCCTTGGTGACAGAGACAGTCCGCTCGACTATCATATGCCGCCAAAGGTAATCTATTCGCGACGGACAGAGAATTTAAAGCCATACGATTTGCATTGGGAAGATACGGGAGAAAGTGTTTTTCGGCCGGCTGAGAAAATAGTTTTTACCGTGGCCGAGGATCCTTGTTCTGATGGCATAATGATGCTCGGAACGCCTTATCAGGAAGAAGTCAGCAGCCTGCATGAGCGCGATGTGTGTTTGTTGCAGGTGGATGAGGATGACCGTTGGGGTTTACGTTTCTACGACTGTGGCATGTATTATTTCTTCGTACCGGCGCGCGACTTGTGCCGTATGAAGTTTGACAATGCCTCGGGCGAA
This sequence comes from uncultured Prevotella sp., assembly GCA_900319905.1. Lineage (GTDB taxonomy): Bacteria > Bacteroidota > Bacteroidia > Bacteroidales > Bacteroidaceae > Prevotella. Next base: position 6,873 of record ONQB01000019.1, on the reverse strand, counting down.
TTGTTTTATTATTAAAAGAAAGTGATATATGGAAAACAATCTTTCTGTCAGAAAGGCATTTAACGATGCTTTGAACCAATGTAAAGGGTTGCCGCTCGCGAGCGATGCAACGTCGCTTGAGCTATATAACGATATTTGCTGTGGCTGTGTGCTGCTTGCCGAGGATAACCTAAAGGAACAACGTCGCATTTGGGAAATATCGGGCTTGACCGAGATTTTTCTGCATTATGGCAACTATCTTGAGGGCTTCGACCACATGTTGAATAATCTGTATCTCGCCGTACGGCGAATGACGGACTGCGTGTATGAACATAAGCGGCTGCGGTTGCGCCTTTTGCGTATGAAGTTGACGGTGATACACCGCATAGAGGCTGTTCAAGGCCATGAACTCTCCTTAGATGAGGAAGTGGAGGCGGAGATTGTGAGGTATGAAAGAAACATTCAACTGGCTGACGAGAAACGCTTTGACGAGATAGTCAACACGGGTCATCTTAAACACGACCCAATAGAATGGAGTCTGGCTTACGAAAATCTTATTGACGATGTAGAACGGGAAACTGATGTGCAGTTGGCCGCCATACCAAGGAGAATGGGCTTTTGTCACGCTTATTGGCATGCCAAGACATTGGTTCTTAGGTGTCATAACTTGGAATGGAAAAGCCCCAGCGTAATGAATCCCCGTGTCATGTTCGATTAAAGTTATTGCCTCATCAAATCTCTTTTATTATAATAACACACTTGCATTATGAATCCAATACAACAACTTATCATCAATTATCAGACACGCGAAGCCTTTTGGGCGGCTGCCGAAAATGTGGAACAAGACCATCAACGCCAAGATTATTTTCTTCGGATATTGCGGGCTCGTAACAACGTGGCATTGCTATTTGAGGATTTGGACAAGATTCAGCGAATGGCTGATAATGGAAATCCCTACATGCAATATGCCTTGGCGCGGTTGCACGATTGTCTTCAGTTCCGATCAAACTCAAATGATGAGAAGTTACATTACTATTCATCGGCTTATCTCTTAGGTCATATCGCTGATGCACGCGCCTTTTTAGCGCTGGCCTATCGAGACGGTGACTTTGGCGAGGCCGATGTTACGCTCTATCGGAGGCTTATTGAAAAGAGCGCCGCGGAGGGCAGTGAGAAAGCCCGGCAGCAGGAAATACGGGATGCCATTTATGGACAATTTGGAAAGGAAGAGAATGTTTCGGCTGCATACGATACATTAGAACAAATCATCGAAAAGGCGCGAAGGGACAAGCACGACATTGATCCGCAATTTATTAGTCTTTTGGCAGATGCTGACTTAAGGATGGGGAGGGTGAGCAATGCACTTGACAACTATGAGAAAGCAGCCCGATTGGGCTGCAGCGCAGCTTATTTCTGGTCGGCTTTTTATGGTTGTTGCGATGAGCATGGATTTGTAGAAGACCGTGAGGGATTCATCAAAGTCATGGAACGGGCGCGTGAGGTCTTTGCCTCGGAAGGTTTTCTTGAATATGCCATGCTCGTGGATGAGGACTTGTTTGATTCATTATCTGATGAAGATATGACTGAGGTACACAAGGCTCTTGATGAAGATCTGCAATATGCGTGTATGCTTGGTGAGAGTATCGGCGCACTCTATCTCGGTGGTTATTACGAAGGTGGGAATTACGGATTTCCTCAGGATTACACAGAGGCTTGGCGTTGGTATTCTGCCGGTGCCAATCTTCGCGATTCTGCTTGTTATGCTGCTCTGGCACGGATGGTACTTGACGATCATACGGCTCCCAAAGAATACGATGAGGCTTATGCCTATGAGTGTGCCTACAAATCGCTCTTGCTGGGCGGCGACACGCTCGCTACCGTAGTGCAAGGTTATCGCAATGGCTTCCTCACTTCACACGCGGCAGCCATCGAGCAAACTTATTTGCCGCGTTATGAACAGGAAATGACGGAGCAGCTTGAGCGAATGCAGGAAATGGAAGACAATTACAATGACGACCACGAATACTTGGGCGATGCTGACTGATATAAGCCTTTGGTCAGTGCGATATAAAAGTCGCATCGCCCGAATTCTATTATTCTGCAGAATAGTCAGCAACCATTTTGCGATAGACGCTGTACATGCGCAGGCGTGAGATATAACCGATGAGGTGGTTGTTGATGTCGACCACGGGCAGTGCGTTGGCATTGGTCGTTTCAAATTTCTTCATCACGTCCTCCATTGGCTCATTGTTGTAAAGGAAACTGGCCACAGGAGTCATGAGCTGTGAGGCATTGTAGCGCTGGTAGAGCTCGGTTCGGAAGACAATGTGGCGTATCTTTGTGATGTCAATCTCGCCTAAGAGACGGCCGGAATCATCCACTACGGGCAGAAAGTCGTAGTCACTGTTTGACAGTACGTTGACCAGTTTGCCCAATGGCAGGTCGGGCCTGACGCTTGTCACGTGTTTCTCAATTACCGACTCCATGCTCATCAGGGTGAGCACGCTGCGGTCGGTGTGGTGGGTGACGAGTTTGCCCTCACGTGCCAGACGCATGGCATAGATGCTGTGAGGCTCGAAGATGCTGATGACCATCACGCTGACCACAGCCACGATGAGCAGGGGCACAAACAACTGATAGCCTCCTGTGATCTCGGCAATGAGGAAGATGCCGGTGAGCGGTGCGTGCATCACGCCGGCCATCACGCCGGCCATTCCGAGCAGCACGAAGTTCTTCTCCGGCAGGTAGACACCAATCTGCTCCATGTTCCAGATGCGGGAGAAGAAGAAGCCTGCGAAGCCGCCCACGAACAGCGATGGCGCAAAGGTACCACCGCAACCGCCGGCGCCGTTGGTCGATGAGGTGGCGACGATCTTCGTGAGGATGACCAGTCCTATATACACGACCAGTAGTTCGGAGTGCCCGTAGAAGAGCGATCCGTTCATGATCTGGTCCCAGTCGGCTTGCGTCTTGCCGTCGAGCAGGACACTCAGACTGTTCCAGCCCTCACCATAGAGCGAGGGAAAGAAAAAGATGAGCACGCTCAGCAGCAGACCGCCTGTGATGAGTCTGACATAAGGCTTTTGCCGCAGTTTGGAGTACTGACTCTCGCACCAGTTCATGCCCCGCATGAAGTATAGACTTACGAAGCCGCAGAAGATGCCCAGCATCACCGTTCCTGGTATGCGTTCCACGCTCCAGGCAGCGTCCATCTGAAAGTTGAACATCGTCGCGGTGCCCGCAAGCATGTAGCTCACCACGTCGGCCGTGATAGTGGCAATGAGGATGGGCACGATAGAAGCCATGTTCATGTCGATCATCAGTACCTCAAGCGTGAATACCAGACCGGCGATGGGTGCCTTGTAGATACCTGCCACGGCAGCGGCGGCACCGCAGCCGACGAGCACCATCAGCTGGCGATTGCTCATCTTGAACAACTGTCCGAGATTGGAGCCAATGGCCGAGCCGGTCAGCACGATAGGAGCCTCGGCTCCCACCGATCCACCGAAACCGATGGTCAGGGCAGAGGCCACGATTGACGTCCAGCAGTTGTGCGCCTTCAGTCTCGACTGCTTGGTAGAGATGGCATACAGCACCCGCGTGATACCGTGGGAGATGTTGTCACGCACCACATACTTAATAAATATGGTGGTGAGGAAGATGCCGATGGCCGGGAACACCAGAAAGAGTCCATTGGCTGAGTTCGAGACAAAGTCGTCGGTGAGCAGATGCTGGATAACGCCGATGAGCGAGTGAAGGGCAAAGGCTGCCAACGACGCAAAGATGCCGATGGCAAACGCCAGCAGACTGGTCATTTGCCGGTCGGTCATATTGCGCTGCCGCCATACGAGTACCTTGTCAAATACGCTGTCGGACATGGGCTTATGCTCTGATGATCTTTACTTCGCCGTTGGGCTTAAGTTTGATGATTGAACTGGGAGTGTGGGGCTTGTGCTCTTGTCGGCGTGTCCAGCACACGTAGTCTACGCTGTCGAGCAACTCCTGGCTGATGTCACAGTAGTTCTGTGCAGCCGGTTCGCCGCTGATGTTGGCACTTGTCGACACCAGCGCTTTCTGGAAGCGATAGCACAGTTCCTTTGAGAATGGTTCCTTTGTGATGCGCAGGGCGATGCTCCCGTCCTCGGCAATGAGGTTGGGCGCGAGGTTGACGGCGTTGTCCAGAATAACGGTGGTGGGCTTGACGGCTGCGTCGAGCAGGTCCCAAGCCACGGCCGGTACGTTGCGCACGTATCGCTGCAGACGTGCGTCGGAATCGACAAGACAGATAAGCGCCTTGGAATCGTCGCGATGCTTGATCTTGTAAACCTTTGCCACGGCCTCCGGATTGGTGGCGTCGCAGCCGATGCCCCATACCGTGTCGGTGGGGTAGAGAATGACGCCGCCTTCCTTCAGAACCTTGACGGCATTCTTAATATCTTCTTCTTGTGTCATAATTATATAGCAATCTCAGGGCAAAGATACGAAAAGATTTATAGATGCACAAAAACTTTGTAAAAAAAACGTTTTTCTTTTTCTTTTCTAAAATGTTTTACTACCTTTGCAAGTGTACAATCATTTAATAAGATTATTACAAACTAAAAACATACAACATGGAAGAACCAATAATAAAGCCCTATGTCATTGGTCTTGACTTAGGAGGCACTAATTCGGTGTTTGGCATTGTTGACAGCCGTGGCGATATAAAGGCAACCACCGCTATTAAGACGCAGGCCTATGACGAGGTCGAGGATTACGTAAAGGCTTCTGTCGATGCGCTGCAGATTATCATTGATCAGGTGGGCGGCATTGATAAGATTAAGTCCATGGGTATCGGTGCGCCGAATGCCAATTACTACACGGGCAACATTGAGTTTGCTCCTAACTTGAAGTGGGGTCATTCCGGCATTGTGCCTTTGGCTGATATGTTCTCCGAGCGTCTGGGCATTCCCGTAGGCATCACCAATGATGCCAATGCGGCCGCCATCGGTGAGATGACCTATGGTGCTGCCCGTGGTATGAAGAACTTCATTGAGATCACTTTGGGCACGGGTGTAGGCTCGGGCATCGTAATCAATGGTCAGGTAGTGTATGGCAGCGACGGCTTTGCCGGAGAGCTGGGTCATGTCACCATGGTACGTGGTGAGAACGGCCGTCTGTGTGGTTGTGGCCGCACGGGTTGTCTGGAGGCTTATTGCTCGGCAACGGGTGTGGCTCGCACGGCACGTGAGATGCTGCAGAAGACCGACCGCCTGTCACTGCTCCGTGACATGGAGCCTGATAAGATCACCTCGCTCGACGTGAGTCTGGCTGCTGCCAAGGGCGACGAGCTGTCGAAGGAGATCTATCAGTTTACGGGTGAGATGCTGGGTGAGGCCTGCGCTGATTTCGCAGCTTTCTGCTCTCCCGAAGCCTTTGTGTTCTTCGGTGGTCTGACCAAGGCCGGCGACCTGCTGATGGATCCTATCAAGAAGAGTTACGACGAGCATGTGCTTAAGATCTTCAAGGGCCATGCCAAGTTCCTCGTGAGCAGCCTCGACGGCAGCTCGGCTGCTGTGCTGGGTGCTTCGGCCATTGGCTGGGATCTATAATCATAAGGTTATCCTTTTCTCATCAATAATAAATGCGGAGATGTCTCAGACGTGAGTCTGTCGGCATCTCCTTTTTCGTACCCGCTTATTTTAACATTATTCAACTTTTGTTGGTCACAAATGTTATCAGTCTGCTTGAAATAATTGTTTTGATGATAAGAAAAACTCGATTATCGTTGGAGGCTATGGATAAATTGACTAACTTTGAAGCAAACTAAATAAGTATTACTAGATGAAATCCAAACTGAATCTTTTGTGGGCCGTCCTCTTCTGGGGCAGCATCTGGGGCATTGTCGAAGCCTCGATGGGCTGGTTGATGCATGCCGCCCAAATCCATCACGGCACATCCAATATCCTCTATGCCTTTGGCATCGTGTGTATGTTTGCTGCCGCAACGCGTTCCGGCAAGGGCACCCAGGCCGTCATGCTGACCGCTGTCGTGGCTGCGGCTATCAAGCTGATCGACTTTGTCCTGCCCGGTTCTGCCTGGAGCGTGCTGCATCCGGCGTTCTTCATCCTCTTGGAGGGAGCCATGACAGCAGTCATCAGTCAGATTTTCGCCATTCAGCCACGTCGGGAGCGTCAGGCTAAGTGGTCGCTGATGGAGGCCCGTCTCGCCGTACCCGCTTTTGTGGTGGCTTTGGCACTCACCTTAGCTGTCGGATAAGGACTAAAGACAATGGGTGATTCTTCGTCTCCTCCCCTTTTCGACGTGACGGGCGGCATCCTTGCTGGTGGCCATAGCAGCCGCTTCGGAAGCAACAAAGCCCTGTTCTCGCCCAATGGCGAGACGCTGATAGAAAGGGCTGCCGGGCTCCTCCGTCCGCTCTGCCGTCAGGTGCTCGTCAGTGCCAGTCACGCCAATGCTGAGGCCTATGCCTTCTTAGGCCTGGATATTGTAGAGGACCTGCACAGCGACTGCGGACCACTGGGAGGGCTGGAGGCGATGCTCAATCGTTGCATGACCCCTTGGCTGCTCGTCCTCACGTGCGACATGCCCTATGTCAGCAGTGAGGCACTACATGAGATGATCAGCCACGCACAGCTGTCGGATGCGCTTGACGACAGTCTTCCCCGCGCCTTTGCCTGGCAGCGGGCGTCCGACGGGAGCATCTCGCCCTTCCCTTTGCTCATCAAGCGAAGCGTGTTGCCACAGTTGCGTGAGCAGATGCGGCATGAGCACTATGGTGTGAAGGCTTTTCTTCGTACGGTGGACACCTATTATATAAAGACTGATTCTGCACAGTTGCTCAGTAATATCAACCGACCCGAGGACTGGCAGGGGCAGCTTATTTAATTATAACAT
>ONQB01000042.1 GCA_900319905.1 uncultured Prevotella sp. | reverse complement strand
CTTTCGGGCAACATTTAATACTTATAAATATGCGTATGTATATGCGCTGTTGCAAAAACATGGTACCTTTTCAGCAGCCTCCACAAGACCGGCCCCTGCGAAGCGTCAGGAACTTGCGAAACTTGAATTCATTAAGCCTGCACATCCCTTTCAATAGACTGGCTATGACGGTTATCAATGATACGTCAAATATTTTCATCAAAATTTAACACTTCATCATCTCCGCTTCCTGAACAACCAAACCACCCAAAACACGTTTTTTCAAACTACTTTCCATCACGAAATCGGCTTTCTGAGAAGCAGACATCACCATTCCGCCGATATTCCATTGCCATTCCGCCGATATTCCATTGCCATTTCGTCGATATTCCGTTGCCATTTCGCCGATATGCCGTTGCCGTTCCGCCGATAAAGCGCACCCATAACGTCAAGAGAGACAACCAATCAAGGCGACCAAATAGCAATCATCTAAATATCAGCCACTTACAAGCTAGTTGCAATTCCATCAAAAATCGCGTATTTACGACCAACGGGTTGCTTGGTCGCAAATACGCGATTCTCAGAAGGGGTGTTGTAAACTTATTTCTCAAATAATGAAAGACGACATCAGGCCGTTCAGCGCCTGCTCGTTCTCCGCTTTGTAGTGGTTTTAGTCGTCGTCCTTTTCTTAGTAGTGGTTGTCTTAGTCTTCGTAGAAGTCGTGACCTTCGCAGCAGCCTTATAATACTTCAGTGCCTCCGGCATCTCTTTCTGCAGGGCAGCGATACGGCTGGCGTCGCTTGGGTGATCACTGAAGATGTCGCTCTGGTTGCTGCTCGAACCTGAGGCCATGCGCTTCCAGAACGGAATGGCCTCCTCAGGGTCATAACCGGCCATAGCGGCAAAGATCAAACCAATGTGGTCGGCCTCACTCTCATTGTCGCGGCTATACTTAAGATTGGCGAACGAGAAACCCTGCTGCGCAATCGCAGTGGCGATATTCGCTACATCAGAGCCAACAACAGAGCCCAGCAGCGCACCACCTATCTGCGTGCCATACTGCTGACGGATCTGCTTCGACATTTGCTCGGCAGAGTGCTTGGCTACGGCATGCGCAATCTCATGACCCAGAACGATGGCCAGCGCGGCCTCGGTCTGCGTGTAAGGCAACAGTCCCTCATACACCACGATCTTACCACCGGGCATACAGAAAGCGTTGGCCTCCTTGTTCTGCACGAGGTTGAACTCCCAGCTGAAGTTCTTGATCTCCGACGACATGCCGTTGTTCTTCAGATATGTCTCCACAGCCGAAGCCAGACGCGTACCCACACGCTTCACCATCGCTGTTTTGGCAGCATCGGTGGAAACCTTAGCCGACTGCATGAACTTCGTATACTCCTGGTTGCTCAAGCTGAGCACCTGGGCATCAGACACCAACAACGTATGTTTGCGGCCCGTCACCGGAACGGTCGACGTAGTGCCGCACGCTGCCATCAACAAAGAGGCAGCCAGACCACATAATAATAACTTAATGTGCTTCATTCTAACATGTACTAATTACGTTTGTTGCAAAGTTAGAGTATTTTCAGATAAGTAGCCAATGATTTATTTTATTTAACACAAGCCGACATTCATGGACGCAGAAATGAAATAATATGAAAGAGTAAAGTGTTAAATAATGCTATAAATCCTTTAACAAGTATGGATAGAGAACAAATAAGTACTAACTTTGCAAATATTCAAAGTTTGTCTGAAGGCAAAGACTCATTATGCAAGCCGGTGCCAAGAGAACGCAAGGGCATTAGAGCCCACTGCAATAAAAGGAAGGACCAATAATTATTAACATACAATATTAATAGGTAAAGATTTCGATTGAGAAGCGCTAGAATAAGAGAATTATGTTAAGGACTATCCATTTATCAGTGCTTGGTGCACTATGTTTTATTTTATTTTTAGGTAGTTGCCAAACACCTAAAGACGTTAATTATTTCCAGGACATCCGGCCTGGAGAGAACGTTCCTGTCGTACAACCTAAGTACATTACTTTCCAACCTGGCGACAAAGCCACCATCGTGGTCAAGAGTAAAGACCCTGAGCTGGCTGAGCTCTTCAACCTTTCCACCGTGTCCTACCGCGTAGGGCAAGGCACCAACAACAGCTATTATAACGGTTCGCAGAACGTATCGTTCTACACCATCGATACAGACGGCAACATCGACTTTCCCGTCATTGGCAAGGTACACATCGCTGGTCTGAAACGCGATGAGGTAGGAGCACTCATCAAGGGCATGCTCATCGGCAAGAACCTCGTGAAAGACGCTGTGGTAACCGTCGACTTTGCCAACCTTTCCTTCTCCGTGCTCGGTGAGGTGACCAGGCCGGGCCAGTACTCCATCGACCGCGACCAGGTGACACTGCTCGACGCGCTGGGCAAGGCCGGAGACCTCACCATCTATGGTCAGCGCGACAGCGTGACCGTGCTCAGGCAAGAGAATGGCAGCAACAAGGTATACAAGGTGAACCTCTGTTCATGGAAAGACGTGTCAGCATCGCCAGCCTACTATATACAGCAAAACGATGTCATCTATGTGACACCCAATGCCACCAGAGCACGTCAGTCTACCGTCAACGGCAACAATGTGCGCTCCACCTCATTCTGGATCTCACTGGCATCATTGTTCACATCTATTGCCGTACTGCTCAAATAACAATAATTAAAGACACCATACTCCATCGCAAATTATGTCTGACAACGAAATTAAACAATATCAAGACACAGAAGAACAGGCAAACAGCTTGGACATGAAGGCCATATGGCACCTTTTCATTGGAAAGTGGAAATGGTTTGTAGCATCGGTCATCGTGTGTGTCGCACTTGGCATGTACTACCTGCTCAAGACCCCTAAACAATACAGCCGCTCTGCCATCGTGCTCATTAAGGACGAGTCGAAGCAACAGGGCATCGGCAGCGACATCTCAAGCATGTTCTCCAACTTAGGCTACAGCATGGGACAGACCAATGTCAACAACGAGCTGTACGACATCCAGGCTCCCTCCGTTATCTGGGAGGCCGGACACCGGCTGGGCCTCGACGTCACCTATATCGTACCCGGCACGTTCCACGACAACGAGCTCTACGGAAACACGCTGCCCGTCTCCGTCCGCTTCCTCGGACTGACCGACGACCAGACCGCTTCGTTCAAACTGGAGCTCTCAGCCAACGGTAAGGTCAAGATGAGTAAATTCTATTACGACGGCGACCCAGTGGGAGAAAAAGACAAAGTAGTAGAAGGCTACACCAAGAGCATCATCAACACGCCCGTCGGACGCGTCATCATCACCCCGACCAAATACTTCGGCTCATACATGGCTGAAGACAACCTGCCTATCTCCGTCTATAAGTCGACGCTCTACCAGATGACTACCAACATGCAGTCGAGACTGAGCGCCGCGCTGGCCGACAAGCAGGCTTCCATCATCAACATGTCATACACCGACGAGATACCCGACCGTGCCTGCGATGTCATCAATATGATCATCTCAGTGTACAAGGAACAGTGGGTGAAGGACAAGAACCAGGTGATCGACGCCACCTCAAAGTTCATTAACAACCGTATCGCCATCATCGAACGTGAGCTCGGCGGTCTCGACGCCAACATCTCGTCCTACCGCAGCCAGCACCTCATCCCTGACGAGGAGGCTACATCCACGCTCTATATGGACCAGACGAAGGATATCAGCAAGCAGTTGCTCGACCTCAACACACAACGTGCCATGGCCATCTATGTGCGCAACATGCTCGTGCGCAGTTCTAAAGACCACTACCAGCTGTTGCCCGTCAACTCAGGCATCGAGAGCTCTGCCATTGAGAAGCAGATCAGCACCTACAATACCTACTTGATGCAGCGCAACCAGTTGATGTCAAACTCCTCATCGACCAACCCCATCGTGGAGGACTACGACAACCAGTTGGCCGGCATGCGCAGGTCTATCGTTACAGGACTCAACAACCTTGTGGCCGGTATCGACCAGCAGGTGTCAATGGCGCAGTCCGACGCCAATCAGACAAAGTCGCGCATCGCTTCGGCACCTGGACAGATCAAGTACCTGCAGAGCGTAGGACGTCAGCAGAAGGTGAAGGAGCAACTGTACATCTTCCTGCTTCAGAAGCGTGAGGAGAATGAGCTCTCACAGGCCTTCACAGCCTACAACGTGCGACTGGTGTCGCCACCTTACGGCTCGTTCATCCCTGTATCGCCTAAGTCCAAGCAGATTCTGATCATCGCCTTCTTGCTGGGTCTCATTATCCCAGGCTCCATCATCTTCCTGAACGAGAGCATGGACACCCGCCTGCGTGGCCGCAAAGACCTGGATGGTCTCGACGTGCCCTTCGCCGGTGAGATACCTTACGCCAACAAGCTCAAATGGTACGAGCGTATCACGCCGAAGCGCATGGAGAAAGACAACCTGAAGATCGTGGTGGCAGAAGGCAACCACGACATCATGAACGAGAGCTTCCGTGTGCTGCGTACCAAGCTGGAGTTCTTGATTCCGGCCAACAGAGACAGCAATGTCGTGCAGTTGACATCATTCAACCCGAACAGTGGTAAGACGTTCCTCACCGCCAACATCGGTGCCGCACTGGCCGTGAAGAAGAAGAGAGTGCTCATCATCGACTGCGACTTGCGTAAGGCTTCTATCTCTACGCTCGTCCACTCACCGCATAAGGGCATCACCCACTATCTCACAGGTAAGGATGTCAATCTCGACGATCTCCTCTATAAGGTAGATGGATTCGACACATTGACCATCATGCCGGTAGGTGTCATGCCGCCAAACCCGGCCGAGCTGTTAGGCAACGGCAAACTCAAAGAGCTGTTCGACGAGTTGCGCGACAACTATGACTACATCCTCGTCGACTGTCCGCCTATCGACATCGTGGCCGATACCGAAATCGTAGCAAGATATGTAGACCGCACCATCTTCATCGTGCGTGCCGGACTGCTCGAGCGCTCTATGCTGCCGCAACTCGACACCATCTACCACGAGGGCAAGTACCCGCACATGGCCATCGTGCTCAACGGTACCAGCACCTCGTCACATGGCTACGGCTATGGTTACGGATACGGCTATGGTTACGGCTATGGATATGGCTACGGATATGGTTACGGCTACGGAAACGCGGACGACAAGAAAAAGAAATAAACACTGAAAATGAACATTTTAGTTACAGGAGCCAACGGGCAACTCGGCAACGAGATGCAGCTCGTGAGCAAAAAGAGTCAAGACCATTACATCTTCACCGATGTCTGCGAGGGCTATACCCACCTCGACATCACCAACATCGACGACGTGAGACGAATGGTAAACGACAATAATGTGGAATGCATCATCAACTGTGCCGCATGGACCAACGTCGACAAGGCGGAGACTGCCGGCGACATTGTCGAGACGCTCAACGCCGTGGCTCCGGAGAACCTGGCCAAGGTAATGAAAGAAGTAGGCGGTCTGCTCGTACATGTCTCTACAGACTATGTGTTCGGAGGAGATCCCTACAACACGCCTTGCAAGGAGGACCAGAAAGGCACCCCGACGGGTGTCTATGGTCTGACCAAGCTGCATGGTGAACAGAAGATACAAGCCGTGGGATGCAACTACATCATCCTGCGCACGGCATGGCTCTACTCGGAATATGGTCACAACTTCGTCAAGACGATGATCAACCTCACCGCCACAAAGCCGCAGCTGAAGGTGGTGTTCGACCAGTGCGGCACGCCGACCTACGCCGGTGACCTTGCCAATGCCATCTACGACATCGTCAGCAACCGCAAATACGAAGGCCACAGCGGCATCTATCACTTCTCCAACGAGGGAGTGTGCAGCTGGTACGACTTCACCATCAAGATAGCAGAACTCGCAGGCAACAACAACTGTGACATTCAACCATGCCACAGCGACGAGTTCCCGTCACCTGTCAAGCGCCCGGCCTACTCCGTACTCGACAAGACAAAGATCAAGGAGACCTTCGGCATCAAGATACCCTATTGGGTTGACTCACTCAAGAAATGCATGGCCAACTTGAAAGCACAACAATAAAGAATACCAGTGTCAGATGAAAGGAATCGTTTTAGCCGGTGGTAGCGGCACACGCCTCTACCCCATCACCAAAGGAGTGAGCAAGCAGCTCATCCCTATCTTCGACAAGCCCATGATCTATTACCCTATCTCGGTACTCATGCTTGCCGGTATACGTGATATACTCATCATCTCTACCCCGACCGACCTGCCTGCCTTCGAGAGACTGCTTGGCGACGGCAGCAACTTCGGCGTGAGATTTTCTTACGCTGAGCAGCCATCGCCCGACGGACTGGCACAGGCATTCATTATCGGACGCGAGTTTATTGGCAACGATGACGTCTGCCTCGTTCTTGGTGACAACATCTTCCATGGCGCAGGCCTCACGGGCATGCTGCGCGACGCCGTGCGCACGGCAGAGGAAGAGCATAAGGCAACCGTGTTCGGCTATTGGGTCAACGATCCGGAGCGATATGGTGTGGCTGACTTCGACGAAGAGGGCAACTGCCTGAGCATTGAGGAGAAGCCGGAGCATCCGAAGAGCAACTACGCTGTCGTGGGTCTGTACTTCTACCCCAACAAGGTGGTGGATGTGGCAGCACACATCAAGCCATCGGCACGAGGCGAACTGGAAATCACATCGGTCAACCAGTGCTTCCTCGAAGATAAAGAGCTGAAAGTGAAGACGCTCGGCCGTGGTTTCGCATGGCTCGACACCGGCACACACGACTCATTAGCAGAGGCTTCTACATTCATTGAGGTCATAGAGAAGAGACAAGGTCTCAAAGTGGCCTGCCTCGAAAGCATCGCTTACAATCAAGGATGGATCGACGACGAGAAGATGATAGAAGATGCTAAGCCTATGCTCAAAAACGAATACGGGCAATACCTCATGACGGTCGTCAAGGAAGGTAAATCCAAAAAGCACAAACCAACGCTCTAATTACTTCAATGATAATGGATAAACAATATAAGAGAGCAATCGTCATCACGGGTGGTGCCGGCTTCATCGGATCACACGTGGTCAGACTGTTTGTCAACAAATACCCCGACTACAAAATCATCAACCTTGATAAGCTTACCTACGCCGGCAACCTTGCCAACCTGAAAGACGTAGAGGACAAGCCCAACTATAAGTTCGTGAAGATGGATATCTGCGACTTCACCGACTTCCGCAAGCTCATTGAGGACGAACAGGTTGACGGCATCATCCATCTCGCTGCCGAGAGCCATGTGGATCGTTCCATCAAGGATCCGTTTACGTTTGCTCATACCAATGTCATTGGCACACTGAGCCTGTTGCAGGCTGCCAAGGACTATTGGGGCAACCAGCCCAAGCCATGGCATCTTGCAAAGAATGGTGAGGACGTAGCCTGCTGCTTCTACCATATCTCTACCGACGAGGTATATGGTGCTCTGAAGCTCACCAATCCCGAAGGACTGGAGAGTCCGTTCACAACCAAGGCCTCCAGCAGTCACCACCATGCCTACGGCACGGAGTTCTTCACCGAGGAGACGAAATACAACCCCCACTCTCCCTACTCCGCATCAAAGGCCAGCAGCGACCACTTCGTGCGCGCCTTCCACGACACCTATGGCATGCCGACCATCGTGACCAACTGTTCCAACAACTATGGTCCGTATCAGTTCCCCGAAAAGCTCATTCCTCTGTTTATCAATAACATCCGTCACCGCAAACCGTTGCCTGTCTACGGAAAGGGTGAGAATGTGCGCGACTGGCTCTATGTAGAAGACCACGCTCGTGCCATCGACCTTATCTTCCACAAAGGTAAGATTGCCGACACTTACAACATCGGCGGCTTCAACGAATGGAAAAACATCGACATCATCCACGTACTCATCAAGACTGTCGACCGTCTGCTCGGCCGTAAGGAAGGTGAGGACGAGAACCTTATCACACACGTCACAGACCGCCCCGGCCACGACATGCGCTACGCCATCGACAGCCGTAAGCTACAGCGTGAACTGGGATGGGAGCCAAGCCTGCAGTTTGAGGAAGGCATCGAGAAAACCGTACGCTGGTATCTTGACAACCAGGCGTGGATGGACAATGTCACCTCCGGCGACTACCAGAAGTACTACGACAATATGTACAAGAACCGGTAATCCACGACGGAGAATTACCGGGTATCAAGAAGATCCAGTCTATGAAGCCGGCTGAACACGAATATAGCTTTGTAGCTTTGCCGGCGAAAGAAAATGGCATGGCCTTCGGGTCGTGCCGATAAAAAGATTATTATGCAAGTAATAAAGACTGATATAGAGGGCGTGCTCATCATTGAGCCCCGCTTGTTTAGAGACGCAAGAGGCTACTTCTTCGAGAGCTTCTCACAGCGTGAGTTTGACGAGAAAGTTCGTCATATAGATTTCTGTCAGGACAACGAATCGATGTCGTCCTATGGTGTGATGCGCGGTCTTCATTTCCAGCGTCCGCCCTATTCGCAGAGCAAGCTCGTGCGTTGCGTGCGTGGCAGAGTGCTCGACGTAGCCGTCGACATCCGCAAAGGCTCGCCAACCTATGGAAAGCATGTTGCCGTCGAACTGACTGAGGACAACCACCGCCAGTTCTTCATTCCTCGTGGCTTTGCCCATGGATTCTCCGTGCTGTCAGAGACCGCTGTATTCCAGTACAAGTGCGACAACTTCTATCATCCCGAGGCCGATGGTGGCATCTCCATCCTCGACGACTCGTTAGGTATCGACTGGCGCATTCCTACCGAACATGCCAACCTCTCCGACAAGGACACAAAGCACCCTCTTCTAAAGGACTTCGACTCTCCCTTCGACATCAACGTGCCGCTATACTAAGCCGTAGGTGGGACACGAGTATTGCAATGCTTCCTTCATTCAATGCAAGGGAGCAATAAACACCTTGTCGGCAATGAGTATACCCAAGTAAAGCTTGGTCCCTGTTCATCAAGATTATTTCAAATTAAGTTTCATACCTTCTTAGAAACGCCATCAACAAACCAAAAAGCCCCAGCCAAGAGGAATGCTCTCGGCTGGGGCTCATTTATTTATTTGTACTTCGTATTAGTCAAGCCACTTCACATAGCAGAAGTCCTGACGGTGAGGCAGGTTCTTGTTCTTCGGGAACATGCGTACGCAGCTCTTGAACGAACCAGCGTGCTCAGGCTCCAATTCCAACTCGAAGTTATAGTTGTTACCATCATGACCCACCATCTTAAACTCGCTCACACTATAGATGCGGCGGTCACTGGTGTCGGAATCCGGCTTCAGTGTCACCAGTTCAAGACCAATGGCGTCATTCAGGCCCTGCTCGTCAATGGTATAGCGCAGCACATACTTCTGACCAGTCTGTCCACCAGTCTCAAGGCAAGAAGTATCCTTGCTGACCACATTGATGTTATCCCAACGCTCAGCAACGGCTTCCTTCCACTGAGCAATCTCCTTTGCCAGACGATCGTTGTTGGCTGAAAGCTTAGCAAAACGGGCAGCCTCCTTGTCGTAGAACTTGCTGTAGTAGTCGTCAAGCTGACGCTTCATCGTATAGTGAGGAGCGATGGTAGCAATGGAGTTCTTGATGACTTTGATCCAGTTTGCGCTGTAGCCCTTTTTGTTCTGTGAATAATAGAGCGGCACAATCTCATGCTCCAGCAGCGAATAGATGGTGGCAGCATCGAGCTGATCCTGGTAGTTCTGGTTCTGATAGGTGCGCTCCTGAGGCAGTGCCCAACCGGCACCCTCACGATAGCCCTCTACCCACCAGCCATCAAGCACGGAGAGGTTGACAACACCGTTCATCTCAGCCTTCTCACCGGATGTGCCGGAAGCCTCAAGGGGACGGGTCGGTGTGTTCATCCAAATATCCACACCCGACACAAGACGACGGGCCAACTGCATATCATAGTCCTCAAGGAAGATGATCTTACCCAGGAACTCAGGACGCTGGCTGATCTCGTAGATGCGCTTGATAAGGCCCTGACCAGCTCCATCGGCAGGATGGGCTTTACCAGAGAAGAAGAACAGCACAGGATGCTCAGGATCATTCACGATCTTGCTCAGACGGTCAAGGTCGGTGAACAACAGGTGGGCACGCTTGTAAGTAGCGAAACGACGGCAGAAACCAATCATCAGAGCATTCGGATTGATACGCTCAAGCAAAGACATCACGCGGGCAGGATCACCCTGGTTGCGCAGCCACTGCTTCGTGAACTTATCACGGATATATTTGATGAGTTTCTTCTTCAATGCCATACGTGTGTTCCAGATCTCCTCGTCAGGCACATTGTAGATGGCATGCCATATCTCCTCATTACTCTGATCGTTCATGAAGTTAGGATCAAAGTACTTGTCATACAGCTTACGCCACTCTGTAGCGCACCAAGTGGGGAAGTGCACACCATTAGTCACATAGCCCACGTGGTTCTCCTCAGGATAGTAACCGTTCCAGATGGGAGCAAACATCTTCTGGCTTACCCAGCCGTGCAATTTACTCACACCGTTTACCTCCTGACAGGTATTGCATGCAAAGACACTCATGCAGAAGCGCTCGCTGTGGTCATCGGGGTTCTGACGGCCCATGCCGATGAACTCATCCCAAGAGATGCCCAAACGCTGAGGATAGCCACCCATGTACTTGCCAAAGAGGCTCTCGTCGAAGTAGTCATGACCGGCTGGCACCGGAGTGTGCACCGTGTAAAGAGAACTGGAACGAACAAGCTCCAACGCCTGGTTGAAGGTAAGTCCTGATTCGACATAGTCCACAAGACGCTGCAGGTTGCACAGAGCTGCATGGCCCTCGTTACAGTGATAGAGCGTCTTCTTGATGCCAAGCTTCTTAAGCATCAGCACGCCGCCCATGCCGAGAAGGATCTCCTGCTTCAGGCGGTTCTCCCAGTCACCACCATACAGCGAGTAGGTGATAGGACGGTCAAACTCAGAGTTCATATCGTTGTCGGTATCGAGCAGATAAAGCTTGATACGACCGACATTGACCTGCCATACCAGTGCGTGCACCTGATAGTTCACATAAGGCACGTCAACGACCATCTGGTTGCCGTTCTCATCGAGCACACGCTCAATAGGCAGGCTGTTGAAGTCCTGTGCGTCGTACTTGGCGATCTGCTGACCATCCATGCTCAGGCTCTGTGTGAAATAGCCATAACGATAAAGGAAACCTACACCACAGAGGTCAACATTGGAGTCAGAAGCCTCCTTGAGATAGTCACCGGCAAGCATGCCCAGGCCACCAGAGTAGATTTTCAGCACCTGGTTCAAACCATACTCCATCGAGAAGTAAGCCACTGACGGGCGCTTGCTGTCAGGCTTCACGTCCATATAGGCACGGAACTTGGCATATACGTCCTTCATCTTCTTCATGAGGGTCTTATCCTTGACGATGGCCTCCTTGCGGTCGTAGCCCAGACGGTCAAGCAAAAGAACAGGGTTATGACCCACTTCCTCATAGAGTTTTTCATCAAGACTCTTGAAGAGGTTGCGGGCCTCGTAATTCCATGCCCACCACATGTTGTGAGCAAGCTCATTCAAGCACTCCAACTGCTCCGGAAGACTCGACTTTATGTTGAGACTCTTCCACTGAGGGGCATTGGCATAATCAGCTTTGATTTTCATAATTAGTTGATTTTACGAATACGATTCGATTATGAAACGATTGTGTTGATATATATTATGATGGTATTAATTACTTTGCCGAGTTCGTTGACATTCTGCTTGCGGCATGACGCAAAGCGATGTCGTAAGCCTCATAGTAATACTTGATAAACTCACTCCACAGGGCTTTCTTGGAAAGCTTTTCCGCATTCATACGGGCAGCCTTCACGTCCTTCGTGCTGAACTGAGAGTATTCAAGAATTGTCTCCTCGATGGCATCAGCCACTTCGTTGTAGTTGCTGTCTGTACGGTGAATCACCTTCACACCGTCTTCCAACTCACCATAGCGGCCCAGTTCCTTATTCACCCAAAGGCCAAAACCTGCCAAATCAGTCGTGACACAGGGCACCTTAAAGGCTACGCTCTCAAGAGGCGTATACCCCCACGGCTCATAATACGATGGGAAGACACACAAATCATAACCCAACAGCACGTCATAATAGCTCAGATTCACGATGCCGTCATCACCCGTGAGATAGCAAGGTGTGAAAATCAACTTCACCTTGTCGTCCTTGGCATTAGTCACACGAAGATAATGCATCATGCTCAATGTCTTGTCGTCGTTCATGTTATTGAGCCAGTGCGTCAGCTGAGGGTTGGGCAGCGGTGTGTCATACTTCTGGCCACTAGCCAGACGCTCCTGCAAATCCTGACGGGGACCAGCTACCCATGCAGGTACGTCGATAAACGCAACTACATGACGTGAAAGACGAGCATCATAACGAAGACGGTTGATCGCGTCAATGTAAACGTCAATGCCCTTATTGCGGAACTCATAACGCCCACTGGTAGACACCAGCAACGTATCATCGCCGAGGTCCTCACCAAGCAGTGCATTGGCAATGGCAAGAAGACGGGCACGTGCTTCCTTACGGCGCTTGGTGAAGGCACTGGCCTTAGGAACAAAATTGTTCTCAAAGCCATTAGGCAAAACCACATCAACCGGCTTCTCTAACAATTGTGCACATTCTTTAGCTGTGATATCGCTCACCGTTGTGAAGCAGTCCACATGATGGGCAGTTTGTCGCTCTATGGAATGCTTACTCTGCATGTTCAGTTCATTGGCCATCTGATTACCGTCATAGCCGGGAAGATAATCATAAAGCGGCTTGTTATTACCCGCGATACTACGGCCAATACTCGTTGCATGCGTCGTGAATATGGTGGCTATGGCAGGCACATACTTATTGATATAGAGCAAACCAAGACCTGTCATCCATTCATTACCATGATAAATGACCTTCTTCGATGGACCCAAAGAATACTTGTAGAAGCTCTCAACAACCAGAGCTGCAGCATAAGAGAACATTGACGCTTCGTCGTAATCGCCATAAGCATGCAGACTATCTACCTTATAATCC
The DNA here is from genome assembly GCA_900319905.1 of uncultured Prevotella sp. GTDB lineage: Bacteria > Bacteroidota > Bacteroidia > Bacteroidales > Bacteroidaceae > Prevotella. Next base: position 1,196 of record ONQB01000042.1, on the reverse strand, counting down.
TCCCATAAACGACCGTAAATACTATTCTTATCCTTATAATAAGGCGTAAAGTCAACAAGCACAGCTGCCGGAGAACCAGGCACCAACCAACGACCCACACGGATGAGCAACCCTTCAGCGGCTGCAGCCTTTTGCCAATCAGCAAAAAGTGTGGTATCCTCTTTAAAATAAGGACAAGACTTATCATGCCAACAATCAGGACCAATAAACAACAAATGATCCTTAAAGCGAGACACTAATGTCTTAGCCCGTGTAGACAGCACAGCGTAGATGCCGCCGACCTTATTACAAACTTCCCAACTCGACTCAAAGATAAAGTCGGGAGAAATCAAATCAGTTTCCATAAACAAATAATCTTATCGCAAAGTTAATATAAATATTACAAACATGAAATTTTAAGTGTTATAAATATTAAAAAGTATGCATTTATTGATGAAAACGAGTTAACTTTGCATTACTCAAGAAGTTAAGACTATGAAAAGACTCAAAGCAATAGTAATGGCATCTATGCTGGCAATAACTTGCTCAGCACAATCTGTTAAGACAACAAACAACTCAGACTCAACCATTTTCAAAGGCTATCTCTACAACAAGGAGTACGATGTCTATATTCAGATGGACTTCTATCACAACAACATTGTCGTGCCTTATCAAGAGATATACGGGGAGATGCCGGGCTACTTCGGCGATAAGCGTGATGGTCGTAAATGGCTTTTCACAAACGCGACGATAAAGAACAAGCACACCGCAATCATACAGATCACCAACGACTACGGTAGTGAAGACTTGACAGCTACCTTACGTCAAGTAAACGACAGCACCTTCCAGCTACATCAAGATAAAGGCAGCACCTTAAAGATAGCCCGTAACCGTAAATGGGTAAAGATGCCAACCTCAATGACTTTTATAAAAGGAGAAAGATAAAGCTGGGTAGCCACGCAGCCTGCCCTGCCTACCTCGCCTACCCTGCCTACCTTGCCTATATTGCCTACCCAGCCTACCTCGCCTACCTTGCCTATCTCGCCTACCTTGCCTATCTCTCCTACCTCGCCTACCCAGCCTACCTTTATTGCCTACCCAGCCTACCAGCCTACCCTGCCTACCACCAAAAAAGCAGTCCCGGAACAAGCTCTTCGCTCGTCCCGGGACTTCTGCTCTTGTTTAAAAGAAGGCGGCTGCCTACTCTCCCGCATTGC
>ONQB01000017.1 GCA_900319905.1 uncultured Prevotella sp. | reverse complement strand
GTAGAACGTACCCTTGGGGATGATGATGGCCTTCTTCGACTCGCCGAGCTGCAAGTCGATGTAGTAGGTCTGTCCCGTACGGATGTTCTGTGGACGGTCACCACGGAAGACGAAGTCAATCTTGAAGCGGCCTTCGTGTACCTCGGGATAGACCTTGCGCACCTCCAAGCGGTAGGTCCTGCCGTTCTGCGTGAACGTGGCGGCGAGGCCGGCGTGTACGCGGTCGATGTAGTGCTCATCGACCTGTGCCTCCACCTTGTAGTCGCTCAGGTCGTTGATGACACCAATCTTCTGTCCCGGCGTGATGCTCTGACCGAGTTCTACGTCGAGTGCGCCCACCTCGCCGTCGATGGTGGAGCGCACATTGAGCTTGGCCTTACGCTGGCGCACGAGCTCGACGTTGCGCTGCATGGACGCGAGGTTGTCGCTCATCTGGTCCATCTGTGCCCGTCGCATCTGCGCGCTCTTGCTGAGCCGCTGACGGATGAGTCGGTTCTTCTCCTGGGCCAGTTGGTAGTCTTCCTTGGCCTTGAGGTAGTCCTCGCGCGAGTTGAGCTGCTCACGCTGCAAGGCGGTCTGGCATACTGTGCGGCCTCGGTGCGGTTGTTGAGCTGGTCCTGCTCCATCGACAGTTGCGTGTTGCGCAGCATGTCCTGCTTCTCGGCGAGCTCGCTCTCAGCGTTGAGGATTTCGAGGTCGAGGTTGGAATTGCTCAACCTGACGATGACATCGCCCTTGTGCACCTTCGAACCCTCGTCGACGACCTTCTCTACGACCACGCCGCCCTCTTCGGGTGAGATCTGCACCACCTGGATAGGCACCACATTGCCGTCGAGACTGACGTAGTCGTCGAACCGCGCGTCGGTGACTGTAGCGATGCTCAGTCCGCGTGTGTCGACTTGCAGCGTTGAGGTGAAATTGCCCAAGGCCAACCATACCAGCAGGGCAATGACCAGCACGCCCCCACCTATCCACGGCCAGTACTTCCGTGGCACGCGGTATTTCTTCTGTTTGATTTCTATATCCATATTGCTATACTCAATAACTTCTAACTTCTAACTTCTAACTCCTAACTTCTAACTCCTAACTTCTAACTCCTAATTCCTAACTCCTAACTCCTAACTCCCCTGTGATGTAATAGTTGACGAGCCTTGCCTTCAGTGCCAGCATCATCTCGCTTTGCAGCAGGAGGAGGCGGCTTTGCAGCAAGGTCTGCGAGGCGGTGTGCAGGTCGAAGACGCTGAGCATGCCTTCCTCGTACTTGCGATCAGAGAGGTGGTGCGCCAATGAGTCAGAGGCCACCTTGCGCTGCAGCTGCTCCACCTCGCGGGCGTAGCCACGGTAGTCGAGGACGGCCTGCAAGGCATCGTCGTGCTGCTTGCGGCGTGCGTTCTCCACATCAAGGCGGGCTTCCTGCCAGTCGGTCTTAGCCCTTCGGACCTTGTTCCACGACGAAGCATTGAAGATGGGTATGGAAAGAGAGAGGTAAACATACTCACCCATGTTGTTGTGGAACTGTGAGCCGAAACCCTCAGTCCGCCCGCCTGCTGTGAGATTTTTGTAGTAGTTGGTTGCTACGCCGCCGCTCAGCGTGAGCTTGGGCAGGAGCGCAGCGCGCTGTATCTTCCACGACAGCCGGGCTCGTTCGGCAGCTGCCTCGGCTACGGCCACGGCAGGACGGTCGGCAAGGAAGTAGCCACTCGCTATCAGGCTGTCGCAGGCCCGGCGGTTGGCGGGCAGCATGGCGGCAGCGGCGACATCGACGGGCAGACCGGCTACCAAGAGCGTGTCGTCGGTCGGATAGTTCATGGCCGTCTTCAGGTCGGCCAGAGCCTTGTCGGCAAGGTTGCGCTGGTGCAAGAGATTGTACTCATCCTCCGCCACCTGGCTCTCTACTTGCACCACGTCGGGCCGGCTCTTCTCGCCGAGGTCGAACATGCGGCGGGTCTTTACCAAGAGCGCCTTTGAGTCACGCAGTTTCTCCTCAGTGAGAGCGATGGTACTACGGGTGTAGACGGCATCGACATATTTCTCCATCACGCTCATGGCCTTGTCGTCGCTGGCTTTGTCAATGGCGCTCTGTGCCGAGGCCCTGTCGAGCCGGGCCTGCCGGAAGGCGTTCCAAGTAGCACCGCCGTCGAAGAGCGTCACAGAGGCGCCGAGAGCATAGTAGTTGTTGAACGTGGTGACATTATTATAGGTGTTGGTCTCCGGGTCGATGTTGCGGCCCCAGCTGTATTGTCCGTTGGCCTCCGCCGACACCGAGGGCAGGAAGTCGAGCAGCGACGTGCGATAGTCGGCGCGCTTCTGCTCCTGTTCCAGTGTCTGCCGTCTCACCTCGGAGGCGTGTGTGCGCGCATAGGCGATGCAGCGGTTGAGCGTCCACGCCTCTTGTCCGTGAACACTCAGGGCCATCAGCAACCCCGACAAAAGTATATAATGCTTCGTTTTCATACATTTAATACAGTGCCAAAGCCGTGCCAAAAATGCAAGTTGCTGTATATGAACAAAATGAGAGAAACAACCTTAAAAGCGACTGTACAATATTTGGACAGTGAGTGTATAATAATTGGACACGGCGTATGCTTCTCCATCAAGCAAATTGCAGGGTGCGGCCCTCGTGGCCGTCCGCAAATGAAGAGGGAAAGACAAGAGGGAAAGACAAGAGGGAAAGGATTTGACTCAAAAAGTTTCGATAATATTTGCTTGTGCAACTAATTTTAGTTACTTTTGTAGCAGAATACAGTAACTGTATGAATGAACAAGCAAGATAAGCTTTTGAAGCGCTTCAACAATTTGCCACGGGACTTTACCTTTAACGAGATGGTGAGTCTGTTTGGGCAATTTGGTTTCCATCAACAAAACAAAGGTGCGACGTCTGGTTCGAGAATTATCTTTGTAAATGATAATAATGGAGACAGCTACATTATGCATAAGCCTCATCCTTCAAACGTTATCAAAGGTTATGTAATGCACCAAGTATATAATTATCTAAAAGCAAAAGGATACATAAAAAACAAATAGGAGGTAACACTATGGGAACAATGAAATATAAAGGTTATACGGGAAGCGTTGATTATAGTGAAGAAGACAACTGCCTTTATGGCTCGGTGCTTGGCATGAGTCATGACGCAATCACCTACGAAGGTAAAGACGTGGACGAGCTCCGTAAGGACTTCGAAGGAGCCGTGGACGATTATATATCAAGTTGCAAAGCACAGGGCAAGGAACCTCGCAAACCTTACAGTGGAAATCTGAATGTCCGATTGACACCAGAAATACATAGCAGAATAGCAACAATTGCCCAGCAAACGGGTACTACCATAAATAATTATATACGTCAGACATTGGCAAAAGCCGTAGGCGTTACTTTGTAAACAGCATTAAGACGGAAAGCAAATCGCACAATGAAACACGGTACATTGCTTGTCGTGGATGACAACCGCAACATCCTCTCTACGGTGAAGATGGTGATGGAGCATACCTTCGAGCATATTGTCTGCATGGCCAGCCCTTCGGGACTGCTCACGCGGATAAGGGAAGATAAGCCCGATGTGGTGTTGCTTGACATGAACTTCCATAGTGGTATCAACAATGGCAACGAGGGATTGTATTGGTTGCGTGAGATCAAGCGGACGCAGCCGCAGACCGCTGTTGTGCTCTTTACTGCGTATGCCGACATTGAACTGGCCGTAACGGGACTGAAAGACGGTGCCGCCGACTTCATTGTCAAGCCCTTTGACAACCAAAAGCTTATTCAGACGCTTACCGATGCCTGCAAGAAGACGCAAAAGAAGGGTGCCTCGCCTCATACTCCGTCAGGCATGATTTGGGGTACATCGGCCGTCATGAATAAGTTGCGCGACATGGTGGAGAAGGTTGCCGCCACCGATGCCAACATTCTTATCACGGGTGAGAATGGTACGGGTAAGGAGGTGCTGGCCAAAGAGATACACCGCTTGTCAAGGCGTGCCGACCGGCAGTTGATGTCTATCGACATGGGCGCCATCACCGAGACGCTGTTTGAGAGTGAGCTCTTTGGTTATGTGAAAGGTGCCTTTACCGACGCCAAAACCGACAAGCCGGGTAAGTTCGAGTTGGCCGACGGCGGCACGCTCTTCCTCGACGAGATAGGTAATCTTAGCTATCCGCTTCAGGCCAAACTACTCACGGCCCTGCAGCGTCGCACCATCGTGCGCGTGGGTGGCAGTAAGGCGATTCCTGTCGATGTGCGTGTCATCTGTGCCACCAACAGCAATCTTGATGAGAAGGTAAGAAACGGTGAGTTTCGAGAGGACCTGCTTTACCGCATCAACACCATTCATCTGCACCTCCCGCCACTACGCGAGCGCAAAGGTGACATTATGACGTATGCCAATCACTTCCTCAGCCGTTATGCTGACATCTACAATAAGAAAGACTTGCAGTTTGCCCCCGAGACACAGGAGCGCATCTGTCAGTTGCCTTGGTACGGCAATATCCGTGAGCTGCAACACGCGGTGGAGAAGGCCGTGATCCTTTGCGACGGCACCACTATCCAGCCATTTGATATCGAAGGAAGTGCAACAGCCGCACCAAAAGATGAGGCTCGTGAGATTCAGCGGTTGGACGACATGGAATGTGACATGATTGCCAAAGCCATCCGACAGTGCGAAGGCAATCTCTCGCATGTGGCAGCGCAGTTGGGCATCTCCCGTCAGACACTGTACAACAAGATGAAGAAATACAATCTTTAAGGCTTCTTTTCCTGCTTATGAACACAAGTCTACTGCTGCTTATCGCCGGTTGCGTCATTGTCATACTGCTTGTCGCCGTCATCGTGTTGTGGTCGCGCAACGTCAAAATGGTTCATAAGGTGGAGTTCCTCTTTCAGGCCATCGACAGCGGCGACTATACCTTCCGCTTTTCGGAAAGTGGCGATAGCCGTTTCGTCAATACTACGCTCAACCGTCTCAAGAAAATCCTGCAGCACGCGCGGGATGAACAGATTGAGAAGGAGAAATATTTCGAGTTTATTCTCAATTCTGTCGATACCGGTGTCCTGGTTGTCGACGCAGCGCGCGGACTGGTGCTGCGCTGCAATGCCGCCGCCCTCAAGCTTCTGAACCGTGACGTCATCACCCACATCAACCAGGTGAAGGATAAGCTCAAGAACTTCTCCGTGCACGAGACGCATACGACTCTCAACGGGAAGTATGTGAACATCATCGCCATCAGCGACATCTACAACGAGCTCTCCAATCAGGAGATTGATGCCTGGGTGCGGCTCATCCGCGTGCTTACTCATGAGATTATGAATACGCTCACGCCGGTCATCTCGTGGAGCGAGGCCCTGCTGCCTTCTGCAAGCGGAGAACAGCAGAAAGGATTGGAAACCATCTTCCAAGCCAGCAAGGACTTGATGAAGTTCGTAGGCAACTACCGTAAGTTCACGCATGTGCCTACGCCTGTGCCCAAGCTCTTTTATGTAAAGCCTTTCTTGGAGCGCATGGCTTTACAGACGAGGCATCTTATCCAACCGGATGTCACCATCAACATTGAAGTCTCTCCCAAGGATTTGCTGGTCTATGCTGACGAGAGCCTTATAGCCCGCGTGGTGAGCAACCTCCTGAAAAACGCGGCCGAGGCCACCACTTCCGGGCAGCATATCAGCCTGCACGCTTTTTCCGACAATGACGAATCCGTGATCATTGATGTGTCAGACGACGGTGAGCCCATCCCGTCCGACGTGGCCCAACACATTTTCATCCCCTTCTTTACGACCAAGGCCCAGGGCAGCGGCATCGGATTGTCGATCTCACGTCAAATCATGCGTGTCAGCAACGGCTCGCTGGCCCTGCTGCCCTACGGCAGCGATGGCGTCACAACCTTTCGGCTGAAGCTGTGACCGCTTTCCCCTTGCTATCCGTAGTCTCATCTATCGTCTGCCTTTCTTCAAATGTTCGTCACAAGAAGGAAATGATTTCGTCGCATGTTGCCGTTTAGCCCATTTGACCGTATCGTTTAACGCATAGATGGACTATCCAACTCCCATGTGATGGCCAAATGATTCTTGTAGTTGGAAAAAATCACGATTTGAACCATTATGGACTTGGAGAATGTGTCTATTTTATTTAACTTTGTGATTGAAATCTAAAACAACTTAAATGCAGAAGACTATGAAGAGACTACAATCATTACCTTTGGCAGTTGCTACACTGTGTCTATGTGCATGTTCGTCGGGCGGTACCGACATTCCCGACAATCCCAATCCTCCGCAGCCTTCCCGTTTGCCGATAAGCATCAGCACGAGTATGGCCAGTCGTGTTTCAGACACAGGCTTTGACAATGCCGACCACATCGGACTCTATGTTGTCAACCACAATGCTGACGGCTCGTCGCAATCGCTGCTCTCCAAGGGCAACCATGTGGACAACATGCGCTTCACCTACAGTGGAACGTGGACGCCCGACACGCCAATCTATTGGGAGGACGAGACCACGCATGCCGATTTTTACCTTTACTATCCCTATCAGGCCAGCATCACTGATGTCACGTCCATGCCTGTAACTACCAAGTCAGACCAGAGCTCGGTCGACAACTACAAAGCCAGTGAGATTGTCGCCGGTTCCGCGCTCAATGTGGCTCCCACCGCACAGGCCGTGTCTATTACGGCACACCATCTGATGAGTCAGCTGGTCATCCGCGTGGCCGCCGGCAATGGCTTCACGACGGAGAAGCTGGCAGCAGCCCAGGTGGCAGTGAAGGTCAACGGCGTAAAGACGCAGGCACTCGTCGATATAGCCCAGGCCAAGGTGTCGGCCACCGGCGACGTCACCAGCGTGACACCGCTTCTCACCAATGGCACATACAAGGCACTCATCGTGCCGCAGACCGTGGAGAAGACCAACCTGATTACCGTGACCGTTGACGGACGCGACTTCAATCTGCCCAAGGCCTTCACCTTCGTGGGTGGCAAGAGCTATCAGATGACCGTTACCGTGAGCAAGACGAGCAATGGCATCAATGTCAATATCACTGACTGGGACAGCGACGGCACTGACTATGGAGGTACTGCTGAGTAAACGCTGATTGTTGAACCTTTCGATGAGTATATGACTATGAAATATCATCACCTTTCCATATTCATGTGTGCCATGTTGGCCCTCTTGGCGGGGTGTCACGATGGTGACTTCTTCGGCGATGACGAGGGCAACAGCGGCAACCGCATCCAACTGGCGGGCGAGATCGACCAGCTGGCTGTCACGCGTGTCAATGACAACGGCTTTGCCAACGGCGACGTCATGGGCGTGTACATTGTTGACTATAATGGCAATACGCCCGGTGAACTGAAGCTCGATGGTAACCGTGGCGACAACGTGAGGCATACTTACGATGAGGCCAATGCCAAATGGAACTCGGCCTACGACATCTTCTGGAAGGACAAGCACACGCCCATCGATGTCTATGGCTACTATCCTTACGGCAAGCCTGAGAGCATCAGCGACTACGAGTTTAACGTGCAGCGCGACCAGAGCAAGCCTACTGAGGATGGTGAGATGGGCGGCTACGAGCAGAGCGACTTTCTTTGGGGTAAAGCCACTGATGTGGCACCCACGACGAGCGTCATCCGCCTGCCCATGGCCCATCGCATGAGCTGTGCGCGCATCACCCTTGTCGAGGGCTCAGGCTTTGCCAGCGGAGAGTGGGCCTCTACCACAAAAACAGTGCTGCTGAGCAACCTTATCAGAAAAGCGACCATTGACTTGAGCACTGGCGTCGTGGCTGCCAAAGGCAGTGTAGAGGGGACAGCCACCCTGCCAGCAGAAACCGGCAACGAGTGGCGCGCCATCGTCGTGCCGCAGGCGGTCAAGGCCGGAACGACGCTCTTCTCCATTACCATCGGAGGTACTCCCTACAACTTCAAGAAGAACGAAGACTTTACCTATGTGCCCGGTAAGATGTGCAACTTCTCCATCCGTGTGGACAAGAAGGAAGGCACAGGTCAGTACCACCTCACGCTCATCAGTGAGAGCATCACAGCGTGGGAGAACGACCTCGTGAGCCACAACGCACAAGCCAAGGAGTATGTCGTCATCCATTCCGAGGCCGGCAAGCTCCGTCAGTGCATCGAGGCAGCCCACAAGGACTGGCGCACGCTGAGGAACCTGAAGCTGACGGGCAGCATCAATGGACAGGACTGCTATTTCATGCGTGACTCGATGGACAATCTAACCGCACTCAATATGAAAGAGGTGTCCGTATCAGGACACATGGGATATAGGCCTTGGATCAAAGGTAATGCATCAAATGAGGATGATGACCGTCCAGGCGTTTTAACCGCCTTAGCTTTTGATGAAAAGACATCATTAACCAATGTGGTCTTACCGGATAAGCTCACGGGAATTGGTGAGCGTGCATTCCGTTCTTGCGTCAACCTTTCTGGTTCTCTTTATATACCTGAGGGTGTTACAGAAATCGGTGAGAGTGCTTTCATGTGGGATAAATCGCTTACTGGAACTTTGTCTTTGCCCAGTACTCTTGAGTATATTGGTGGCGGTGGCGCAGTAGATAGAGGAGGAGCTTTTTGGGAATGTCAGTTCAATTGCGAGCTCATTCTTCCTGACAAGCTTAAATATATCGGACATAACGTTTTCTGTTCGAACTCTAACTTTTATGGCAACTTGAAGCTACCTTCTAGTTTGGAGTTTATTGGTGATAATGCTTTCGCCGGTGACCAGAACTTGACGGGTAATCTGGAAATACCCGATAAGATTACCTTTATCAGTCAAGGAGCATTTAGTGGTACTGGTTTTAATGGAACGCTGACATTGCCAGCAGGCCTTAAGAATATACAGAATGATGCTTTTAGAGGTGTGCCCCTAAAAGGTGAGCTTGACTTGCCTAAGAATCTCACTTCCATAGGTTCAGACGCATTCAACGGTTGCGACTTCTCGGGCACACTGAAACTGCCCAAGCATCTTATTTCCATTGGCCGCAGTGTCTTTGCGTACAACTGGCGACTCATGGGTGTGGTGGAATTCCCAGAAGGATTGCAATCTATTGGCGCAGGAGCCTTTGCCAACTGTCGCTCGCTCGAAGGACTTGTTTTTCCATCCTCGTTAGAGAGTATCGGTTATGAGGCTACATGGGGAGACAATGGTGGTGCGTTTGCCAACTGCTATGGCATTGGCAGTATTGTCTGCAAGGGTACTGAGCCCGCCCATGTATTGGCGGGAGCTTTCAACGGCGTCCCCAAGGACAATTTCACCCTTGAGGTGCCCGAATCCAGCATTACGCAGTATCAGGCGGCCAGTGGCTGGAAGGACTTCAAGCGCATTGCTGCCCACCACGAGCTGGTGTGCCGTCCGTCGGTGGCCTGTGCCATCAACACCGAGCACAAGCAGACGCTCACCCTCAACGCTGAGGGCGACTGGGAAGTGGCCAGCAAGCCCGACTGGTGCGAACTCTCACAGACCAGCGGCAGCAAGAAGACCGAGCTGACGCTGACCATCAAGGCAATGGCCAAGGGTAGTGCCAACCGCACGGGCAACATCGTCTTCAAGCTCAAGGACAAGGACTATACGCATACATGCAAGGTGAGCCAGTACAACTACGAGTATGGCGAGGACCAGTACATCACCTTGCAGAAAGCCACGAAGGGCAACCGCGGCGGCATCAACATTGTGCTCCTCGGCGACGGCTACGATGCCAAGGACATCTCCGAGGGTACCTATCTCAAGGACATGAAGCAGGAAATGGAATACTTCTTTGCCATTGAGCCGTACAAGACCTATCGCGCTTACTTCAATGTCTATACGGCCTTCCCGGTCTCTACCGAGACGGGCGTGGGCACGGTAAACACCATCCGCTACAACCGGTTCAATACCACCTTCACGGGTGGCGTTGGCCTCAGGGCCGACTACGACGAGCTGTTCAGCTACGCCCTCAATGCCCCCACGGTGAACAAGAGCAACCTCAACCAGACCCTCATCATCGTGGTGCCCAACTCTACCGACTATGGCGGCATCTGCCAGATGTGGGACGACGGTTCGGCCATTGCCTTCTGCCCCAAGAGCACCTACGGCTATCCGCTCGACACCCGCGGCGTAGTGCAGCACGAGGCTGGCGGACATGGCTTCGGCAAACTTGCCGACGAGTACATCTATCACAATGCCTTCATCGATGCCTGCCAGTGCACCTGCTGTCCGCATGTAATGGAGTTCAACGCCGGCAAGGCCAAGGGCTGGTATGCCAACCTCGCCCTGACGGGAAAGATGCACGAGGTGCCCTGGAGCCATCTTATCTATGACAGCCGCTACAGCGACATCGTCGATATCTATGAGGGAGGCTATATGCACTCGCGCGGCGTGTTCCGCTCAGAACAGAACTCCTGCATGAACAACGACATTCCTTACTACAGCGCCATCAGCCGCGAGGCCATTGTCAAGCGCATCATGCAGTATGCCGGCGAAACCTACTCCTTCGAGAAGTTCGTGGCCAACGACAAGCGCGATGTCATCACCGAGACCCGTGCCACGGGCGTAGGCCGCAGCCGCTCAGCCCATAGCTTCGAGTCGGCACCGTGCATCCACCGCGGCAGTCCGCTCACCAGTCTGAAGCGACGGGCCGCACGCCGCCACAGATAACAGCATGTTGAACCGTAAAAGTAAACACAATGAAATGTCATAGCATGATAATCGCCTGTATTGCGGGTTTCGCGCTTGTCTTTCAGGCATGTTCACAGAATGAGGACATCGTAGCGCAGTCTAACGACTCCTACATGATGCGCTTCAATACCTATTACCCAGGGCAGACGCGTGTGGCCAACAACACCTTCGAGCAAGGCGATACCATTGGACTGTTTGTTGCGGGCGACACACTGCCCTTGGAGCCTGGTGGCAACACGGTGAACAACGAGATGCTGACCTGCAACGGCAATGTATGGACGCCCACCCGGACCCTCTATTGGGACGATGGTACCTACACGGCCTACGCCTATTACCCTTATCAGAAAACGGTGCGGAGTGTCGACGACATGCCCGTCACCGTCTGCCTCGACCAATCCACCGCCTCGACCGCCACGGCGATGGGTGGCTATGAGGCCAGCGACCTGCTTTGGGCACGCACCAAGGGCATACATGCCTCGGCCGATCCGGTGCCGCTCGTCTTCAGCCACGTCATGAGCAAGCTCACCATCCGCCTCATCAAGGGCGAGGACTATGAGGGCGACCTGCCCAGTGACGCTGAGGTGTATGTGCACAACACCGTGCCCACCGCCACTTTCGACCTTGCTGCCGGTGTGGTAACCAAGGCCCCCAAGGGCTCACGTGCTTCCATTCGAGCCCATCAGGACGCAGCCACGCTGTTCTCTGCCATCGTTGTGCCACAGCGATTGCCCAACAGCGTGCCCCTCGTCGAGGTGGTCGCCAAGGGCGTGTCCTACCTCTATGAAAGCCGCTTCGTGTTCAAGCCGGGGGTCAACCATCTTGTCAACCTTATCCTCTCCGACAATCCTGAGCAGGTCAAGATCAACATCGGCGGCGAGGTTGAGGGATGGAACGAATGATAATATCATCATATTGCGAATGAACAGATACATATGGCCTTGGACCATTTTATTACTCTCTCTATTTGGGGTGGTCGTGGCCGTGTGGCTGTGGCCATCCTTTGGCGTTTTTCATCCATACCGCGACACGCGCTATGGACTGCATGAGGGTCGCGAGGTTGTAATGCGCACTTTCCGCGACGGCAGATCCGTGTGCCTTGTCGAGGACGCCCAGGGGCGGCAGGTCTTCGCCATGCCACTGCGCAACTGCTATATCGACAGCCGCTATCGTGGCGGTGAGTTGCACTTCCGCGACAAGGCCACGGGCAGTGACGGCTTCCTTGACAAGCAGGGCCGCGTGTATGTGGCGATGGACAAGAAGCCCCGCATGAACTGCAACGAGGTGACAGGGGCATCGCAGCCCATCAACTCTCCGGCGCATACAGCTACGTCTCCCTCCACTGCTGAGGCAGCAGAGGCTGCCGTCACCACTTCGTCGTCAGTGCCCCGTATGGTTCGTATGAAACCTTTGGCCCGCCACGACCGCCATAGTCCGTTTGCCGCAGAAGCCAACAAGATACTACAGGGCAAACTGACCGAGACCGACGCCCAGCGCCGCACCATCATCCTGAACTATTGCGAGCACTTCCGCGCCGCCTATCCCACGCGCGACCTCGACTTCCTGCGTCAGGTGTTCAGCGACCAAGCCCTTATCATCGTAGGCAACGAGTGCCGCACCAAGCAGGGTGACGACCCGTTGGCTCATGCCTCCCGCGTGAGCTTCCACCTGCGCACCAAGCAAGAATATCTGTCACGTCTGGCAAGGGCCTTTGCAGCCAACAAGCGTATCGACGTGGCCTTCTCCGATTTCCATATCTATCGCCATCCCACCATGGACGGCATCTATGGCGTGACGCTGCGCCAGCAGTACCGCAGCGACCGCTATGCCGACGACGGCTATCTCTTTCTTTTGTGGGACTTCCGCAACCCGAGCATGCCGCTCATCCACGTGCGCACCTGGCAACCGGCCGGCACCGTGCGCAGTGCCGACGATATTGTCAGCTTGGGCGATTTCAATCTTGAATAACTCCTTTGCCTATGACCCTCTCCTCCCTTCACCTCCACTCATCGCTGTCGCGCCTGTTGGCATGGCTGACGCTCAGTCTCTGCTGCGTGTGCATGGCACGTGCCCAGCAGTTCTCTGTGTCGGGTTTCCGAGCCTTGCCCAACGACATCAGTGCCTTTGTCCATCCAGTACGCGACAACAATACCAACGCCTGTGCGTTAATCAAAGTGCAGGCATCCTCCGACTTTGCTTTCTCCACGCCCTTGGGTATTGTCCGCCGTGTGGACAAGGTGGGCGAGATATGGCTCTACGTTCCCCAGGGCACGCGCCTGCTCACCATCAAGCATCCCCGTTGGGGTGTGCTGCGCGACTATCGTCTGCCCTCAGCGCTGGAGTCGCGTCTGGCCTATGAGCTCACGTTGCGTCTGCCGCCGTCGCCCGTGGTGCTGCGTCACGACACCGTGGTGCGTACTCAGGTGCTGCGCGACACTATCGTCACGGTGGCTGCCCGCCCGCGCATTCCCCTGTCCCTGATGACGCTGGCCACCGTTGGTGCCTATGCCCATGGACCCTCGTGGGGCCTGATGGTGGTTGTGGGCAAGCGCAACGGTGCATTCCTGCACGTTGCCGGCGACCTGCGCGGCAAGGTGGACGAACGTGGCGTATGCTCTGACGACGGACAGGCCGACGGCTGGACGGTGACGCCCTACTACAGTGGGCGCACCGAGTACCGTCATTACCTCATTACTGGTGGCGCCGCCCACCGTCTGAGCCGGTGGCTCTACCTCTATGAGGGTCTCGGCTTTGGCCGACGCTATGCCTATTGGCAACTGGCTCCCAGCGAGGGCGGTGGCTATCTGCGCTGCCGTGACCGCTCAGCCAAGGGCATTGCCGCAGAGACCGGACTGGTGGTGACTGTGGGACGATGCTGCTTTTCGGCCTCGGCCTCCACGGTGAAGGGCAAGTATTGGCAGGCACAGATAGGTGTAGGCATCAAAATAAAATAGGCCGCGGGAGCACTCATGCTTTGCGGCCATACCAAACGACATCACAATGAAGAAACATAAATTATCATGCGTATCGGCTTTCCTCGCCCTGCTGGCTCTCTGCGGTTCGTGCAGCGAGTCTGACGGCCCCGGCAACCTGGAGCCGACGTTATGGATGGATGCCCCTACCGCGATGACGCGCACCACCGCCGTGCTGCACGGCCATGTGGCCCGCACCGCCCATAGCGACCTGCCCTCGCTGACCTTCCGTGTCAGTGAGGACAAGATGGCTACGGCGGACGGAACAGCAGGCGGCATACAACAGACATTCACTTCTCCGGTGCTGACCGTCGAGGGTGATAGCGTGTCATGGATGGTTAGCGGACTGACTGCCGGCCGACGATATACCTGCGTGCTGCAAGGCAGACATGGTGAGGCCGAGCTGCAGAGCAATGCTGTCAGCTTTGCCACTCTGCCCAACAGTCGTCCAGCGCTTACTGCCCCGGTGCTGCTCAGTTGTGGCCCCACCTCGGCTATCCTCGCCTATACGGTCACTGACACCGGTGGTGAGGCGGTCACTGCCACGGGCGTCTATTGCGTGAACGGGGCGACGGGGCAAACTACGACGCTGACGGTCGACCCTGACTCGGCCGTGCAGCACCGGGCACGTCTCTGCGCAGGTCCTCTCTCCCAGAATACCTCCTATCGCTTCGTGGCCTTTGCCGAGAACAGCGTCGGGCGCACGGAGAGTGCTCCGTTGGCTTTCACTACGGGCAGTACGGTGATGCTCAATGCGCCCGGCGACCTGTCCTTGCTCATGTCCAGCGACTTGTACAGCCACACCCGACTGGCGTTCTCCGGCAAGATGAACGGCGACGACCTGCGCTGTCTCCGCCGCATGATGGGGCGTGATGAAGACGGCACGCCCACCGCCGGCCAACTGACCGATGTCGATCTCACTGAAGTGACCATCGTCGCCGGTGGTGGCAGTTATGGCAGTGGCCGCTATGCCGTTGCCGACGTGGTGGGCTAGAGCCTCTTTGCCGACTGCGACCGCCTGACGCGACTGCTCCTTCCCACCTCGGCTACTACGTTGGAAAAGGATGCCCTGCAGGGATGCTCCGCGCTGCGCGAGCTCACCATCCCCGCTTCAGCCTCCAATGTCACTCCCTCATCGGGCTGCACGTCGCTGACTGCCATTTGGGTCAGTGGAGCCAACGACCACTATGCCAGCATCGATGGAGTGCTCTTCAACAAGGCTGCCACGCGTCTCGTGTGGTTCCCCATGGGCAAGACGGGCGACTACACGCTGCCCTCCACCGTCACCGCCGTGGGCGACTATGCCTTCCAGCAGTGCCATGTGACCCGTTTCGTGCTGCCCTCTACACTGACGACGCTGGGCCGTGCCGCCTTCTTCGGCAGTAGGGTAGAGGAGGTGGTCATGCCTGAGGCTTTGAAACTTGTACCCACAGCCACTTTCCAGCAATGCACCCATCTGGCCACCGTAAGGTTGGGCACGGCGACCGAACTCGTCTCCGACTATGCTTTCGACGGATGCCCGCTGGCCGACCTCTACGTGGCGGCCACACTTCCTCCCGTGTGTACTGCGGCAGCCTTCTCCACTACAGGACGCAGTATCTTCAAAAACTGTGTGCTCCATGTGCCGGCGGAGAGCCTTGCCCTCTATCGGGCTGACCCCACGTGGGGACAATTCGTACATGTCAAAGCAATGAAATAGCTTCTTGAAGATGAACAATGCAGAAATAGAACAACTGAAACTCCTCGTTGAAGAAAAATATGGCAAGGGACTGAATACGACTACCGATTTCGAGTCGTTCTCGGTCGATCTCCACTATAAGGCCCAGCTCGACCTCTCGGCCTCGACGCTCAAGCGCCTGTGGGGCTATGTCAGTGACAGCCACAAGCCGCGCGTGGGCACCCTCGACGTGCTCGCCCGCTATCTCGGCCATGCCGACTACCGTGCATTCGTGCGTTGGCTGAAGACCAGCACGCGGTTCAACTCGTCGTTCATCCATGCCGACCAACTCGTCAGCAATGCCCTCGTTGTGGGCGATGAGGTGGAAATAGGATGGAACCCCAACCGCCTGATACGGCTGCGCTACCTCGGCGAAAGTTTCTATGAGGTCGTTGCCGCTGACAACAGCAAGTTATGCGTGGGCGACCGCTTTCTCACGGGATGCTTCCTCAAAGGACAGCCTCTCTTCCTGCCCTATCTGCTCCGCCGGGGCGAGCGTACTGAGCCCTTCGTGGCAGGGCGCAATGGCGGACTTTCAATTTTAAAGGTATTTAAACACTCCAAGGCATGAACAATGATTCCTCATCTGCTTTTCTCTCTGACGTAGAGAGTGCAGTCGACTTGCAGCCCGGTAAACAATTCACTAATGTGACGCCAATCTACACCTCACCCTCTGGGCCTGCCCGTCTCTACATGGCCCAGCGCTACGGCAAACGCTATGTGCTGAAACTGCTCAAGCCCGACTTTGAGCTGACCCCCGTCTACCGAATGGCCCTGCGCAAGGAGTTTGAGATAGGCATTCAGCTCGACCATCCCAACATCTGCCGCACCATCGGTTGGGAAGAGGTGCCCGAATTGGGGCAAGCCATTGTCATGGAGTATATCGACGGCGACACGCTGGAGAGTCTTATCAACCAAGGCCGCCTCACCCAGACGTTGGCGCGCAGTGTCTTCCGCCAGCTCTGTCAGGCCATCGACTACATGCATAGTAAGCAAATCATCCACCGCGACATCAAGCCCGCCAATATCATGGTCACGCACACCGGCAACCAAGTCAAACTCATCGACTTCAGCCTCTCCGACAGCGATGCCTTTAGCGTGCTGAAGAGCCCGGCGGGTTCGAGGGGATATATCGCACCCGAGCAGTTGCTTGCCGGAGCGCTGCCCAGCGTGGCTGCCGACATCTACAGTCTGGGTAAGGTCATGCAGAACATGGCTTCCGCCACTCACGATTGGGGCTTGCAGCATGCCTCGCAGGCTTGCGTTAGCCTCGATGCGGCCGAGCGGCCGAAGAGCGCTTCTGCCATTCGCCTCCCCGCTGTACACTATCGCTGGAGCATGGCGGCCATCGTGGGCACTGCCATTATACTGCTTGGACTGGCTATCGCTGGATTGGTCTGTCAGATGAGCGGCACGGCATCTGACAATAGCATCGAGCAGACTGAAAGCGACGGCAATACCGTGGTCAGCCACTTTTAGTTACTCAAGTTTCGGAAGTGGATCAATCTATTGATGGGGCGGTCTTTGTGGCCGTCCGCAACCAAAGGAGTAAAGATTTGAGAGATATAAAAGTGTAAACATAGGCCGCGGACGGCCACAAGGGCCGCCTCTGCAAAGAAATACAAACTTCCGAAACTTGAGTAACATATGACAGAACCCCTTAGGGGTTCCGGTAACATAGCGAGGGGAAAAGCGAATGAGCGATAGCGAATGAAGCGATTCCCCTCGAAATTCGTAACATGATGTAGTCAAATAATTCGCTACCCCCTTGGGGGTTGCGGCAATAATAAATTTGGAGCATCCGTGAAACATGTAACAGGGACTACAGACTGGGAATATAACATTGCCGCAACCCCCAAGGGGGTAGCGAATTAATTTTCCACCATTATGTTCCGAGGGGAAGAGGTTCGCTTCGCTCACCTCATCCCCTCGCTATGATTCCGGAACCCCCAAGGGGGTTCTAACAATACAAACTTCCGAAACTTGAGTTAGTTATAATAGGGATGTAAGTGCCGGCGCAACGGATCTTTTTTGTAGTGTAGTGGCCGGCACAAGACTCCAGCTTGTTAGACACTCAAAGTCTTAGCCCCGCTATCTCAGCAAATCGGTGTAGAGCGCAAAGTATTTCCAAAGAGCGGGACTTAGGGGAGCCTGCTTGATGTCTCCGTCTATCAGCATCCCCAACACCTCATGCTTGTCGATGGCGTAGACCCGGATGTCTTCTGTTGCGTCAAGATGACGGGGGCCCTGATGCTTTACGCCCTTGGCATAGAAACTGTACATCTTGTTGTCCTGCACACCGCCTTGGGCATATTCCTCGCATAGCGCCGTCCATTCACCACCGGCATAACCTGTTTCCTCCATCAGTTCTCTCTTGGCGGCTTCCAAGGGGTCCTCGTTGCCTTCTACAACGCCGGCGGGAATCTCCGTCAGCACCTCTTTAGCAGCATGGCGGTACTGACGCTCCAAGAGAATCTTGCCGTCCTCGGTCTCTGCGACAATGCAGACGACGGGAGCGAAGTGCAGATGATAGAAATCGTCGTAGACTCTGCCGTCGGGTAGCGCCACTTTTTCCTTATAAGCATCGAGATGAGGATGGTGAATCAGGTTCTCCGACTCGAGAACCGTCCATCTCATGTCATCGTCGTTGAAGGTGACGTCTCTCAAGCACTTGGTCATGAAGATGCTCATAGCCGTATGGCCGGAGTTGCCCATCTGATGATCGATGTCGTGGAAACCGAGCCTGCGGTACATGCCTATGGCATTGCCGAATTTGGGGAAGGTCTCCAGATAGGCCGTCTTATAGCCCAGGCATCGGGCCGATTCCAGCGCTTTGGTAAAGAGTGCGCTGCCGATGCCCTTGCCGCGAGCGCTTTTGTCCACATAGAACTTTACTATCTCGCACCAGCCCTCGGGCAGTCCCTGTGTGGGATAAACGCCGCAGGAACCGAGGACGATGCCTCTTTCCTCTGCCACCCAAAGCACGGAGCGGGGCTCGTCGCGGAAGACCTCGTACTGGTGGTCGGTGGCTTCCTCGTCGTAGACGGTGTGCTCTTTGGGCATATCCAGCTCGTCAAAGACGTGCCGGATGATGCTGGCTATTCTTTCGTTGTCCTCTTGCCTTATCCTGCATATTGCCATATTTCTTATTCTATGTGTATTTGGTTACAAAGATAACACTATTTCGTGAAACAAGTGTTCAGCCTCTGTCTATTTTCTATTCTGCATGACAGAGGGTGTCAATATCTTTCATGTTTTAAGTGCCTCATGGCGGCTGTTTTTGCGAACAAGGTCGGATGGATGCTCAAAAACGGCCGTTTTGAGCGTTTTTGTAATTCGCTAAGTCTCAGATATTTATTTAATTATTATCCTAAAGATCTACGATTTGGTCTCATGAAAGTGTCGAAAGCGGCTCGGCTTTTCGCCGTAGAGGCACTGCCCTTTCGCCGAAGAGCCATCGGCTTCTCGCCGAAGAGCCATCGGCTTTTCGCCGTAAGGCCGAGCACATTTCGCCGTAAGGCCGGTGCTGCCTTGATTTTTATGGGTTTTCTTGACGATTTTAGCCAATTTCCTCTTCAAAACGACGGAAAACCCACAACGTCGTTTTGTAAACTAATTTCCTATTTTCTCCCATATCAACAGCCTCGGAGTTGACGGTAGTAGCTTGCCATTCCATATCTCTGGGAAGGAGCCTCGCTGGTGGCTAATAGTTGCAAGTATAAACAACGAATAGAAAGAGAAATAGATTGTTTTCTGCGCAATGATTTTGTTTTTTCAATGAAACATGTTAACTTTGCACTTGAAATAAAGATGTGCAATTATAGCTCTTAGCGGTATATGTCAATATCAAAGACAAGGCAGAAACTGGTGGACGTGGCGCGACAATTGTTTGCGAAGAACGGTCTGAATGGAACGACGATGAATGATATTGCCCAAGCTTCGGGCAAGGGTCGCCGCACGCTTTATACGTATTTTAAGCGCAAGGACGATGTCTATTATGCGGTTATTGAGTCGGAGCTGGAGCGTCTGAGCGACAAGTTGGACGAGGTGGCCTCTAAGAAGATCAGGCCGCAGGATAAGATTATAGACCTTATCTACACCCATCTGACGATGATCAAGGAGACGGTGGTGAGAAACGGCAATCTCCGTGCAGAGTTTTTCCGTAACATCTGGACCGTAGAGAAGGTACGCAAGAACTTCGACGAGGACGAGATGGAGCTGTTCCGGAAGGTTTATGCCGAGGGCAAGGCCGACGGCGAGTTTGACATAGACAATGTGGAGCTGGTGGCTGACATCACGCACTATTGTATCAAAGGTCTTGAGGTGCCGTTTATCTACGGCAGGCTTGGCCACGGGCTGACCGAGGAGACCAGCCGGCCGCTCATAGCCAAGATAGTGTATGGCGCCCTGGGCAATAAGACACCGAATGTGCGCTGATGACTTGCGGAGTGTTAAAAACCACAGGTTTGTTAGCAGCATGTTTGGCTGTGCCGGGAAACAATCGTACATTTGCAATGTCATTGAAGATACAATTTTAATCAACTATAAAAACAATCATGGGATTATTACAAGGTAAGACTGCCCTGATCACGGGTGCAGCACGAGGCATTGGCAAGGCCATTGCCATGAAGTTTGCCAAGGAAGGTGCCAATATCGCCTTCACCGATTTGTTTATCGATGAGGAGCATGGCGGTCTGGCTACAGAGCGTGAGATTCAGGCTCTTGGCGTCAAGGCTAAAGGATATGCCAGCAATGCTGCCGACTTTGCGCAGACTGCAGAGGTGGTGGCTGAGGTGCAGAAGGAGTTTGGCTCCATCGATATCCTGGTCAACAATGCCGGTATCACCAAGGACGGTCTGATGCTGAAGATGACCGAGCAACAGTGGGATGCTGTGCTCAACGTCAACCTGAAGAGCGCTTTCAACTTTATTCATGCTGTCACACCTATCATGATGCATCAGAAGGGTGGCTCCATCATCAATATGTCATCGGTAGTCGGTGTCCACGGCAATGCCGGACAGTGCAACTATGCTGCTTCCAAGGCCGGCCTGATTGCCCTGGCCAAGAGCATCGGACAGGAGATAGGCCGTCGTGGTGTGCGTGCCAACGCCATTGCCCCCGGCTTCATCGACTCTGCCATGACACGTGCCCTGCCTGAGGAGATTCGCAAAGAGTGGGTGAAGAACATTCCGTTGCGCCGTGCAGGAACAGTGGACGACATCGCCAACGTGGCTACCTTCCTCGCATCCGACCTGTCGAGCTATGTCACCGGTCAGGTAATCCAGGTGGATGGTGGTATGAATATGTAAGTCATGCAGGTCGTCTACGAAGACAATCATATCATTATCGTTTTCAAGCAAAGCGGCGAGATCGTGCAGGGCGACAAGACCGGCGACCGCCCGCTTTCGGAAACGGTAAAGGAATATATCAAGGCGAAGTATCACAAACCGGGCAATGTGTTTCTCGGAGTGGTGCATCGCCTTGACCGTCCTGTAGCCGGACTCGTCGTCTTTGCCCGCACGAGCAAAGCGTTGGCACGGCTCAACGAGATGTTCCGAAAGGGCGACATCCACAAGACCTACTGGGCCATCACCAAAAACATGCCAAAGGAACCGCAGGCCACACTCACCAACTGGATCGTGCGCAACGAACGCCAGAACAAAAGCTACGCCTACGACCGTGAGGTGCCCGACAGCAAGAAAGCCCTGTTGAGTTACCGGGTCATTGGCCATACTGACCACTACCATCTGCTGGAGGTCCATCTGATGACCGGCCGCCACCATCAGATACGCTGTCAGCTTGCCCATATCGGCTGTCCCATCAAAGGCGACCTGAAGTATGGAGCCCAGCGAAGCAATCCCGACGGCAGCATCTCTCTGCTGTCTCACGAGATGACGTTTGTCCATCCCGTCTCCAAAGAGACCATCCATGTCGTGGCACCTCTGCCCGACGACAATCTGTGGCGGGCCCTGGCACCGGTTGCTGACGTGGACAAGCCATAGGACTAGTTCTCTCCCAAATGAAGCCCCACCCCCGCGCTTCGCGCGGTTCCCTCCCCCAAATGGGGAGGGCAAGCTTGCATTGCTATACCAATGCAACCGCATTGTTTTCAAGATTTTTCTTTTTAGCCTCAATACCGCTGTGTGTATCGAGAATGTCTAATACTGGAATGATTGTATTTACTCAAGTTTCGGAAGTGCAGTAATTCCTTGCAGGGGCGGCCCTTGTGGCCGTCCGCAACCTACATTGTCAACTATTATATCCACCAAGTCTTCACTCCATTGGTTGCGGACGGCCACAAGGGCCGCCCCTGCAAAGGGTTGATTCACTTCCGAAACTTGAGTATTTAGAGAACCCCCTTGGGGATTCTGACAATACAATATTCTCTTGCTAACTCCTGAAAGACAGAACTTCCGTCCCTTTGAGCCGTCAATTGAAACTAGCCCTCCCCATTTGGGGGAGGGGACCGCGCGAAGCGCGGGGGTGGGGCTAAAATTAAGAAAAAAGGAACATTTCTTGTCTGAAAAGGCAGTAGTTTGCTTTTTTTTTATTTACTTTGCAGTTTAGAATTCTTGCTAAACGCATCCTATGAAGAAAGTCCTCAAATGGGGTGGGGTCGTAGTAGGCTCCGTCTTGACATTGCTTCTTTTGCTATGCCTGCTTTTTTACTTTCCGCCATTTCAGCGTTGGGCCGTCAATAAAGCCTCACGCATCGCTTCGGAAAAAACGGGCATGCGAATCAGTGTGGGCTATGTGCGTTTGGCTTTTCCCCTTGACCTTTCGTTGGAAAACGTGAAGATGCTCGAGCCCAACGACTCGCTGCCCGGCGTCAACGACACCGTGGCCGACGTGCGCCGTATGGTGGCCGACGTGCAGCTGTGGCCGTTGCTGCGCAGCCAGGTCATGGTCGACGAGCTCTCTTTGCAGCAGATGAAGGTCAACACCACCCATTTCATACGCAACGTGCGCATCGCCGGCAGGGTGGGGACGCTTAAGGTGCGTGCCCATGGCATCGACCTCAGCCGTGAACATGTGCGTGTCAATACGGCGCTGTTGAGCGATGCTTCCCTCTTGGTCGAACTCAGCGACACGGCCAAGAAGGACACTTCGACCAGCGAGAACTTCTGGAAGGTGAACCTCGACGACCTCAAGCTGCGCAATGTGGCCTTTGCGCTGCGCACGCCCGGTGACACCATTGCCGTCAACACCTTCATGAACCGTACCAACGCCAGTGGTGTCTACCTCGACCTCTACAAGAGCCTCTACACCGTGAGGCATCTCGACTGGAACGGCGGTTCGCTCAACTACGACCAGACCTTCGCGCCGCGCACTGCCGGCTTCGACCCCAATCATATCGGCCTGACCAATCTCACGCTGCGTGCCGACTCCTTCTCCTTCTGCAGTCCGCAGCTGCGTCTGAAGCTGCTCGGTGGGACGTTCTATGAACGTTGCGGACTGGCTGTCAACAACTTGAGCGGTCCGTTTGCCATGGACAGCCTGCAGCTCGCCCTGCCCGGTCTGAGACTGCGCACGCCCTCATCAGACCTGCTCCTCCACTTCCGCATGGACATGAATGCCTTTGCCGACAGCTTGCCGGGACACTTCTCGGCCAACGTGAGCGGTACCGTGGGGCGGCAGGATCTCATGACCCTGGCCTCGCCGATGATGCCGAGAAACATTGTCAGCGCATGGCCCCGCGTGCCGCTGGTGGTCAATGCCAAGATTGGCGGCAATCTGCAGCGGCTTCACCTGCAACAGCTCTACCTCAACCTGCCGTCGGTGCTGAAGCTGCGTGCCGACGGCTTCCTCAGCAATCTCACAGGCAAGCACCTCGTCGCCGGCCTGAACGTCAACGCCACCGGCGGACGGCTCGATTTCGTCAACAAGCTGTTGCCTGCGTCCACCGCTTCCACGGTGCGCATCCCCAATGGCATCACCTTCCGAGGCCGCGTCAATGTCGACGGCGACCGCTATGGGTCACGCTTTGTGGCTACGCAGGGCGGAGGCTCGCTGCGGGGCAATGTCAGCATTGACACAAAGCGCATGGCCTACAACGCACGGCTCTCGGCCAACCGTCTGCCCTTGTCCCATTTCCTGCTCCACCAGCCGCTCCATCCCTTCACAGGTACCATCGCGGCCAGCGGCGCAGGCACCGACGTGATGTCGCCACGCACGCGCATCCACGCCGTCGCCCATGTCAACCGCATGCAATACGACCGTTACGACCTCAACAACATCAAGCTTACGGCCAACATTCAAGGAGGCCGCATCAAGGTGGATGCCGACTGCGCCAACCCCATGGTGAAGGGACTGCTCAGTCTCGATGCCCTCACCAATGGCCGTACCTTGGAGGCTACGGTGGGCTGTGACCTCAGCCATGCCGACCTGCGCAAGCTTGGTGTCGTCGACGACTCCCTGGCTGTGTCGCTCTGCGGACACGTCGATGTGGGCACCGATATGAAGCATTATTATAAGGTGCAGGGCTTGCTGAGCGACATCACCGTGTTGCAGAACAAACGATTCTACCGTCCCAACGACCTCGTGCTTGACATCCTCACGCGCCGCGACACCACCCATGCCGTGGTCGACTGCAATGACTTCCATCTCAATCTCAATGCCCATGGCGGTTACGAGCCGCTGATCAAGAGCTTCAGCCGGCTTATGGCTGAGGCGCAACGGCAGATGAAAGAGCGCACCATCAACCAGGAACGCTTCTACCGGCTCCTGCCCACGATGCGCCTCTACGCCTCGTCGGGCAACGACAACTTCATCATGCGCGTGCTCCACCATTATGGTGTCAACGTGGGCAACCTGCTTGTCGACATGGCGTCATCACCCGCCACGGGCATCAACGGCTCCGCCTCAGTCGGCAAGCTCGTGGTCGACAGCATCCCCATCGATACCGTCAGCCTCCATATCACAACGGCCGATGACAGGACAATGTCTTACAACCTTGAGGTGGAGAACAAACCCGATAATCCCACCTATGTGTTCCATGCGTTCCTCGACGGCGCCGTCACGGAGAACGGCACCTGGATGAAGCCCCGCATCTACGATGCACAGGGCCGTCTCGGTATTGGCATGGGACTGATGGCCAGCATCCACAACCACGGAGTGAGCCTGCATCTCTTCGGCGATGAACCAATCCTGGGCTATAAGAAGTTCGCTGTCAATGACAGCAACTATATCTACCTCGGCGATGACCGGAGAGTGAGGGCCGACATGAAACTGCGTGCCGACGACGGCATGGGTGTCCAGATATACAGCAACAACGACAATACCGAGGCGCTGCAAGACGTCACTGTCGATCTCCATCAGTTCAACCTCGGCCAGGTGCTGTCGGTCATCCCTTATGCGCCCGACATCAAAGGCGTGATGGATGGCGACTTCCACCTCGTGCAGACCAGTGAGCAACTGTCAATCTCGTCGACGGTCAACGTAGACAACCTCATGTATGGTGGCAGTCCGATGGGCAACGTCGGCACGGAGTTCACTTATATGCCGAAGAGCGACGGCAGTCACTATGTCGACGGCATCATCACGCGCGACGGCAACGAGGTGGGCACGCTGACAGGTACGTATTACTCGGCCGGCAAGGGTGTCATCGATGCGTCGCTGGCCCTCAACCGTATGCCGATGGCGTACCTCAACGGCTTCATCCCCGACAAGATCATCGGTTTCAACGGCTATGCCGAGGGTACCGTCAAGCTCAAGGGGGCACCGTCGACACCCGATGTCAACGGCGAGCTTTACCTCGATTCCTGCCATATGTACAGCGAGCCTTACGGCGTGAGCCTGCGCTTCGCCAACGACCCCGTGGCCATTCAAGACAGTCACATACAGTTTGAGAACTTCGAGGTGTTTGCCAACAACGACAGCCCGCTCAATGTGCAGGGATCGCTCGACTTCTCTGACCTCAGCCGCATGGCGCTCAATGTCCGCATGCGTGCCGACAATTTTGAACTTATCGACGCCAAGGAGACTGCCAGGTCGGAGGCCTTTGGCAAGGCATTTGTCAACTTCTATGGTACGATGAATGGACTCGTTGACAACCTGAAGATGAGGGGACGCGTGGACGTGCTCGGTACTACCGACTTGAAGTACAACCTGAAAGACTCTCCGCTTACCACCGACGACCAGCTGAAGGACCTCGTGGAGTTTACCAATCTTGCCGACACCACCACCGATGTGGTCAACCGCCCGCCTGTCACGGGCCTTGACATGGACCTGTCGGTGAGCATCGACGAGGGTGCTCACGTAGACTGTTACCTCAATGCCGCCAAGTCCAACTACATCGATGTCGTGGGTGGCGGTGACATGCGCATGCAGTACAACGTGGCCGACGGCATCATCCTCCGCGGCCGCTACACCATCGGCAGCGGTGAGATGAAATACGCTCTTCCCGTCATCCCGCTCAAGACGTTCACCATTGCCGAAGGCAGCTACATACAGTTCACAGGCGACCCGATGAATCCGCAGCTTAGCATTACCGCTACCGAGCAAACCAAAGCTACCGTCGGTGAGTCGTCGGGCAGTGGACGGTCGGTCGACTTCACCTGTGGTGTGAAGGTCAGTCAGACGCTCAACAATATGGGACTGGAATTCACCATTGATGCGCCTGAGGATCTGACCATCCACAACCAGTTGCAGAGCATGACCAAGGAGGAACGCGGCAAGCTGGCCGTCACCATGCTCACCACCGGCATGTATCTGGCCGATGGCAACATGTCGGCGTTCTCCATGAACTCGGCCCTGTCAGCCTTCCTCAACAGCCAGATCAATCAGATCTCAAGCAAGGCCCTGCGCACACTCGACATCGGCTTCAACGTTGACAATAATTATACCAATGGTGACATGCAGACTGACTATTCGTTTAAGTTCGCCCGCCGCTTCTGGAACAACCGCCTCAAGGTGTCTATTGGCGGCAAAATATCTACCGGCGCCAATGTCGCGGTGCAGAACGAGACCTTCTTCGACAACGTCACGCTGGAGTACCGTCTCAGCCCTGTGTCGAATAAATACCTCAACCTGTTCTATATCCGTGACAGCTATGACTGGCTTGAGGGCAATGTGAGCAAGTTTGGTGGTGGCTTCATCTGGAGGCGCAAGCTGCGCCATTTCTCCGACCTGTTCCGCTTCAAGGGCGAGGAGGACCTGCCTGCCGCAACACCTGACTCCACGGCAAAGAACAAGAAGACTGCCAGCCAAACACCGACGCGCAACAACCAACCGTCGCTTTAACAGTAATCGCGCATGAACCACTTCGCACATACATCATATCCCGCACTGATCCTTCTGGCTGTGCTCTCACTTCTGGTGGGCTGTTCCACCACCAAGAGCATCCCGGAGAACGACCAGTTGTATACTGGCCTGACAAAGATTGTCTACAACACGTCCGACCGTGGCGCCCATCTCACGCTGACGAAGGAGGAAGTGAGCGCTGCCTTGGCCACTGCCCCCAACGGTGCCCTCTTTGGCAGCAGCAGTGTGAGGTCGCCATTTCCTATTGGTCTGTGGGTGTGGAACGAGTTCGTCAACAGCAACGGCGTCCTCGGCAAGTGGATGCTCAAGTCGTTTGGCTCCAATCCTGTGCTTATGAGTTGGGTCAACCCCGAGCTGCGTGCGTCGGTGGCAAAGGAAGTGCTGCGGGCACATGGCTACTTTAGGGGCAATGTGACCTATGATGTCGTGAAGCAGCGCAACCCCAAGGAGGCAAAGATTGGCTATACGGTCAACACAGGTCCCCTCTTCACCATCGACAGTCTTGACTACGTGGGCTTTCCGCCTGTTGCCGACAGCCTTATCCGAAGCAGTCTTGCCGAGGCAAAGGTGAAGAAAGGCGATGCCTTCGACGTGTCAACGCTCGATGCCGAGCGGTCACGCATCAGCAGCCTCTTCCGCAACAACGGCTTCTTCTATTACCAGTCAGGCTATTCCTCTTACCTTGCCGATACCCTGCAGGTGCCCGGCCATGTGCAGCTGCGCTTCCAAGAGGCTGACAACATCCCGCAGGTGGCCAAGCGCAAGTGGGCCATCGGCAACGTCGATATAGACATGAGGCGTAACTATGGTGACACCCTGCGTAACACAGTGAAGGTGCGACACCTGGCCGTGAACTACAACGGACGGCGCCCGCCCATCCGCGTGGGAACCATCCTGCGCAACATGAGGCTTATGCCTGGGCAGCCCTACAGCTACCTCGGCCATCAGGAGAGCGCCAACAGATTGTCGTCGACAGGTTTGTTCTCACTCGTCGACTTCAATTTTACGCCCCGCGACACTACCGGTGCCTGCGATACGCTTGACCTGCGTCTTAACCTGCTTTTTGACAAGCCATACGACTTCTACATACAGGGCAACATTACCGGCAAGACCAATAACCGTATTGGCCCGGGTGTCACCGTTGGTCTGACCAAGCGCAACGCCTTCCGCGGCGGCGAACTGCTTGATATCAATCTCAAAGGCAGCTACGAGTGGCAGACCGGACATCAAGCCGACGGCACGTCGTCGAAGCTCAACAGCTACGAGTATGGCATTGACGCCTCACTGCAGTTCCCGCGACTCATCCTTCCTTGGTCGAAACAGATAAGACGGTGGATGTGGCGGCGAGCACAGAAGACTCATTTCTTCTCTGCGCCTACCACCAAGCTGAAGTTCTCAAGCGACATCATCAGACGCTCCAATTACTTCACACGTCATATCGTGTCGGGAGAGTGGACCTATGAACTCCAGACATCTGCCACTAGCCGGCACCAGTGGAGCCCGCTTAACTTCTCATTCGAATACATGCGGCGCTCGTCGACGGCTTTCGACTCCGTGATGCGCGTCAATCCCTACCTTTTCTATACCATGCGCGACCAGTTTATTCCACGCATGCAGTATGTCTATACCTACACCAGCCCTTCCACAGTGCTCAATCCCATCTGGTGGCAGACCACGGTCAGCGAGTCGGGCAACCTGCTGTCGCTCGGCTATATGGTGGCTGGACACAAATGGGATGAGAAAAACAAGCAACTGTTCAACAACCCGTATGCGCAGTTCCTAAAGATAGAGTCAGAGATAGTCAAGACGTGGAAGCTCTCAGAGCATAGTTCATTGGTGGGACATGTGGATGCCGGCATCGTGTGGACCTATGGCAACTCTGAGGATGCGCCTTACAGCGAGCAGTTCTATGTAGGCGGTGCCAACAGCATCCGAGCGTTCACCGTACGCTCTATCGGTCCGGGCAGTTACCACAATCCCGCATCGGCCAAAAGCTATTACCTCGACCAGACGGGCGACATCAAGTTCTTGGCCAACCTTGAGTACCGGCCGAGGCTGTTTGGCAATCTCTACGGCGCTGTGTTCCTCGATGCAGGTAATGTGTGGAATTTGCACGACGACTACCGGACGGGTGGCAAGTTCCAGATAAAGAACGCGCTGAAGGAGATGGCCCTGGGCACGGGTGTCGGTCTGCGCTATGACATGGACTTCATCGTCATCCGTCTTGACTGGGGCGTGGGCCTGCATCTGCCTTATGAGTCGGGCTTCTACAATGTCGGCAAGTTCAAGGATAGCCAAAGCCTGCACTTTGCCGTGGGCTACCCGTTCTGATGATACATTCTCATTGTGAGGCGTGCGGCGAATATTGCAGTCTGCCTGAAAAACTTTTGGACTTTTCTGCTCGTTGTTGCCTAATAATGACTACCTTTGCATTGGATTTATATCAGAAACGTATTAACTTATAAAATATAGTATCAATGAAACCTACTTTGTTACTTTTGGCTGCCGGCATGGGTAGCCGTTACGGTGGATTGAAACAACTCGACGGCCTGGGACCCAATGGCGAAACCATCATGGACTACAGCATCTACGATGCCATCCAGGCTGGCTTCGGCAAGATTGTTTGGGTAATCCGCAAGGACTTTGAGAAGGACTTCCGTGAGAAGATCCTCTCTAAGTATGAGGGCCACATCCCCTGTGAGATTGTGTTCCAGAGCCTCGACAAGATTCCTGAGGGCTACAGCGTTCCAGAAGGCCGCACCAAGCCTTGGGGCACCAATCATGCCGTGATGATGGCCAAAGACGTCATCAAGGAGCCTTTCTGCGTGATCAACTGCGACGACTTCTACAATCGCGACTGCTTCATGGTCATTGGTAAGTTCCTCTCTCAGCTGTCTGAGAACAGCAAGGGCAAGTATGCTATGGTGGGTTTCCGCGTGGCCAACACGCTGTCTGACAATGGTGCCGTGAGCCGTGGCGTCTGCGCCAAGGACGAGAAGAACCTGCTCACCTCTTGCGTGGAGCGCACCGAGATTGAGCGTAAGGAAGACGGCCGCGTCGCTTACAAGGATGAGAATGGCGACTGGGTGAACATCCCCGACACCACTCCGGTTTCCATGAACGTGTGGGGCTTTACGCCCGAGTACTTCGACTACAGCGACAAGTACTTCAAGGAGTTCCTCGACAGTGAGTCTACAAAGTCCAACCCCAAGGCTGAATACCTCATCCCTTGGGTGGTCGACAAACTCATCAAGAGTGGTAAGGCTACCTGCGAGGTGCTTGATACTACCAGCAAATGGTTTGGCGTGACCTATTCGGCCGACCGTCCAAGTGTGGTGGCTAAGATCAAGAAGCTCGTTGACGAAGGCGTCTATCCCAATAAGCTGTTCTAAACGCAGCATACTCCGTTAACAATTGAACATAAGCATCCTAAGACAATAACCCGTATCATTGAGCGATCATGATACACAACAGCTGTCTTAGGATGCTTTTTCATTGAAACTAACTATACGCAAGCCTTACTAAATAAACACAAATAATACTTATTGTTTTGGTGGTTTTCCTCCTTTATACTACCTTTGCATCCATTATCTTCATATTTTATACCTTTTATAATACCCTTTATGGATTTGAATCTGTTATCAGAGAAGCAGGCACAGACGCTTGACAACATGCTGCGTGCAGCCAATCATATAGTCATTGTGGGACATTCGCGTCCTGACGGCGATGCGCTCGGCTCTTGCCTGTCGTGGGCCAACTACCTCACCGTGCATTATGGCAAGCAGCCCGTCGTGATTGTGCCGAATGCTTACCCTGACTTCCTCCACTGGTTGCCTGGGAGTGAGCAGATTGTGCGTTACGACAAGCACCCCGATAAGGTGAAGCAGTACCTTGACGAGGCCGATCTCTTGTGTTGCCTTGACTTCAACCAACTCTCACGCGTGGATGATATGGCTGACTTGCTGACCGCCTGCAAGGCACAGCGACTGCTCTTCGACCACCATCTGGGCGCGTATATCGACGCTGCGGTGCAGGTGTCTTATCCAGAGCTGAGCTCTACGTCGGAGATAGTCTTCCGCGTCGTGTGGCAGCTCGGAGGCTTCGATGAGCTCGGTAAGATGTTTGCCGTGCCCGATTATTGCGGTATGATGACAGATACCGGCGGCTTCACCTACAATTCTACCCGCCCGGAGATTTACTTCATTATCTGCCAGCTGCTCACCAAGGGCATCGACAAAGATAAGATTTATCGTAACGTCTTCAACAATTACAGTTCGTGGGCCATCCGCCTGCGTGGCTATCTGATGTCGCAGAAACTCAACGTGCTGGACGACCTGCATGCCAGCTACTACACGGTGACACGCCAGGATATGCGCGACTATCACTTCGTGAGGGGCGACATTGAGGGACTGGTCAACGAGCCTTTGCGCATCCGTGGCATGAAATGCTCCATCTCGCTGCGGGAGGACGACCGCATCCCCAACCGCATATGGGTCAGCTTAAGGTCGGTTGATGACTTCTCGGTGGAGGACATGGCAAAGCGGTTCTTCAACGGTGGCGGCCATTTCAATGCCAGCGGCGGTCAGCTGAATGGAACCATGGAAGAGGCAGAGAAAACAACCCGAGAGGCTATTGCATTCTATGCTGACCAACTACGTAAAGATTAGATGAAGTGTAGGTGTAAAGATTGGACGTAAAGATAAGGTGTAAATATTAGGCGTGAAGTATGAATTATACTTAAAAGTGGTACGCGAGACGCCTGCTTCTTTGATAGTTCTGAATATTTTATAGTAACTTTGCAATAAAGTTGATAGATATAATTGGATGAATAGACTAATTCAGTTCTTGTTTTTGATACTTGGTATCACCGCGCTCGTGGCTTGTAACGATGATGTTACTTACGCCGATCAGGTGAAGCGGGAGCGCTCTGCCATCAATGCCTACATTGCAGACTCCGCGGTGTCGGTGATTAGTGAGGACGAGTTTCGAAACAATAATTACACGACAGATGTCAGCAAAAACGAGTTCGTGCTCTTCCAGTCAAGTGGCCTTTACTTGCAGATTATCCGTAAGGGTACGGGCAGTCATATTGCCACGGGGGAGACCGCGCGGGTGCTGTGTCGCTTCACCGAGCGCAACCTGCTGACGGACTCTATACAATTGTCCAACACAATCTCACCTTATTATTACCGTTGGGTAGAGACTATGACGGTGACCAACAACTCCGGTACCTTCTCGGGTAGCTTCGACAACAACAGCAGTCTGATGTCGATGTTCTATGGCTCGACCACCATACCCAGCGGCTGGCTGGCTGTGTTGCCATACATTAACTTCGCCCGTTATGCCGACGAGAACAGCGAGATAGCAAAGGTGAGAATCATCGTACCGCATGATCTCGGGCAGACTTATGCCATGCAGAATGTGTACCCCTGCTTGTATGATATCACCTTCGAACGAGGCAGATAATCAATATGAGACATAAACTAAACGACTTATGACACTAATTAAATCTATTTCCGGTATACGCGGAACGATTGGTGGCCCTACGGGTGACACCCTCAATCCGTTGGACATTGTGAAATTTACATCGGCCTATGCTACCTTTATACGCAAGAGCGGCAAGTCTGACAGCAATACCATCGTGGTGGGACGCGACGGACGTATCTCCGGTCCGATGGTGAAGAACATTGTCTGTGGCACGCTCATGGGCATGGGTTACGATGTCATCAATATTGGCTATGCCACAACGCCGACCACGGAGCTGGCTGTACGCATGAGTCATTCGGCCGGCGGCATCATCATTACTGCCAGTCATAATCCCCGCCAGTGGAACGCTCTGAAGTTGCTCAACAACGAGGGGGAGTTCCTTACCAAGGAGGATGGTAATGAAGTGCTGCGCATCGCTGAGGCGGAAGACTTCAACTACGCTGATGTTGATCATTTGGGCAAGTGCACGGTTGACAATTCTTTCGACGAGCGCCATATTCAGTCAGTGCTGAAGCTTGACCTCGTTGACACGGAAGCTATCCGCAAGGCTCATTTCAAGGTATGTGTTGACAGTATCAACTCTGTTGGCGGTCTTATCCTTCCCCATCTGCTGGATGCGCTGGGCGTGGAGTATAAGTTTCTCAATGGTCAGTGCACAGGCGACTTTGCTCACAATCCGGAACCGTTGGAGAAAAACCTCGGCGGCATCATGAACGAGGTGGCTAATGGCGGCTACGATCTGGGAATTGTGGTTGACCCTGACGTCGACCGTCTGGCCTTCATTCAGGAGGATGGTAAGATGTATGGCGAGGAATACACGCTCGTGACGGTCGCAGACTACGTGCTCGATCATGTTAAGGGTGCGACTGTGAGCAATCTCAGTTCGACACGTGCGCTGCGTGACGTCACTGAGAAACATGGCTGCAAGTATTATGCTGCGGCCGTGGGTGAGGTGAATGTCACGACAAAGATGAAAGAAGTGGGTGCCGTAATCGGCGGTGAAGGCAATGGTGGAGTCATCTATCCCGAGAGCCATTACGGACGCGACGCCTTGGTGGGTATAGCTCTCTTCCTCAGCAGTCTGGCTCAGAAAGGATGCAAGGCCAGCGAACTCAGGGCCTCGTTCCCCAACTACTTCATCGCAAAGAATCGCATCGACCTTCAGCCAACCACCGATGTCGACGCTATCCTGGCCAAGATGAAGGCCAAGTACAGCTCGGAGAAGGATGTGCAGGTGACAGACATTGACGGCGTCAAGCTCGACTTTCCAACGAAGTGGGTGCACATGCGTAAGTCGAACACTGAACCCATCATTCGCGTCTACAGTGAGGCCTCTACCATGGAAGAGGCCGATGCTTTGGGCAAGCAGATGATGGACGAGATCCTTCGAATGGTCTAAGATTTGTCGGTAACAGACCAAAGGCTATTCGATATCAGGCTTAAGGCTTGTCGGTAGCGTAGAACTTCAATAACTTACAGATAATATGTGAGCCCGGATAGGAATGATTCTTGTCCGGGCTCATTTCATAGGCGAAGGGTGCCATTTGAATATGGGAAAGAAGCCATTTGATTTTGGGAAAACAAGCCATTTGGATGCGTAAGGCTTAAATGAGGCATCGGCTTCTAAGGCGTCACGATTGTAACTTATGATTGATAACTTTAAGCCCTATTAAACTTCGGTATTGAACATTTTGCCACTTGCTTTTAAAATGTTTGGTAAATTCAAAGCGTTTTGTTTGGCGGTGTAAAATAATCTGCTTACTTTTGCAGTGTCTCTTGGTTTGACACAAACATAGGCCTTAAGGCCAAAGGGAATGAGATTGTATGGACAATCGTCGTGCGACTTGGACTTTTGAGTGAAGTGTCTAAAGATGATTTAAAGAACTACTATCTATATTGAGAAAATTGTGAATAGCAAGATAAAACATGAAGGAACCATCGTAAGCATTGGCTCCGACCGGATAGAGGTAAGTATTGGGGAACAGGCGGCCTGCGCAGGTTGCAAGGTAGCTTCTCAATGCAATGCATCTAATATTAAGGTGAAACAGCTTTCTGTCGTTTGTCCTGAGGGCACATCGTGTTACCATATTGGTCAGCATGTCGTTGTGGCTGCGTCTATGCGCCAGGGCCTTAAGGCTTCTTTCCTCGCTTTTCTATATCCTCTTCTTATTATGGTAGGCCTGATGTTCGGGCTTCATGCTGTGGGCTGTAGTGATGAACTGGCGGTTGGAGTGGCCTTGGGGAGCATTGCGCTTTACTTCCTCATTCTGTATATGACCAGAGTCAAATGGCAGTCACAGTTCAGCTTCTTCGTTGAGGAAGCATTGTAATCTTATCAATAACAAACCAAAAACTAATATATCAAAAGGACATAAAAACGTTATGAATTTCATTTTATTAGCAGTCATCGTACTTGGCGCCATTGCTTTTGTGGCAGCCTTGATACTGTATGTTTGCGCTAAGAAGTTTGCTGTCCACGAAGACCACCGGGTCAGTGAGGTGCAGTCGTTGTTGCCTGGCGCCAATTGTGGTGGTTGTGGCTTTGCCGGATGTGCAGCCATGGCCGGAGCCTTGGTGAAGGGAGCCGACAGTGGTTCCATCGACGGTCTGTTATGCCCCGTGGGCGGTCAGGAGACCATGAAGCGTGTTGCTGATTTGCTTGGCATGACCGTATCAGAGACCAAGCCCCGTGTGGCCGTCGTCCGCTGTAACGGAACGTGTGAGCATCGTCCCCGTGTGACGGGCTACAGTGGCTTGCGCACTTGTGCGGCCATGAATGCCGCAGGTGCCGGTGAAACCTTGTGTGGCTATGGTTGCTTGGGCTGTGGCGATTGCGTCAAGGCCTGCGCCTTCGATGCCATCCACATCAATCCTGACACGATGTTGCCGGAGGTAGATGAAGAGAAGTGCACGGCGTGTGGCGGGTGTGTCAAGGCTTGCCCCAGGCACATTATCGAACTGCGTGACAAGGGGCCCAAGGGCCGGCGCGTGTATGTGCAGTGTGTCAACAAAGACAAGGGCGCGGTGGCCCGCAAGGCATGCGAAGTGGCATGCATTGGCTGTGGCAAGTGCCAGAAAGTGTGTAAGTTCGACGCAATCACCGTGGAGAACAACCTTTCCTATATTGATTACAACAAGTGCCGGTTGTGCACCAAGTGCGTTGACGAATGCCCCACAGGCGCTATTGTGAAGGTCAACTTCCCCGTGCGCAAGCCGAAACCAGCCGTTGAGGCTGCGCCCGAAGTCGTGACTGCCGCAAAAGAACAGGACAATAAGGTGGAAAATAAGGAGGAGAAGGAAGCATGAAACTGAAGACATTTAGAATAGGAGGCGTACATCCTGACGAGAACAAACTGACAGCAGAGGTGGCAACGCAGCCGGCAGCTTTGCCTGAAGTGGCCGTGTTCCCGCTGAGCCAGCATATTGGTGCCCCTGCCAAGCCGGTGGTGGGCCGTGGTGATAAGGTCAAGGTGGGCACGCTCATTGCCGAAGCCGGTGGCTTCGTGTCGGCCCCCATCTACAGCTCGGTGAGCGGTACGGTGCAGAAGATAGACACAGTGTTCGATGCCACAGGTTACCGCAAGCCCGCCATCTTCATCAAGACCGAAGGTGACGACTGGGAAGACACCATTGACCGGAGCGAGAAACTGGAGAAGGTCAGTGACCATCAGGAACTGACGCCTGAGGAGATCGTCAACCGCATCAAGGTGGCCGGTGTCACAGGAATGGGCGGTGCCGGTTTCCCCACATTCATCAAACTCTGTCCGCCTCCCGGCGCCAAGGCCGAGTGTGTCATCATCAATGCCGTGGAGTGTGAGCCGTATATCACAGCCGACTACCGTCTGATGCTTGAGCATACCGACGAGATCTTAGAGGGACTGCGGCTGCTCATGAAGGCTGCCAAGGTGAACCGTGGCTACATCGGCATTGAGGAAAACAAACCGAAAGCCATAGCGCTGTTCGAGGAGAAGACGGCACAGGACGAGACCATCGAAGTGGTGCCTCTGAAGACACGGTATCCTCAGGGCGGTGAGAAGCAGCTTGTCGATGCGGTGATCCGCCGTCAGGTGCCGGCTCCGCCAGCCATTCCCGTCAATGTGGGTGCCATTGTTCAGAACGTCGGAACGGCGTTTGCCGTTTACCAGACTGTGATGAAGCACAAGCCTCTCTTTGAGCGCTACACCACCGTCTCGGGCAAGCAGATTGCCCATCCAGGCAACTTCTTGGTGAGGATGGGCACTCCCTTTGCTCAGTTGATCAACGCCTGCGGGGGCATGCCCGAAGGTGACAACAAGGTTTTGGCCGGTGGCCCGATGATGGGCAAGGCTGTCAACTCCCTCGACGTGCCTGTCTGCAAGGGCACCAATGCCGTGACGGTGCTGTCGGGCAGCGATGCCGTGCGCAAGCCTGCCGAGCCCTGCATCCGCTGCGGCAAGTGCGTGAGCGTGTGCCCCATGGGCCTGGAGCCTTATCTGTTGGCCACCAAGTCGGCGCTTCATCTCTATGACGGTCTTGAGGAACACGGCATCACGTCGTGCATCTCTTGCGGTTCGTGCCAGTTCACCTGCCCAGCCCATCGTCCCATTCTTGACAACATTCTGCTTGGCAAGGGCGTCGTCATGGCTCAGATCAAGGCGCGTGCCGCGAAGGCTAAGGCGGCACAACAGAAGTAATCATTAACGAACACCTTATTAACATTAAAGATACGAACTCCTAATTATGGGAAAACTTATAGTTTCTTTATCACCGCACGCACACGGCACCGACACCATCGAACGCAACATGTATGGTGTCATCATCGCCTTGCTGCCCGCTCTGCTTGTCAGCTTCTACTACTTTGGCCTTGGCAGTGTGGTCGTGTGCTTGTCGAGTGTGGCGGCCTGCGTGTTTTTTGAGTGGGCCATCTCCAAATACTTACTCAAGCGGCAGCCCTCTGTTGCCGACGGCAGTGCCATCGTAACGGGTCTGTTGCTGGGTATGAACATGCCCTCCAACCTGCCCGTCTGGATAGTGATTATCGGTGCCTTGGTAGCCATCGGCGTGGGCAAGATGAGCTTTGGGGGCCTGGGCTGCAACCCGTTCAATCCCGCCTTGGTGGGACGTTGCTTCCTCTTGGTCAGCTTCCCGGCGCAGATGACCTCATGGCCTCTGCCCGGTCAGCTTACGTCGTATGTTGACGCACAGACCGGTGCCACGCCGCTCGCCATCATGAAGAGCGCCATCAAGAGTGGCGATGCCTCGCTGCTCGACAAGTTGCCGTCGTCGTTCGACCTGCTGCTTGGACGTGCTGCTGACGGCTTCGGCGTAGGCTCGCTGGGTGAGGTTTGCGCCTTGGCCCTGCTGTTAGGCTTCGCCTTCCTGCTTTGGAAAAAGATAATCACGTGGCATATCCCTGTGTCCATCCTCCTTACTGTATTCATTTTCAGTGGCTTGCTCCATGCGGCCAATCCCGCTTATGCCAATCCGTTGCAGGTGGTGCTGTCGGGCGGTTTGCTTCTTGGCGCAATCTTCATGGCCACAGACTACGTCACGTCGCCGATGACCCACCGCGGCCAATTGCTCTATGGCGTGATGATAGGTTTGCTCACCGTGATCATCCGTGACTGGGGCAGCTATCCCGAGGGCATGTCTTTTGCCATCTTAATCATGAATGGTTTCACCCCGCTTATCAACATCTATATCCGTCCCAAGCGTTTTGGCGAGGTGCCGGTAAAGCATTAAAACAGTAGAGGAGACAAAATGAAAAAGTTAGAATCATCTTTAAGTAATATGCTCCTTGTGCTGGTGGGCTTCTCAGTAGTCATCGGCGCACTGCTGGCCTACGTCAACCATCTGACGCAGGGCGAGATAGAAAAGAAGAAAGCCGCCCAGCTGCAGGCCGGCATTGTCAGTGTGATGGGCAACAGTTCCATCAAGGTAACGAAGACCGACAGCGTCAATGAGGTCATTGACGGCAAGACAGCCGACTTCGTCATTCACAATATCAGCGACGCACAAGGACAGCCTCTGGGTGCTGCCGTAGAAAGCGCCACATCCGGCTTTGGCGGTCCTTTGAAAGTGCTTGTAGGCTTCGACGCCACGGGTAAGATTCTGGGTTACACCATTCTGGAAAGCTCCGAGACACCGGGCCTTGGCATGAAAGCCGGCGACTGGTTTCAGAAAGGTGGCAAGGGCTGCGTCATCGGTCTGTCGCCTGCAGACGGTGACCTGACAGTGACCAAAGACGGCGGCAAGGTGGATGCCATCACGGCCAGTACCATTACCAGCCGTGCCTTCCTCAAGGCTATCAACCAGGCTTATGGAGCATGGAATAAGGACCGCGGCAGCGTTTCGCAAGTCAAGAAGAATGCTGCGGGCGCCAATGCGACAATGATTAAAGATTAGTAGTGAAGCAATATGAGCAACTTGAAAATATTTCTCAACGGACTGATTAAGGAAAACCCGACCTTCGTGCTCTTCCTTGGTATGTGTCCGACGTTGGCTACCACGACAAGTGCCATCAACGGCCTGTCGATGGGATTGGCCACGATGGCCGTTTTGGTTTGTACCAATTTCGTGATCTCGGCCATTAAGAACATCACACCCGACATGGTGCGTATTCCTGTGTTTATCGTGGTCATTGCCGCCTTTGTCACCATCCTTCAGATGTTGATGAGCGCGTATGCCCCCGATTCTATCAACAAAGCTTTGGGTATCTACATCCCGCTGATTGTGGTGAACTGCATCATCCTTGGCCGCGCCGAGTCGTTTGCTTGTAAGAACACGCCCGTGGCCAGCATCTTCGATGGCCTGGGTATCGGCTTGGGCTTCACGATGGGTCTCACTATCTTAGGCGTGGTCAGGGAGCTGCTGGGAGCCGGTTCTGTCTTTGGCATCCATCTCTTGCCCGAGACTACCAACGTGCTGCTGTTTGTCCTGCCCCCGGGTGCCTTCCTTACTCTGGGTTATCTGGTGGCTTTGTTCAATAAGTTAAAGAAAGCTTGATAGTCATGGAATACCTTATTATATTTATTAGTGCGATTTTTGTCAACAACATCGTACTCTCGCAGTTCTTGGGCATCTGTCCTTTCCTTGGTGTCTCCAAGAAGATAGACACCTCGCTGGGCATGAGCGCGGCGGTGGCTTTCGTGTTGACGTTGGCAACGGCCGTGACGTGGTTGGTGCAGAAACTCGTGTTGGATCCCTTTGGCTTGGGCTATCTGCAGACGCTCGCCTTCATCCTCGTGATAGCAGCATTGGTGCAGATGGTTGAGATTGTGCTGAAGAAGGTGTCACCCGTCCTCTATCAGGCTTTGGGCATCTTCCTTCCGCTCATCACGACGAACTGCGCTGTTCTGGGTGTGGCCATCCTCGTGATTCAAAAAGACTTCAACCTGCTTCAAAGTGTGGTGTACGCATTTTCTACGGCACTGGGCTTCGGCTTGGCACTTGTGACATTTGCAGGCATCCGTGAGCAGCTGGCCTTGGTCAATATTCCCAAGGGCATGAGAGGCATGCCTATAGTGCTGATCACCGCCTCACTGCTGGCCCTGGCCTTTATGGGCTTCAGCGGTTTGGAGAACGGCCTGCGCAGTCTGTTTGGTTTGAATTAATCGTTAAGGTGCGCCCCAATTGACGCATCTCTGTAATAGATGGCACAAGCGTGGATTATTATTTTATCCATGCTTGTGTCATTTCATTGGTGCCGCCAAGGACACTACGCACACCTTTGTGGCCTCAAGCAACCGTACTTGCTATGCCTACGTAGCAGCTGTGTGTGACTCTACGGGTACGCGCACGTTGTTGCCCTATGGCTCGCTCGATACTCTTGAACTTAAGCAGTCGGGTGACGGCATGATCGGCGCCTGCATCTCTCGTGACGGTAAGACGGCCATTGGCTATCTCTCATTATACAATTCAGCCAATTTCTACTCTTGCAAGTGAACCCAGGGTAGCGACGGCGCCTGGACCATACAGCGCCTTGCCGTGCCTGAAGGTGGTTGCAATGGAAAAGTTGTTGACCTCTCTGGCGACGGCTGTATCATCGCCGGTACCTATCCAAGCGAGCAGCTGACTGGAACTCCCTAAGGGGAGCAACTCTACAAGAACATTGGTAACATATACTGCACTTTTGACGATTACGAGAAAGGCTACACCAGCTACGAGCATGCTCTGGCCATCGCACAGAAGCATCACAACGGCATTTAGCTGTGTCGGTGATGGCAGACATAGACAAGGTGGGCTAATTGTTGCGTTTGTGTGCTGAAATATTCCTACAAAATGCCGTCAGGATTTTAACACTTTTACGATGCGAAAATAAAGGGAAACCGCATTGAAATCTATGTAAAATCGAATGGGCAACGCTGTTTCGACGAAATGAAGAGTAGATATCGCCGAAACGGCATTGGCTTTTCGGCGAGATGTCATTGGCTTTTCGGCGTATGTCCATCGGCTTTTCGCCGATATTCCGATGCCTTTTCGGGATAATTGTAGAAGATGAAAGCCGTTAGATAGTGCTCATTTCAATGTAATAGATTGATGCTCAGCGATTTGATTAATCCGCTTTATAACGGGCGTAATCTGAACAATGGGTGTCCTTATTGGTTTCATGCCCCTTCACAATGTTAAAAATACATGAAAAAAGCGGACATTATCTGCGCGTGTTTTGTATCAATATGGAAGATGGAAAGGTAGTGCTCTTAAGGTAATCGGTAGCTCTTGACTTCGCCAATGCGTCACCCTATTAAAGGAAAATAGTCATCGTCAGGCTTTCGCTCTCGATGGAGCTCCTGAGGCTAAGGTTACGGGATCGCCTTACGAGCAAGCTCGACGGCTATCCCGTAACCTTAGCCTCACCCCTTCGGGGTACAAGCCTATCGATGACGAAAATCGCTTTGCGTAAAATTGCCCTTCGGGCATAAAATATGGCCTGTAAGAAATGAATTGCCAAATAAGTAACCAAAACGGCTTTTCTGCTGCATTATTTTATGCCCGAAGGGCAATTTTACGCGAAGCGATTTTCGTCATTGACAGGCTTGACACCTTAGGTGTGGTTCTGAAGCAAAGGTGTAGCCTGCGAGCTTGCTCGTAAGGCTACACCTTTGCTTCAGAACCATAGCTCCATTGGGAGCGGAAGACTGTCAGTGACCATTTTCTTTTTTCTTTGGCTATGCGTCACCATTATTACCCGAGAACCTTTATAACAGATTGGTAATCAACCATATTATTTTGTTTCTACAAAAAGATGACGAAGTTAGGAATATGGAAGATGGAAAGGTAGTGCTCTTAAGGTAATTGGTAGCTCTAATACGGTTAATGAAAAGAGGCTGTAT
This sequence comes from uncultured Prevotella sp., assembly GCA_900319905.1. Classification (GTDB taxonomy): domain Bacteria; phylum Bacteroidota; class Bacteroidia; order Bacteroidales; family Bacteroidaceae; genus Prevotella. The sequence goes on along the minus strand of ONQB01000017.1, from coordinate 22,409 downwards.
CAAAATTGGAGAAGTCCAGAAGTCCGGACTTCTCCAATTTTAATACAGCCTCAATTATATACTTGAGTCTAACAATTAATCAACCTTGATGTCCTTGTTGACGTTCTTAGACAGGAAGGCGGAGTAGCAGAACATGTAAGCTACGGCCAGGAGCGGAACGATGTAGGACAGCATGTAGTTGTGGGTAGCGTCGGCAACGCCGTTCTGAATCAGCGGTACGATACCACCGCCAACTACCATCATCATGAAGATGCCGCTGGCTTTCTCCGTGTATTTGCCCAGTCCCTCGGTAGCGAGGTTGAAGATGCAGCTCCACATGACGGAGGTGCAGAGGCCGCAGAGCACGATGAGAATGGCGCTGATAGGCAGCTGGACCATAGTGAAGCTTGTACCTGTGAATACGGGCATGCTTCCAGTGATGGTCTTGGGCAGAAGGATGGCGAGGATGATGAGCAGCATGGCTGTACCATTAACGGCAATCATCATCACGCGGCTGGACACCTTGGAGGCAATGAGGCTGGAGACAAAACGTCCGACAAGCATGAGGAACCAGTAGGTGCCGGCAGCAAAGCCTGCGATGGTGGCAGCTGTAGCCGGATCAAGTCCACCGCCGATATTGGTTGTGTCGGAGAGGTAGAAGTTGAGGGTGCCGGGAAGGCCTACCTCCACACCTACATATACGAATATGGCGATGACGCCAAAGTTGAAATGACGGAAGGCGAACGGAGAACGCTCGTAGACGGTATTGCTGTCCATCTGCTTCGGGTTCTCAATGGGCACGAAGAGCAGGATGAAGAACGTAGCGGCGAAGATGCCCATAGCCATATAGAGTACAAGGTTGACATCGGTGATGGCTGTGTTCTTAGTGATAGTACCGATGAGTGCGCCCACGAGCATAGGCGTGATGGTACCCATCAGTGAGTTGAAGGAGCCGCCGATGAGGTTGAGCTGGTTGCCACGGTTGCCGCCGCCACCCAGCTGGTTAAGCATTGGGTTGACCACGGTGTTGAGCATGCAGACGGCGAAGCCGCTGATGAAGGCTCCAAGCAGATAGACAAACCAGTTGGCGGGAAGGTTGGCGATGGTTGAGCCAACGAGCACCACACCTGAGAGGAACTGCACGAGTACGCCTAAGAAACCTAAGGCAATAGCGATGAGGGCGGTCTTCTTATAACCAATCTTTGTCAGCAGGTTGCCGGCGGGAATACCCATGAACAGGTAAGCCAGGAAGTTCATCATGTTACCCATCATGCCGAGGGTGTTGCTGCCTGCCAAGCCGGGCTGGTTCTTCCAAATGACGCCGATGGGGGCGGCGAGATTGGTGACGAATGATATCATTCCGAAGAGGAAGATACATGCCACGATCGCAATGATGCGACCATTCTGATTTTGTTTTGCCATATTTGTTTTTAATTTTTAATTAGTGTTCTTTCAATGTCTTCATGGTCTTTAGGCGCAACCATGCTATGGCACGCGTCCTTGCAATAGAAGTGAGAAGCAGTAGCGATAGGCCTCGACCATGTCGTCGTGGTGCTTTGACTTGTTATAGGCCTTAAAAGCAGGAGTCAGTGTAAAGGCAGGATATATCTGCTCGTAGTGGTCGAGCATCGCTGTCTTCACGCCATGGGCATTGTTGGGATCCACGTGGGCGGTGATGAGTACTTTCATCGCGTATTCGCGGAAGAACGCAGTCACTTGCTGTTCTACTTCTTTTTTCATGGTTCAAAGTTACCAAAAAGATTTGGAATAGGAATGCTGTGAAGACTATTTTTTTACTTTTTGACAGTTATCTGTTATGATTGATTCTGTCTATTGCGGTCGTGCGTATATTGTCAGACTGATGTTGGTTAGTAAAAGACAAAAAAGGGTGTATTAAAATTGGACTTCTCCAATTTTAATACACCCTTCTGAATATGGGTTTAGTCAAATGTCTTGAACGTGTAACCTTGTTCTTTCAGCCACTTGAGGCTCTCGGGCAGCGCTGTATGCAGCTTGTCGATGCTTTTCAGCGAGTCGTGGAATGTGATGATGGAGCCGTTGCGTGCATATCGCTTTACGTTTCGCACCACATCCTCAGCCGTAAGCCTCTTGGAGTAGTCACGGGTAACCAAGTCCCACATGATGATCTTATAGTAGCGGTTGACCCACCAGTAGACCGAGAACTTCATCCATCCGTGAGGTGGCCTGAAGAGATGCGCATGGATAAGCTCATTGGCCATGGCAATGTTTTGTCCATAGGTGATGGCCATGTGCTTCAGGCTTCCCAGATGGTTGAACGTGTGGTTGCCCACCTGGTGTCCTTCGGCCACGATGCGGTTGTAGAGGTCGTGGTTGCGCATGACGTTTTCCCCTACCATGAAGAAAGTGGCTTTGATGCCAAACTCCTTCAGGGTGTCGAGGATAAACGGTGTCGACTCTGGTATGGGACCGTCATCGAACGTGAGATACACCGAATGGTCGTGCTTGTCCATCCGCCATGTGGCTTTAGGATAGATCCAGCGCAACCATTTGGCGGGTTGCTCTATAATCATTGTACGTTCTCAGGTGTTTGTCCGCCCTTGCCGACATACAGCTGATAGAGACGGTTGAGCGTCTGTGTCTGCTTGGCGGCCAGCTTGCTGTCAACCAGCTTGGACACTTCGGCTACCTGCTGCATGATGGTGAACTGTATCATCACGTCGCGGCTGGACTGCTGGAAGCGGATGCCGTCGAGCGAGAGATAGTAGTTGGCATACTGGTCGGCGTTGGTCCACACGGCATTGATGCACTGTAAGGCTTCCTTCTTCATGCCCAGCATCGCATAGGACCGTGCGAGGTCTACGCCGCCGCTCATGTAGTTCATTGGGATGTTGTAGGTGGGCAGCACCTTGGCAGCCTTGGCCAGCACCTTGCGGGCCTTGTCGTCCTTATGCTCTGCGATGAGGTGAAGGGCCAGCTGACCGAACAGACGGCGATGGGTGTAGCACATGCGCATCACGGTCTCGTCGATATACAGTCCCGGCTTCTCCAATCCGCCGTAGCGGTAGCGGTACATCATGTTGTAGTAGGTCTTCTCCGTATCGAAGTTCTTTGCATTGCCCTTGTTGGTAGTGAAAGGAGTGATGCGGTTGGCCAGACCTTCCTGCACGAAGTTGTCGCCGAGGTTCATGAAGTTCTCCTCGCCTACGGTAATGGCGACATAGAGAGGACGTGTCCAGTTGCACTGCGAGATCATCTCGAGCATCATCAGGTCGCCCTTGTAGAGTGCGTTCTTACCCTTGAGCGAGATGACCATACGGTCGGGGATGGAGTCGCTGGCCATCATCATGCCACTCTTCTTGACTGCGTTCTTGTCGATGGTGACATAGAGCGTATCGGTCGGAATGACGTGCATGTCGCCCTTGGAGCGTACCCAGTACTTCATGATGTTCTTCACCTCGAACGGGTTGTCGCCGAATTGAGCCTTGGCAGCTGCCGGGTTCTGCTTGTAGAAGTCGAGCACCTGCTGCTTCAGTTCGGGTTGCACTTCGACATACTCGTTCGTGCCCGAGCAGTAGTCGAGACGCGGCCATGAGATAGGCACGGCCGGCGAGTTGTATGCCGGACGCTTCATCTGGTCGATGTACCAGTCGGTCTGCAGGTAAGAGAGGTTGCAGACGCGGGCATCGGTGCGCACGCCTTCTGTCTCCTGGTTGTACCACAACGGGAAGGTGTCGTTGTCTCCATTGGTGAAGATGATTGGGTTGCCCTTGTCCTGCAGCGTCATGAGGTAGTTGCGTCCGAAGTCGCGGCAGGTGTAGCGGCCCGAGCGGTCGTGGTCGTCCCAGGTCTGGCTTACCATCTGAATAGGAATGAGCAGGCAGAGCAGTGAGACGATGGCCGTGACGGCAACGTTGTCTAGTTTGAGATATTTCTTCAGCAGGTCGATGATGGCTGCCACGCCTAAGCCGCACCAGATGGAGAAAGCATAGAACGAACCAGCGTAAGCGTAGTCACGCTCGCGTGGCTGCACCGGTGTCTGGTTAAGGTAGACGACGATGGCCAGGCCTGTCATGAAGAAGAGGAAGAACACTACCCAGAACTGTCGGATGCCACGGCGTCCGCGGAAGGCTTGCCAGAAGAGGCCGATGAGGCCGAGCAGCAACGGCAGTCCGTAGAACACGTTATGTCCCTTGTCGTTCTTCAGGTCGTCAGGCAGCTTGCTTTGGTCGCCGAGACGGGCGTTGTCGAGTGCAGAGATACCGGTAATCCAGTTGCCGTGCTCCAGCTCGCCATTGCCTTGTATCTGGTTCTGGCGGCCGCAGAAGTTCCACATGAAGTAACGCCAGTACATGAAGTTGCACTGATAGCTGAGGAAGAACTTGATGTTCTCAAGCTGTGTAGGCATCTTCACCATGATGTTCTCACCACAACGGTCGTAGGGCACCTGCGTGCCCTCTATGCCACCCATCCATGACTCGTAGTCCTGTGCGTGGCTGGAGTCATACATGCGTGGGAAGAGCATGTTCTGGGCGTAGATGTATTTGTTCTTATGAGTAACCACGAAGTAAGAGTCCTTCTCGTCCTTCGAGGCTTTCTCCTTACGGCTGTAGACGGGAGCGCCTTCCGACATTTTCGGGCGGCATACCTGTCCGTCGTTGTCGAGAGCCACCTGTGAGGTATAGGCCTGACCGTAGAACAGTGGGCGGTCGCCGTACTGGTCACGGCTCAGGTAAGAGCCGAGGGTGAAGATGTCCTCAGGTGAGTTCTGGTCCATGGGCGGGTTGGCCACAGAGCGGATCACGATCAGCGCATAGCTGGAATAGCCAATCATCAGCATGAGCATGCAGAGCAGGGCCGTGTTCTTGAAGCGGGGCTTCACGAAGTAGACCGGCTTTTTGTTGACCACCTTCTTGCGGTTGAGCAGGAAGGCGGTGATGGCCAGCACGATGACGCCAACGATGACGGCGGTCCAGCCGTAGCCGTAGAACGGGATGCCGATCAGCGCGAAGGCCAGCAGGAACGAGAGGTTCTCACGCTTCGTGTTGCGGTCGACGTAGCTCTCATAGATGGCCCAGATAGTGGCGCTCACGAGGCAGGCAATGTAGATGATGAGACCGGTATTGAACGGCAGGCCCAGTACGTTGACGAAGAACAGCTCAAACCATCCGCCTACGGTGACGATGCCCGGCACCACACCGTAGAGCACGGCTGCTACGATGACAAACGAGATGAGCAGGGCGATGAGTGAGCCTTTCAGCTCCACGTTGGGGAAGCGGCGGTAACAGTAGACCAGCACGATGGCGGGCAGACACAGCAGGTTGAGCAGGTGCACGCCAATGCTAAGACCGGTCATATAGAAGATGAGCACAAGCCAACGGTCGGAGTGAGGCTCGTCGGCATGGTCTTCCCATTTCAAAATGAGCCAGAACACAATGGCTGTGAAAGCCGAAGAGTAGGCGTACACCTCACCCTCGACGGCTGAGAACCAGAAAGTGTCGCTCCAGGTGTAGATCAGGGCGCCCACCAAGCCGCTTGCTTCGATGGCAATGGTCTTGCCTACGGTCAGTGAGTCCCAGTCCTTGACAATGAGCTTGCGCGTTAGGTGCGTAATGGTCCAGAAAAGGAAAAGAATGGTTGTTGCTGAGAGCAGGGCGCTCATCGTGTTAACCATGCGTGCCACTTGTGAGGGGTCGCTTACAAACTGACTGAACAAATTGGCTGTAAGCATGAAGAATGGTGCCCCTGGTGGGTGACCAATCTCAAGTTTGTACCCAGTTGTGATAAACTCAGGACAATCCCAAAATGAGGCTGTCGGCTCAATGGTGGAGCAATAGGTAAAGGCGGCAATGACAAATGCAACCCATCCTAACAAGGTGTCCACTAACTTGTACTGTTTCATTTATTGACAGAAAAATAATTGTGTTATTGCAATAATGATGCAAAGATACAACTTATATTTGACACATTGAAGGAATGAGAGTTTTTTAATCTTAATTTTTAAGTCGTTCTTTTATTTCCAGTATGAAAGAGGTTCTTTCTTTTCTCCTCATGCAGTGACTGATGTTCATTTGATAGATATGACTTCAAATGAAGAGATATGACTTCAAATGAAGAAACTGGCGCCGTACATTAGTATGATGTAGCGTCCCAATTTCCCTAAGGTTGTTGCGGTAAGAGTGATGACAACGTTGGCCCGCATCAGGCCCAAGGCAACGGAGATGGCTTCCCCGATGCCTGGGGCAAAGGTGAAGACGGCCACCCACGCACCATGACCGGCCAGCGCGTGCTGCACCTTGTCAATCTTCTCTTTCTTGACGTGCAGAAACTTCTCTATCCAGTCCATCCGCCCCATCCGGCCAATGTAATAATTGAGCATGGCACCAAGCACATTGCCCACTGTGGCATAGATGATGAGCGGCTGGCTCTTCAGACCCGCCGCGAGCAGTCCTACCATGACGGCCTCACTGCTGAACGGTACGAAGCTGCCGGCAAGAAAGGCGGCAATGAGCATGCCCCAGTAACCGTAGTTGATGAGTATCTCGTTTAGTTCGGCCATAAGTTGAAAAGTGTGATGGCGAAGGCTATCAACGCGATGGAGATGGATGTGATGTTGGACAGCCGCGAATGGGTGAGGGCCAGGAAGTGACCGATGAGCGGCGAAGTGTTGACGATGGCCATGCCCAGCAACTCATTGAAATGCTGGGGTTGCAGCAGGGCAAAGATGACGCAGCAGGCATCCAGCACAATAAACGTTTCGTAGATGAGACGAATGCGGATGCGGTCCTGGTAGCTGTAGATGATGAAATGGGTTGCGCCAATCACTGCCAGCAGCAGAATGAAGCCAAAGGTGACGAGGTGGTGGATGTCGATGCCGTTGAACTGGAAAAGGGGCTGAAACGATACCACACTGGCGAAATGGCCGGCCAGCATGCCGAGGTCATTGGTGTAGAACAGCCATGCGGCGAAGAACCAGTAGGGCGTGAAGAGTCCGAGAATGGAGGCCATCAGGGTGCGTGCGCTGAGACAGAGCACGTTGGTGCCCATGACCACCCATAGCACAGGCACAAAGAGTAGTGCTTTGGGAAAAACAATGCTGCTGACACCCAATGCAAGAAAGGCGTAGAACACCCATCCTACAGCGCCCGGGTTCTGATAGGCCCGCCAGATGAGCAGTAGAAAAGCGATGAACGTAAGCTGTACGACCACCACTTCGGCTGAGGGAAACAACCGGAGGCACATGCTCGTCATTACAAGAAACGAGCATGATACCATGCGGCTGTAGATGCGTATGAGTGAGTAGCTGTTGTTCAGCTCGGCCATCATGAGCGACGACACCACCAACAACACAAAGGTTGACAACTGCTCCCTTTCCATCATGCCTACGATCAGGCAGATGGCCAGACCATAGACGATGGTGACGGGCAGGGCCCACCTCGATAGTGCTACTCTGTTCTGTAATCGTTTTTTCATTCTTAGAGGTCTTGTCCGATGTCGCGTCTGAAGTACTTGCCTTCAAACTCGATGTTGAGACTTTCCTGCATGCTCTTCGTAAGAGCTTCTTCTTTATCTTTGCCATAAGCGGTGACGGCAATGACGCGTCCGCCGTTGGTGACGGTCTGTCCCTCTTTCATTGCAGTGCCTGAGTGGAAGACGATGGCATCTTTCACCTTGTCTATACCGGTGATGGGGAAGCCTTTCTTGTAAGCCACGGGATAGCCGCCGCTGACGAGCATCACGCAGACAGCGGCACGTGGGTCGGTCTCCACGGTCTTCGTGTCGAGGTTGCCGTTGGCCACGCCCTCAAACAGATCGACGATGTCGCTCTTCAGTCGCGGCATCACTACCTCAGTCTCAGGATCGCCCATGCGGCAGTTGTACTCAATGACCATGGGGTCGCCGTTGACGTTGATCAGACCAAAGAAGATGAAGCCTTTGTAATCGAGCTTTTCCTCAGCCAGTCCCTCTACGGTCGGACGGATGATGCGGTCTTCCACCTTCTGCATCCATTCCTTGGTGGCAAAGGGAACAGGTGAAACGCTGCCCATGCCACCGGTGTTGAGCCCGGTATCGTGCTCGCCAATGCGCTTGTAGTCCTTGGCCTCAGGTAGTATCTTGTAGTGCTTGCCGTCGGTGAGTACGAAGACGGAGCACTCGATGCCGCTGAGGAATTCCTCGATGACGACTTTTGCCGAGGCGTCGCCGAACATGCCGTCGAGCATCTGACGCAGTTCCACCTTGGCTTCCTCAAGTGTCGGGACGATGAGCACGCCCTTGCCGGCGGCCAGTCCGTCAGCCTTCAGTACATAGGGCGGCTTTAGTGTTTCGAGGAACTTGCAACCTTCTTCCACGGTAGTGCCGTCGAAGGTCTCATAGGCTGCTGTGGGAATGTGGTGCCGTTTCATGAAGGCTTTGGCAAAGTCCTTGCTGCCCTCAAGCTGTGCACCGGCTTTCGAGGGGCCGATGACCGGAATGGCGGCGGTGCGCGCGTCGGTCTTGAAGGCGTCGTAGATGCCTTTCACCAGTGGGTCTTCCGGACCGACTACCACCATGTCGACGCCGTTCTCTACGGCAAAGTCTTTCAGACGGTCGAAGTCGTCGGCCTTGATGGCCACATTCTCGCCTGCCTCCATCGTGCCGGCATTGCCCGGTGCGATGAACAGTTTCTCACACTTTGCGCTCTGCGCAATCTTCCATGCCAAGGCGTGCTCACGGCCGCCGGAACCTAAAAGTAATATCTTCATAATGGTAATATGATAGGGCCTTTGGATTGTCAAGGCCACTGAATCTTTATTGTCCTTTATCTGTCTGGTGCCCATCGCCTTCCGTTGTCACGGCTACCCGATCCGGTAAGGCTGTGTGCCAATCGTCTTCCGTTGTAACGGCTACCCGATTCCGTTAGGCAGTTGATGCGTATCTGCGCTTTACGGACTTCTGCTCTGCTCAGATGCTTATTTCAAGTGATCATCGAAGTAGCGGCTGATGCGCTCATGCAGGTGCACCGACTGGTGCCCGCGCATGTTGTGCGGCTCGCCTGGGTAGACGAAGAAGTCGGGCTGGGTGCCGGCTTCAATGCAGGCCTTGAGGAACGACAGGGAGTGCTGCGGTACGCAGGTCTTGTCGTTGTAGCCGATGATAATCTCGAGGCGGTCCTTCAGGTTCTTTGCCTTCGGGATGAGCGATGAGTGGGCGTAGCCTTCTGGATTGGTCTGCGGGGTGTCCATGTAGCGCTCTCCGTACATCACTTCGTACCACTTCCAGTCGATGACAGGTCCGCCTGCCACACCTACCTTGAATACGCCCGGATGGGTGGTCATCAGGTTGATGGTCATGTAGCCGCCGAAGCTCCAGCCGTGTACGCCGAGGCGTGTGCTGTCTACGTAGGCGAGTGACTTGAGGTACTTAACACCTTCCATCTGGTCTTTCACCTCGTGGTCGCCGAGGTGGCGGAACGTCACCTGCTCGAAGACCTTGCCACGGTTCTCACTGCCTCGGTTGTCGAGGATGAAGAGAAGGTAGCCTTTCTGTGCCATGTAGGTCTCCCATGAGCGACTGCAGTAGTGCCAGCGTGCGTCCACGTTGTGGGCGTGGGGACCACCATAGACATAGACAATGGTGGGATACTTCTTCTTCGGGTCAAAGCCTACGGGCATTACCATGCGATAGTAGAGGTCGGTGGTGCCGTCGGCAGCCTTGATGGTGCCCATGCGGTACTCGGGAACGTTATATCCTTTCCAGGGGTCGTCGGCGGTGAACCAACGGTGTGCCTGTGCGGTTGTGGTGTTGACGATGGCGATGTTGCGCGGTGTGGTGGGCTCGGAATAGTTGTCGACGAGGTAGCTGCCCGATGGACTCAGGCTGGCGCTGTGCCATCCATTGCCTGTCTCGTCAAGACGTTGCGTGCGGCCATTGTCCACATTGATGCTGAAGATATTGCGCTGGATGGGTGACAACTCGTTGCCAAGATAGATGATGGTGTGCTGACGGGCGTCAAAGCCCACCATGTCTTCCACCACCCACGGGCCTTTCGTGAGCTGCTTCAGTTGGTTGCCGTCTGTGTCGAAGAGGTAGAAATGGTTGTAGCCGTCTTTCTGGCTCTGCATGACAAACTGGTTGGCGTTCCATGGCAGGAAGACGATGGGGTGGAGCGGTTCCACGTATTTGTCGTCAGTCTCACGGTACAACTCCTTGATCTTGTCGCCGGTTGCAGCATTGTAACTCACGAGGCGGCAGTCGTTTTGGTCGCGGTTGAGCTCGAACATATAGACGGTCTTGCTGTCCGGACTCCAAGCGATATTGGTGAAGTATCGGTCGGTAGGGTCTCCGGCTTTGAGATAGAGCGTAGTGCCTGTCTTCAAGTCGTAGATGCCGACGGTCACCTTGTGGCTGGTCTCACCGGCCATGGGGTACTTATCCGGAGCTTCGGTGGCAATGCGCGATCCGCTCTTCGGCACCCATGTGGGTTCGGGTATGTCCACCTGCGGATAGTCGGTGACCATGCTCTGGTCCATGCGGTAGAAAGCAAGCCGCTGACCGTCGGGGCTCCAGAACAATCCGCTCTCAATGCCGAATTCGTCGCGGTGCACGCTCTGTCCGTAGACGATGTCGCGTGACCCGTCGGTGGTGAGCTGGACCGGTTGGCTGCCTGCACGCTCCACGTAGAGCTGGTTGCCCTTGACAAAGGCCAGTGCCTTAGAAGCATAGCAGAGGCTGGAGGCCTGTATGGCGCTGTCGAGATCGAGACTCCACACTGTCTTCTTCTTTTTCCAGTCGAAGAGCACCTGCTGACGTCCCGACCTTACCATGACCCACGGCTTGTCTGCCTCGGGGAAGGTGGCATAGTAGAGGCTGTGGACGTTGAGGCCGGACTTGTTGAGCAATGCCGTGCTAAACAGTTCCGTCTCGCGGCCCGAAGCCTTGTTGACGAGGTAACAATGCTCAGCGTCCAAGCGCACGAGCTCATCGCCCCACCAGGTGGTGTAGCGGTTTTTCGGCACCATGTTGTGATAGTTGGTGCCGCCGAAGTTGAGGTCTTCGAGGGTGAAGGCGCGCAGGCCGTTGCCGGTTTGCTGCTTCGACGTCTCTGCCGCATTGTCCTCTGTAAGTGATGCGGCCATGCCACTAAGGGTCATTATGCTTAGAAATAATGATAATAATGTCTTTCTCATTATAGCTGATAAGATGTGCAATGTGTGAAGTGCGCCATCGCCTCGTGGGTTAATGATGGCAGCACCGGCAGCCTACGTTCGGACGGGTTAATCCTCGTCCTCGAAGCGACGGTCACGCGAGAACTTGTTGCCGCCGTGGCCATGACCTTGTCCTTTGCTGCCTTTGAATCCTGACCGCTTGAAGTCGTTACGGCCTTTGTACTCACCGCGTCCCTTGTAATCGTTGCGGCTTTTCTTGTTGCTGCTGTAGCTCTTCTTGTAGTCGAAGTTGTCGTTATCGTCGTCGAAGTTCTTGCGTGTGAAATGCGGCCGGTCCTCGTTCTTGAACGTATGGAACGTGAATGAGCGGATGTCGCCTTTCTCGTTGGCTTCTTCCTGCTCGAGACGCTCCTTGAACTCGCGGTTTTTCTTGAACCGGTGCTTCTGTGCCATCTCGCGCTTCTCCTGTTCGGTCTTCACTACTCCGCCTTCCTGCCGGAAAGTCTTCATCTTACCGTCGAAGAGCGTGTATTTGCGGAACTCGCATTCGAGAGAACCGTTGTAGACGGGTATCTTGATGCTGGGTTTGAGGCCTATCTGTTCAAAGCACTCCTCGCGGTAGCTGAGAATCCAGGCTTCGTTGCCTCCGAACTCATGCTTCAGCCGCTCTCCGATCATGCGGTAGGTGCCGAGCAGGTCGGGGGTGGAGATGCGTTCGCCATAGGGCGGGTTCATGATGATGATGCTCTTCTCAGCCGGCTTCTTGAAGTTCTTGAAGTCCTGCTGCTCAATGGTGATGTCCTGTGACAATCCGGCAGCCTTCACGTTGAGCCGTGCAGTGTTGACGGCTTTCATGTCTATGTCGTATCCATAGATGTGGTGCTCAAACGGACGTTCGGCGCTGTCGTCGTTGTAGATGCGTTCGAAGAGGTCGGCATCGAAGTCGGGCCATTTCTCAAAGGCGAAGCCTTTTCGGAACACGCCCGGTGAGATATTGCGCGCGATGAGTGCGGCCTCAATAGCGATGGTACCTGATCCGCACATGGGGTCGATGAGGTCGCAGTCGCCTTTCCATCCGGTCATGAGGATCATGCCTGCTGCCAGCACCTCGTTGAGAGGTGCCTCGACGCTCTCCTGGCGGTAGCCACGACGGTGCAGGCTCTCACCGCTTGAGTCGAGACACAGCGTAGCGTCGTCGTCGGCAATGTGGATGTGTAGCCGGATGTCAGGGTTGGTCAGTGAGATGTTGGGACGGTCGCCAGTCTTTTCGCGGAACTGGTCAACGATGGCATCCTTTACCTTGTAGCTGACGAAGTGGGAGTTGCGGAACTCCTCGGAGTAGACCACGGAGTCGACGGCGAAGGTCTTTCCTTTCGCAATGTAGCGGCTCCAGTCCACGTCTTTCACATTATTATATACGTCATCGGCAGAGCGTGCCTTGAAATGTTTGATGGGTTTGAGTACGCGGATGGCTGTGTGCAGCTGGAAGTTGGCGCGATACATCATCTCTTTGTCGCCTGTGAACGACACCATGCGTCGGCCAATCTGTACGTTGTTGGCACCCAGCTGCGTGAGCTCTTGTGCCAGGACGGGTTCCAAGCCCATGAAGGTCTTGGCAATGAGTTCAAATTCCTGTTCCATTATTGAATTCTAAGTCTATCATGTCTGTTTTCTCTTGCATGTATTTTCGTGTGTCGGGCTTCATGTCCCGTGTCACCCACACGTTGGCTCCCACGACACATCCCGATCCGATGGTGATGCGTCCCAGGACAGTGGCATTGGCATAGATGACCACGTTGTCGCCGATGATGGGGTGGCGTGGAATGCCTTTTATGGGGTTGCCTTTCTCGTCGAGCGGGAAGCTCTTGGCGCCGAGTGTGACACCTTGGTAGAGCTTGACGTTGCGGCCTATCTTACAGGTCTCGCCAATGACGACACCGGTGCCGTGGTCGATGGTGAAATATTCGCCGATGGTGGCTCCTGGGTGTATGTCGATGCCAGTCTCGGAGTGGGCCATCTCGGTCATCATACGCGGGATGAGGGGCACACCGAGCAGGCATAGCTCGTGGGCCAGCCGGTAGTTGGTGAGCGCCTTGATGACAGGGTAGCACGAGATGATCTCGGCCAGTCCCTTTGCTGCAGGGTCGCCATTGTAAGCGGCGACGACGTCGGTGGCAAGAATGCGGCGCAGCTCGGGCAACCGCGTGATGAGCTTGCGGGCGATGTTGTGTGACCGGCGGGTGAGAGCCGACAGGGAAGTCTCGCTCACAGCACCAGTCGTGGGACATTTGATTTGAAGTGGGGACGCGTCGGCATCCTGTTCAGAGGAGGCTGACGACGAAGTGAACTCGAAACCGAGCCCGGCTAATATCTGTTCGCAGAGCAGGTGATAGAGTTGCTCCACGTTGACACCTATCTGGTATTTGATGGTATGTATGTTGACCTGGGACTGGCCGAAATAGCCAGGGAAAAGGATGGCTCGGGCCAACTGTATAATCTCCTCAAGCTTTTCGCCTGACGGCAAGGGGTATCCTTCCTTGTGCTGATGAAAAAGTCCTTGCAACGACTGTGGGCATGAGAGCTGCTCCACAGTGTTGGTCAGCATGAGGTTTGTTGTTTGTCTGCTCATCGATGATGTACATAAATTGTGAGCAAAGTTACGAAAAAGAAATGTAACAGCGTTGTGTTTATGAAGTTTTTTACTTAGTAACAATTTCTTCAGACGTAGCAGCGCTTTTCTTAAGACATAATAATATAGTAGACAGAGGACATAATAACAGAGCGGAATACCATCATTTGTCTTCTGTCTATTGCTTTCTGCCTTTTGAGTAAGGCTCTTTATGCAATGCTGTCGAGGAACAGGAGCAGACGGTTGGTGACGTTGACGGTGGACACACCTGAGTCGAAGTCGAGCGACACGAGATTGAGCTGTGGGTACATGCGCTTAAGCTTCTTCTCGATGCCCTTCGACACGATGTGGTTGGCGATGCAACCGAATGGCTGCAGGCTGGCAACGTTGTTGACGCCCTGCCTGACCATGCTGATGATGTCGCTGGGCAACAGCCAGCCTTCGCCGAACTGCGCGGCGAGCGACACCACGCCGTTCACTTCCTTGGCGTCGGTGAAAATGTTGGTGAAGGGACGATAGTAGCGGAATCGTGATGCCAGTTGGTTCATTTTCTGCTCACGGCGCCAAATGAGGCTATAGATGCTTTTCACCAGAAAGTCGGGAACATGAGAGCACTTCAGTCCCATGTGCTTCTGCACGATGGCGTTGACAAACTCCTGCAGGAAGAACGGGGTGAGCAGGGGCGGCACCACTTCACAGCCATGCTCTATGATCTTGCGGGCCAGGAACTGATGGGCGAAGGGGTTGAACTTCAGGAATATTTCACCCACGATGCCCACGGCGGGAATGTCCTTGTCGGCCGTGATGGCGTCAAACTCCTCGGCGGCCTGGCCGATGAGGTCCATCAGACCTTTGGGCTGGTTGGCAAGAATGGGTTTGGCGGCGATGGTCAGGAACTTGTCGCGCAGTTGCTCGGCTTTGTTGGCAAAGCGGTCGCCCACGAGGTAGGCGTCTTTCTTAAGACGGCTCACCGAACCATGATAGAGCTTGGAGATGACATCGCCATAGAGCAGTGTGGTGGTGATGATGGGCGCAAACTTCATCCATGGCACATCGAGCGCCTCGCTCTGCTCCTTATCCTCTGAGGCATTGGCAGAGACGCCGAGCGTGATGAGTGGCACTTTGCTGAAGCCGTTGGCATTCATGGCGCGACGAATGAGCGCAGCGTAGTTGGTGGCACGGCATTGTCCGCCTGTCTGGCTCATGACAGCAGCCACTTTCTCGGGGTCGTAATGTCCTGACCGCAGGGCTTTGACAAAGTCGCCTACGATGAGTGTGGCAGGATAGCACACCTCATTGTTGGCATACTTCAATCCTAGTTCGGCACTCTCTTCGTCGCTTGGCGGCAACACTTCCACGTCCCAGCCGATGACGCGGCACAGTGGCGGCAACAACGGCGTGAGGTATTCGGTGAAGTAAGGCGCAAGGATCTTGCGTTTGTATTGTGCGCCTGACGTGGTGATGGGTACCTCTTCTTGTTCTGTTTCTGCAGAGGCGGTGCTTTGGCCGCCGGCTGTCAGACTCTCGATGAGCGAGCGCACGCGCAGCTTCAGCGAACCGGTATTGCTCACGTCGTCGATCTTCAGCAGGGTGAAGGGCTTGCCGTGGCGCTTCATGATGTCGCGTATCTCGTCCTGGATAAACGAGTCGGGACCGCAGCCGAACGAGGTCATCTGTACGAAGTGCACGTCGTTGGGTTGTTGGGCGCACCACTGTCCGGCCTTGATGATGCGGTTCATGTAAGCCCACTGGCGCACGAGGTAGGTCTCGCCGGTGCCGGTCTTCATGTCGCCGCGCACGATATCTTCGGAGATGACGTTGACACCCAAAGCTGCCACCATCTCCGACAGCTTATGCTGGATGAGCGGATCGGTATGGTAAGGGCGGCCGGCCAGCAGAATGGTAAGCCGGTGGTCGCGACGGCTGGCTGCCAGTATGTCGACGGCCTTCTGATGGATGGCCGATACGTAGGCGCTTTGTTCGGCCATGGCGGCGTCGAAGGCTTCGTGGCGCGTCTTGCGGTCTACGCCATAGCTGCTGAGGAAGGTGTCGATCTGCTTCTTCAGCAGCTTCTCATCGCGGAAGTTGATGACGGGCGACACGACCTCGTTGCTCAGATTCATCGCTGAACGGATGACATCACTGTAGGCGGACACGATCGGGCAGTTGTAGGAATTGATGTTGCGTGTGTCATCCTGATGCTCGAAGATGACGTAGGGCATAAAGATGAAATGGCTCACACCCTGCGGCAACTGACTCAGCTCCCGGTCGAGCTCCTTCACATGGCTATGGACGAGCTTGGCGGGGAAACAGAGATTGTCGCTCATGACGGTGCTCAGCGCACTCTCATAATTGCTGAAGGTGCTCTCAGAGCTCAGTCGCACTTCGAAGCCGGCTCGGGTGAACAAGGTGTGCCAGAAGGGAAACTCCTCGTACATGTTGAGTACGCGTGGGATGCCGACGACGGCACGGACTGCAGTGGCAGGGACTGCGGTGGTGGCACGGTCGAAGAGCTGATGGTATTTGAATGTGTAGATATTCTCACCCTTCACGTCATTCTTGCCTTTGTTGTTGAACACCCGCTCGCACTTGTTGCCTGAGTAGAACCTGCGGCCGCCGGCAAACTTATACATAGTGACGTAGCAGTGGTTCTCGCAGCCCTTGCAGTTGAGCAACTTGGTCTCATAGCCCGACATAGCCAGAAGGCTGTCGATGGTAGTAGGCTGGTGCGAGGTGCTGTTGGCCGTTGCAATACAGTGGAGTGCACAACCGTAGGCTCCCATCATCTCGGGCATGTTGCTGCGGGCCACATCGGTGCCGGTGAGCAGTTCGAAGGCGCGCACCACGGAGTCATTCTTCATGGTGCCGCCTTGTACGACGATATGCTTGCCCAGGTCGTCGTTGCCCCGCAGCTTGAGCACTTTGTAGAGGCAGTTGCGTACCACTGAGTAGGACAGTCCTGAGGCGATGTCCTGGATGGTGGTGCCCTCGCGCAGCACCTGTTTCACCTTTGAGTTCATAAACACCGTGCAGCGTGTGCCGAGGTCGCAGGGCTTGTCGGCCTCGCAGGCCAGTTGCGCGAAGTCCTCTACCTTATAGCCGAGTCCTCGTGCGAAGGTCTGAATGAAGGTGCCGCAGCCCGACGAGCAAGCCTCGTTGAGCTCCATGCGTGTCACGGCACCGTGGTCCACGAAGATGGCTTTCATGTCCTGTCCGCCAATGTCGAGGATGAAGCTCACGTCGGGCAACAGACGGGCTGCGGCACGGTAGTGGGCCATTGTCTCGATGATGCCCTGGTCGAGGCCGAAGGCGGCCTTGATGAGCTCCTCGCCATAGCCGGTGGAGCATGATCCAGTGATGTGGAGTGTGGCTCCGCTTGTCGTGGCTTGTTCCTTCAGACGCTTCAAGCCTTCCTCTACGGCGTGGATGGGGTTGCCGAGGTTCATGGAATAGTCGGTGAAGATAATCTGTCCGGCCTCATCGCCTTGTGCGCGCACGGCGATGATCTTCGTGGTTGTCGATCCGGAGTCAATGCCGATGGTGACGTATTCGTCGCCTTGGTGCATGGGATAGACGGGTGTGGCATATTGTGCTTTGTGCTGCAGCCAAGCCTTGTGGTCGGCGTCCGACTGGAAGAGAGGTCGCAACTCGTCGGTGTCGTTGGTATCTGTGGAACTGACACTGCATGAGGAAACCGGGGCGGAAGTGTTTGTCATGGCCTTGTGGTTATGGCTGAGACGGTCGCGGAAAACTGACAGAGTGACAATTTTGTCATTGCTTGTTTTCTCTGACTTAATGGCACATCCGATGGCAGGAATGAGGTTGCCTTCCTTGAGCACAATGAAGTCGTCGGCGGAGAAGTCGAGATAGTCGGCAAGCGCTTTCCTGAGAGCTGGTTGGAAGGTGAGCGGACCGCCACAGAGCAGAATAGGAGCGGAGAAGTCGCAGCCGTGGCTGAGCGTCGTCACGGTCTGCACGGCAATGCTGTGAAAGATGCTGGCAGCGATGTCGCTCTCGGGAAGATTGCGCGACATCAGGTTCTGCACGTCAGTCTTGGCAAACACGCCGCAGCGTGCGGCCATGGGGTAGAGATGGGTGGAGGTGAGCGCTAGCTTATTCATTTGCTCAATGCTGCAGCCCATGAGCACAGACATCTGGTCGATGAAGGCGCCCGTGCCACCGGCGCAGTTGCCGTTCATGCGCAGCTCCATGCTCTGACCGTTGAAGAATACCACCTTTGCATCCTCACCGCCAATGTCTATCAGCGCCTTCGCCTCGGGATAACGGTTGCGTGCAAATACCGTGGCAGCAACCACCTCCTGCACAAAGTCTGCTCCCAGTTGCTCAGCAGTGGACATACCTACAGAACCGGTGACGCAGAGGCTCATGCGTATGTCTCCAAACTTGTCAGCCAGTTCTTGCAGATACATGCTGACCAATTCGGTCACTTTAGCATTGTGACGCTCATAACGTGAGTAAATCAAATTGTCGGTATCGTCGAATACGGCAATCTTAGCTGTGGTTGACCCGACATCTATTCCTGCTCTGTATATCTTATCCATAACATACTTTTGTTTCAACTTGCAAAAGTACAAAATTATCGACGTATAATGCCTATGAAATCTCGTTTTTATTTTGCCTATTACCTCTTTAATAAGGCTTAATCTTACGTTTAAAACATTGTTTTCTCATAATAAACAATTCTGTGTCGATGTAATTCAGTGTTAAGTGTGGCTTCTGGTTGTCAAGTGTGAATCAACGATGACGTTGGTAATGAGTGTTGGCACACACCTGGACATATTAGGGAGGTAACGAGGGTTTCGCGTGGTTAAAATAGTTTACAACCGCCCTTCTGAGAATTGCGTATTTGCTACGGGCCTATTCTTGGCTGCAAATACGCGAATGGTGGGCCAGTTTGCTGCCTGCTTTGTAAATAGCAGACGGTCAGCGGTTTAGTGATTTAAAGTCTAAGATTTTGCTTTGCCATCACAGTAACGCCATCGGAGTTTCGGCGATATTCCGTTGCTTATTCGGCGATATTCCGTTGCTTATTCGGCGAAATCAAGCCTTCTTTATGGCGATATGGCATAGCTTGTTCGCCGATATAGCGATGCGAAGCCAGTCTCCTTTGATGAAAAAGTCCTCAATATCGTTGTTTAATGCTTGTTTCCTCAATTTTTCGGGGTGCTTGCGAAGTGTTAAAATATTGAGAATTATATTTACAAATAGCGAAAGCCACCAAACGGGTTATGCTCCTCGTTTGGTGGCTTCCATCTCTATTCCATTTGGCTTCAAATCCAAGACCCAGCAGCGCTTTGGTTGTTGCTGTATCATGTTTGTTTGTGATTCCGTTGGGATTCTGCCCAAGACCCAGCAGCGCTTTGGTTGTTGCTGTATCATGTTTGTTTGTGATTCCGTTGGGATTCTAATTGTGATTCCGTTGGGATTCGAACCCAAGACCCAGCAGCGCTTTGGTTGTTGCTGTATCATGTACTTTTGTGATTCCGTTGGGATTCGAACCCAAGACCCAGCAGCGCTTTGGTTGTTGCTGTATCATGTTCGTTTGTGATTCCGTTGGGATTCTAATTGTGATTCCGTTGGGATTCTGCCCATGACCCAGCAGCGCTTTGGTTGTTGCTGTATCATGTACTTTTGTGATTCCGTTGGGATTCGAACCCAAGACCCACAGCTTAGAAGGCTGTTGCTCTATCCAGCTGAGCTACGGAACCAGTGGACTTCTCAAGCGCTCTTTATAGCGTCTTGTTTAAAATCGGATGCAAATTTACACATTTATCTTCGAATGTAACCCATAAAATGATTAATTAATATATATTAACTCTAAAAAGGGGCGATTGTGGCATGTGAATTGTTATGGAGGAGTACAGATATATATTGAACGAATAGAAAGTCATAAGATGCTATGATGGAGAATAAACGTAATCGAAATCAAGGTTCCGGTCAGTCCTCGTGGTTTACTTGGAACAGCGTGTTTTGGATGATAGTCTTGTTGCTGTTGTTCAATGGAATCTTCTATCCCTTCTTCGGAAAAGAGGAGGTGAGAGATGCCGACTACATCACTTTCCTTCAAGATGTGCAGAAAGGTAAGGTAAAGAAAGTGCTCATCAAGGACGACGTGGTCTACTTTACCATGGACGAGAAGGTGAAGCAGCAGTCGTTGCTGGGCAGCAACACAAAGAAGGCGCAACCCAAATATATAACTAAGGAGGTGACTTACAAGACCGTGGAGGTAAACGACCCTCAGTTGGTCGACCGGCTGCTTAAGGCCAAGAGCCCGACCAAGAGTGGACGCATCGAGTTCTCCAAGACGTTGCCTCAGAAGAACTCGCCATTGATGGACTTCTTCCTGTGGTGGGTGTTGCCTGCACTGATCTTCTATGGAATATGGCAATATGGTGCCCGACGCATGATGAAAAGCAATGCAGGCATGGGTGGCTTCCTTTCACTGGGCAACAGCGGTGCCAAGATCTATGCGGAGAATGACGTGAAGACAACGTTTGCTGACGTGGCCGGTCAAGATGAGGCCAAAGATACGCTGAAGGAGATTGTCGACTTTCTCCACAATCCACGCAAGTATACGAGGCTCGGTGCTAAACTGCCCAAGGGCGCTCTGCTCGTGGGACCTCCGGGTACGGGTAAGACCCTCATCGCCAGGGCGGTGGCCGGTGAAGCCGGAGTGCCGTTCTTCTCTATCTCTGGCTCGGAATTTGTGCAGATGTTCGTGGGCATGGGCGCTGCAAAGGTGCGTGATCTGTTCCAACAGGCACAGAAGAAAGCGCCCTGCATCATTTTCATCGATGAGATCGATGCCATTGGCAAGAGTCGTGACCAGGCCATGGGCAATGATGAGCGTGAACAGACGCTTAATCAGTTGCTCACAGAGATGGACGGCTTTGATGCGGCCAAGGGTTTGGTTATCTTGGCGGCAACCAACCGTCCGGAGTCTCTCGACAAGGCATTGTTGCGTCCTGGACGTTTCGACCGGCGTATCATCATGGAACTGCCCGACTTGGAAGGTCGGAAGGCAATCTTGAAGGTGCATCTCAAAGATGTGAAACATGGTGACATCGATCTTGATGCTGTCGGACGTGCCACAGCGGGGTCGAGTGGCGCTGATATTGCCAACATCGTCAATGAGGCGGCCCTGCGTGCGGTGCGCCTCGGTAAAAATCAGGTTGACACCGAGGACCTCGAAGAGAGCGTGGAGACTGTCATCGCCGGGGAACAGAAGAAAGGCGCCATCATAGCTCCGGAAGAGAAGCGCATCATCTCGTACCATGAGATTGGACATGCCATGGTGGCAGCCTGTCAGACCCATTCGGCGCCTGTACAGAAAATCACCATAGTGCCGCGTACGAGCGGTGCTCTTGGATATACGATGCAGGTGGATGAGGGCGAGAAACACTTGATGAGTAAGCAGGAGATGCTCAACCGTATTGCGACACTCACTGGCGGACGTGCCGCCGAGGAGGTGATGTGCCATACTTGCACCACAGGTGCCAGCAATGACATAGAAAAGGCTACGCAACTGGCACGTGCCATGATCACCACCTATGGCATGAGCGACAACTATGGCATGATGCAGCTGGAACAGCAGTCCAACCGATACTTGGGTGGTCGGTCTTCCCTCGTTTGCAGTGAACAGACAGCACACGATATTGACAAGGAAGTGCGCGACATCATCGCTCAGGCACATGAGAAAGCGGTGAAGATAATCACCGCACATGCAAAGGAAATGGATGAGGCTGCATCTATCTTGCTGAAGAAAGAAACCATTACCGGCGATGAGTTCATGCAGGTACTCAGTGGCCATCAACATGCGTAATGACGATCTTTATCTAGCCTCGTTGCCATAGGTTCATACTGTAATATATTTTCCGTCCCAACTTCCAGCTGCCGACTTCCGCTTTTGTCGGTAGGGAAGCTTGGGACGGTTGCTCTGTATAATGGTATAATCGTCAATAGGCCAGTAATAGGTTTTGCGTAATTGTTGCGAAATGCTCAATCTGTATGATAGATTTTCCAAAAAATCAAAAAAATAATAAATCGTTGAAATTAATCGCTCGAATATTTGGATATTTCAGAATTTCTTGCTATATTTGCAATATGAATAAGAAGTGAAGAAACGGGGCTGCATGGCTATGCCGAAGGCCCTATTCCTAAATCTGTGAGTGTTTTTGATTATTAGAGCAAGTGATATTTTAAATTTTAAATTAAAAGCTATGATTATGAGTAATGAGACATTGAAAAAGCTAGCAGGCATTTTTCAGGAGGAGTTCTCCCGGAGAAGTGACGGTACAATTAACGTTCACAAATTAGGCGGAGAAGTTTGGTATGAGTAGGGTGTGCATATTATTCGACGGTACTTCCAGTGTCGAACCAGTTGTATAAAGCTACCCTGAGGCAGTAACCTAGGGTAGCTTTTTACATACACCCTCTATATATACAATGATATCTCTATATATACTATGATATACTAGCAATGTATCTGTATAGCGGACTAAAAGGCTAAACGAAGACCTAAATGCTTGATTTAAATCAAGTAAAACACTTTTTTCGAAAATAATCGTCAAATCTCTTGCAGGAATGGAAATTTCGCAATACCTTTGCACTCGCTTTCGGAAAAACACCGGGGGCACACAAGAAAGAGTTCTTTG
>ONQB01000043.1 GCA_900319905.1 uncultured Prevotella sp. | reverse complement strand
AGAAAGTTCCTTTGAGACTATTAAAATAGACCTCTTTAATAATTACAGATCATTGGAAAGTGGAATAAATCTCTATAGCACAACATCTTACGATAAAAGATGGCGAAATGCAGATTTAGACATCGTTTTCTTGGAATCGGTCATTTATCTGTGTAACTTTGCGGCTGAAACCAACTCTAAAGCCTTCAAAAAAAGAATACTTTGATAATGATAATCAATAATGAAAACTATGTATGAAAGTAAATATAATTATTATATTACAACGCTTACAAGTTATGCATTTTAAAGCTGCAAGCATAAAAGACTGTTCATTTACTATATTGTTGTTCTTTGCATCCTTCATATCGATTTCAGCTCAGACGCTACCAACCGACAGTGATTCCATCAAGACTTACAATATAAAAGAAGTGAATGTCAAAGCGGTTCATACGGACATAAGAGACTACTGTCTTTTCCTTGTTGACCTTTAGGTGAAGCCTGCCTTCGATGAATTTGGTTATGGATTCCCTTACACGTTCCGCAGCCCGTTTGCTGCGACAGAATATCATCGAGTCGTCGGCATAGCGGACAAACGGAAGTCCTCTGCGCCCGAGCTCTTTGTCCAGTTCATTAAGCATCACGTTGCTCAACAACGGACTCAGCGGGCCACCTTGCGGTGTACCTTCCTCGCTGCGCACGAACAAGCCGTTTACCATTACGCCACTCCGAAGATACTTGTGTATAAGCGAGACAACCCTCCCGTCCTTGATTGTTCGGGAGAGAACTTCTATGAGCTTGCTATGGCTGACCGTATCAAAGAAACGCTCCAAATCCAGGTCGACTACGTACTTATAGCCGTCCGTGATTATGGACTGCGCCTTTTTCAACGCATCATGACAGCCACGCCTCGGACGGAAGCCGAAGCTGTTCCTGCTGAACTGCCTCTCATAGATGGGGGTCAGGACTTGGTTAATGGCTTGCTGAACCATGCGGTCTACCACGGTAGGTATTCCCAAAAGGCGCTTCTTGCCATTATCCTTGGGTATCTCTACCCGTCTGACGGGATTCGGACGGTAGCTGCCGTCCATTAAGGAACTTATCAGAGTGTCTTTATTGGCTCTCAGCCATGGGAGCAACTGCTCACACGACATCTTGTCGACACCACCACAGCCCTTGTTCCTCACCACGCACTTATAGGCTGCGTTGAGATTTGCAGGGGACAATATGACCTCCAATAGGTGCTCCTTGTCAAATGGTACTTCCACGACGTTGTCTTCGGTCATCCATATGTAGGTCTGCACTCCCTCATACCATTCGGATTCCGTCCTAGCTCTTTGGGGGCAGTCATTAGCTTGTGCTGATGTTTTCTGCATTCTTTCCTTCATAAGGTAACTTTCTATTACTATCGTTTAATTAAGGTTCGACCCTTCACCGCATTGTCAACACTGCGCTTACTATGGTCTCGGCTGACTTCTCACGGCAAGCGTTACTCCATGACTTTCGTAAAAGCAACTAATCGTCATGTCCGTGAGACCTCACTAGTTAAGCATACCGACTTTTCATCTTATCCCCGCCTAATTTACTATGAATGATTCCGAGTAGTTATCGGGCTTTGACGTTTTGGGCCGCCTTACCCTCATGCATAGCCTTGATATTAGGTTTCTGTACGTCGGGGCAGATGTTTGCCGCTGACTTCTTTCAGATTCCAACTCACGATGGACACCCTTGTCTCTCTGGCTGGACAGTTCCCACTACTAGGGTCTGTTAGGGACTTACACCCATTAGCCGATATACATGCTAGTCAAACCTAAAAGGCGGAACATCCACCGATGTCCCGCCTCTGCCATATTTAGAAATTGATAGGTCGATTACTTATTCAAGTAATCATCAACTTTAGCAGCGATATCTCTTCCGCTGGCCAATGCTCTGACCACCAGACTGGCTCCGTTGGCTGCATCACCAGCAACAAAGACGTTGGCGGGGAACTGCGGCTGCGTGGGGCGCAGGAAGCCCATGGCCAGCAGCACCATGTCGGCCTTGATAATCTCAGGATCCTTAGCCGGCTTCATAATGGGACGACCACCATCAGGATTGGGCTCCCACTTGATTTCCTGCACTTTGACGCCAGTCACCTTGCCGTTCTTGCCAATGAACTCCAACGAGTTGATGTTCCATCGACGCACGCAACCCTCTTCGTGAGCGAAGGTAGTCTTCAGCGTGCGCGGCCAGTTAGGCCACGGATTCTTCGGATCGTCGGGACCATCTACGGGACGCGGCATGATCTCGATCTGCGTCACACTCTTGGAACCTTGACGGTGGGCCGTGCCGATGCAGTCAGAACCGGTGTCACCTCCGCCAATAACCAATACGTCCTTGCCCTTGGCATTGACCAACTGGTCCTTGGTAAACTCCTCACCAGCCAGCACACGGTTTTGCTGCGTGAGCATCTCAAGGGCGAAGTACACGCCCTTCAGTTCACGTCCAGGTATCTTAAGGTCACGGGCCTGCGGCGTACCGGTGCAGATCACGACAGCGTCAAAGTCTTTCGACAGCTGCTCGGCGGTAACCTTCTTGTCAGCATCCAGCAACGGGTCGTTTTGAATAGTGACAGCATCGCTCTTGGCATCAGGAACGAGCATCGTGTTGAAAACAAACTTGATGCCTTCCTTTGTCAGAATATCCAACTTACGGTCGATGATAGCCTTATTGAGCTTGAAGTTGGGGATGCCATAGCGCAGCAGTCCGCCCGCATTTTCTCGGGCATCATATACTGTCACCTCATATCCCATCTGATTAAGTCGTGTGGCGACGCTCAGACCGGCAGGGCCGGCACCCACCACTGCTACCTTCTTGCCATTACGCTCAGGTATTTTTGGCACCACATAATCCTCCTGATAGGCATGTTCTGCAATGGCAGCCTCATTCTCACGGTTGGTCGTCGGCTCGTGCTCCATCAGATTAAGCACGCAAGCCTTCTCACAGAGTGCCGGGCAGACACGCCCCGTGAACTCCGGGAAGTCGTTGGTCTCACTGAGCAACTCATAAGCCAACTTCCAGTCGCCCCGGTAAAGGGCATCGTTCCATTCAGGGGTCTTGTTGTGAAGAGGGCAGGCCCAGTGGCAGAACGGCACACCGCAGTCCATGCAACGGCTGGCCTGCAAGCGGCGGTCGTTGCTGTTGAGCGTCTGTTCCACCTCACCGAAATCGTGTATTCTATCATGTATAGGACGGTAGCCGGCCTCTTTGCGCTCTACCTCCAAAAAACCTTTAGGATTTCCCATTTTGTTCTTGATTTACAACTGTTTACTACAATGTTAGTAATCTCTCTGCATGTCAGCAATCTTCTGCTGCAGCTTCTTCACCTGCTCTTCCTGCAGTACACGCTTGTACTCAATTGGCACCACCTGGATGAAGTCCTCCACATAGCGGTTCCAGTCGTCGAGCATCGTACGTGCCAGCTTAGAGCCCGTGTAGAGGTAGTGCTGACGGATGAGTTCATGCAGTTCCTTGCGATAGGTGGTATCCTCCACAAGGTTGATTTCCACCATACCCATGTTGCAGTAGTAGTCGAAGTCGTGGTCCTTGTCCCAGACATAAGCCACACCACCAGACATACCAGCGGCGAAGTTACGGCCCGTCTTGCCAAGTACAACCACACGGCCACCGGTCATATATTCGCAGCAGTGATCGCCGGCTCCCTCAACGACGGCAATGGCACCGGAATTGCGCACGGCAAAACGCTCACCCACCTTACCATTGATATAGAGCTCACCGGATGTGGCACCATAGAGGCCCGTGTTACCGGCAATGATGTTGTCCTCGGCATTGAAGTTACTGCGGATAGGAGGCAGAATAGAGATGCGGCCACCGGAGAGGCCCTTTGCGAAGTAGTCGTTGGTCTCGCCCTCGAGTTTAAAGTTGACACCATGCACCAGGAAGGCACCGAAGCTCTGTCCGGCCGAACCCTTGAAGCGCACGTTGATGGTGTCCTCAGGCAAGCCTTCCTCACCGTATTTCGACGCGATGATGCCCGAGAGCATACAGCCGACGGCGCGGTTGGTGTTGCGGATGGCATAGTCGAGGTTGACTTCCTCCTTGTCGGAGATAGCACGCTGCGAACCGGCAATGATCTGTTGGTCCATGAGATTGTTGAGCTCATGATCCTGCGTCTTGGTGCAGTAAAGGCTCACGTCACCCGTCTCCCGCTTCTCGAGATTGCTGAAGTCGAGGCTGTTCCATTTGCTCTTGATCATCGGTGGTACTGGGGCCCAAATGTTGGAAGTGTCACGCTGCACGAGAAGCTCTGTGTGACCCACGATCTCGTTGAGTGAGGTATAGCCCATCTCTGCCAGATATTCACGTACGTGCTCAGCCAGGAACTTGAAGAAGTTAATGACATAGTGGTAATCACCACGGAAGTGTGCTCTCAGCTTGGGGTTCTGAGTGGCAACACCCATCGGGCAGGTGTTTTGCGAACATTTACGCATCATCACACACCCCAAAGTGATCAGGGCAGCCGTTCCGAAACCGAACTCCTCTGCACCAAGCAGGGCGAGCAGGATAACGTCGCGTGCTGACTTCAGCTGGCCATCAACCTGCAGGCGCACGAGTGAGCGGAGGCCGTTCTTGACCAGTGTCTGCTGTGTCTCAGCTATACCAATCTCAGGAGAGATACCAGCAAAGCGCATGCTGGATGCCGGTGAAGCACCGGTACCGCCTTCTGCACCCGAGATGACGACGAGGTCGGCCTTGGCCTTCACCACACCTGCGGCAATGGTGCCCACGCCACTCTCGGCAACGAGCTTCACGCTGATGGCAGCCTTCGGATTGACATTCTTCAAGTCGAAGATGAGCTGCTTCAGGTCCTCAATGGAGTAAATGTCGTGATGAGGTGGGGGAGAGATCAGCGAGATGCCGGGGATGGAGTTACGAGTCTTGGCTATGATCTCATTGACCTTGAAGCCGGGCAACTGACCACCCTCACCAGGCTTGGCACCCTGGGCAACCTTTATCTGTATTTCCTCGGCATTGACCAGATACTCTGTGGTGACTCCGAAACGGCCGGACGCCACCTGCTTGGTTTTGCTTGAAAGGCTGATGCCGTCAACAGTAGCATGGTAGCGCTCATTGTCCTCACCACCCTCACCGGTGTTGGAACGTGCTCCGATGGCATTCATGGCGAGCGCCAAAGCCTCATGGGCTTCCTTTGAAAGGGCACCAAACGACATAGCGCCGGTGACGAAGTGCTTGACAATGTTCTCGACAGGCTCCACCTTATTTATATCAATAGGATTGCGCTTGAAGTCAAGGAAATCACGCAGGAAGATGGGTTCGGGCTTGTCGTCGACCAGCTTCTCGTATTTCTTGAACATCTCGTAGTTGCCCGTGCGGGTAGCCAGCTGCAAGGTGGCAATGGTCTCTGGGTTCCAGGCATGCTTGATACCATTCTCACGCCAGTGGAACTGTCCGAGGTTAGGCAGCGGTTTATCGACACCTTTCTCCAGCTCCTTCTTAGCCTCGTCGTGAAAACGGACGGCATCGCGGGCGATGGTGTCAAGGCCGATACCACCAATGGAACTGGTCTCCGTACCGAAGTAGGTGCGCAACAGACCCTCTGACAGGCCGACAGCCTCAAAGATCTGAGCACCACGGTAAGAGCGGATGGTTGAGATGCCCATCTTGGCCATGATCTTCAACAAACCTTTCTTTACGGCAGCTATGTAATTGGCCTCGGCCGTTGCGTAATTCTCCTGTATCTTGCCCCTCTTCACAAGGTCGTCGAGGATGGCATAGGTCATATAAGGACAGAGTGCTGACGCACCATAGCCCAACAGCAGAGCTGCATGCATCACTTCACGGATCTCACCACTCTCCACGATCAGGGCGGTCTGCACACGTTTGCCAACCTCGATGAGATAATGGTGAACGGCACTCACAGCCAACAACGACGGGATGGCTATATGCTCATCATCGGTATCACGGTCAGAGAGGATGATATAGTTGTAACCGTCATCCACGCTTTGCTCAGCATCGTGACAAAGTCGGGCGATAGCCTCACGCAACGCCTCCCCCGGATGCTCCGTAGGGCTCTCTGCTGGTTTAAAGGTGATGCTTAACTTCTTTGTATTGAAGCCTTTATAACGGATGTTCTGCAAGATATCAAGCTGACCATTCGTCAAAATCGGGTGGGGCAGACGCACCATCTTACAATTGGTCTCATCGGGATTGAGAATACCTGTGCCCACACGGCCGATATACTCTGTAAGACTCATGACCAGCTCCTCACGAATGGAGTCGATGGCAGGGTTGGTAACCTGAGCAAACTGCTGGCGGAAGTAGTTGAAGAAGCTCTGCGGCTTGGTCGACAACACGGCAAGCGGCGTGTCATTACCCATGGAAGCCGTCGGCTCTTTACCCTGCGTGGCCATAGGAATAATGGTGTCCTGAATATCCTCCTCGCCGAAGCCGAAGGCCACCTCACGTGCTTCCAGATGATCAACGGCATTGGACACCTTACGGCCGGTATGTATCTTCTCAAGTTGAATACGGTTGGTGTTAAGCCACTGGCGGTAGGGATGCTCAGAAGCGAGACGCTCCTTGATCTCACCGTCGTAGTAGATTTTGCCTTCCTGAGTGTCAACGAGCAACATCTTACCCGGCTGCAGACGTCCCTTCTCAGCGATGATGGTCGGATCGAAGTCCATCACACCCACTTCAGAGGCCACAACCATCGTACCGGTCTTGGTTATGGTGTAACGGGCCGGACGCAGACCATTACGGTCGAGCATGCCACCGGCATAACGGCCGTCACTGAAGAGAAGGGCGGCAGGACCGTCCCAAGGCTCCATCAGGATAGAATGGTACTCATAGAAGGCTTTCAGATCTTCTGAGATGGGGTTCTTATCATTGAAGCTCTCAGGCACCATAATACTCAGAGCCTGAGGCAGTGACATACCATTCATCACGAAGAACTCGAACACATTGTCGAGCGATGCGGAGTCGCTCATTCCCGGCTGTATGATAGGAGAGATCTCATGAATGTCGCCTAAGGCATCAGACGACAGCACTGCCTCGCGCGCCTTCATCCACGAGCGGTTGCCACGGATGGTATTGATCTCACCATTGTGGGCCAACAGACGGAAGGGCTGTGCCAACGACCATGTGGGGAACGTGTTGGTAGAGAAACGGCTGTGAACCAAAGCCAGACCACTGGTGAAATAACTGTTGGTCAGATCGGGATAGTACTGACGAAGCTGAAGGCTTGACAGCATGCCCTTATAAACGATGTTCTTACTGGAAAGAGAGCAGATATAGAAATCCTTGTCCTTCACGCGGCGCTCTATCTTCTTCCTTATTATATATAAGGTACGCTCGAACGTCGGCACTTTGTCATCACTCACGCCAGTAATAAATACTTGCTTGATGGCGGGCTCCGTCTCGGCGGCTGCCTCTCCCAGGCAGTCGGGGTTGGTAGGAACAGTGCGGAGATGCATCAGCTGCAGGCCTTCTCTCTCAATCTCCTCAATCATGATGGAGAGAATCTCCTGCTGGCGCTTCTCATCCTTAGGCAAGAAAATAAGACCAGTGCCATACTTTCCTTTCTCTGGTACCGGAATACCTTGAAGAAGAATAAACTCATGAGGAATCTGAAGCAGAATGCCGGCTCCATCTCCCGTCTTGCCGTCAGCGCCCTCGGCTCCACGGTGACGTAGATTCTCTAACACTTTGAGAGCGTCATCAACCAACTGATGACTCTTTCCTCCGTGGATATTCACCACCATACCTACGCCGCACGCATCATGCTCGTAAGCACTGTTGTACAATCCATTTCTTTGCATTTGCAGTAGTTTTAGTTGTTTACCTATCAATTCGCATGCAAAAGTACAAAAACGCTTTCTTATTGTACAAAGAAACAGAAACTTTCTTCAACAAAAATTAATCATTTAACACTTTGCTTACAATCTAAAACAATTTTCCGCCGTTTCACTTCTGATTGGAAGCAGGAAACGGCGGAAATTCGTATAAAGTTTAATAATTTATTCAGATTCCAATGCACCGGCCTTTCAGTCGGTGGCCTCGTTCACGAGATAAGCGATGCTCATATAAGGTATACCTGAATGGTACTGCAAGCCTATCTCACACGTGCGGCTATTGCTATAGCCTACCTCTACATGATTGGCTTCTATCTCCTCACGCAGATGGCGCAACGCGTATCGATTCATTTCCGGATGGATGAAACCACGGTCACCGGCAAAGCCACAGCAACCCACACCCTCGGGCACGATCACCTTGTCAGCACAGAGACTGGCCAGCTCAATCAGGTCATCCATCAAGCCCATCTCACGCATGGAGCAGGTAGTGTGAACGGCAACGGTACGGTGAAGCTGGTGGAAGTGGAGGCGTGGCTTCAGGAATTTCAAGATGAACTCCGTGGGTTCGTAGAGTTGAACGCGCGTCATCATTTTACGCATACGGTGCAGACACGGGCTCTGGTCACACAGCACAGGCAGTTTGCCTCCCTCGCTGGCCTCATAGAGTGCCCGCTCGAGTTCGGCAGTCTTGCGGTCGGCAATGTCCATCATGCCCTTGCTCTCCCAAATCTGACCACAACACAGGCTTCGCATGTTTTTGGGGAAGACCACCTCGTAATGAGCTTTACGGGCCAGCTCCACCATCTCGCCCACCACCGTCTTCTTCACGGGAGCGCCCTTCGACAAGCCCATGGTCTGGTTGAGACAGCTCGGGAAGTAGACGAACCTTAAGGTATCGGTGCCCGCAGACTGCCCGGCATCGCTGCTGCCGCTCTTGTCGCTGCCTGCCACCTTAGCCTCTTGAAGGAGCTCCTCATGTAGGTAATGAGCTTTCGGCATAGCCGGTGTCCAAAGAGGAACACCTGCCTTATGCATTGCTTGAGTAATAGCACTCATCGTCTTGGTTCCCAAGATAGTATGAGCAAGATTGGCAACATCCAGCACTCGTCTTACCACGTTCTCAATACCACGCATATGCTTGGCCGCGAAGTCTCCGACCTTATAGGCCGCAGGACTGTCGTCCATGATGTTCTGACGGAGAAGATGGGTCAGATCGCCGGTATTGATCTTCATCGGACAGGAGGTAGCACATAGACCGTCGGCAGCGCATGTCTGGTTGCCATAGTAGCGGTAGAGCTTCTCCAGGCGGCGGGCATGACGCATATCCTCCGGATTGCCTGTAGACTTGAGACGCATAATCTCACGTTGCGATGCTATGCGCATACGAGAGGAGAGCGTAAGACCGCAACTCAGACAATTGACCTCACAGAAACCACATTCAATGCACTTATTGGCCCGACGCACACCTTCAATCATCTCTTGGGTAGACGACTGCCGTGCGGCCATCGCCGTCGCATATTTGACGCCATCAGGCAGATGGTCGAAGTCAAAATCAAGCTTGGGCAACTGCTTGAGATGCTCGATGAAACAGTTGGGATCATCATTGAAGATAACACCGGGATTGAGCAGATGCTCCGGATCAAAGATATCCTTCAGTTCTTGCATGATGCGGAACGCGTCCTCGCCCCATTCATCCTTCACAAAAGGAGCCATGTTGCGGCCGGTGCCGTGCTCAGCCTTGAGCGAGCCATCATAGCTCTTCACCAGCGCCACAACGTCTCTCATCATGTCGGCATAACGCTCGACTTCCTTGCTCTCCTTGAAACTTTGATTAAGGATGAAGTGGTAGTTGCCCTCCAGCGCATGACCGTAGATGCAGCCGTCGGCGTAGCCATGACTGGCAATGATCCGCTGAAGTTTAACCGTAGCCTCGGGCAGTTTGTCAATGGGAAACGCCACGTCCTCTATGAGACAACTCGTACCATTGGGTCTCATGCCACCGACGGTAGGAAAGATGCCCCGACGGATGGCCCAGTAGCGGTCCGACACCTTGTCATCCTCTGTGAACGAAAGGGGCTGATAAAGAGAGTAGGGGGCTATAACCTTAGAAATAGCCTCCACATTGTGCATCAGCACGTCATGCGAGGTAGCACGTGTCTCCGTGAGCACAGCCGTCAGGTTGTGGTAATCGCCAGGCTCCACACCGGCAATCTTACCGGCATCCACATCTTTCTTATACTGAAGGAAGACAGGATCATCAACAGAAGCCAACGAGAGATAGTCGAGCATCTCAGCGCATTTAACCATCTGTCGCTCAGCGCTTATCTTCAAATCACTCTCGTCAGACTTTAACTTCTTCAATTCCACAATCGCACGACAGCCGTCAACCATCTTATGAAAGTATACCATTGCCGTGGCATGATAAGGATATTGATGAAGGGTCTTCATGGTCACTTCCGACAGAAAAGCCAGCGTACCCTCTGAGCCTACCATGCAATGGGCAATGATGTCGAAAGGATCATCATAAGCCACTAAGGGACGCAGGTTGAGACCAGTAACATTCTTGATGGAATATTTCTTCCGAATGCGTTCTGCCAAAGGAGCATTAGCCCGCACCTCATCACGGAGTCGCTCTATCTGTTGCAGAAACTCCGCATGTGTCTTGCGAAACGACGCACGGCTTTGCTCACTGCCCGTGTCGAGCACCGTACCGTCGGCAAGAATGATGCGCGCCGACACCATCATGTGATCAGAATTGGCATGCACGCCACAACTCATACCGGAGGCATTGTTGATGACAATACCACCGATCATGGCGCTGTTGATGGAAGCTGGATCGGGCGGTAAAATACGATGGTGTGCCTTCAGAATACGATTAACCCGACCGCCAACCAGTCCGGGCTGCATCGTGATGGTGTTGTGATCTTCACTGATGCGGTATTTCTCCCAATGCTTGCCAGCCACTATGAGCACAGAATCACTCACGCTCTGACCTGAGAGCGATGTTCCTGCGGCCCTGAATGTAAAGGGTATATGGCGCTCATAACAGCATTTGATCACTGCCGCCACCTCATCGTCGTTGCTGGAACGCACGACAATCCGAGGTACCATGTGATAAAAGCTGGCATCAGTTCCCCAACCAAGAGTACGCAACTCGTCAGTATATATCTGATTGACGGGAACGATTTTTCTCAGTTGCTCCAATAAACCTGAGTATTGTTTTTGGCCTATCATCTTGCTATAATCTTTTGAGTTCAAAATTACTCATTTTTGGCTATATGTGCAAGAGTTTTCTAATCTATTTTATTAATTTTGCATCCGAGCAAATAAATTAAAGTGAGCAAGTAATTGATAGTAAGCATTAGTAACAAGTTAAACAGATAAACAAAAAAATGGAGATTGACAAAGAAAAGAACAAGGAAGAATTCGAATCCTTGCTGCGTTCGACCAAACGTGAAGGAATGGATTATGTGATAGAAGACTTAGAGAAAGGCGGATTCTTCGAAGCTCCCGCTTCGGCCGGCCATCACCTCAATATTCCCGGCGGGTTGTGCCAGCACAGTCTCAACGTGTGTCACGCAGGACTAATGATTTACGATGGCCTGAAAAACTTGGATGCGGCATCAGCCGGCGAGGTAAAACGTGAAAGTGTCATCATTGCTACATTGCTGCACGATGTCTGTAAAACAGATATTTACAAGCACACGATAAAGAAACACAAGAACAAGTTAGGACAATGGGAAGATGCTGAAGGCTACAATGTGAGCTATAAGAATTTTCCGATGGGACATGGTGAGAAATCGGTCATCATGCTGTTGCTCAGCGGACTTGACCTGCAGGATGACGAGATGCTTGCCATACGCTGGCACATGGGAGCGTTTGGCCTTAACATGAATTCCTACGAGGATCAACGCTGCTACGACACAGCCCGTCAGGAATATCCACTTTGCTGTATCGTACAATGCGCCGACAGCATGGCCGCCGCCATTATCGAGACCACGCAAGAAGACCGCGACGAGCTCTAAGCTCCACCCCTCCCTACTCCGCGCCGTTTTATCCTTATGGTAATTATGATAAATAGGCCCACCACCGAAATGACCAGGCGGCGCGAGAGGTTGGGCAGCGGCATCAGACAAGACGAGTATACAAAGACAATGAATATCCCCGTAGATATCTTTTTATTAAGCATCTTGGCCAGCTTTATCCAAAGGACGACAGGCTTTGGATTTGGTATCTTCATCATGACGGCACTTCCGCTTCTGTTGCCGTCGTATGGAGAGGCCACGACATTGTCGGGCATGCTCGCCATGACGACGTCGCTCATCGTGAGTTTACGCAAGCGCAAGTACCTTAACTGGCATCATCTCTTACCGATCCTCATTACGTTTCTCTTCATTTCAACCATCGCCATATTCTGTCTCAAGCACATTGACGACGCTGTGCTAAGAAGGATTCTTGGCATGGTGCTCATTCTAACCAGTATCTACTTTACCTTTTTCAGCACGCGCATCAAACTTAAGACCAATGTACCCACACAGGTTTGCGCAGGCACGCTGAGTGGTCTCATGGGTGGTTTCTTCGGTATGCAGGGCCCTCCGGCTGTTCTTTATTTCCTCCAGTCAGCAAAAGACAAGAACTGTTATATGGCCTTGGCTCAAACGTACTTTTTCCTCGGCAACCTAAGCATGCTCATCTTCCGGGCCTTCAATGGTTTTCTGACTCGATCTGTGGGCTGGGGATATTTATATGGTGTCGGTGGTGTCGCCATCGGCATGATGATCGGTGGCTTCGTTTTCGACCATCTGCCTGCCCGTGCCTTCAGATATGTGGTCTACGGCTACATCGGCATCAGCGGACTCATCTTCCTACTGACAACAGGCTAACCACCGCTCACCGAACATATTCTGAGGAATAAGACGTCTATGCAGCGTCTGAAGATAGTTTACAAAATGCTGTCAGGATTTTAACACTATTTTGAAACGGAAATAAAGCAAAATTGAACCGCAGATAAGCTAACGCCACTACTCTACTGCTGTTTCGACATTATTATAACGGCATTTCGGCGTAACGAAGACGGCATTTCGGCGTAACGAAGTCGGCATTTCGGCGTAACAAAGTCGGCATTTCGGCGAAACGAAGACGGCATTTCGGCGAAACGAAGACGGCATCTCGGCGAAATGGCGAGTCCAATAAAATATCTATTAGGCTGAAAAATCACAAAAACCCCTGATATACAATGATTTAAGCAAAACGCCCGATAATCGGCGCATTTTGCATCAAAGGCTGCCTCGTGGGTATGGAAGCGATTGTTAGAAGCCTTTTAACATAAAATATCTTGACATCTCTCCTACGTAACTATCTGCGAATGTCAAGTCTGCCGCATGCAGGGACCGGTCTTGTGGAGGCTGCTGAAAAAGTCTTGGAGGGGTTATATTTATACATTGGGTGTTAATCTTTTCGTCCCGGAAATTTGGCTATGTCCGATTTTT
>ONQB01000020.1 GCA_900319905.1 uncultured Prevotella sp. | reverse complement strand
GCCTCGGGGTCTATCTTCAAAAAGCGCTCTGTCAGACAACTCAGCATCTGACTGGTGCCCATGGCCATGTCGTAGATGGAAGCCGTGATGCCCTCGTCCTCCAGCTGCTGTTCGTTGTCGCCAACAAGCAGATCGGCCATGAGGTAGATGATGTCGCGGGCGGTGAAGTGGGCTCCGGCCTGCTCGTCGTAACTCTCAGAGAATTTGCGCACCAGTTCCTCGAAGATGTAACCCATGTCCACACTCGTCACCTTGTCGGCACCAAGATAGGCCTTGCAGAACTCCTTTACAACGAGATAGAGCACATTATTGTCGGCCATCTTCTGGAGCTCACGGTCGAAGTCCATACGCTCGATGATATCTATCACGTTCTCCGAGAAGTGGTTGAGGTACGACTCAAAGTTGGCCTTGATATTCTCGGGGTCATTCAGGAGAGTCTGGAATGTGAAGGGAGAAAGGTTATAGAACTGCTGCTTGGCGGCCGCCTCCAGGAATCCCTTCTTCACGACGATACCATCCTTCTCGAGCTTGGCATTGGTCTCAAGAACATCCTGCTTGGTAGGAGCGAGTGTGTCGTCGAAACGCTTGATAACGCACATTGGGAGTATGACGTTGCCATACTCATGTGGCTTATAAATCCCTACCAGCTTATCGGCGATTGCCCAAATAAGGTTGGCCTTCTCTTGTATGTTAATTGTGGTTTGCTGTTGTATGTTGTTAGTCATAAGGCGTAAAACTTTAACAAGACATGGCAAAAATACAAATTAAATCTGAAAAGATAGTTCCTTTCGGTGGAATTCTTCCCATCATGGAAGCATTTCTCTGGGAGGGAGAGTACACATACAGATGTATTCTTACAAACGACTACGACTCGACGGATCGCGAGATTGTTGTACGAGCTGACAAATCAGGGTGGGGCCGGTATAGCAATGCTAATAAAACCGGTCGAGTCGGTCATTGAGAGCCGACAAATCAGAGGTGGGGCCGGTATAGCAATGCTAATAAAACCCTCCCCTGTGTGGGGGAGGGGGCCGTTCGCTTTAGCGAACGGGGGTGGGGCTGTAGGTGGCCTGTGTTGGGTTACCCAAACCTCTTCTTATACAACCTCGAGAAGTATTTTGGTGTGTTGAAACCCGTGCGGGCAGCCAGTTCCGAGATGGTGATGTCAGGGTGCGCCTCATGGATGCGGTGGGCCTCGTCGAGACGGATGCTGTTGATATACTCGATGACCGTCATGCCTGTCATTGACCGGAGCTTGTTGTAGAGCGTCGACGACGACACCAGCATCTCCCGAGCAAACGACTCACGGTCGAAGTCGCTGTCGTTGAGGTGCTTCATCACGCACGTGTGTGCCTTCTCCAGGAACAACTGGTCGGGACTGCTGAGGTGGTTGTCTTGTTGCGTCTGCTCCTTATCGTTGTTATCACGCGACTGAACCGCCTGTTGTTCAAAGCGTTTCTTGATTCTCATACGATTGCCGATGATGTTGTTGATGCGCACTTTGAGGCTCTCGTATCGGAACGGCTTCGTGATATACGCATCGGCGCCGCTACTGTAGCCCTCGTCGCGGTCGCTGTCGCCTGTCTTGGCCGTGAGCAGGATGACCGGCAGCTGCGCGTAGTCAGCACTCTTCTTGATGAGGCGCGTGAGTTCCGTACCGTTCATCACCGGCATCATCACGTCGCTGATCACCAGGTCGAGGTCCTCACGCTGGATGATGTTCCAAGCCTGCTGGCCGTTGCGTGCCGTGCGCACGTTGTAGTCCTTGCTGAGCAGTTGGCTGAGCACGGCCAGCACCTCTTGGTTGTCCTCCACCAGCAAGATCTTAATACTCTTGCGCGGTTTCTTGCCCTGGTCTTGCGATGCGTTGTCGGTCAGTGCTTTGCCGTCGTCCTTTTTATCCCCGATCACCGTTTCGGCAGTGGTCTCTTGCTTCTTTGCCTTGTTGGAAACAGGACGGTCGTCAATCTCCGTGTCGGGGTAGCAGCGCTTCTCCAGCGGGATGGTGACGGCGAATGTCGTGCCCTTTCCCTCCTCGCTCTTGCAGTTGATGGTACCGTGGTGCAGCCTCACCAGGTCGCGCACGAGTGACAGGCCGATGCCCGTGCCGTGGGTGTTCATGGCCCGGTAGTCGCCGTCGAGGAACCGAGTGTAGAGATTGTTCAGCTGTTTCTTCGTCATGCCGATGCCCTCGTCGCTCACTGTGAGCTGGGCACCGTCGTCGTAGGGTTGCAGCGTGACGGTGATGTTGCCACCCTCACGGTTGTATTTGAACGCGTTGGACAGCAGGTTGTTCAAGATCTTCTCCATCTTGTCGGGGTCGAACCATCCCGTGAGCGGCTGCTTGGGCACGTTGACAGTCAGTTGATTGTGATGGGCGTTGCCCATGGGCCGCATGAGACGGCAGATGTCCTCCACCATCTCCGAGAGGTTGCCGTGGCTGACGCGCAGACGGAGCTGTCCGGCCTGTGACTTCCTCACCTCGAGGATCTGCCGCAGCAGACGCGTCACATGGTCGATGTTGTATTGGATGGCCTCGTAGTAGTGCACGGGTGCCGGTATCTGCGTGCGCATCTCATCTACGGTGGCCGAGATGACGGTGAGCGGCGTGAGCAACTCGTGAGTGATGTTGGTGAAGATGACGTCCATCTGCAGGCGGTTGCGAGTGACGAGCTGTTGCTTGTACCACCTGACGCATGCCCACACCAGGGCGCAGACGATGAGCAGCCACAGCATCATGGCCCACCAGGTGGCGTACCAGGCGGGACGCACGTGGATGACGAGCTCATAGGGCAGCGACTGCCACTGTCCCATGCTGTTGGCGGCACGCACGCACAGCCGGTAGGTGCCCGACGGCAGGTTCTGGTACACTGCCTGCCGGTCGGAGCTGTACATCCATTCGTCGTCGTAGCCCTTGAGCATGAACGCGTACTGGCACTGGTCCATGTTTCTGTACGACAGCAAGGACACCTGCACGCCGATCTTCTTTACGCCGTGCGGGATGGTGATCTCGCGTGTGAAGGGTGGGGTGTAGGCCGAGATGGCGCGTCGCTTGCACGAGTCGAGCACGGCATAGGGCTCGCCGTCGATGATCAGGTCGGTGACGAGCAGCGGACTGATAAAGCTGTTCATCTTGCGGCGTGTTAGCTCCGTGGGAGAGAACGAGATGAAGCCGTGGCGTCCGGTGACGTACATCGAGTCGCCGTAGGCGGCTATGCCGTTGGGCACGAAGAGCATGTCTTCGATGCCGTCGCTGGCGGTAAAGCTCAGGTGGTCGGCGTTGTCGCTGTCGTGGACGTGGAGGGCGATGAGGGCCTCCTCGGTGGTGATCCAGAGGTTGCCGCGGCGGTCCTCGGCGATGGCGTAGGCCTGGTCGCCGTGTATGTCAAATGTCCTGTTTTTGTCGACGAAGCAGTTCTGCACGTTGTCGTAGAGGAACAGTCCCCCACTGGGCGAGACGGCCCAGAGACGGTGTTTGTGGTCTTCGAGGCAGGCGGTGACCTCGTTGACGGCCATCGTGCCCTGTCGCGGACTGAACTGCACGCAGTGGCTGGCAGCCATGGCGGGGCTCACGTTGCCGTCGATGGCAATGATGCCCTCGTCGTCGGTGCTCACCCAGATGGTGCCCTTATGGTCCTCGGTGATGCCGCGCACGTCGCACCGCGTGATGGGCTGACCGTCGGCCGACAGCGAGAGGTGCTGGCCCTGACGGGCATTGACGGCCACGGCAAGACCGGAGCGCTCGCCAATCCACACGCGGTGGCGGTGGTCCTCGAAGAGTGTACATACATAGTTGTCGCGCAGAAACGGCGTGTTGTCCGAGTTGAGCAGTCGGGTCGTGCCGTTGGGATAGCGGATGATGATGCCGTAGCTGGCGCTGGCAAACCACAGTTCGCCGTTGGCGCGCCGGAGCGTGGCCGCTATCTTGGCTCCCATCACCTTGGCAGGCAGTGAGCCGAAGCCGGGGATGGCCGAGCCGTACGACGTGTTGCCCGTCTGCCGGTCGTAGTAGGCCAGTCCGTAGGGGCGCAGGCCCATCCAGAAGAGGCGGCCGTCGTTGGTGGTGAGCGACAGCACGGCGTCGACCGACTGGCGGCTGTAGTTGCTGAGCACGTGGCTGCGGAACAGCGACGGCTGCGTGGTGGCATGTACGATGCCGTCAGAGGCGGTGGCGATCCACACGCCGCCGTGCGGTGTCACGAGGATGTCGTTGCAGAAATTCAGTGTTTTGTCGTCGGCTGTGGTATAGTGTTGCCATTGCGTCATGGGCTTGTCGAGGCGGAGCACTGAGATGCCGTCGCGCGAGCAGGCCAGCAGCGTGTGCGTGGTCGGGTCCTCCTTAATCTTATAATAGGTGTCGAAATAGCGGGGGATGTACGGATAGTGCGTCACGCCCGGGTTGGCGGCATCATAGGGATGGTCGAGCCGTATCATGCCTCCGCCCCAGGTGCCTATCCACAGATGCTTCTGCGAGTCCATGAAAAGGCTGTAGGCTGCCGTGGTGGCCGATGACCAGGGATATTTGACGAAGGTGCGGCGCTGTAGGTCGAGGCGCAGCAGTCCGTCGTACCACGTGCCGACGAAGAGATGGCCGTGGCCGTCGTCGAGAATGCTCTTCACGCTGTAGTCGTGCATGGCGATGTGCTTGCCGTGGCTGTCGGTCATTCGTGTGTTCTTCTTGTTGAAGGTGATCATCTGGTCGGTGTTCGGGTCGAGGCGCGTCAGACCGCCGTCGGTACCTATCCAGATGATGCCGTCGTGACCGGTGGTCAGCGTGTAGATGGTGCGCTGGTTGTTGGAGGGAAGGTTATACGTGCGGAACTCGCCCGTACGCTGGTCCATGCGCACCAGACCGTTGCCAGTGCCCAGCCACAGATGGTTGAGACGGTCCTCGGTGATGCAGAGAATGTTGTTGTTGGGAAGAAGGCTGGGTGTGATGGCGTCAGACTTGTAGGTGTGGACGTCGTAACCGTTGTAGCTTTTCAGACCCGTCGAGGTACCGATCCACAACAACCCCTGACGGTCGCGGTACAGACAATGCACCTCGTCGGTGGGCAGCATGTTGATGGATGGCAACAAGCGGAATGGCAATGGCTCGGCCGCCACTCCCAAAATCCAGAAAAGCAATATATAAATAAGGTGTCTGCGCATGTATATTAGTCCTTAATTTCGATGTCTGCTGCAAATTTAGCAAAATTCCACTAATCCATCCTCCTTTTGTCTGTTAAAAAAGAATGTGGCGACAAAAACGTGAAAACACACTATTTAATGGATTGTTCCCTTAATTTCTCATTTTATGCCCTAAAATTTGATAAAAAAGTGGCAATTTTGTAACATATAACAATTTCAGTATATTAGTCCTAATTACCAGTTGAAAACAGAGGGGACAAATTTCCCCTTATATAAAACTAACTACATGCGCAGATTATACACCATCCTGTTGGCTGCAGCCGCATGGTCATTTGGATCATTACAGGCTTCAGCGAGTATTCCAGAATGTGAACATGTGCTGATGACCAATTCGCTCATCAGTACCACGATCAACAATGCCGGCAAGAAGACCGTGTCGTCGTACAACGGCTATGCCGTGACCGTGAAGGGCAAGACCGACCTGCACCTGACGAGCGGAAGCGCACCCCTGGCGGGCGGGTCCACTGTCGACCTGCAGGGCGAGAACGCGTGGCTGTTCTTTGACAATGTCAAGCCCAGCCTCGTCATTGCCAATTACCTCTCTCAGGTCACCGTCGACGGTCAGGCCGTGGTCTTCAACAGCGGCAACCGTAATAATAATAATGTACGCGTAGCCATCTACGACAATGGCACCGTCGTCATCCCCTACGGTCAGGCAGCCACCAAGAAAGCCATCACTGTGTTCAAGGGTGAGAACTTCACCGGCGACTCGCTGTCGATGGATATCAATACCTACCACAACAATCTCGGTGCGTGGGACAACCGCATACGCTCGTTTAAGCTGCGCCGCGGCTTCATGGCTACGCTGGCCAACAACGCCAACGGCACTGGCTTCAGCAAGGTGTATATCGCCGACGATGCCGATCTCAATGTGGCCCAGCTGCCCGACGGCATGAACGCCGGCGACTCCTCCTTCGTGAGCTTCGTCAGGGCCTTCCAGTGGGAGTGGGTGTCGAAGAAGGGCAAGGCCGGTAATCCCGGTGTGGGCTCGTCCAACCTGCTCAACGTCACCTCTTATTATAACTGGAGCGCTGACCGCATGAGTGGCGACCCACAGACCGACGTGGAGTTCTCCCCGCAGTTCCACCACGCCGGATGGCCGTCGGCCGGCACCATCAACGCCCTGCAGAACACCACCCACGTGCTGGGATACAACGAACCCGACAATACCAACGACAGCAAGGAGCATCCCGCCTCGCCCGTTGACGTCATCAAGATGTGGCCCACCTTCATGCAGTCGGGCATGCGTGCCGGATCACCCGCGCCGACATCGGCCTGGAGTGGATGGAACTCAACGTTCTTCAACCTTGCCGACTCCCTCAACTACCGCGTCGACTTCGTGGTGGTACATATCTATGAGCCCAACCTCAACGGCTCGTCGCTCAAGGACCGTGTCGACCACCTCAACTCCATCAGCCACGGACGCCCCGTCTGGATCACCGAGTGGAACAACGGTGCCAACTGGACCAATGAGACCTGGCCCGACAACAACGGCCGACCCTACACCGCCGCCAACGGCGAGCGCCAGCGCAAGTTCATGGCCGACTGCCTGCCGGCTCTCGACAAGATGGACAACCTCGAGCGCTACTATGAATACGACTGGGTGCAGGACGCACGCGCCCTCATCTTAGGTGATACCCTGACACCCGCCGGTAAGGTGTATGCCGCCCATAAGGCCGCCCTTGCCTACCGCAAGGCCAACGCCTACGATTTCCAATGGAAGATTGCGCCTCCACTGCCGTCGCTCAGCGTCTCCGCCTTCTCCAAGAAGGCCAACCTCTCGTGGTACGACCACAACGGTGAGACCGGTAAATACTATGTGGTGCAGCGTCTCGTCGACAGCCGTGTGGCCTATGACACCTGCGACACGCTCTACTGCGGCATCGACTACCAGCCCGGTGGCACGGTGACTTACTCAGAGGACATCCCCGGCAAGACGAAGGTGATCTACCGCGTCTTTGCCGTCAGCTATAAGGATACGAAGTCCATCTACTCCCGTCAGGTGACACTGACCAGGGACAAAGCCGTCAACGGACCGACGCTGAAAGCAGCAGAGGTGGGCACGTCGAGCGTCAAGCTCTCCTGGACCGCCGTCAGTGGCGCTCGTGGCTACCGCATCGAGCGTGCCGACACCAAGAACGGCGACTACCAGGTGGTGGGCGACAACCTCATCGGTACCACGTTTACTGACAACGGCCTGAACGACAATACCACCTATTATTATAAGGCATACTCCGTGACGACCGCTGCCACCGACGGCACGCCGTCGACGCTCTCCGTCACCACGCTCAAGCGTGACAGCCCAGAACCCGTGCAGGACATTCACGTGGCTGCTGCTGACGGAAAGGTGACGCTGTCGTGGACCTACAAGGCAAGCTTCAACTACAATGTGTACCGCTCCGACGCTGCCGACGGCACCTACACCAAGCTCGCCACGGCTTACTCCGGTTCGTACGAGGATGCTACCGTGACCAACGGCAACACCTATTATTATAAGGTGCAGATGAGCAAAGGTACTGAACTGGGTCAGATGAGTGACGCCTACATGGCTCAGCCGGTGAAGGGACACTACCTCCATCTGACGTTCGACGAGATGGAAGGCGGCACCGTCTACGATGTATGGGGCGGCTACAATGCCTCCGTCTACAACGACACCACATGGGTGACGGGCAGCATGGGTGGCGCCATCGCCCTGTCGAAGGACAACGGCTCGTACGTGAAGATCGCCAATGGCGCCATGTCCGACCTGACTGATTACACCATCGCCACCTGGGTGATGCCCGGTGCCGACCACGGTACGCTCTTCAGCTTCGGAACAACGACCAACTACCTCACCCTCGTACTG
Organism: uncultured Prevotella sp.; assembly: GCA_900319905.1. Lineage (GTDB taxonomy): Bacteria > Bacteroidota > Bacteroidia > Bacteroidales > Bacteroidaceae > Prevotella. Next base: position 89,527 of record ONQB01000020.1, on the reverse strand, counting down.
GGCGATGGCAGCATGAGCTATACGTTCAAGACCTCCAAGGGCACGGCCAAGCAGACCTTCGACGGCATCAGCCTCGACAACGATACATGGAACCATATCGCCCTCTCGCAGCAGGGTACCAACGTGCTGCTCTATGTCAACGGCAAGACCGCCGGACAGTATACCCTCGACGTGGCCATGACTCCGTCTGACCTCGGCAAGACCCGCCGCAACTATCTCGGTTATCCGCGCTCAGACAGTGAGACCTATTGCAGCCATGTCTACGACGACTTCCGTATCTACAATGAGGCATTGACCGCTGACGACATTGCGCTTCTGGCCCAGGGTAAGGAAGCCACCGGCATCAACAACGTGCGCATCAACGGTCAGAAGATGTCGGGTGCTGTCTACACCATCGACGGACGCAAGGTGAGCGATGACTTGTCCAAAACAGGTCGTCTGCCCAAGGGACTCTACGTGACCAACGGCCGAAAGTTCGTTGTTAAGTAGTCTAAAGTGGGGAAGCTACACTTATTCACGATTAGTTCCCGTTAAATCACGATTAGTTCCCTTAAATATGCTTGATTTTTATCAATTTTGCATCGTTGACCCCTAAAATCGTCTTAATACATAGAATAAATTCTAACTCAAGTTAAACATTAGCTTATGAAGTTTTCTAATTTACTACTTTCTGGTGCACTGCTTATGGCAGCTTCTCAGGTTTACGCTGAGATTACACCACGTGTGAAACCCGTACCTGCTAAGTCTCCGCTGGAGATGGGTAAGACCATGTATCTTTACAACAGTGGTGCCAAAGGCTTCTTCCTTGGTGCCAATGAGTGGGGCACTCGTGCCAGCTTTGCTGACAACGGTTACAAGGTACGCATCACGCAGCACCTCGATGAGAACGGTGCTGCTGTTGACGGAGTGGTCGCACTGAAAGACTCTGTGGAGTCGAAGAAGAAATGGCTCAACACCTTTTTTGATGCTAATGGTGCCATGTGGGTGGACCTTGGCAGTCAGGCAGACACCCTCTTCACCATCACCAACCAGGGAGATGAGGTATACCGTCTGGGCTCCAGCCAGCTCAATCCCGCCAACAAGCCCGACAGCGAGGGCACACAGTTCGTGGGTGCCAAGACTGACGGTTCCGACACCAAGCTTTACTGGAACCTCACCACTGACGACGGTTACGTGGACTGGTACTTCGTCTCTGAGGACGACTATGCCAAGTACCTCGCCGAGGACAGCATCTACAACGCCGCTGAGAACCTGCGTGCGCTGATGACTACCGTCACTGCCGACGGCATGAACGTTGACAAGTATGTCGCTATCTATAATGACCTCACCAAGACCAAGGCCGAGCTCGAGGCAGCTTATGCAGAGCTGAAGGCTGAGTACTCTGTTTTTGTGGAGCAGAACACCAAGGCCGACGCTCCTAAGGAGATTACCTCTCTTATCACCAACCCGAGCTTCGACAATAATAAGAAGGATGGTTGGAGCGGTACGGATCCTGCCTTCCAGAGCTATACCGACGCCGAGTTCTATGAGAAGACCTACAACTTCTACCAGAAGCTCTCCGGCGGTCCTAAGGGTGTGTATGCCCTGACCGTGAAGGCCTTCTATCGTGCAGGTTTCTCTGATGTCTCCTATACCAATTACCTGAACAACGCTGAGCAGAATGCTAAGCTGTATGTCATCGCCGGTACCGACACGGTGCAGAGCAACATTAAGAATGCCTTCGCAGGTGCTATTACCACCGCCAAGGGCATGAACGAGTCGAATGTCACAGACGCTGACGGCAACACGCTCTATATTCCTAACAATATGGAGACGGCTGAGGCTTACTTCAACGACGGTGACGCTTACCTCAATACCTTGTTCTTCGCTACAGACGACGGTACCATGCAGGTGGGTCTGAAGAAAGACAAGACTATCAACGGCGACTGGACACTGTTTGACAACTTCGGTCTGAAGTACTATGGCAACGGCGCTGATGCTTACACCAAGTGGCTCGAGGACGTCAAGAGCCAGGTGAACGACTACACCAATCTGCCCGAGGGCACACTCCTTACTAAGGGTATGGCTGAGGACTTCAAGACCCTCGTGGCTGGTCTGACCGCTACCGACAAGGCTGGCGTGCTCGAGGCCATCCAGAAGATTAAGGACGGCGAGGCTGCCATCAAGGAGAACATGGCTGCTTGGGAGGCTTACAAGATCATCTACGACAAGTGCAACGCTACCGTCAACGACGACGAGATCAGCGGTGAGGACAAGGATGCCCTTGGCGACCAGATGATGGATGAGGAAGAGTTCCTCGCCAACCTGACCGCTACCACTGAGGAAGTGAAGGCTGAGACCGAGAAGCTGACCAAGATGAACGATGACGCCATCAAGAACGGCCTCTCTGCCGGTACGGATGTGACCGACAAGTTCATCACCAACGCCAACTTCGAGAAAACCTCCGGTGCTAATACAGGCTGGATTGTGAAGAAGGCCAACGGTGGCAATGTGGCTTATGGCGGCTCTAATGTCAACCACTGCTTCGAGGCTTGGAACAACTCCGACTTCGATATCTACCAGGAGGTCAAGGACGCTCCTGTGGGTGTGTACACCATCACCGTGCAGGGCTTCTACCGTTACCTCAGAGGCAACAACGCTTACACGGCTTACACCGACGGCTCTGCCGCGAAGTATAAGGACGCAGTAAAGGTGTATGTCAACGACAATACCGGAAGCTTCCCCAGCGTGTTCGACGAGAAGGTCGCCAACGGCGAGCTCTACGATGCCAGTACCGCCAACGCTTATGTCGATCCCGACGGCACCTATTGGTATCCTAACAACATGGCTGATGCCAGCACCGCCTTCAACAAGGGCATGTACACCGCTACATCGTTTGGTGTCGTGGCCAAGAAGGGCGACGTGCTCCGTCTCGGCGTGAAGGGTAACTCCAGCCAGGGTGGCGACAGCTGGGCTATCTGGGATAACTTCAAGATGACCTTCCAGGGCACCAATGTCGATGTGGTGAAGCCGCTGCTGGAATCTGAGATTACGAAGCTGCAGACTGCTCTTGAGAGCGCTGATCCTACAGGTAAGTCTACAAAGGCTCTGGCCAACGAGGCTCTGGCTACCGCACAGTCTGCCGTGAGCGGCACTGACGGTAAGACCATGTTCTCTGCCCTCTGCGGTGCTATTGCCGCCAACGACACGCTGGCTAAGTCTCGCGCCCTCTTCACTGAGTTGAAGACCCAGAACGACAACCTCAGCAGCGCCCGTGCTACTTCTACTGCCAAGCAGTCCGTGCTCGACGAGGCTTCGGAGCTGTTCGCCGAGATCGACGAGGCCATCAACAATGGTTCTATCAACGACGACGAGGTGGCTGAATACGAGAAGCAGATCGCTGCCCTGATCGTGAAGCTCGGCATCCCCGCTGAGGCCGACAACGCTTCCGATACCAACCCTGTTGACCTGACGTCTTGCATCAAGACCCCGAGCTTCGAGAAGGATGGTGCCAACTCCGTGGACGGCTGGACTACCTCCGGCTACAACTTCGGTAACGACGATACACAGAAGGGTGCCCTGCTGCTCGAGTACTACAACAAGAACTTCGACCTGGCTCAGACCATCAACGGTCTGCCCGCCGGTACTTACGAGGTGAAGGTGCACGCCTTCTATCGTTATGGCACCACTGCAGAGGACCTCAAGCACTTCAAGGCTGGCGAGAACAACCCCAACGCCATCATGTACGCCGTGATGGGTACCGACAGCGTCAGCAAGCCTGTCGCTCTGCTGGCTTCCGATGCCTCTACCGACGAGAGCCGTGGCATCTCCGGTACGACAAGCGTGACCGGCGAGGATGGCACTGTCTACTACGTGCCTAACGACATGGTGACCGCCAACGCCTTCTTCACTGAGAACGAGAACGGCGGAAACGGCAACGAGTACATCAATAGCCTGATTGTCAAGGTCGAGGAAGGCCAGCCGCTGACCATCGGTCTGAAGAAGACCGGTACCAACTACGGTTCTGACTGGTTTATCTGCGACAACTGGACACTGACTTACTACGGTGCCAACAGCACGAAGACTCCGACAACCGGTATCGACAACATCGCCGACAACAGCCGTGCCTTCACGGTGACCGAGGTGTACACCATCGACGGACGTCGTGTCAACCGCCTGCAGAAGGGTCTGAACATCGTCAAGGTGAAGGACGCCAATGGTAAGATTAGCTTCAGAAAGATGATGGTACGCTAATCGATAGCGTTCCTCTCAGGAATACATAAAGCATAGGGCGGCGGTCCCGAACCACACGGTTGCGAGACCGTCGCCTTTGCTTACTTGCTTTCTTTTTTACAGATTGCTTACAAACAAACTCTTACACATATCACAAACCTTAGGTGAATGAGATTTATTAACGGAGCTCTTTTGCTCGCTTTTATGGCTTCTTCATGTTCCGTCGCCGCGCAGGTGACGATGACAGTTGACGCTTCCCAGCGTGGACCCTTGACCAGTCCTTATCAATATGGCTTGTTCTTCGAGGAGATCAACCATGCCGGTGAAGGCGGACTTTATGCCGAATTGGTGAAGAACCGTTCCTTTGAGGACGGCACCAATGGATGGTCGGCTGTCAATGGAGCCACTATGAACCTTTCCACCACCAACCTGTTGAATGACGCACAGGCCAACGCACTCGTAGTATCTGCCAAGAATGCTTCGGCCGCGAGTCCCAAGGGCATTGCCAATGCCGGTTATTGGGGCATGGCTTTCCGCAAGGACTCTACTTACACCCTTACTTTCTGGGCAAGAGGACAGCGCACACTCGGCGGGCACCTGCTCGCACGTCTGGTCAGCGAGGACGGAACGGTCATCGGACAGGCTGATATCACGGGCGAGATGTCGTCCACTCAATGGAACAAGCTCACCGCTACCATCCGTGCCACGGAAAACACAGACAAGGGCAGTCTCCAACTGCTCACCAATGCCAGCGGAACCATGTATGTAGACGTGGTCTCGCTGTTCCCTGCTACCTACAAGGGACGCGCCAATGGCCTGCGCCCCGATCTGGCCCAGCTGCTGGCCGACACCCATCCCCGTTTCATGCGGTTCCCCGGCGGTTGCTATGTAGAAGGACAGGAAGCTTACGCCAACGCCTTCCAATGGAAGAAGACCATCGGTCCCATCGAGACACGTCCTGGTCACTGGAACAAGAACTGGGGCTACTGGTCGTCCGACGGTCTGGGCTTTGACGAATACCTCCAGCTCTGTGAGGACATTGGCGCCGCACCGTTGTTTGTGGTCAATGTCGGCATGGGGCATGGCTTCACCTTCTCCCTCGACGAGACGAAGACACTGGTGCAGGACTGCCTCGACGCCATCGAATATGCCAATGGCGACGCCTCTACCACATGGGGTGCCAAGCGCGTGGCCAACGGTCATGCCGCTCCTTACAACTTGAAATTTATTGAGATAGGCAACGAGAACTATCAGGCTGACGGCAGCGCCAGCGTCTACGAAGAGCGTTACAAGATGTTCTACGATGCCATCAAAGCCAAATATCCCGACATTGTCTGCATTGGCAATGTCGAAGCATGGGGCACCGACAATCCGTCGTGGCGCAACAACTATCCCGTCGACCTGGTCGACGAGCACTACTACCGCACGGCTGCCTGGATGCTCGACAACTATAACAAATACGACAACGTGTCGCGCGCCATCGGTGTGTACAATGGCGAGTATGCGGCCAACAGTGGCAACTGGGGCAAGTACGGCAATCTGAACGCCGCCCTCGGCGAGGCTGCGTACATGCTCGGCATGGAGCGCAACAGCGATGTATGCCGCATGGCCTCTTTCGCGCCCATCTTCACCCATGAGAGTAATCCTACATGGGCTTACGACATGATTCACTTCAACGCTGGCCACCACTTCGTCACACCATCGTACTATGTGCAGCAGCTCATGTCCGACAACCTCGGCACGCAGAATCTGAAGTGGACCGAGACGGGCAACACCTCTGCCACGGCCGTTGCCGGACAGAAGGTCGGTGTCGGTACGTGGTCGACACAGGTGAGCTACGACGATACACAGCTGCTCAGCGCCGACGGCACATCGCTTGCCACCGACGACTTCTCCAATGGTCTTTCACAGTGGACCACCGGCACGGGCAGCTGGAGCAACGACGACGGCGCCCTCGTACAGACCGGCAATGCCACCAACTGCACGGCCGTGCTCAACGTGCCCGTCACCGGTGACTATATATATAAGGTGAAAGCTCGCAAGAACAGCGGCAGCGAGGGCTTCCTCATCATCTTCAACTATCAGGACGCCAACAACTTCATCTGGTGGAACTGCGGTGGATGGGGCAACACCCAGGATGCTGTGGAGCGTTGTGTCAACGGCAACAAGACCACCATTGATCCTAAGTCGTTCAGTGTGACCACCGGCCAGTGGTACAACATCGAGGTGGATGTCAAGGACGGCCAGGTGACCTGCAAGCTCGACGGCAACACCGTTCATACCTTCTCCCTGCCTGTGGAGCGCAGCGTCTACCAGAGCGTGCAGCTCGACAGCGTCAACAACCAGCTCATCGTGAAGGTTGTCAACCCCTCGGCCACCGACCGTACCGTGGCGCTCAACCTCAAGAACATGGAGGCCGGGACGGCTACCGTGCAGCGTCTCGTGGCTGCCTCGGGTGCTGACGAGAACACCATGGACGATCCTGACAACGTGAAACCCACAGAGGTGGAGACAGCCAACGTGGGGCAGGGCAAGGCGCTCACGCTCAGCGCACCCGCCTATTCGCTCAGTATCTATCGCATCAATGTCAGCAACGTCACTGACGCTGCCACCACCACCTATCCCGCTTATGAGAAGGAGGATGAGGGCAAGACCGCTTACCTCTTCGCCCATATGAGCTCCAAGGGAGAGTTCACCAGCTACTCCCTGAGCCGTACCGGACAGTACTGGACCGACCTGCTCAACGGCGGCGAGGTGTTCTCCACCAAGGACAACACCATCACCGGCGGCATGCGCGACGCTTACGTCACACGCCTCGAAGAAGGCGGCTTCATGCTCGTGGGCACCGATATGACCTCACGCCTCGGATGGACCAGCAACCACATCATGGACCTCATGCTGTCGCCCGACCTCGTGCACTGGACCAAGAACGTGAAGATCGACCTCGAGAGTGCCGCCAACCTCAAGGCCCTCGGCGGTATCACGGCCGACCAGATGACGGCAGCCTGGGCTCCGCAGGTCATCTACGACCCGCAGACCAAGCAGTACGTACTGTACTACTCCGTGGGCTTCCCCGACAGGCACCGCATCTACTATCAGCTCATTGACAAGGATCTCAACATCCTCAGCGAGCCGAAGCTCTACTTCGACCCCGGCTACGACATCATCGATGCCGACATCGTCTACAATGCTGTTGACGATGACTATCAGATGGTGTATAAATGTGAGAAGGCCAACGGCTTCAACCGTGCCACAGCCAGCCACCTCGTGCCCGCCGACGGCGACGCCACGACCGGCACCACCGTGTGGACCGTCACCGACGGCTTCCACGTGTCAGACAATAACCAGGCCATCGAGGCACCGACACAATGGCGCGAGATGGGCGAGACCAAGTGGCGCCTGAGCTTCATCAACTACGGAGGCGGCTACGGCTACAAGACCGTAGGCCTCGACGAGCATGGTCTCAATCCTTCCGCTCCCGTGCTCATCGCTGGCTCTAAAAACGCCCAGCACGGCAGCATCCTCAAGCTGACACAGGCCGAGTACGACTACCTCGTCGACTGGGACAGCGTCAAGACCCTGCTGCCCACCGTACAGGCACTGTACAAGACCCTGGCCAGCGACGACATCAAGGCCGCTATCGACAAGGCTGAGGAAGCCCTCACGCTGACCACTACCTTCGAGGAGAATGCCGCCCGCATGGCTGCTGCCGTCAAGGCACTGCAGCAGGTCGCCGGCAACATCCAGCAGGTGCTGCGCGACGAGATCGCAAAGGGTCATGCCGCCGACCTCACTCCGCTCATCGCTAATGCCGACTTCTCCGAGGGTACGGTAGCGTGGACGACATCGACATCGTTCACACAGGCCAATGGTGAGGTGGCCGAGTTCTATAACAAGAACTTTGACTTCCATCAGACCATCACCTCGCTGCCCGAAGGCAACTACGTCGCTACGGTGCAGAGCTTCTTCCGCAACGGCAGTTTGCAGGCTGCCTCCGCAGCCCATCTGGCAGGCACCGAGAGCCTCGATGCCTTCTTCTATGCCAACAGTGAGGAGACACCCGTGATGAGCCTCTACGACGACTCCATCACCCGCTACACCTACATCCCCTATACCTATCCCGACAACGTGACGACGGCCAATACGGCGTTCAACACCTACGGCCTCTACACCAACACGTTGAAGCTCACGCTGAAAGAGGCTGGGGATATCACGCTCGGCATACGCAAGGACAACTGGACCGATGCCGACTGGTGCTGCTTCGACAATTTCACGCTGAGATACCTCGGGTCGTCGACCGGCATCCGCAGTGTGGAAACCGACCGGAAGGCCGCTGACCAGAGCGTCTACACGCTGTCAGGCGTGAGAGTGCCCGAGCGCACGTTCCGCAGCGATGACTGCCACGGCGTCTTCATTCAGGGTGGAAGGAAGATCGTCAAGTAACAAGCTTCCCGGCGGCTGGCCAAACAGCTGTCGGATAAGCATAACACCTGAAAACAGAAAACAATAAATAGAGCAAGTACTACATGAAATGTAAAATCTTAACTGGCGGAATCACGAGGTCTGCTTTTGCTGTCGGCCTGTTGATAGGCGCCTTCTCGTTCCAGTCATGCAGTGATGATCTGTTGACTGGTCAGCCGTCATGGCTGGGCAATTCCATCTATGAGGAACTGCAGAACCAAGGCAACTACACCTACACGTTAAGGCTGATCGATGATCTCGGATTGACCGAGCAAATGAGCCACACCGGTTCATTGACTATTTTTGTCGCCGATGACGCGACTTATGATCAATGGTTCAAGACTAACAAATGGGGCGTGCGGTCGTACGACAAGTTGACGACAGCACAGAAGAAGCTGCTGCTCAACAATCAGATGATCAGCAACGCTTACCTCATTGAGCTGATGAGCAACGTGGCTGCCACGCCACCTGAGAAAGGACTCGCCATGCGCCGTCCTACCTCGGCCAGTGCCTTCGACTCCGTCTACGTCATGCCATATACTAAGATGAGCGCCGACCAGAAGGCCTGGGACTGGTACCGTGCCAACAATAAGAATATCATCCTCTTCCGTGACGGTGCCATGGGTACCAGCGGCATCACGGCTCCGATGATCCACTTCCTGCCTGAGTTCATGAAGAAGAACAACTTCACCAGCGAGGACGTGCGCATCCTGAGCAATGGCATCACCTCGTCCACCGATGCGGCACTCATCGGCAACCATCAGGTGGTGGATCGCGATATCACTTGCAAGAACGGATACATCCAGAAGATGGACGGTGTCGTGGAGCCTTTTGAGAACATGGCACAGATCGTGCACGAACATGCCAACACCAGCATGTGGGCCTATCTGCTCGACCGCTTCTCAGCTCCTTACTACGACAAGGCCAAGACCCGGGAGTACAACCGGCTCTACAACGCCAGCGTCGACTCCGTGTTCACCCTTCGTTACTTCACCCCCGACGCACGCCAGCTGCCTGTCACCTCCGGCAACACCAGTCCGGGCAATGTGGCCAGTGATGCCACCCTTAACTTCGACCCGGGATGGAACCAGTATATGTACACCAACACCAGTGGCAAGGATCTGCACTACGATGCCGGCGTGATGTTCGTGCCGACCGACAAGGTGCTTTCCGAATGGTGGAACAATGGTGAGGGCAAGATGCTCAAGGAGCGTTATGGCACCTGGGATAAGGTGCCCGACAACATCCTGGCTTCGCTCATCAACGTCAACCTCGTTGGCAGCTTCGTCGATGCCATCCCGTCGAAGTTCTCGTCCATCGTCAACGATGCCAAGGAAGAGATGGGTGTGACCACTGCCGATGTCGACAGCGCCTTCATCGGCTGCAACGGTGTCGTATACCTTACCAATAAGGTGTTCACGCCTATGGAGTATTACAGTGTCGGCTTCCCTGCCAAGAACAACTCCGAGACGATGAGCGTCATCAACTATGCCATCAACGAGTACGACTTCAAGCCATACCTCAACTCCATGGCCGCCAAGGGCAAGGAAAATGAGTACCTCCACTACTCGCTCATCCTTCCCGAGAACAACGCCCTGCTGTACTACGTTGACCCCGCCACCTATGGTGAGCGTCAGGAGACGGTAATTCTCTTCGAATGGGATACATTGAGCAAAACGGTGAAGGCCATGCGCTACAATTGCGAGATCGACGACGACGGACAGATTGTCCTCGGTGACAAGGTGCAGGCCAACGTGCCCGATGCCGTCATCAAGAACCGTCTGACCGACCTGGTCAACAACCTCATCATTGTCGGTCCTATCAGCTCTTCTTACAGCTATTACAAGACCAAGGGCGGTTCCCTGATCAAGGTCACCAACGCCGACAAGGACAACATGACCGTGGCCGGCGGCTGGCAGCTGGAGCACCACGCCGCCATCCCTGTGACCAGCATCTACGACCTGTCACAGCGAGGCAACGGTAAGAGCTATGCCGTCAATTCCATGTCGCCGCTCACTGCCGCCTCATCCGTTTATCAGACACTGTCCAGACATGAGCAATACTCAGAGTTCCTCAAGCTTCTCCAGGGTCCTGACGAATCGCTCGGCAACGACGCTATTCTGGCCAACACGATGAAGATGAGCGGTACCAACTACACTTGCGCCGGACAGAGCAACGGCAACTTCAACATCAATCTGTTCAACAACTTCAACTACACCGTCTACGTGCCGAGCAACGCTTCCATTGAGAAGCTTACGGCCGAGGGCATCCTGCCTACTTGGGCCGAGTACGATGAATACTATAAGAAAGGTGAGGACGGCGACAAGAATGCAGCTGCTACTGCCCAGGCCATCAAAGACCGTATCCTGGGCTTCGTGCGCTACCACATCCAGGACAACTCGCTCATCATCGGCGGCAATCCCACCAACTACGAGGAAGTCACCGACGCACACGGCGCTGTGAGCCACGTGCCCGTCACCACCAGCAGCTACGAGACCATGCAGCTCGACGCAGACAACGACGTGTACTATCCTCTCAACGTCACCAACAAGAACAACCAGATCACCATCACTGACAAGGCTGGCAACGTGCGCCACGTTGAGAAGACGGCCGGTCTGTACAACAATATCTGCCGCGAGTACTGGTTCAGCGGCGCAGGCTTGACCAAGAACATCTACAGCAGTTCTGACGCAGTCGTCCATCTCATTGACGGCCCCCTCTTCTACAGTAAATCGGCCATGACGCCTTGGAAGAGCCTTGCAAAGAAATATATCCAACACAGAAGAAAGTAAGCCATGCGGAATCTTAATCATTATATCATTGACATACAGGCATTGCTGCGTAAGACGATGTCGCATCGCCGTCTGACGGTGCTCGTGGGTGCCTTGCTCTGCTGCGCCACCATGATGGCCCAGATCAGTAACGTCCATGGTACCATCTCCGACGATATGGGTCCCTTGACCGGGGCCACCGTCGTTGAGCTGGATGCCAGCGGCCGTATCATCAACTCTGCTGTATCCGATATCAACGGTAACTTCTCCATGCAGGTGAAGAGCCAGAAGAACAAGATACAGTTCTCCTTCGTCGGTATGAAGAAGCAGACCATGCCCATCGACCGTACGGAGTATAAGATCATGCTCAAGACCGAGAACGAGATCAAGGAGGTCACCGTCACGGCACGCCGCCGCACCTCGGGCAACAACCTCGCCATCCCCGACCGAGAGATCTCCTATGCTTCGCAGAGCCTCAACATGAAAGACCTCGCCGGTCTGGGTGTCACCTCTATCGACGAAGCCCTCCAGGGACGTATCGCCGGTCTGGATATCATCGCCAACTCCGGTGACCTGGGTTCAGGCTCCAACCTCCGTCTGCGTGGTGCCTCCTCACTGTCATCGCTCACCGACTCCAACCCGCTGATTGTCATCAACGGCAATATCCGCAACGTCGATATGTCCGACTTCGACCTCGCCGGTGCCAACAACGAGAAGTTCGCCGAGCTGCTCAACATCAACCCTGAGGATATCGCCTCCATCAACGTGCTAAAGGATGCCGCCGCCACCGCTGTGTATGGTTCACAAGGTGGTAACGGTGTCATCGAGATCACCACCAAGCGTGGTGCCATGGGTAAGCCCCGCGTGAGCTACTCACTCAAGCTCACCGGAACCCACCAGCCAAAGGGCTACGCACTGCTCAATGGTGACGACTACACCATGATGCTTAAGGAGAGCTACTTCAACCCCACACAGAGCGATTCACGCAGTCAGAACATCCGTGAGATCAACTACGATCCGTCGTTCTCCGAATACGAGCAATACAACAACAACACCGACTGGCGCGACGCCGTCACACAGAACGGTCTGCGTCAGAACCACTACGTCTCCGTGACCGGTGGTGGTGAGAAGGCCTCCTTCCGTATTGGCTTGGGTTACGACCATGAGACCGGTACGATGATCATGCAGAAACTCAACCGTTTCTCCACTCGTGTGGCACTTGACTACTATGTCAGTGAGCGCATCAAGATCTCTACCAACTTCTCGATGACCTACACCAAGAACGACATGAACTACAACAACCTGCTCGACATCGCCATGAAGAAGATGCCTAACATGTCCATCTACGAGCAGGACCCTGTCACCGGTCAAAACACCGACCGCTACTATGAGATGCTGCAGAGCGCCTCGTCGGTCTTCGACAACGACCAGAAGAAGCTCGTCAACCCGGTGGCCAGCGCTCACCTCGCCAAGAAAGGACGCAGCACCTACGACCTCAACCCTGAGCTCATCATCAACTATCACCTCCTTGGCATGGACGAAGACCACACACAGCTCAACTACATGGGCAGTGTCTATATCAGCGCCTTCAACCAGTACGACAACTCCTTCTATCCCTCTGAGCTGACCACCGTGGCTTGGAACAATGGTGTCAACATCGCTTCTTCGGGCAGCAGCAAGAGCTTTGGCCTGAACACCAAGCATACCTTCACCTTCATCCCCCATTTCAACAACAAGGACCACTCCTTGAAGATGATGGGTCGCTTCGAGCTCAATACCGGCTCGTCCAACGGACAGAGCAACGGCTCCAAGCTCCTGCCGGGCGGCAGTTTCACCAGTCCTGATGCAGGCGGTATCAACACCGGTCTGAGCTCCTGGTACAACGAGTGGCGCTCGATGTTCTTCACCTACTCCGCCCACTATGCTTACAAGAGCCGTTACATGTTTGACTTCTCTCTGCGTGCCGACGGTACCTCCAAGTTCGGTCCGAGCAAGCGCTGGGCTTACTTCCCCGCCGTCTCCCTGCGTTGGAACATCGTCGATGAGCCGTTCATGAAGGTTTTCCGCGACCACGGCCTCTCCATGCTGTCACTGCGCCCGAGCTGGGGCCGCGTGGGTGTGCAGCCCAACCAGGACTACCTCTACGTGCGTAAGTTCGGAACGGGAAGCCGCTACCTCGACATGAGCTCCATGCTCCCGCAGAACATCCGGCTCACCGACCTGCGCATGCAGAACAACACCAGCTACAACCTCGGTGTCGACGTGGGTCTGTGGGATGACCGCTTCACCGTCACCTTCGAGGCTTACCGCACCACCATCACCGACATGCTGCTCAGCAACTACCGCATCCCCTCGAGCACAGGTTTTGCCACACTCGCCTACCGCAACAACGGTAAGATGCGCAACACCGGTTGGGAGTTCCACATCAACACCAACAAGCTCTTCAAGGCCGGTAAGTTCACCTTCGATATGAACGCCAACTTCGGTAACAACCGCAACGAGCTGCTCGAGATGGACGACTACATGCTCAACTCGCTCAACTCCACGTTCAACTACAACAACGGTCAGTATCTGCAGCGTGTGCAGCTCCACAACCCGTTCGGCGCCATCTACGGCTTCCGTTACAAGGGCGTGTACCAGTACAACTACGATACGTTCAAGAATATGTCCGATGACGAGCGCGCCGCCTTCTTAGCCGCCGGCAAGACGGCTCCTGTGGCCTTCAACGCCGCTGGCAAACTGATCCTCGACGCTGACGGCAATCCTATTCAGATGCGCTACAACTACAACAACGAAGGCACTGGCAAGAACTATCCGTTCGTCGGTGGTGACGCCATCTACGAGGATGTCAACCACGATGGCAACATCGATGCCCTCGATATCGTCTACCTCGGTTCGTCGCTGCCTAAGCTCACCGGTGGCTTCGGCTTCACCTTCTCTTACAACGCATGGCGCCTGACTACGCAGTTCACCTATCGCTATGGCAACAAGATTCTCAATATGGCCCGTCTCAACGCCGAGGCCATGACCGGCAACTACAACCAGAGCCAGGCCGTGAACTACCGCTGGCGTAAGGAAGGTGACGTGACCACCATCCCCCGTGCCATGTATGGTTCCGACAGCAACTACAACTCACTGGTCAGCGACCGCTTCGTGGAGGATGGCTCCTATCTGCGTATGAGCTACGCACAGTTGTCCTACTCCCTGTCGCGCAAGCAGCTCAAGGATATTGGGCTCAACCGCATTGCCTTCTACGCCAGTATCAACAACCCGTTCGTCATCACCAAGTACACGGGCGTTGACCCTGATATCGTGCAGTCTGGCTATGCACCTGCCGTCGACAACTCTCAGACACCGCGCTCACGCTCGGTAACACTGGGTATCACTGTAGACTTCTAAACACTATTTCATTAAGCATTAAGCAATGTCATGAAAAAAAGAATCACTATATACAACCTGATCGCCACTGCGGTTCTGGTGCTCACCCTCACCGGATGCAACGACTTCTTCGATGTCAAGCCCCAGAACGTTACCATCGAGGACGACTTCTGGAACGAGAAGGCCGACGTGGACCAGATGATTGGCGGACTCTATACCCAGCTTCAGTCAACGGATGTCGTGAAGCGCATGATGGTATGGGGCGAGTTCCGCAGCGACAATGTCACTGCGGGTAACGACATCGACAAGGACAACTCCTTGCAGAAGGTCTTCAAGGAAGACATCGATGCCTCAAACGGTTACACCACGTGGACACCTTTCTATTATATCATCAACAGCTGCAACACCATCATCGAGCATGCCCCCGCCGTGGCAGCTACCGATCCCGCCTTCTCAGAGTCGGAGCTCAACGCCGACATCGCCGAGGCCAGCGCCATCCGCGACCTGTGCTACTTCTACCTCATCCGCACGTTCCGTGATGTGCCTTACACCACGACCGCCTATGCCGATGACAACCAGGTCATGGACCTGCCGGCCACCAAGTTTGATGACGTGCTCGACTCACTGATCCTCGACCTGGAGAGCGTCAAGAATAACGCCGTGAAGGCTTATCCTTCCTATACTGCCACCAAGGCCAAGTATCAGACGGGCCGTATCACCCAGGACGCCATCCATGCCATGCTCTGCGACATGTATCTCTGGAAGAAGGACTATGCCAAGTGCATCGAGTATGCCGACCTCGTCATCAACTCCATGAAGCAGCGCGCCAAGGACAGAGGCTACTACAACATCACCTCTGTTGACGATCAGGAACGTGTCAGCGGCTTCCCGCTTGTGCTCGACCAATTGTCCAACACCACTTACGGCAATGCCTACAACACCATCTTTGGCGACGGCAACAGCATGGAGAGCATCTTCGAACTCACTTACATGCGAGATGACAATATGCCCAGCAATGGCGCCGCCAACGATTTCTATATGCGCTCCAAAGGTAGCGTGGTCACAGGCTTCGCCGCTCCGTCTACCTATGTGGGCGGTACCGAGGGACAGGACAACCAGTTGTTCTCCAAGTACGACGGACGTTACTACGAGAACATGAGAGACGGCAAGGCCATCGCCAAAGGTTGCTACTCGTCGGTCAGTGTCGACTATTCAAAGGGCGTCAAAGATGTAGACGTTTCCCAATCCGGCTTCTATGCTGAGGGCAAGGTGAAATGCAACTGGATTATCTACCGTCTGTCCGATGTCATGCTCATGAAGGCCGAGGCGCTCACCGCCCTGATGAGTAACGCCGCCGAGATGAGCGACCAGGATAAGAGCTACATGAACCAGGCCTTCAGCCTCGTCAATGCCGTCAACAAGCGCTCCATGTGCGAGAACGTGCTCAAGGATACGCTCAAGGCTACCGACTACACCACGAAGGAAAAAATCGAAAACCTCGTCATGTCAGAGCGCCAGCGTGAACTGATGTTCGAGGGAAAGAGATGGTATGACCTCGTGTGCCGCTCACGCCGTGACGGAAACACACAATACCTGCGCGAGCAAACACTCATGAAGTTCACGACCAACACCAGCGCCATCAGCGGCAAGCTGGCGAAGATGGACTACATCTACTGGCCCTACAACATCGACGAGTTGAAGGTTAACAAGAACCTCATCCAGAACCCGGCCTTTGGCAGTGGTGAGGACAGCAACATCTCCAAGACCAAATAGTCAGGGCAGATACAACAACTCATTGCAACTATATAATTAGACACACATTGACAATGATGACAATGATAATGAAAATGAAAAAAATATTCAGCATCATCCTCTCTGTCTGCTGCCTTGCAGGCGGCTTGGGGCTTGTCTCCTGCTCCGATGAGCCAGACACCTCCAATTATTATACCTTCAAGGGTGAGATGATGAGCGACTACATCAACAACCGGCCGGAGTACAGCGACTTCGCATACATCATCAAGCAGGCCGGACTGATGGACGTTCTCTCTGCCTACGGCCACTACACCTGCTTCCTGCCGTCCAACACCGTGATGGACACCTACCTCAAGAAGCATGGACTCTCTTCGGTGGAACAGCTCACCAAGGGACAGTGCGACACCATCGCACGCTCCCACCTGGTGAACAATATGTATGCCACCATCGACATGAACGACGGTACGCTCAACACCGAGAACCTCAACAAGCGTTTCATCCAGATCACCCACGGACTCGACAAGGACAGCAATACTGTGGTCGAGCTCAACCGTATGTCCTACATCTACTACGCCACCAAGGACGACTCCGTGCAGAATGGTATCGTGCAGCCCATCAGTGCCGTGCTTGAGAACTCCAACAGCTCCATTGCCGACATTCTCGCGGCCAACGACAAGATCAGCATGTTCGCCGAGGCCCTCAAGGCTACCGGCCTTCAGGATTCGCTCTATAAGGTCAAGGATCCCAGCTACGACGCCAACAACTACGACTATTACTCCTATACGTCCGACTTCTGGCACGAGATTGCTTGCCCGCCGGCTGACAAGAAGTATGGCTTCACCGTGTTCGTGGAGAAAGACTCGCTGCTTAAGGCCAAGCTATCAGCCTACGGCATCTCTACGGCCAACGGCAACCTCCAGGCCCTCTACGACCTGGCCTGCAAGCTCTACGACCCGGTATATGGCAACGACGCCGACTACCAGGCCGACAAGGGCATGGACAAGATCACCAAGCGCATGAACCCGCTCAACATGTTCATCGCCTACCACATCCTCACCCGTGACGTTATCGGCTGGAACAAGCTCACCCCGCTGGAGTATTCATGGACCAAGCCCACGGCCAACACCGCCATCGGCATCAAGGTCGACCTCATGGACCCCACCGACTGGTATGAGACCATGCTTCCTCACACCATGATGAAACTCGACCAGGCCACCATCGGCGGAAAAACCAAGCAGGGAGCCGACTACGGACAGCGCTTCATCAACCGCCGTCAGGACAGCTACAGCCGCTACAAGGACAACGACCTCATACGCGGTGCCAAGGTGCTGCCCACCGTTGAGGACCAGTATACACAGGACGCCCCCAACGGCCGTTACTTCTACATCGACGACATCATCGCCTTCGACGAGACCACACAGATGAAGGTCTTCAACGACCGCATCCGCATGGACTTCTCCACCATCTTCCCGCAGGTCATGACAGAGAACATCCGTCTAAACGGCGACCCTGCCAAGGACGACAACAGTGCCAAGGCCGACCAGACCTTCGCCAACGGTAAGAACTACTGGTTCCCGGCCGGCTATCTCGACCACGTCACCATGCGTGGCGGCTACCTCGTCTACCGCCGTCCTCACCGCAACTTCTGGAGCTACGAGGGTGACGAGTGGAACCTCTTCGGCGACTACGACATCTCGTTCCGTCTGCCGCCTGTGCCTTACGAGGGCGAGTATCAGATACGTCTCGGCTTCTGCGCCCTGCCCACGCGTGGTGTGGCACAGGTCTACTTCGACAACCGTCCGCAGGGCATCCCTCTTGACATGCGTAAGTTCCTCGACGATGCTTCCATCCTCGGCAGTAAGTTCACCACCGACTGGGCTAAGCTCTCTTCCGAGGAAAAGGCTGAGGACCAGAAGATGCTGCGCAACCTCGGACGCTATCGTGGCGCTTACGGTGGCTACCACACCGACGGCAACGCGATCAACGAGTTTGTCAACAATCCACGTACCCACCGCATCGTGCTCTGCACCGTACACATCGATCCCAAGTCCGACCACTACCTGCGCATCCGCTGTACGTCGACCAGCAAACTCGGCAACAACAACGAGTTCATGCTCGACTATCTGGAGATTGTGCCAAAGAGCATCTACTCCGTGGGTGCCGGACAGATGGAGACCGACCTCTAACAACCGATGCCGCCCGTCCGGCTCATGTCCTTGCATGCAGCGACACTGCCGGACGGCAATCAAACCGTTACTTTCGAAGAATCAATGATTATGAAAAAAATATTTAAGAACATTGCCATCATGTTGGCGACATCGCTGGCCTTGGCCGGTTGCTCCGATGAGTGGGATGACCACTACAATGGTCCCCTTAACGCCGACGGCAACCTCTGGGAGGCCATCAAGGCCAATCCCGACTTGAGCAATTTCGCCTCAGTGGTCAAGGCCGTGGGCTATGACCGTGCCCTGGCCAGCAGCCAGATGTTTACCGTCTTCGCACCTGTCAACGACAACTTCTCTGCCGAGCGCGCACAGGAGCTCATCAGCGACTATACCTCCGAGAAGGCAAAGGGCGTGCGCGACAAGGAGAACTCCACCATCAAGGAGTTCGTGCAGAACCATATTGCCCTCTACAACTACTCTGTCGCTTCGTCCTCAAGCGACTCCATCATCATGCTCAACGGCAAGTACAAGCAGCTCACCGCCTCGTCCTTTGGGGGCGACCCCATCGAGAAGGGCAACCAGGTCTATGGCAACGGCGTGCTCTACACCTTGTCCAAGCCCGCTTCCTATGTGCCCAATATCTTTGAGGGCCTGAAGAAGGTGGCCGGACTCGACTCCGTGGCCAACTTCCTCTATGCCTACAATGTCTATAAGTTCGACCCCTCGAAGAGTGTGGCCGGCGACATCGTTGATGGCAAGACCATCTATCTCGACTCCGTGTCCACGTTGCAAAACGAAATGCTTGACAATCTGGGCTATCTCGATGCCGAGGACAGTACCTACTGGATGCTGGCACCCACCAATGAAGTGTGGAACCGGCTGGTTCCCAAATATGAGAAGTACTTCCATTTTAGCAATGGCGTCTTCAGCAGCGATCCCCATCTGCGTGACTCGCTGACCTGGACCTATGCACGTCAGTGCCTGATTATTGGCTCTGTGTTCAACCGCTCGCTCAACTCCCGCAACACGGATGTCTCCTTCCAGGATTCAGCCTATGCCACGACGGCCTCCAATCCTCTGTATCGTGAGGCCATTTATGGCGATGCCCGCGAGCGCTACTGTATCTTTGACAAGCCTTTTGGACCCGAGGGTATCTTCCAGGGCGCCAGCCGCCTGGCATGCAGTAACGGCGTGCTGCTCGGTCAGTCCAACTGGCGCATCAAGGCTCGCGAGACCTTCATGAAAAACTACTATATCGAGGGAGAGAGATCGACCAATATCGACTCTGTCGATAATCAGTCAACGGTGTACCCGTTGGAGGTGACCAAGGTGTCGACCGACAACGTCTTCTATAACCAAGTGCATCGCCATGCCTTCAGTACGCTTGCCCCCTCAGGTACCTCAAGCAACCCGATGGTTTATTTCAATCTCTCCGATGTGCTCTCTAACGTGCCTTACGACATCTATGTCATCACTGCTCCCGCCTTGGCCGGTGACAGCCTGGCCAGCGACATGCAGCGCCTGCCCACTGTCTTCCGCGCACGCATCGCACAGTGCGACAAGTCCGGTAAGATATCATCCAACCCCAGCACATGGGAGACCCTCGGCTCTAAGTACACCACCACGGCCGACAAGGTGGATACGTTCTTAGTTGCCAAGGACTACAAGTTCGATTACTGCGGTTATACCCAAAAGGCAACTGCACAGCTTATTATCGACACCCGTGTGAGCAACACGCAGATACGTGGGGGAAAGTACAACCGCTACCTGCGTATCGATGCCATCGTGCTCAAACCTCATGAGGAGGAGTAACTGTCAACCATCAACCCATCTCTAAACACAAGAAACATGGAATTCAACACTATCATATCCTATCATACGATCAGCCGCCGGTTACCGATGTTTTGCCTTGCTGCTGGTTTGCTGGCCCTGCCTGTGGCCGTTCATGCCCAGGACGAGGAGGATGCTGAGCCCGTGAAGAAGACCGTTGTGGTAAGGAAGCACTATACCACACGTCATATCACCGGCCGTGTCATCAGTGCCGTCAGCCACAAGCCCCTGTCCGGTGCCATCGTCGGTGCTGTGGGCGTAGAGGGCTACACTGCCCTGACCGACGACAACGGCGCTTTTGCGCTCGACGTGCCGGTCTTCGTCTCGTCCATCTCCGTAACCTTCCCTTCTCATAACCTGCTCTCGGCCGGACTTGCCAAGGGCGAGAAGCAGGGCGACCTGATGCTCTATCCCACCACGTTCTCTGCCGACTACGATGCCAACACCGATCTGCGCAACGACCGTACGGCCACCGACATGCAGTATTCCAGTGCCACGAACGTCAAGGAGGAAATCGAGAAGCAGCTTGGCGCCTACGCCCACACCATCACGCGCAACAACACGCCCGGCATCGGGGCCAACATGTATGTGCAGGGCCTGAACAGCATCTATGCCAATGCTCAGCCCCTGATCGTCGTCGACGGCGTGATCTTCGACCAGCAGTACGGCCACAGCATGTTGCACAGCGGTTTCACCAACGACATTCTCACGGCCATCAATCCTGCCGACATTGAGAACGTCACCGTGCTGCGCAATGGTACCGCCCTCTACGGAGCCAAGGGTGCCAACGGCGTCATACTCATCAACACACGCCGCTCCAAGAGCATGGCCACACGCATCACGGCATCGCTCTCAGCCGGTGTCTCCTTCGAGCCGAAGTTCATCGACATGATGAACGCCAGCCAGTACCGTGGCTATGCCTCTGAGCTGCTCAAGTCAACCGGTACCACCATCCGCGACTTCAAGTGGCTCAACCCCGACCCTGACTACTACTATTACAAGCAGTATCACAACGATACCGACTGGAAGGATGAGGTCTACCGTACCGCTCTGACCCAGAATTACGGCATTCAGGTAGAGGGAGGCGACAAGGTGGCCAGCTACAACCTCTCCGTCGGTTATACTTCCGCACAGAGCACGCTGAAGTACAACGACATGAACCGCTTCAACATCCGCTTCAACACCGACATCAAGCTCGTTGACAAGTTCTCCGTACGCTTCGATGCTTCCTACTCCAATACCACCCGAAGCATCCGCGACGACGGTGCGCCTTCAGGCTACGAAGAGGGTACACCCACCTCGCCGTCGTTCCTGGCTTATGTCAAGTCACCGTTCCTGAGTCCTTACTCTTATGGCCACGGCGAGTTGTCTTCCTCACATCTCGACATCACGGCCGAGGATTACCTCACTGAGGCACTGGCCGACTACAACAACTACAACTGGAAGCTCGCCAACCCATGGGCACTCAACACCTATGGCGACGGTAAGAACAAGAACCGCTTCGAGAACTCCATGCTCAACCTCACCATCATGCCGGTGTACGACATCAACCGTCACCTGCAGCTCTCCGAGCATTTCAGCTATACGCTGGTCAATGCCAACGAGAAGTACTACGTGCCTATCAATGGTGTGCCTGAGTACTACGTCTCCTCGGTCAACGGCTATCGCACCAATGAGGTGCGCTCGCTCTTCGCCAAGCAGAACTCCATGATGAGCGACACCCGCCTGGCCTGGCACAACCGCTACAACGCCCACAGCGTGAGCGCCTTCGGCGGCGTGCGCATCAACTGGGAGGAGTATCGACCCAACTATCAGTTAGGCTACAACACCGGTTCCGATAAGACCCCGTTCATGAGCTCCAGCCTGATGAATGCCACCAGCTACGGTACCAACGAGAAGTGGCGCAGCATCAACTGGTATGCCCAGGCACAGTACGACTACCTGCACCGTTACTTCCTCACTGCCGACCTCTCTGCCGAGAGCTCCTCGCTCTTCGGCCGTCATGCTGACAGCGGCCTGAAGGTGGCCGGCGTCGTCTGGGGCATCTTCCCCTCCGTGCAGGCTGCATGGGTGATGACCAACGAACCATGGTTTGCCAACAACAACATCGTCAACTACCTGCGTCTGACCGCCGGCTACGACGTGAGCGGCAACGACAACATCGGCTACTACGCTGCCCACAGCTATCTCAGCTCCAAGC
Organism: uncultured Prevotella sp.; assembly: GCA_900319905.1. Taxonomy (GTDB): domain Bacteria; phylum Bacteroidota; class Bacteroidia; order Bacteroidales; family Bacteroidaceae; genus Prevotella. The sequence continues at coordinate 66,758 of ONQB01000020.1, read as the reverse complement.
TCTTCATCAACGCCATCGCCGGTAAGACCATCGCCGGTATCGGTAACACGAAAATGCAGTGGGAGACTACCGGACGTGCCAACATCGGCCTCGACGCCCGTCTGTTCAACAACCGCGTGAGCGTAGGCTTCAACGCTTACAAGAGCCGCACAAGCAATCTGCTCATGCTCAAGCAACTCAACTTCCTCTCTGGTCTCGACAGCAACTGGAGCAATGACGGTAAGCTCGAAAACACCGGCTTCGACGTCAGCCTCAGCGGCAAGCTCCTCGTGATGAAAGACTTCCAGTGGGAGGCAGGTGCCACACTCGGACACTATAAGAACAAGGTGACCGCCCTGGCCGACGGCGCCAACTACATGCAGTCCACACTCTATGGCGCCACCATCCGCTCTGAGGTGGGCAAGGCCGCCAACCTCTTCTATGGCTATAAGACCTCCGGCGTGTTCGCCAGGACCGACCAGGCACAGGCTGCCGGACTCTACATCCTCGCCGACAATGGTGTCACCAAAAACTACTTCAAGGCCGGTGACATGCATTTCGTCGACCTCAATGGCGACCACGAGATCAACGAGAAGGATATGACCGTTATCGGCGATCCCAATCCCGATATCTATGGTAATATCTTCACTTCTGTCAGCTACAAGCGCTTCCGTCTTGACGCTCGCTTCAACTATAGCGTGGGCAACGATGTCTACAACTACATGCGCTCACAGCTCGAGGGCGGCAGCCGCTTCTTCAACCAGACCACGGCGCTCAACTCGCGCTGGCAGGCTGAGGGCCAGCTGACCTCCATCCCTCGCGCCACCTTCCAGGATCCCATGGGCAACAGCCGCTTCTCCGACCGCTGGATTGAGGATGGCAGCTACCTGCGTCTGAAGACCATCACCCTGAGCTACGACCTCCCCGTCAACTCTACCTTCTTCCAGGGCTTCCAATTCTGGATTCAGGCCAACAACGTCTTCACCATCACCAAGTACCTGGGCTCCGATCCTGAGTTCTCCGCTACCTCGTCGGTTATCGGACAGGGCATTGACCTCGGTGAGCTGCCACAGAGCCGTTCCATCGTCGCAGGCGTGAAAATCAATCTTTAATCATTCTTACATACTATATAGATATGAAAGCTAAATATTTATTGTACTTGCTCATCACTCCTGCAGTCCTGCTCTTCAGCTCGTGCACCGACTTCTTCGAACAGGACTCCGACCACGTGCAGTACACCGACGACTATAAGCTGACCGAGCCTGGCGACACCATCTATGCCCTCACCGGCATCATGAACAAGTTGCAGGCCCTTGGCGACCGCACCATTCTCCTGGGTGAACTCCGCGGCGACCTCGTCAGCGTCACCAGTAATGCCAGCGCCGACCTGCGCGGCATTGCCAACTTCGACATCACCGACGACAACGCCTTCAACAGCCCCAAGGACTACTACGCTGTCATCAACAACTGCAACCTCTACATCGCTCGCTGCGACACGGCCGTCAAGAACAACCGCCGGGAATATCTCTTCAAGAAAGAGTATGCAGCCGTCAAGGCCTATCGTGCCTGGACCTATCTGCAGCTGGCCCTCAACTATGGCAAGGTGCCCTTCGTCACCACGCCTATCACTACCGAGGAACAGGCCAATGCCCAATATGAGACCAAGGACCTGCAGGGCATCTGCCAGTACTTCATCAACGACCTCTCACCGCTCGTCGATGTGGAACGCCCGGGACTGGGTGTCATCGGATCGGTCGACTCCCGTCTGCTCTACTTCCCCATCAGCTGGCTCCTCGGCGACCTCAACCTGTGGGCTGGCAACTACAAGCAGGCCGCGCTCGACTACTACCACTTCATCGCTACGGCCAACGGTGCCAACACCTACTTCCCCGTTGGCGCCCAGTATGTGGCTTTCTACAGCGCCAACTGGAACTCGTTCGAAATCGCGTCAATGTTTAACAACGAGAGCTACAGTGACTCGCGTAAGGTCGTGACGATGATTGCCGGTGACTCCATCCCCTCACAGGGCAACTACAGTCAGCTGCGCAACTACTTCAACACCTCTGAAGCCAATAACTACAAGGTCAGCATCACGCCGTCCGAGGGTCTCATCGCACTCTCACGGAGCCAGAAGTACTGCTATATGGACGCTTCGCTGGGTGCCAAGGCTTCTCCCATCATTGCCCCGAGCGACCTGCCTGAAAATAAATCGGGCGACCTTCGTCTGATGTATACCTGGTCTACCGGCAATGGCTACGTCAATGGCAAGCACTACAGCCGTCAGAGCATCAATAAGTATAACTCGCGCAACATCCACATCTACACACGCACGATGGTATATCTGCGTCTGGCTGAGGCCCTCAACCGTGCCGGCTATCCCCGGTTCGCTTTCCAGATCCTCGCCCGTGGCGTAAACAACGATGTCCTCAAGGAATATGTGCTGCCTTATTGCCATACGGCTGCCGACTCAGCCTTCGTGGGACAGTTCAGCTTCCCGTCGACGTCGAATACGGGCTATATCGTACGTGACATCACGAGCAACCGCGGCTACAACACCATGGGCATTCACAGCATTGGCAGCGGATGGACGGAGTACAATCCTTATTATCAGTTCCCCACCGACTCACTGGTCAGCGACACGCTGAGCTATCAGATTGAGAAGGTCGAGGACCTCATCATGAACGAGAATGCGCTGGAGTGCTGCTTCCAGGGCACCCGCTTCTATGACTTGATGCGTGTGGCCCTTCGCCGCAACGATCCGTCTTACCTTGCCAAACGTGTCTATGCGCGTCAGGGCAGTGCCAATGTAGCTACCGAAAAGGCTACCATCCGTAAGGATCTCACCAATCCTAACAACTGGTATCTGTCGTTCAAGGGCAAGATCGGTTTGTAGTTTCGTTCGAGTTTTAAGCCCCACCCCCGCGCTTCGCGCGGACCCTCCCCATCTGGGGGAGGGATAGTTTCAATTGTTATATTGAGATTTTTCGTTGCTAATTATCATATCGCCGAAATGCCGTTGGCCTTTCGGCGATATTCCGTTGGCTTTTCGGCGAAACTCCATCGGCTTTTCGGCGAAACTCCATCGGCTTTTCGGCGAAACTCCGTTGGCCTTTCGGCGAGATGTTCGAACCACTAATGGGAGAGCAGATAATACATAGAACCTCTTTAGGGGTTCCGGCATCACAGCGAGGGGATGAGCAAATGAGCGATAGCGAATGCTGCGATTCCCCTCGTAACCAAATCGACAACATTTAAATCGCTACCCCCTTGTGGGGTTGCGGCAATATCAAATACGACGCATCCGTGAAACTTGTATACAGGGATGACTGGCCGGAAATTTTATATTGCCGCAACCCCCAAGGGGGTAGCGATTTTATTTATCCTCATCAAGTTACGAGGGGAAGAGGCTCGCTTCGCTCACCTCATCCCCTCGCTATGTTTCCGGAACCCCCAAGGGGGTTCTCTAAATACAATATTCGTCCTTTTAGACTTCTAAAAAACAAAGCTATACTCACTAACTTCTGAAATCCAATATTCACCCACTCTTACTTTTGAAAGACAGAGCTATATTTCCTTTCAACCGTCAATTCAAACTAGCCCTCCCCATTTGGGGGAGGGAACCGCGCGCATGCGCGCGGGGGTGGGGCTAAATGAACGGAACGACGTACTCGCTGTTTTTGTTCTCAACGATCACGCGGTTCATGTTGTACTTGATAATCACCGTGTGGTTGTCCTCATCCATGGTGAAATCATCCATACCACCGTCGGTCGGAATGAAAGGTGGAATGACGGCCGTGCCATAGTCCTTGGCATCCTTCACGTGTGCCGCCTCCACATTGCTCAGCGGCATGCGCAGACCCAGATCTGCCGGCCTACGACCTTCTCCGAAGAAGATTTCCTGTCGCATCAGATAGATCAGTTCCAGGAGCTGATCCTGCGTCTGTGCGGCCTCCACCATAGCCGTGGTTACAGACGTGCCTGAGATGATGGGCACGCTGATGGGCTGTGTGCGGTCCAGTACGAGTCCGTGACGCAGTGAGTCGTTTGCCGATGCTGCCACGGCGTAGGCCGAACCCGTTGGGTAGTGACGTGAGCCACCGTTGAACCGGCCTTCGAGATGGTCGTCAACGTCGTGGAGTACCGGCCGCTGAGCCACGAGCGTGAGCAACTGCTGCAGATAACTGCGTGCCGTGTTGCCGTCGTTGTCGCAGGCTGCCGCCTCGGCCAGGATGAGGTAGTCCTCTTCAGCCTTGGCGATGGTCACCGGACTCTGATAGGTCGATGACAGCTGCACATATTTCGGATCGAGGAAGTCGAGGCGTGGCAGCGGCTGGAACCACGTGCCCCAGATGGCCTCCTGCGCTACGTTGTTGACGTTGTTGGCCCCGTCGTAGGTCACCTGTACATAGAACTTGCTGTTTTGTCTGAGCGCCTCCTTAGCCTCGCTCACCGCTTCCGTCTTCTGTCCGAGACGGTAGTAGATGCGTGCCTTGAGCGTATGGGCGAAGGCACGTGCCGAGTCATTGGCCGCATACTGCCGCACGCTGTCGGCCAGCGCGAGCGCTTCGGTGAGATGCGTGCGCCACTCCACGGGTTCACCGCCGTCCTTGTCGGGCAGTGCTGTGAAGAACTCGCCTGCGAGAATCTGTGAGAACGTCTTGGCCGTATAGAGGTCGTACTGCTCCTGCTGTGTCAGCGTAGGGTCGTGGCGTCGCACGGTGTTGTAGGCGTAGTCTACCGACTCGCGCAGCGTGCCCACGTAGCGCTGCAGCTGTATCACGTCCTCGTCGTTGTCTTTCATGACCGGCGTGTCGAATACGCGGTTGCTGCGCGTGTAGTTGTTGTAGTAGTTGTCCGACAAAATCTCCATGAGCTGTGCGTAGCTGCCCATGCATTGTGCGAAGTTCATCTTCACACCGTTCACCCAAGTCTGCATGGCATTGGGCTGATTAAGATAAGTGTCGTCAGTGACGTTAGGGCTCTGCGTGTCGCCGGGTTCAATCAGGCTGCACGATGCCAGTGTCATGGTCAGGCTCAGCGCCAGACCGCCCAAGAGGGAAGAATATATGGTCTTCATTGTTGAAAAGTCTATTATTAGAAGTCAAAGGTGAGCGTAAGGATATACTGCCGTGGTGCGCTGAAGGTGGCGTAGTTGATGCCGCCCGTTGACACGCCGCCCTGCGAGAGTGCGCCGGAGAGTGTGGCCTCTGGGTCCCAGTGAGAGGCAGTGAAGGCCAGCGGGTTGTAGACGTTAAATGCGGCGTTGATCTTCTTGATGGGCAGGAAGGGCAGTGAGAAGGTATAGTCGAGGCCGATGTTACGTATCTTGAGGAAGTCGGCCTTGCTCACGAAGTAATTGGTGAAATACAGCCAAGCCGACTTCTGGCTGAGTCCCTCCAGAGCCTTGGCGGGGATGCGTGTGTCGGTGATGCCCTTTCGGAAGCGGAACTGTGCGTCGAAGGAGTGGACGTAGGCGCCCGTCTGGTAGTCGCCGGCGATGTTGAGTCGCAGGTTGCGGTAGCGTGCCTTGATGCTGAAGTTGCCGTAGAATGTAGGCAGTGTGGAACCGAGGTCCTGGTCGGTGAGCACCTCCTTGAGTGAGCCGTCGCTGTTGAGCACGGCCTTGTTGCCGTAGAGATAGCCGATGGGCTTGCCCTCGGTGACGGCGTTCATGATGGTGGCCGGGTCGAAGCCGCCGATGCGGAACGTCACCTGTCCGCCGGTTGAGGCCACGCGGTTGTGGTTGGTGTTGGCAGAGGCGTTGAAGGTCAGCGTCCAGTCGCGTGTGTCGATGGCGTTGATGCCGAGCGTCCATTCCATGCCGTGGTTGCGTATCTCGCCCACGTTGGCCAGATAGGTCGATGACTGTCCCGAGGAGGGCAGTGTGGGAATGCTGAAGATGGCGTCGAGCGTGCGGGTATAGTAATAGGTGAAGCCGATGTTAAGCTTGTTGTGGAACAGCGAGGCCTCGAATCCGCCCTCATAGGAGTGCATCTTCTCCGGTCCGAGGTCGGGGTTGCCATATTCGCCGAAGGTGGCAGCCTGCTTGCCCTGGTAAGCCGCGATGTTGATGGTGCGCTGCCATGCGAAGGCCGGTGGGAAGTTGCCGGCGATGCCCGCGTTGGCCCGCAGGCGCAGGCTCGACACGATGCCGCTCTGCCGCAGTGGGGCCATGAAGTCCTCGTCGCTGATGATGTACGACAGACCGGCCTTGGGGTACCATTGCCAGCCCGTGTTGTCGCCGAACGCGCTGTTGTAGTCGGTGCGCAGGCCGAGGTCGATGTAGTAGCGGTTGAGGAAGCCGATGTTGTCCTGCAGGTAGCAGCCGTAGCTGTGGAGGTAGCTCAGATACTCGTCGCCCGTGATGGTGCCGGCTCCGCTCATCACCTTCACGCCGTCGCGCACGTTGGTGCCGTTGAGCATGGTCTGCTTGTCGTGGGTGTTGAAGTACTGGAAGCCGACGGTGGCGATGTTGCTCAGCCAGTTGCCGAGGTATAGGCTGTGGCGAGCGTTGATGTCGGCCGTGATGCCGAGGTAGTCGCGGTCGGTGTTGAACACACGCCCTGCATCGCTTGTGCCCTCCGGCTTCACCTGCGTGAGGATGAGCCATTCGTTGGTCGTAATCTCCTTGTTGGTACTGCGGCGGTAGTCCAGACCGAAGATGCCTTTGACGCTGAAGCCCTTAAACGGCGTGAGCGTGAGCGTGTGGGCGGTCTGGAAGCGCTTGATGTTGGTACGGTTGTATTGCAGCCGCTCGGCGTCGCTGACGAATGTCTTGAAGATGCCGTACTCCTCGTCGTCCATGGCGTCGATGTCGGCGTTGAAGTTCTTCACCGTGCCGTCGGCGGCAGTGTAGCGCAGGTCGTTGGCGGCACTGCACTCCGTGGTCCACAGTCCGGTGTAGAGCCCCTGGTTGCCGTTACGGGTGCGTCGGAAGTCCTGCATGAGGAAGCCGAACGAGTTGTCGTAGTCGAGTATCTTGTTGATCTTCACGCGTGAGCCGAAGCGCATGGAGTAGCGCTTGCTGTCGTTGCCGTTGTGGATGAGCGTGCCGGTGTTCTGTCCCATGCTGGCTCCGAAGGAATAGCCGAAACGTTCGTTGCCGCCGTCGAAGCCGAGGCGGTACACCTGCTCCAGTCCGGTCTGGTTGAGCAGGTCCTTGGTGCGTTTGAAATAATAGTATTGTGAGTTGGCTTCGTCGAGTCCGAACTGCGTGCTGAAGAAGGCGTGGAAACGTCCGTCGCCGCCCTTGCGTGTGAAGATCTGTATCACGCCGTTGGCAGCGTCGGAGCCATAGAGTGTGGTGGCGGCACCACCCGGCACATATTCGATGTGGTCGATGTTGTCGAGCGGGATGTCGCCTATCGAGCCCGTGGCGGCCGTCTGTCCCATGGGCAGGTCGGAGGTGGAGTAGGGCTCGGCGCTGTAGCCGTGGTGGGAGGCGGCTGCATAGATATCGGTGTTGGTATTGTCCATGCGCACGCCGTCGACGTAGATGACGGGCGTGGAGTTGGCGAAGGCTGATGACAGTCCTCGCGAGCGGATGATGGACGTGGCCCCTGGCTGCGATGTGGTGACAGAGAATTGTACGGCGGGCAGTGCGTCCTGCAGTGCCACGTCGAGACGGCCGGAGGTCACTGGCGACAGGTCTTTGGCCTGCACCTTGACGAAGGTCGATGACAGACGGCGCCGTTGTATCTGCGCGCCCTGACCGGTGACTACCACCTCGTTGAGGCTGATGGAGTCGTTGACACCTGTTGGCTGATCGACGACGTTGTCATTGCTATGTGCCGATGCCGCCGAGGCAAGGCACAGCAACAGAGGAAGAATTTTATTTTCCATTTCTCTTGCGTTGATGCTAGTTTTTTACCTTTTAATCTTAAGGAATGTAGTTTGAATGTTTCCTGACATCCTGATTTCTTCTTTCTTATTAAAGTACGTTGCAAAGTTATGTCTTTTTTGACATATATTGGCCGATTGGTTTAAGAAATTGTGTTTTTCCTCCGATAAATCGTGCGAAATGAGCCATGCTGCCTCCGAGGACCAAAAGTAGAAAAGTAAAGGGGTAGCCCTGCGAGCTATCTCTCAGGGCTACCCCTTTGCTTCAGAATCATAATAGTAGCTATAGAGACTATAGAAACTATAGAGACTTTGGCAATATTCTTTTTCCCCATTTGTGCCACAGCGCCTCGGTGATGAGCATGCCGATGATGGCGGTGAGGATGCCGAGCAACACATCGATGACGTAGTGGTGGCCGGCATAGACGGCAGTGAACCAGATGCCGACGCAGATGAAGCCAAACAGACAGCAGGTGTACCACCGGCGATGGCTCTTCACGGCGTAGACCGTGGTGACAAGCAGGTAGGCGGCATGCAGGCTGGGAATGGCCGCGAAGACATTGGCGTTCTTGCCATAGATGCTGTGGAAGATGTTGAGACCCACCAGCTGGTCGAAGCGCCCCAGCCCGCCTACGTTGCCGGGCGTATGCAGAATGGGCGTGAAGCCGTAGTTCATGGCGTACCATGGCGGTGCGGCGGGGTGTACGTAGTAGCCGATGAATCCCACGAGGTTGACGATGAGAAACGCCCACGTGAAGCGCAGCACCCACTCATATTGCTTCGTAAAATAGAGGTAGATGGAGAACATGATGGGCACTGGCACCCAACAGAGGTAGAACAGCCCGGCCATGATGTCGGCCACGGCGCAGTGGTGCAGGGCAAACCACTCGCCGGGAATCAGTGTGCCCGTGGCGGTGGTGATGCCAAAGAGCGACTTTTCGGCGTCGTACAGTCCTTTGACATCGATAGGATTGACCTCATAGTTGGGCAGGAAGCGCATGCTGCTGTAGATGAAGCCGAAGAGAAACCACGGCAACATGTACAGCGTGAAGCGGCGGGTGGGCCGGATGGCCACCAGCACCGCAAAGAGAATGGCAATAAGCAGGCAGTCCATGATGAAAAATGAAAGAGCGCAACCGCTGTCGCAGTGGTGCTGCCGTGGCGGTTGCGGAAGAATGATATGTAATGGTTTGAAGTGGTTGCTTACTGACGGTTCTGCCGGTCACGCTCGTTGAGCTTGCCGTAGCAGTAAGCCACGCGCCAGAATGCGGTGATATTGGCCAGCACGGCAATGAGGATCATGCCGCCGGCGAGCCACCACAGCGAACCCGTCAGACCGGTGATGATGGCGGTGACGGCTGTGACCACCACGCGCTCAGGACGCTGCATGAAACCCACCTTGCACTCCAGACCGAGACCTTCGGCACGGGCACGCACATAGCTCACCATGACGCTGCCCACCATGGCCGCGAAGCTGACGACACCCATCCAGAACCAGCTGTCGCCGTCTTCCAGGAACACGAGCACGATGCCGAAGAGAGACACCAGCTCACTGTAACGGTCGAGCGTGGAATCCCACATGGCACCGAACGACGACGACATGTTGCCCACGCGGGCCAGACGACCGTCCATCATGTCGAACAGACCTGAGGCGATGATGATGAAGCCACCCCAGCCGATGGTCTTGGTCTGGGAGTCGAGGTCGGGCTGCTGCGAGGCGTAGATGAAGAACGCTGCCGCCAGAATGTTGCCCAGGAAGCCCACTGTGGTGACAATGTTGGGGGTGATGCCCACCTTGATCATGCCGTGGATGAGCGGGTTGATGCACTTGTAAATCAGTTTTTGAAGAAAATCTCTGTAATTCATAATAGTATATGCTATATGCGAGGTACGCTGAGAGCGTACGCGGTTTGTCATGCTCTTGTGGATGTGTTGTGGGCGCGTCGCTTAGGCGTCGCGCTGTTCGGTGGCGTCGCTGACGGCAGTATCAGCCAGCTTCTGTGCCTCAGAGTGGGTGTCGCGGTCGGGATCATGCTCCTCCGCCTGCAGTTCCTCCCATGTAGTCTTCTTGCGGAAGACGAAGGCGCGCTGCAGGGGATAGTTGAAGCAAAGGGCCACGCAGACGGCCACGCAGCACTTGACGAGGACGAAGTAGCGGGCACCCAGCAGGTAGGTGATGGCATTGGTGCCGCCACCGTTGAGCAGCATGCTTCCCGACCACACGAGAAAGTAGCGCATGGCCAGGCTGCGTGTGCGGCGCCCCGTCTTGGCAAAGACAAAGCGGCTGTTGAGCAGGAAGTTGGTCAGTCCGCCCGACACCACACCGATGATGTTGGCGTAGCCATACGTCAGCAGGCCCGAGACGTTGAGGCCTATGGCCAGTCCGAAGTCCACGGCACTGGCGGCAGAGGCGCTGGCTTCGGCCTTGCCGAAGGTGACCAGCTCGCGAAGTATCTTCCCCATGCTCAGGCCGTTAGCGTGTAGATGGCTCTGGCAGCTACCAACACGATGAGGGCGTAGATGCCGCCCAGTATGTCGTCGCCCATCACCCAGAACGCACCTTTGCGGCGGTCGAGGGCTTTGATGCCCAATGGCTTGACGATATCGAAGAAGCGGAAGAGCACCAGCGCGGTTACAGCCCATGCGTACTCGCCCGGATGGAGCACGGCCAATGGTATCCACACGCCCACCATCTCGTCGATGACCACACGCGACGGGTCGTCGCCCCAGTAGGGACGCAGACGCGCCGTGGCCCACGTGCCAATGGGCGTGAAGCCGATGGCCAGCATCCATGTGACGATGGACAGCCAACTGCCCTCGGCGGGCAGCAACAAGTCCAGCACCACCCAGATGAGAGTGGCCAGCACACTGCCTGCCGTGCCCGGGCCCCATGGCCAGAATCCACTGCCAAATCCCGAGCCGATGAGCATCGGAAGGAAAGGCGGACGGGCATCGGTAAGGTTTCCTTTGTCGTTCATAATGATAGCTTTAATGTCACTTGAGAGGTGTTTGTCAGTGCAAAATTAATAATAAACTATAATTTATCAAAGAGTTTTCCATCTTTTCGATTATTTCTGAGTAACTTTGTGTCTCAAATTTCGTTATCGTTGTTTGAGATAGGGGCATAATTCCTCCCCCAAAAGCCTTCCGGTAAGCCTGCAAGAGGGCTCCGGACTAAAAGTTCAATCCAGGATAATACATCATCTAAAGGACATGTTTTCTAAATCAATATTGCTGGTTCTCGGTCTGCTCATGGCCACTGTGGCAGCCGTAGCCGACCAGGTGACGGGTCAGATTGTGGATAAGGACGGCTATGCCATACCCTATGCCAGCGTGACCTATCGCGGCCATCATCTGGCCGTGTCGAGTGATCTCGATGGCCGGTTCTCCATCGAGCGCCATGCAGGTTGGGCACTCACGGTGACCAGCGTGGGCTTCAAGGCCAAGACAATCAAGGTGACCGACACCACGACCGACCTGGGACGCATCGAACTCGACGATGACACACGGTCGATCGGCGAGGTGGTGGTCAAGAGCAAGCGTGGCAAGTACCGGCGCAAGGACAACCCTGCCGTGGAGCTCATGAGGCGGGTCATCGCCGCCAAGAAACGTACCGACCTGAGCAACCACGACTATTATCAGTACGACCGCTATCAGAAGATCACCCTCTCGCTCAACGATGTCACCGACAAGCAGCTGAAGGGTAAGTTCTTCCAAAAGCGCTCCTACCTGCTCGACCAGGTCGAGGTGTCACCTTACAACAAGAAGCGCATCCTGCCGCTGAGCGTTGATGAGACGGTGTCGCAGCATGTGTACCGCAAGGATCCGCGCAGCGAGAAGGATATCATACGTGGCACGCAGTCGTCGGGCATCGGAAAGGTGCTCGCCACAGGTGAGATTCTCAACACCATGCTCAAAGAGGTGTTTACCGATGTCGACATCTACGATGACTACATCCGGTTGCTGCAATATCAGTTTGTCTCGCCCATCGGTGAGACCGCCATCTCCTTCTATCATTTCTATATCGAGGACACCACCTACGTTGACAAGGATAAGTGCTATCATCTGCAGTTTATTCCGGCCAACCAGCAGGACTTCGGCTTCCGTGGTGAGCTCTATGTGCTGGCCGACTCGACGCTCCATGTGCGCAAGGTCAACCTCTACATGCCCAAGAAGAGCGATGTGAACTGGATTGACGACATGCGCATCGAACAGGAGTATACCAAGTTGTCCAACGGCGAGTGGGTGCTCACCCGTGACGACATGGCAGCCGAGGTGCATGCCGCCAAGCTGTTGCAGAACCTGCTGGTGGTGCGCACAACGCGGTTGTCGGACTATGCGTTCAGCCCCCTGCCCAAGCAACTGTTCTGGGGCAAGGCGAAGGTGAAGCACGACGCCGATGCTTTCAACCGGGGAGAGGACTTCTGGAACAGCTACCGGCAGGTGAAACTCTCCAAGAGCGAGTCGTCGATGGACCAGTTCATCAAACGCATGGAGAACAGCAAGGGATGGAAGTATATCATTAAGGGCGTGCAGCTCATGGTGGAGAACTACGTCGAGACGAATACCAACACCGACAAGCCAAGTAAGTTCGACATAGGCCCGGTCAACACGTTCATCAGTCACAATTTCGTCGACGGTGTGCGTCTGCGTCTGGCGGGCCGCACGCTGGCTGCCCTCAACCCACATCTGTTCTGGTCGGGCTACGGTGCCTACGGCACAAAGAGCCATCGCTGGTACTACGGGTCGGAGATGACCTACTCGTTCAACAAGAAGAAGCTCAGCCCGTTTGAGTTCCCACGGCGCAACATCGCCTTCGAGACCTCGTACGACGTGATGTCGCCCTCTGACCTCAATCTCATCCACAACAAGGATAATGTGTTTATGACCCTCAGGACGTCGTCGCAGAACGAGATGTACCTCTACAATCGCCAGCGCCTGTCGTTTGAATGGGAGACTGAGGCAGGATGGCGCTACACTGCCAACGTGCAGACACAGAGCAATGAGACGCAGGGACGGCTCCACTTCTTGCCCGTCGACGGCAGTGCGGAGGTGAAGAAGATACGTCTCACCGATGCCACGGTGGGCATCACGTGGAATCCGGGTGTCACCTATGTCAATACCAAGCGTACCCGTCTGCCGGTCAACCTCGACTCGCCTGAAATCGGGCTGTCGCATACCATGGGATTCAAGCACTTCCTTGGGGGTGACTTCAAGAGCAATATCACGACGCTGCGGCTCTATAAGCGGCAGTGGCTCGGCTCATGGGGATTCATGAACTTCAATGTCAGGGCCTCGGCACAGTGGAGCAAGGTGCCCTTCCCGCTGTTGCTGCAACCGCCTGTCAACATCACCTATGTGGAGACCGACAACACCGTGTCGCTGGTCAAAGACTGGGAGTTCCTCAACGACCGTCAGGTGTTCTGGGGATGGAAGTGGGACCTCAACGGCAAGCTGCTCAACCGTATCCCGCTCATCCGGCGGCTCAAATGGCGTGAGTTTGTCAACGTGAAAGGTTTCTGGGGCGACCTTACCGACAAGAACAATCCGGCCAAGCGCCCCGGCGACGCCATACTCTATCAGTTCCCTGCCAATTCTCATGCCATGGGCAGTAAACCCTATTGGGAGGTGGAAGCCGGCATCCACAATATCTTCAAGCTCATCAGCGTGGGCTATGTGCGCCGTCTGTCTTATCTCGACCATCCCGGGGTGAGCAAGTGGGGCATCCGCTTCGACTTCTACCTGTCGTTCTAGGCAATGGTAGGCTGGGTAGGCAATGGTAGGCTGGGTAGGCAAGATAGGCAAGGTAGGCGGGGTAGGCAAGATAGGCTGGGTAGGCAAGATAGGGAATGAAAAAGATGGGCGATTTCATTGGTGCTGCGACAAAATTTGATTAACTTTGCATTCCCATAAAATTACTATCGCTATGAACAGAACTGATCTCATTGCCCGCGTGGCAGAGCGGACGGAAGGCTCTAAGGCCGATGCTGCCAAATATGTGAATGCAATGCTGGGTGTGATTGCCGATAACCTCACGGAGGGCGACGGTGAACTGGTGTTGCCTGATTTCGGCCGTTTCTTTGTCAAGAAGGTGGCTGCCCGTCAGGGTGTCAATCCTCAGACGAAGGAGAAAATCACGATCGAGGCCCACGACAAAATCACGTTTAAGGCTTCTGACAACATGAACATCTATTCCCGCAAGCACTGCTAATTGGCGCCGAACGGAGTTCGTTCCCACTTCCCACCACAAGGGACGGGTCGCCGGCCCGCCCTCATCTTCCCCCTTGTCGTTGTTCTTCTACGGCAAGGGATGATTTTTTTTGATTTGTCACAATAAAGGGACGTGGTCTTACGTTTTATAGATAAAATCACGTCATAATGAAGGTAAAACAACTTTTTTCAGTTCTTTCTTTGACAGTCGTTCTTTCCTTGTCAACCGCTCTTCCTGTGCTGGCCGACCGGTTGCCTTCCGCATCACTTCCTATGCCTGATGCACTGCCTGCTTCCGCGCCTGTGGGCCGTGCCAGCAAACCTGCTGACCCATTGGTGTTGCCTGAGAGCATGGAGTTTGACGGAGTGTTGCCGGTGTCGGAGCTGACGCTGGAGAATCTTCTTGCCGTACTTGAGAAGTATGACGTGAAATGCCCGCATATCGTCGCAGCGCAGGCCATTCTTGAGACAGGCCACTTCACAAGTCAGTTGTGTATGGAAGGACATAACCTCTTTGGCTTGCGACATCCGAGCGACGGCAGTTACTATGTGTTCGACAACTGGGAACAGTCGGTAAAGGCCTATCGCGATGACGTGCAATATAAATACGATGGCGGTGATTACTATACCTTCCTGCGCCGCATTGGCTATGCGGAAGACAAAGGCTATACGGGAAAGGTGCGCCGCATAGCTGAGCAGTTGGATAACTAGAATAGAAGTCCAGAAGTACAGAAGTCCGGAAGTCCAGTCATTACAATGGTTATACCTTGATGGATAGAAGTCCGGAAGTCCAGTCATTACAATGGTTATACCTGCAGGTTGCCGTTGCTTATGCATATGACTGAACTTCCGGACTTCTATTATAGAAACTCCTATTAAAGGTATTGCTTTAGCATCTTAGCAGCAGGACTGTGCTTGATTTTGCGGATGGCTTTCTCGCGCACTTGACGGATGCGCTCACGTGTCATGCCCATCTCGTCGGCAATCTCTTCAAGGCTTTTTTCGACGCAGCCCAGGCCAAACGATTCTTTCACGATGTGCTGCTCGCGTTCGTTGAGCACCTCCTTGAGCAGGTCCTCGATGAATGTGCGCATGGACTCTTGGTCGACGTTGCTGTCTGACTTGAACGCGTTGTCGTCGGATGACAGCATGTCGCCGATGGTGTTGTCGCTGTCGTCGTCGGTGCCCAATGGCGCGTCGATGCTTGTTGTATGATGATTGACGTCGCGTGCCGCCTCGATGGTCTCCTCGTCGAGTCCGGTGGCCACGGACAGCTCATGTACCGACGGCATGCGGCCGTTCTTCTGCATGAACTCATCCTGTGCGCGGTTCACCTTCAGCGCCATGCCTGTCTGGTTGAGAGGCACACGGATGATGCGGCTCTTCACGGCCAGTGCTTCCATGATGCTCTGACGGATCCACCATACGGCATAGGAGATGAACTTAAAACCGCGGGTCTCATCGAACTTTTCCGCAGCCTTCACCAGTCCCATGTTGCCCTCGTCGATGAGGTCGGTGAGGGAAATGCCTTGATGCTGATATTGCTTTGCAACGGAAACTACAAAACGAAGGTTTGACCGGACCAGTTTGTCACGGGCCTTCTCACCTTCCTTACCTCCGGCATGTACCTTAGCGGCAAGCTCGGCTTCTTCTTCTGGAGTGAGCAAAGGTTCTCGCGCTATCTCGGTAAGATAACGGTCAAGTGCCTCATTGTTGCGGCTGGTAATAGCTTTCTGTATTTTCAGTTGTCTCATTTCAATAGAATTTGTGATCAGGCTTTATTGTTTGGCAACAAAGGTACGATGTTTTTACCAAATTGCCAAAATATTTCTTGCTTTTATAAACAAATATGATGAATCTGTTGGCAAATTGTAATGATTGTGAGAGTAGGCGGGGTAGGCGCTAGTAGGCAAGGTAGGCAAGGTAGGCAAGGTAGGCAAGGTAGGCGGGGTAGGCAGGGTAGGCGCTAGTAGGCAAGGTAGGCGGGGTAGGCAAGGTAGGCGGGGTAGGCGCTAGTAGGCAAGGTAGGCGCTAGTAGGCGAGGTAGGCAGGGTAGGCGAGGTAGGCGCTAGTAGGCGGGGTAGGCATTCAAGTCTTTACCATTCGCTGAGGTCGGCTTCGGCTTCGACACGCTTCTCGATGTTGTCGGGCAGTGAGGGGAAGAAGTCGAGTCCGGTGATGCGTTCCACTTGGTCAATGGAGTTGATGTAGTCGCCTTTGGGCCGGTTGCCGTCGGTGTTGCGGTAGATGAAGCCGATGCCTTTCGGTTTGCCGCTCATGCACAGCACCACCTTGAAGAATGCTTCGGGCACAGTGACCTTATGTTGTTGCCCGATGTGGCTGTGCTGACCCCGGTAGAGGATGGGACCGCAGACGATGTAGATCTTGCCGTATTCCTTTGCCCATCGCCGGCACTGTGACTCCATCTCGTTCCAGTCACCGATGTTGAGACCATGGTCCTGCGGACACATATTGGTCATGAGAAAGCATTGCTCCATGGCAGCCTCACTCCATTTGTTGTCGCCGGCCGGACACATGTGGCCACGGTCGTAGCCGGACTGCATGTAGTCGTAGGTGGTGACGCGGTAACGTGAGGCCACGCGGTCGTCCTCGGTGAACTTTACGCCCTTCCGCTTTACGGGACCGTCGGCATGGTCGGCGGTGAGGCACCAGGCCACCCAGTTGGGCATGAGTGTCTCGCGGTTGAAGCTACTCACGTAGGCGTCGTTGACCAGGAGTTGCTCCGGCATCTTCTTGGGTGTGGTGGGCATGGCGAAACGCAGGTCGTCGCCGACGTGGTAGTCGGTGAGGTCTGTGGCCTGCTCCTTGTCGTTCGAAGGGGCGGATGTGGTCTCTGCGGTGGATGTGGCTTCTGCTGTGGTGATGGCTGCGTCACTGCTGTCGGTGCGTTGGATGTAGAAATAAGCGACGACGGCGATGATGAGGCCTACCGCAAAGCTGGCACCGGAGGCTTGAGGCTTCTTTTTGGGCATGAAGATGGAAGTATTGGAGGAACGGGAGCATTAGTCCACGTGGGGGACGCTGCTGAGGAGGTGTTGCATGTAGGCACGCACGTCGTTCCAGTGATAATAAGGTGCGCAGTCAGTCTTGACGGGCAGTGTAGCTTCTTCCTCGTTGAGCAGTATCTTGACGAGGATGTCGTTGTGTTTGGCTGAGCGGTAGAAGATGAACTGCACGTTGCAGGCCATGGGGAAGACGCGGTAGGAGGCCCATCCTTCCTTGTCGAGGTTGTCTAGGCCTGAGCGTGGATTGCCGAAGCCGTTGATGTTGAGCAGGCAGACAAAGGGCAGCACCGTGCTCTCGTGGGCGAATCGCAGTTGTGCACCGGGGTGCTGCAGCTGTACGCAGGAATCGGCGTCGGCTAAGAAACGGCGTAGAAGGTTGGCTTGCATGTACATGCCGGCGCCGTTGGTGATCTTGTTGGGACCAGATGCGCAATACCAGTAAGCGTTGTTCTGTAACCAGGCGTTGTAAGTTTCGTCGGTGGAGAACAGGTCGTAAAGCGGCTTGAAGTGATGGCGCAGTTCAGTGTTGTCGAGGTCGATGCACATGTTCCACAGGCGGAAGGCCAAGTCGGTCTTAGCCATGCGGTTGGCGTAGGCAGTGTCGTTGAACACGGTGCGCAGCATGTGGGTGAAGTCGTTGTGGCGCTCGTTGAAGGCTTTCAAGCTGTCCTTCACGGCTTGGGTGTTACGCAGCTTGTTGAAGGGCGATTCCTGATCGTTCATGAAGTACATGTCGTGGTAGCTGGCGTCGTGAGTGAACGTGAGCTGTGGATTAAGTGCTGCTAACTGTAGCAGTTCGTTCTCCATGGACAGGATGCAGCGTATGACCACTGTGGAGCGGGCGTCGACATGCGTCTTGCCGGCGAACACCTGTGGGAAGTGCTCGTACATACGTTTGGCGATGGCGCGGTGCTGTTCGGCTCCTAAGGGTGTGAGTTCGCCTTCGCGGCTGCGTCCGTTGTCACGCATGGCCTTGACGGTGGCCAGCACCTCACGTCCGCGTGGTGTGAGCTTGCCCAAGGAATCGGCCTTGGTCAGCGCGGCATAGGGCTTGTCGAAGGCGTTTGGACCGATGAGCCATCGTGAGCCGTGGCGGCCGTAGTGGCTGATGTAGAATGGCTGGTAGCCGGCCGGCGCAGGCGTGAGTGCCTTGGTGGGGGTGGGGTAGTCGCGGTAGTTGGCGGCGGCCAGCCGTTGGTCCTTGGCTATCTCCGTCCTGGTTTGTTGAGCACTGGCGGAGATGAAGGGGATGATGATGAGGCAGAGGACTGCACTCAAAGAATAGGGGAGAAAATGCTTCATGATTATCTTTTTTGTAGGCGGGGTAGGCACTGGTAGGCACTATAGGCGCTGGTAGGCGGGGTAGGCACTGGTAGGCGGGGTAGGCACTGGTAGGCGGGGTAGGCACTAGTAGGCGCTATAGGCACTGGTAGGCACTATAGGCGCTGGTAGGCGGGGTAGGCACTAGTAGGCGCTATAGGCACTGGTAGGCGGGGTAGGCACTAGTAGGCACTATAGGCGCTGGTAGGCGGGGTAGGCACTGGTAGGCGGGGTAGGCACTGGTAGGCACTACTTCAGCTTCCCGTACCACTCTTTCAGGGCAGCCTTGGGGGTGCCGAGGGTGACCAAACGGTCGAGGTCGCGGCGGGCTTCGGCATAGTTGCCAAGCTTGATGCGCAGGTCGGCGCGTGTGAGCAGGTAGTCCTTGTTGTTGGGATCGCGCTTGAGAGCCTCGCCGTAGTCGTACTCAGCCAGTTCGTTCATGCCGCGTTCCTGCTCGATGCCTGCCCTGGCTGCCCAGGCCACAGCTGAGTCCGGATGAGCGGCCACGAGCTGGTTGATGCCGTCGAGCGCCTCGGTGTAGTGGTGGTCCTTCTCATTGAGCAGGGCCAAGCCAAGACGTGCCTCAAAGTTGCCGGGCACGATGGTGAGCATGTTCTGGTAGTCAAGACGCGCGAAGTTGTAACGTCCAAGACGGTCGTTGCAGTAAGCCCGATAGTAGAGCGCGGCCACGTTGGTGGGCTCTCTGTTGAGCACGATGTCGTATTCGTTCTTGGCGTTTTGCCATTCACGTAGTTCCATGTTCCACCGTGCCTTGCGCAATCGCAGGTCGATGGAGTCGGGATAATAGGCCAGCGCATCGGCAGCCTTATGCAGGCTGTCTCGCAGTGCGTTAGCCGGAGGCGTGGTGGTTTGCGCCATGGCTGTACAGGCCCATAGCGGCAGCGCCGTGCCCAATAAGAGCAGGCGTTGCCGGAAGTGTCGTTTCCTTGTCATGCGCAGTGGTTATTGTTTCTTCTGCTGGATGTAGGCTGCAAAGGCCTTGTCGAAGGCATCGAGCTGAGCAATCTTCAGATGACGCTTGCGCAGTACGTTTCTCAAGCCTTTGTAGTAGACGGCCACCTTACGCTGTGCGGTCTCGGGGTCGGGAGCCTGCGCGTAGATCTTGTCGAGGTCAGCCTTCATCTGCGGCAGCAAGTCGTTGAGGAAAGCCTCGTCGCCAGTATATCCGCCTTGTGCGGTTTGGTCGGCCGGGGCAGCCTGGTCGGTGGGTGCTGTCTGCTGTGCCGTGTCGGGTGCGGGCTGAGCGGCAGCCTGCTGTTCGTCGGTGTTGTTCTGCTCGTTGTTGGCAGCGCTGTCGGTCTGCTCTGTCTGCTGGTTGTCGGCCGTGCTCTCACTGCTGTTGTGCACGATTAATGGGACGGCGATGGCAATGGCGATGGCGATGGCAGCGAGGATGATGATGCGCATGCGCGAGGATGATGGTCCCTGCGAGGCTGTTTCTTCCTCGGCCGGTGTGCGTGTGTAGTGACGTCGGTCGAAGGCTTCGAGGAAGCTTTCGACACTATCGAAGCGGTCGTTGCGTCCGAAGCTGCAGCTGGTGGTGATGACGCTGTGGTATTCGTCACCGAGTCCGAGGTCCTTGAGCAGTACGCCGAGTGAGAAGATGTCGGCACGCGGGTTGAGTCCCACGGTACCGTCCTTGGCCTCTGGCGCAATGTACTTCAATGTCTCCTCCGGTTGCTTGAGGCTGTCGACGTAGCGCAGGTGCACGAGCAGGAGCTTGACGTTATCGCCTTTGCGGGTGATGAAGATGTTGTGGCTGTTGAGGCCTCCGTGCACGACACCCTGGCTGTGCATGTAGCTCAGCGCAGAGGCCACCTGCCGGATGATGCGTTTCTTCTCTTCGTCGTTGTGGTCGGCTTCCTTGAGCCATTGGGCCAGTGTACGGCTGTCCTCCCATTCCGTTTTGATGGCGAGCCCGTAGTTCTCAGTCTCGGAGATCTCGAGCAGTCGGAAGATGTTGGGGTTGTCGAGTGCCTTGCTTTTCTCAAATTCCTTGCGCAAGTAGCGCTCATACTGCGGCTTGTCTCTGTAGGCTTCTTTCAAACCCACGTAGAGTACGCTCTGCCCTCCGTCGTTTGCGGTGGCAATGAGGTTGATGCTGTCAGTCTTGATTTCTTCCATGATAGTTGCGTATAGTGTTTGTTCTGTCTGTTATTTCTGATCCTTGATAGGGAAGAGTCCGTAGAGTGCGCTGTCGATCATGTCGGTGATCTTGCGGAAGTCCTCGGGCGACTCTTCGAAGTGGATGTTGTCACCGTCGATGATGAGCAGTGGTCCTTTGTAGGAGGCAATCCAGTCCTCGTATCGTTGCTGCAGTCCTGTGAGATAGTCGATGCGTATGCTCTTCTCGTAGCCTCGTCCGCGCTTTTCAATATGTCGCACGAGGGTAGGGATGGACGACCGGATGTAGATCATGAGTTGTGGGCATTTGACGAGCGACATCATAAGGTCGAACAAGTTGGTATAGTTGTCGAAGTCGCGGTCGCTCATGTATCCCTGGTCGTGCAGGTTGGGTGCGAAGATGCGTGCGTCTTCGAAGATGGTACGGTCCTGTATGATGGTATCTTTGCTTTGTCCGATTTCCACCACTTCCTTGAAGCGTTTGTTGAGGAAATAGATTTGCAGATTGAATGCCCACCGGTGCATGTCCTGATAGAAGTCCTCCAGATAGGGGTTGTTGTCGACGGGTTCGTAACGTGGTGTCCAACCGTACCGTTGGGCGAGCATGCGGGTGAGCGTTGTCTTTCCGCTGCCTATGTTTCCAGCTATGGCGATATGCATGAGTATATGTTGATTTCTTAATGGTTGTCTGTTAGAAGAGGGTCGAGGGTCGTATGCCGAGTTTGTCGTTGATCTTGTCCACGATGTCGGCAAAGTCCTGCCGTGACCTGACGAAGTCGATGTTGTTGACGTCGATGACGAGCTTTGTTCCTTTGTAGCTGTTGACGAACTTGTCGTATCGCTCGTTGAGGTTGCTGAGGTAGTCGAGCCTCATGTTCTGCTCGTATCCGCGTCCGCGTTTATGCACGTTGTCAACGAGGTGGTCGACGGTGGCTCTGAGATAGATGAGCAGGTCGGGCTGGTTTATGACCATCATCATCGACTTGAACAGTCCCATGTAGGTGTCGAAGTCCCGGTCGCTCATGTTGCCCATATCGTGGTTGTTGGCGGCGAAGATATAGACTCCCTCGAAGATGGAGCGGTCCTGGATGATGGTCTTCTTGGATTGCTCGATGGCGAGGATGTCTCGGAAGCGTTCCTTGAGGAAGAACACCTCGAGGTTGAGCGCCCATCTCTTCATGTCCTGATAGTAATCGGAGAGGTAGGGGTTGTTGACGACGCTCTCCATGCGTGGTTCCCAACCGTAGTGATGGGCGAGCATGCGGGTGAGCGTTGTCTTTCCGCTGCCTATGTTCCCTGCAATGACAATATGCATTATATAATAATGTGTAGTTACTTATTCAGACTTAATGTGTAGTTGTAGTATTGCTTTCTGCCCGTGATATCCTCGACGACCTTGATGTACGGTGGCAGTTTCACGCTCTCTCCCTGTGTGATGCCCTTTGTCTCCAGGATGACCAGTCCGTTGAGACGGTCGAGATATTGGTCGAGTTCAAAGTACTGTCCTTCCCAGATGAAGCTCTTGCGCAGTTTGTGGATGGTATGCCGGTAGGGGTCGGCCTGTGCGAGCAGCGACTCATAGAGGGCGTCGCTCACCTGCCGTTCGGTCTCTATCTCCTCATGGTTGGGCAGATGCTTCTTGGTGGTATGCACATTGACGGTCTTGCCACCCTGCCAGATACGCCTGCGCAGTCTTACCTCGCAGTCGGGGTCGGCGACGAGGTAGGTCTGGATAATCTCGCTCTGCACGGCGTTGGGGATGTCGTGACTCGTGATGCGCACGATGTACTTCCGCTCCTCGGTGATAGCCTGGGGCAGACCTAAGACGCTGTCTATCTCACGGATGACGCGGTTGAGCTTGGTGTCGAAGTTGTCGTGGTTGTTGATGACGCGGTGGTGGGGATGTCCGGCCCACGCCTGGATGACCTTACGGTCCAGCATACGGGCTTTGGCCAGACCCTCGGCGTCGGCAGCCTCCTGGCGCACCTTGTTTGTCGTGGTGTTGTAGTATTTCTCAGCACCGTCGGCGGCGGAGACGAGGTGCAGGACGGCATCGTAGCGGCCAAGGAGCTGCTCGCTGGTGACATGGCACAGCGACGTGATCTTCGCCCACATCTCTGGAGGAAGGTAGGTGGAGATGTCGAGGGCACCACGGTCGCAGACGATGAGGACGGGGTCGTCGAGGGTCTCGGCCATAGCCGAGAAAGCGTCCTCAAGGGACAGCTGCGTCGTCAGCGTGGCCTTCTCGCCCTCATAGAACCACTGCTGGTTCTTGGTCAGGTAGTCCATACCGGCCTGAAGGAAGATGGTCGGCACCTCGGGAATGGTAAACACCTTGAACCCCCGGCTGGAGTAGTGCTCCATAATCTTCACCAAGGCTGTAGTCTTGCCGGCACACGGTCCGCCCGTGAGCACGATTCTTTTCACGTCTTTCATTGTTCGCGGTACATCATTTATTACTTGTTCGCGTATGGCTTGCTTTTTCGTTGAGCGAAGAGTGCGTTCCTCTCGCTGACGACAAGCCTTTACGGTCTTTACACGTTGTCTTTACACGTTGTCTTTACACGTTGTCTTTACACGTTGTCTTTACACGTTGTCTTTACACGTTGTCTTTACACGTTGTCTTTACGCAAAGTTAGATATTTCTTTGCGCATGGCAAAGGTTCGGGCCATGTTTTTTTTTCTGTCTGGCCTTTTCCAAGTGATATTTGGGATATTTGTCGTGGTACAATCTCTTTGCAGGCTTTTGGCTATACAGTAATGTGTTGGCAGCAACGGGTGCACCATTTGTCGTCTTTCTTCCTTTTATCTTAAGAACGCACAAAAGACGCCGGTTTCGTGCTGTTACCGCACACATTCTGTTGATTTATGTCAATAATTATTCATTATATAGTCGTTTTTCTCCTTAAAGTGTTGTGGCATCCAATAAAACGTGTTACCTTTGCAGGTGTAAAAATGACACATATATTAGTTAGTAGATTTTTCATATAGGTTTTTAGTTTTTAGGTTTTGATAGATTGTTTTTTAGGTTCATAAGGTTATTAGTCTAAGTTAAGACGTAAGAAGATTGATTTAATTTCAGGTAACAACAATGATGCAAGATGGTTGGTTGACGCCGTGAGGCGGAAACCTTCAATCGAGCCTCATTACATTTCCGCTCCAAGTCACTTGTCAGATTTGACGGTCCATTATGAGAACTAAAAGCAATTTCATCACATCTAACAACACCTTCCAACATATTTATTTCCCCTTTTATTTGATTCCGTCGCTTATCGGAGACGTGGATTGGCCCTATGGTGCCGTTCGCGTATACTGCCGTTGACCATGATCGGCAGGTGTTACACCTTTTTAATTCTCCATTAATTTTTTTTGTACTCATACATGACGCTGTCAAAAGTAAAAGCGGTAATTTCGCAGCCGATTTGAGATGATAACAGCCGGCTGACTATATGATCCATCGTAGTTGTCCCGGTGATGATTGATAGAGACAAACATAAAAGATTGTATTCAGCCGCAGGGTAATATTGCAATGGACAGACAGGTTTTTCAAACCGACTCCCGTCGTCGTTGGAGCCGTTTCAAGTGGACGATGCGTTTCTTCGCCACGATTCTCGTATTGTTGCTTATCGTTTTTGTCACGATGTTTGCCTTGGAGGGCAGTCCCAACATGCCATTCCGCCATGACTATCGTAGTGCCATGACCGCCTCCAAGCCCTTCATGCGCGACAACGTCACCGCGAAGTCGTATCGTGCAGAGCGCGACCGTTTCTTGGAACGCAAGATGCACAACAGCTACATGGAGGACTATCGCCACGACCACCGCTTTGTGGGTCATGGCGACAAACTCACCCAGCGGTTCATCAACGAGTGGAACGACCCGCGCATCGGCGTGCGTGCCGCCTGGTATGTCAATTGGGACCCCAACTCACTGAGGTCGCTCAAGCAAGGCATGAAACAGCTCAACATGGTCATCCCCGAGTGGTTCTTCATCAATCCAAAGACCGACCGCCTCGAGACCCGCATCGACCGCAAGGCGCTCCGGGAGATGCGCAAGGCCGGTGTGCCCATCCTGCCGATGCTCACCAACAACTATGGTGACAACTTCAATGCCAAAGCCATCGGCCGCATCATGAGGGACAAGAACAAGCGCAAGCTGCTCGTCAATAGTCTGGTGGAGATCTGCCATAAATATCACTTTGAGGGTATCAACATCGACTTGGAGGAACTCGACATCGACGACAATGCCCTGCTCACCAACTTCGTGGCCGAGCTCTACCGTATCTTCCACGACAACAACATGTATGTCACTCAGGATGTGGCACCGTTCAACGAGGACTACGACATGCCTCAGCTCGTCCGTTACAACGACTACCTCTTCCTCATGGCCTACGACGAGCACAACGCCACAAGCCAGCCCGGCGACATCGCCTCGCAGCACTGGATGGAGCGCGCCACCGACTGGGCGGCCCGCAACATCCCCAACGACAAGCTCGTGCTCGCCCTGGCTGCCTACGGCTACGACTGGTCGAAGAGCGACGGCGGCAACACCGTCTCCTTTGACCAGGCTATCGCCACAGCCTACGACACCGGGGCACGCGTCAACTTCGACGACGACACCTACAACCTCAGCTACTCCTATTACGACGACAACAACGAGCTGCATCAGGTGTACTTCACCGACGCCGCCACCATCTTCAACAACATGCGCTTCGGCGCCACCTACCATCTGGCAGGCTTTGCCCTCTGGCGCCTCGGCACCGACGACAGCCGTATCTGGCATTTCTACGGCAAGGACATGGCATGGGAACAGGTGAAACGGTGGAACCTCAATCAGATGATGCGGCTCACGGGCTACGACAATGTCAACTACGTCGGTCCGGGCGAGGTGCTCAGCGTCGAGTCGGAACCGCACGCGGGTAAGGTGCGGCTCAGCATCGATGCCGACGACCAGCTCATCGCTGAGGAACAATACATCAGTCTGCCGTCTGACTACACCGTGGCCAAGCTCGGCCACTGCCGTGAGAAAGACCTCGTGCTCACGTTCGACGATGGTCCTGACGCCCGCTGGACACCGCATGTCCTGCGCACGCTCAGTAAGTATCATGTGCCGGGTGCGTTCTTCATGGTCGGCTTGCAGATGGAGAAGAACCTGCCCATCGTGCGCAAGGTCTACGACGCCGGATTCACCATCGGCAACCATACTTTCACCCATCACAATATCATCGAGAACTCTGAGAGCCGCACCTATGCCGAGCTGAAGCTCACACGCATGCTCATCGAGAGCATCACCGGCCACAGCACCATCCTCTTCCGTGCCCCATACAATGCTGATGCCGACCCCACGCAGCGCGAGGAGATAGAACCGATGATCCTTGCCAGCCGCCGCAACTACCTCTTCGTGGGCGAGGAGGTGGACCCCAACGACTGGCAACCGGGCATCAGTGCCAATGAGATATATCGGCGCGTCATCGAAGGCGTGCATCACGGCGACGGTCATATCATCCTGCTGCACGATGCCGGTGGCGTGACGCGCAAACCCACGTTGGCTGCGCTGCCGCGCATCATCGAGACACTGCAGCACGAAGGCTACCACTTCATCTCCCTCGAACAGTACTTGGGCATGTCGCGTGCGCAGCTCATGCCCGCCATCCCGAAAGGTGAGACCTATTACGCCATGCAGGCCAACCTGACACTCGCCGAGATCATCTACCATGCCAGCGACTTCCTCACCGCACTCTTCGTGGTGTTCCTGGTGCTGGGCTTCCTACGGCTTGGCTTCATGTACTATCTCATGATCATGGAGAAGCGCCGTGAGCGCCGCCGTCACTATCCCGCACTGACCAAGGACAATGCACCGCACGTCTCGATCATCGTGCCGGCCTACAACGAGGAAGTCAACTGCGTGCGCACGGTCGAGACGCTGCTCAGAGAGGACTATCCGTCGTTCGATATCATCTTTGTCGACGACGGCAGCAAGGACCACACTTTGGAACGCATCCATCAGGCTTTCGACGGCAACGACCGGGTGCATATCCTCGGCAAGCCCAATGGCGGCAAGGCGTCGGCACTCAACTACGGCATCGCCCATACCGATGCGGAATATGTAGTGTGCATTGATGCCGATACACAGCTGCGTCCCGATGCCGTGAGCCGGCTCATGCAGCACTTCCTCACCGACACCGACCATCGCATCGGCGCCGTGGCGGGCAATGTGAAGGTGGGCAACCAGCGCAACATGCTCACGCGGTGGCAGGCCATCGAATATACCACCAGCCAGAACTTCGACCGCATGGCCTACTCTTACATCAATGCCATCACCGTGGTGCCGGGTGCCATCGGCGCCTTCCGCAAGGAAGCCATCGAGCGGGCTGGCGGACTGACCACCGACACGCTGGCCGAGGACTGCGACCTGACCATGCGTATCAATGAGGCCGGTTATATCATTGAGAACGAGAACTATGCCGTGGCCATGACCGAAGCTCCTGAAAACGTACGGCAGTTCGTCAAGCAACGCGTGCGCTGGTGCTTCGGTGTCATGCAGACGTTCTGGAAGCACCGCTCCTCGCTCTTCAATGCCAAGAAGAAAGGTTTCGGACTCTGGGCCATGCCCAACATGCTCATCTTCCAGTACATCATACCTACGTTCTCGCCGTTGGCCGATGTCCTGATGTTCATTGGCTTGTTCTCCGGCAACGCTCTGCAGATTTTTGCCTATTACCTGCTCTTCCTGCTGGTCGATGCCAGTGTGAGTATCATGGCCTACATCTTTGAGCACGAACAGCTGTGGGTACTGCTGTGGATCATTCCCCAGCGGTTCTTCTATCGTTGGATCATGTACTATGTGCTGTTCAAGAGTTACCTCAAGGCTATCAAAGGTGAGTTGCAGTCGTGGGGTGTGCTGAAAAGGACGGGACATGTGAAAATATAAGCCCCACCCCCGCGCGCCGAGGCGCGCGGCTCCCTCCCCCACCTGAGGGGAGGGTTTAATTACCATTGACGGCTCAATGGTACGGAAGTCTTGGAAATGATTATTGACATGTTAGAACCCCCGGGGGGCGGTATAGCAATGCTAATAAAGCCCTCCCCTTATGTGGGGGAGGGGGCCGTTCGCTTCAGCGAACGGGGGTGGGGCTCATTGTCGGCATCATTTCTTCCCCTGCACCATGTCGAGAAAGTACTGGTGCACGGCGGTGTTGTCGTTGAGCTCCGGATGGAACGCGGTGACGAGCTGATGCCCCTCACGTGCGGCCACGATGTGACCGTCGACCTCGGCCAGCGATTCCGCCTCACCGCTCACCGCCTCTATGTACGGCGCACGGATGAAGGTCATGGGAATGGTACCCACACCCTTCATGTCATGCTCAGTGGCAAAGCTGCCGAGCTGACGGCCGTACGCGTTACGGCGCACGCGGATGTCCATGGTTGACAGCCGCGCGAAGTCCTCGCCCTCTACGTCTTTGGCCAGAAGGATGAGGCCCGCACAGGTGCCGAAGACCGGCAGACCGGCGAGAAGGTCACGGCGCACAATGTCGAGCAAACCGAGATCAGTGAGCAACTTCAACTGCGTGGTCGACTCGCCGCCCGGCAGTATCAGTCCGTCTTTAGGCTGATCCCAGTCAGACCGTTGTCTCACCTCGAACGTCTCGGCACCCAGGCGCTGCAACATCCGTTCATGTTCTATGAAGGCCCCCTGTAGGGCCATGACCGCAATCTTCATGCTTACTGCCCCCTTTCAGCCATGAGGACCTTGATCTCCTCTTCGTTGATGCCCACCATGGCAGGGCCGAGGTCCTCACTGAGTTCGGCGAGCTTGTCGGGGTCGTTGTAGTTGGTCACTGCCTGCACGATGGCGGCGGCACGCTTGGCGGGGTTGCCGCTCTTAAAGATGCCGGAACCAACAAACACGCCTTCTGCGCCCAACATCATCATCAGGGCTGCGTCGGCGGGCGTGGCCACACCACCGGCTGCGAAGTTCACCACGGGCAGCTTGCCGTTGTCGTGCACGTATTTCACGAGGTCGTAAGGAGCTTGCAGCTGCTTGGCAGCTTCGTACAACTCATCCTCGGCCATGCCTTTCAAGCGGCGTATCTCACTTTGCATCAGCCGCATGTGCTTCACGGCCTGCACCACGTCGCCTGTGCCTGGCTCACCCTTGGTGCGGATCATTGTGGCACCCTCGGCGATACGGCGCAGGGCCTCGCTCAGGTTGCGCGCTCCGCACACGAAGGGCACGCGGAACTTTGTCTTGTCAATATGGTAGACGTCGTCGGCTGGTGAGAGCACCTCACTCTCGTCGATATAGTCAATCTGGATGGCCTGCAGGATCAGGGCCTCGGCGATATGTCCGATGCGGCACTTGGCCATCACCGGAATGGACACTGCCTTCTGTATGCCCTTGATCATCTTCGGGTCGCTCATGCGGGCCACGCCGCCAGCGGCACGTATGTCGGCCGGGATGCGTTCCAGGGCCATCACGGCGCAGGCACCGGCATTCTCTGCGATCTTTGCCTGCTCGGGGGTTGTCACATCCATAATCACACCGCCCTTGAGCATCTGCGCCAGGTTGCGGTTGAGTGTTTGTCTGTCTTCCATAGTTCTTTTTATTATTGTATATTTAAAGTCTTACACGTTCATCTTCCTATACTCCGTGGGCGACCTTCCTTCCAGTTTTCGGAAGAAGCGCGACAGATGGGCCTGCGACGAGAAGCCGAGGCTGATGGCAATCTCCTGGATGGTGCGCGAGGTGGTGGTGAGCTGGCGTTCGATGTCGTGCAACAGCCAGTCGTCGATGATGCTCTTCGTGCTTCGTCCGGCAATGCGGCGGCACACCTGCCCGAGATAGGCGCTGCTCACGTTGAGTGCGTCGGCATAGTGGGCCACGTCGCTGTTGTGGCTGTAGTCCTTGCCGAGCAGTCGGATGAAGTCGTTGTAGAGTCGGTCGGCGCGTCCCTGCAGTGTGGCCACCGTCGTGAGATGATGACGGCTGTAGTCGCGTGCTTTTTCGATGGCATCGTCCAGGGTGCAACCCAGGCAGAGGTAGGAGGCCAGCGACGAGGCAAAGCCGTTGGCAAAGCCGTGGCCGTTGTCGTCGTCGAGGTAGCACACGTTGGCATGTATCTCATTGCCGAGCACCGCCTTGGCGTCGCGCTTGCCCACGATGATCACCGAGCAGAGCGGAAACAGCCTGCTGCGTATCTCGCGTAAGGTGTCCTCGCCGATGAGCAGGTCGCCGCGGCTGGAGTAGAGCACAGGGTCGTACACGACGTGGCGCGGATGGTTGTGTTCGAGGATGCTGATGATGGCCTCGGCCACCTCGCGCCGCCTCACCATGCCGATCTTCACCACGTCGGGCTGCACATCGTTGACGATGGCCTCAATCTGTCCTCTCACGATGTCGGCGGGCAGGTCGTAGAACTCCTGAATGCCCAGCGTGTTCTGCAGGGTGACGGTGGTGATGGCCGACACGGCGACGCATCCCAGGGAGGTGATGACGTTGATGTCGGCCTGCACGCCCGATTCACCCGTAGGGTCACTACCGGTGATGGTGAGTATTGTGTTGTTGTGTGCGTCCTGATTCATTTGCTCTTGCATTGGGTTTGCAAAGTAAAGAAAAAAAACACACTTTGTTGCAGAAAAGCTCGGGTTTTGACAAAGATTACTTCGATTTGTATATGGAGCCCCACCCCCGCGCCAAGGCGGACAGCCCCACCCCCGCGCTTCGCGCGGCCCCCTCCCCCACCTGAGGGGAGGGTTCTATTTGCATTGCAATACCGAATCCACCTCTGTGCTACGCATGGTTATGGTACCGAACCCACCTCCGTGCTACGCATGGTTATGGTACCGAACCCACCTCCGTGCTACGCATGGTTATGGTACCTCTAGCCCATCCCCTACGCGCCAAGGCGCGCGAGGGTGGGGCTGGTATAGCAATGCAATTAAAACCCTCCCCTGTGTGGGGGAGGGAGCCGCGCGCCTTGGCGCGCGGGGGTGGGGCTAAATATTGCTCCTCTTTTGCAATAATTGGGATGGGATGGGGATTATAATAATAGAGATAACGAATATTGAAAAATGAGAGACAATGAAAATGAACTGTTCCCGGTGGTCGATGCCGACGGCCAAATCATCGGGAGCGTGACGAGGGGCCATGCCCACGACGGCAGTAAGATACTTCATCCGGTGGTGCATCTCCACGTGTTCAACTCACGTGGTGAACTGTATCTGCAGCACCGTCCGGCGTGGAAGGATATCCAGCCCGATAAATGGGATACGGCTGTGGGCGGACATGTCGACTTGGGTGAGAACGTGGAGCAGGCGCTGCGCCGCGAGGTGCGTGAGGAACTGGGCATCACGGAGTTCCAGCCGGTCAGCATGGGTCATTATGTGTTTGAGAGCAAGCGTGAGCGTGAACTGGTCTTCGTCCACCGCTGTGTCTACGACGGGGAAGTGCAACCCAGCAAGGATGAACTCGACGGCGGGCGCTTCTGGACAGCCGCTGAGATAGCCGACAATATGGGCAAAGGGGTGTTCACACCCAATTTCGAAAACGAGTACCGCAAGTTCTTCCTGCCTGAGAAAAAATGACAATGGCGGGTAGATTGTCAATAAACTTCATGCTTTTTTAACACTTGTGGAGCAGCTCTAAAAATGTTGCCAGCGTCATGAATCTGACGTCTTGATGTGCTATTTTGTAAGAAAAAGAGAAATTCTGATGGTTGTGCACCGTTGCTTGGTTGCTTCTTCGCCGATATGTCGTCGCTTTTTCGGCGGTACGGGGTTGCTTCCTCGACGGTATCGCGTTGCTTCTTCGGCGAAAGACCGGTGCCATTACGCCCATATTCCGTTGGCACGTCGGCGTAGAGAAGTCATGATTTTGTCGCTATGTATGCAATGGCTTGATACTCAGTATATTTTAAAATCAATGAAAAGCGCTCTGAGAATCGCATATTTCTGACCCAAGGATGGCTTGGTGAAAACCGCACGATTCTCAGAGCGCCATTTGTCATATATTCTGTTTCCTACCTTCCATCCATGTGCTCTTGTTTGTATATGCTTCGTATTAACAATGCCGCAACCCCCAAGGGGGTAGCGATTTAAATATAAACCAATTTGTTCCGAGGGGAATCGCTTCATTCGCTTCGCTCATTCGCTCATCCCCTCGCTATGTTCCCGGAACCCCCAGGGGGTTCTTTATGTGCTCGGGTTACATTGATTAGCGATGCAGGTTTCAATGATATCCGTAATACTTTGCGTATAGGATTTGGTATTGTTTGAACAAGGGCTGCTCATGCAATACGTAAGAAGTCCGGAAGTCAGAAGTCTTGTCAATATATAGCATTGCTGTTATCAGCAATTGTAATGACTGGACTTCTGAACTTCCGGACTTCTGGACTTCTAAAGTAAATCTTCTGAACTTCTAAAGAAAATTATTTCATCCTAATGATATTGAGCGAGCTGGCGGGCAATGTCACCTCGACGATACCATCCTCAGGGCTCAGCTGTTGCTCGGTGGGGTACACCTTCGTGGGTTCCTCGAGCGAGTTCTCATCGTTGCCGGAGGCGCTTGTCAGACGGATCACACGGGCGGTGGTGGGTGTCAGTCCGTTCACGTGAACGCGTGCTGTCGTCTTCAGCATCGATGTGTTGGCCAGTTTCACGATCACCTCGCCGGTCTCTTTGTCGAGGCTTGCTGTCTGGTAGAGGCCAGGCTTGATGCTGCCCTTCAGGCGGGTAGCGAACACCTGTTTGCCATCAAGCGACGCATAGATGGAGTCACCCTTGACGTGCAGCTCCACGTCGTACCAGCGACCCGTCTCCACACGGCCCGGGCAGGAAGCAATCTGTTGCTTGCCTCCTTTGATCACCTGCTCCACGCCATGCTGCGTGTTGCCCCAACCGCCGAAGTTGATCCAGCAGTAGTTGTCCTTGTCAACATAGTTGAACACGATGAGGAAGCCCTCGTTGCCACTGTTCTTGCGGGCACGCACCTTATAGGTGTACTCGTCGGAGTCGAATTTCTTGGTTGTCAGCTGGATGCAGCCATCCTCGTTGGAGGTCTGACTCACCACCATTCCGTTCTGCTTCCACGATCCTGTGACGGTTGAGTGGATCTGTGCAGCCGGCTGTGTACCCTCATGCTCGGTCGTGAGCGATATGGGTTGGAACGAAGCCTGCGTGCCCCATGTGCCCACACCGACCTGGCAAATCTGCGGACGCAGCTTTGGCAGGCCCTCGTCGAGCTTGTAGGGATTGGTCAGCTCCGTCTTCAGCAGTTGGGTGCCCACGTTGTCGGCCATGAGCTTCTGCACGTAGTACGACGGTGTGCCGAAGGCACTGTTGGCATCAAACTGTATCATGTCGGGACGCCACTTCAGGTCGTGCACGTTGGCGAAGATCGGGGCGTAGCTGGCCATGGTCACGATGTCGCTGTTGTTCTCCATGCCCATCATGTAGACCGCCTCGCCTAAGGCTGCGTTCAGCGAACCGTGGTTGCCGAAGCCTTGCGTCACCGCATATTCGCCGACATACACCTTCGGGCCCTTGCGATCGTAGCTGTCGTACTTGTGGTATTTATCGGCGAACCACGCCGGACTGCGGTAGTAGTGCTCGTCGATGAGTTCCACGCTCTCCTTCGAACCCCATGTCGGGTTGTCGGTGCCCCAGGCAGCCACGTCGCCGATGAGGTGCATCTTCGGATATTTGGCCAGAATGGCATCCTTGAACTGCTTGAAACGCTCGTAGTAGTGATCGCTCAGCAGGCGTTGCTCGGGTTGGTTGTTCTCGTTACCGATCTCTAAGTACTCGATGTTGTACGGCTTCGGATGACCGTTCTTGGCACGCATGGCACCGTACTTGCTCGTCACCGGTCCGTTGGCATACTCCAGTGCGGCCAGTGCCTCGTCAATCCAAGGCTGGATGGAGTCATAGGGCGTCATGCCGCCGTGCCAGATGCCGATGTTGACCACGTAGAGCGGCTTGGCGCCCAGGTCCTCGGCCAGTTGCAGATATTCGTCGAAGCCCATGCCGTCGCTTGTGCGGTAGCCCCAGTTCACGTTGTGGTGACCCGGACGTGTCTCGATGGGACCGATGGTGCGCTCCCAGCGAAACGCGTTCTCAGGAGACTCCTGACCTTCCACGAAGCAACCACCGGGGAAGCGCAGGAACTTAGGATGCAGGTCGTAGAGCATGCCGGCCAGGTCGGGACGCAGCCCGTTGGCATGGTTGCGGAACGTGGGCGGCATCAGACTCACTACGTCGAACGTCACCGTGCCCTTGCCCTCGCTCAGCAGCTGCAGGCGTGCGTTGGCATCGCTGGCGTTGGCCGTCAGACTGACGGTGTATTTCTGCCATTTGCCCGTCACCTTGCCCGGAATGTCGGCTTCGGCATAGACCTTTGTGCCGTCGGCATTGGTCAGGGCGGCATGGAGCGGACGGTTCACCTTGCCCTTGGCCCAGAACGACAGACGGTACTGACGGCCCTGTACGGCATTAATACCCCAGAAACCCTCGTTGGCAATGCCCGACGGCTGGCCCTCGCGGCCCTTGAAGGTCACCTCCAGCGCATTGCCCTGTGCGGCGTTGAGCAGCTTCTTCGTGACCAGTTGCATTGTTGCTGCGCTCTGTCCTTTGCCAACGGCCGACCAGTGCTCCGCCGTCTTGGTGTTGTCCTCAAACGAACGGTTGCGCACCAGCTCGGCGTAGAGACCGCCGTCGGCTGCGTGGTTGATGTCCTCGTAGAAAATACCATACAATGTGGGTGAAATGGTGTGCAGCGGATGGGCTGCGTCCACATTCACCTCCACCTGTGCCTGCATGCCCAAGGGCGCAAGCAACAATGATAAAAATAATGCCTTTGATTTCATGATTGGTTTTTGGTTGAATGATGATTGGCAAAAATACACTAATAAATCCGTATCACCAAGACAACCATGCAGTTTAACAATAATTAATTGTCTGAGAACCGGCTGTTCCGCTCATCGATTGTTGGCTTTCTCAGTGGCTCGACGCTGCCCTTGCGATGCGCCTCCGCCGCCCTTTCAGAAAGATTGTTGTATAAAAAACACCAAATGGTTTGGAAATATGAAAAGAATCACTTAATTTTGCGCATAAGATAGACCAATGTTAATCAAAGGCTCAATTCTAAAGAATAACCACAACAAACTAAGAATCAAAAATGAGTAAACTTAAGTTTTTGGCTGCACTGACACTGGCAGCGCTCACGGCAGTTCCCTCGTGGGCACAGCGTCAACTCACGGTCGACACCCATCCCGGGGCACCGGTCCAATCCACCATGTATGGCATTTTCTTTGAGGACATCAACTTCGGTGCCGATGGCGGACTCTATGCTGAGATGGTGGAGAACCGCTCGTTTGAGTTTCCCAACCGTCTGATGGGCTGGAACGCCTTCGGCAACGTGACTGTTAACGAGAAGACACCTGCGTTCGACCGCAACCCGCACTATGCCACCCTTGAGGCCTCCGGTCACTCCGAGAAAGTGTCTGGACTGGAGAACCATGGCTTCTTCGGCATGGGACTGAAAAAGGATATGACCTACAACTTCAGTGTCTACGCCCGTCTGCATCTGCTCAACGGCAAACAGGCCAAGATACGCGTGGAGCTCGTCGACGACCAGGACAATGTCATCAATCGGCAGACCATCAGCGTCGACTGCAACCAATGGAAGAAGTTCACCTGCACGCTCAAGTCAGACCGCACCGTGGAGAAAGGACTGATGCGCATCTTCCTTGAGGGCAGCGAGGGCATTGATCTCGACCATGTGAGCCTCATGCCCGCTGACAACTGGCACGGACTGCGCGCCGACCTCGTCAAGGATCTTGAGGACCTCCATCCGGGCGTCTTCCGCTTCCCTGGTGGATGCATCGTGGAGGGTACCGACCTGGCCACGCGTTACCAGTGGAAGAACACCGTAGGCGACGTCGAAAATCGTCCCCTCAACGAGAACCGCTGGAACTACACCTTCCCCCATCGCCTCTTCCCCAATTATTATCAGACCTATGGACTCGGCTTCTATGAGTTCTTCCTGCTCTCAGAGAAGATAGGCGCCGACCCGCTGCCCATCCTTAACTGCGGACTGGCCTGCCAGTACCAGAACAAGGACAACGATAAAAACGCCCACGTGGCCGTCGACGACCTGCAGCCGTATATCGACGATGCCCTCGACCTCATCGAGTTTGCCAACGGCCCCGTCAGTTCCAAGTGGGGTGCACTGCGTGCCAAGATGGGTCACCCGCAGCCGTTCAACCTCCATCAGATAGGTATCGGCAACGAACAGTGGGGACCGCTCTATCCTGAGCGCCTGGCTAAATTTGTCGAACAGATACGGGCCAAGTACCCCAACATCAAGATCTGTGGCAGCGCCGGCCCGTCGGCCAGCGGCAAGAATTTCGACTACGGATGGGAGCAGATGCGCAAGATTGGCGTCGACCTCGTTGACGAACATTACTATATGTCGCCCGACTGGTTCCTCAGCAATGCCAACCGCTACGACAAGTACCCCCGCAAGGGTCCGAAGGTGTTTGCCGGCGAGTATGCCAGCCATGTGAAGAACATGGGTTCGCAGCCTACCGTGGCCATGAACAACTTTGAGGCTGCCCTCAGCGAGGCTGCGTTTATGACAGGCCTCGAGCGCAACGCCGATGTCGTGTACGAAGCCACCTACGCTCCGCTCTTCGCCCACGTCGACGGCTGGCAGTGGCGCCCGGACCTCATCTGGTTTGACAACCTCAGAAGCGTGCGCTCCGTCAACTGGTACGTGCAGATGCTCTACAGCACCAACCGTGGTACCAACATGCTCCAGCTCACCGAGAACAACCAGCCCGTAGAGGGCACCGACGGCCTCTATGCCAGTGCCGTCTACGACAAACCCTCAAAGAGCTACATCGTGAAGATGGCCAACACCAGCGACCAGCCGCAGCAGGTCGTCGTCACGTTCAAGGGTGCCAAGCAGCTCAAGCCGTTTACGATGATCACCCTGCACAGCGACAACATGCAGGCCACCAATACCCTTGACAACCCCAACAACGTCGTGCCGAAGCAGCAGACCGTCAACGCCGACGGCAACCGTCTCGTCGTCACACTGCCTGCCAAGACCTTTGCCGTGTGTAAGTAATATATAAGGAGGAACATGATGAAACCACAATTATTCATCTTTGCCGCCTGCTTGCTGTCGCTTCCCGTGGCCAACGCCACGGCTGACGACCATACGCAGGTGACCTACAACGAAGTGTCGGTACACGACCCGTCAATCGTTGCCAGCGGAAAGTACTACTATGTGTTCGGCTCCCACCTCGGAGCCGCACGGTCTGCTGACCTGCTCAACTGGAAGACATTCGGCGGGGGTGAGACCGCCTACTGCTCGCTCTTTGCCAAACCGTCGGGCTTACGCACCGGATATGCCAATGCCTACAGTGAGCATGCCGTCAAGAAAGTGACCAACTACAAGGGCGAGTCGGTGACCTTCGGCAACTTCGACGCCCACGACTGGCAATCGACGGGATCGACCATCCAGGGCAATCAGTGGGCACCAGACGTCATCTACAATAAGAAAACCGGCAAATGGATGATGTACATGTCGGTCAATGGCGACCACTGGTGCTCCAGCATCGTATGCCTCACCTCCAAGTACGTCGACGGTCCTTATATCTACCAGGGACCGGTGGTCTTCTCTGGCTTCCAGGGTACTTACGACCATAACGGCTTCACCAGGACCGACGACTGGACCCATACCGACCTGGCCGTGGCCACCGGTGTCACGGCGCTGCCTGCCCGCTACAATGTCGGCAGCAGATGGGGCACCTACTGGCCCAACTGCATCGACCCCTGCGTGTTCTACGGCGAGGACGGCAACCTGTATATGACCTATGGCTCGTGGTCGGGCGGCATCTGGGAGATAAGGCTCGACGAGTCGACCGGCCTGCGCGACTACACCCACACCTATGCCTATCAGGTCAATGGCAAGAATGCCACCCCGGGCGCAGCCAATGCCAACACGACCAGCGACCCTTACTTCGGCAAGAAGATTGCCGGCGGGTACTATGTCTCCGGCGAGGGTTCCTATGTCAAGCACATCGGCAACTACTACTACCTCTTTATGAGCTACGGCGGACTCAATCCTAACGCCGGCTACGTGATGCGCGTCTTCCGCAGCGACAGTCCCGAGGGACCGTTCACCGACGGCAAGGGCACGCCGGCTGTCTACAACAGTTACCAGCTCAACTACGGCAACAACTCGGCCACCAACCGCGGCATGAAGCTCATGGGAGCGTATGGCAGTTGGGGCGCCATGACCACCGGCGAACGGGCGCAAGGCCACAACTCCGCCTATGTCGACGACAACGGCAACGCCTTCGTGGTGTACCATACCAAGTTCGATAACGGCACTTATGGCCATCAGGTGCGCGTGCACCAGCTCTTCGTCAACAGCGAGGGTTGGCTCGTGGCTGCTCCGTTCCGCTTTACGGGGCTGCAGACTACCACCACGCAGGTGGCCACCGAGCGGCTCTTCGCCGCCGACAAGCTCGTGGGAACGTACAAGGTGCTCATCCACCCTTACAAGCAGAACTGCGCTTACAACGACAATGTGTCGGCATCCTACAGCAAGGCCAACGAGCAGGAACCGCACACGGTCACCCTCAACGCCGACGGAACGATCAGCGGCGACATGACAGGCAAGTGGGCGCTCACGCAGGAAGGCACGTCGTATATCACGCTGTCGCTCAACGGACGTGAGTACAACGGCGTGACCATCCGGCAGAACATGGACTACTATGCCGATGTGCCCGCAGTGTGCATCACGGCTGTCAGTCAGACCGGTGTGCCCGCATGGCTCTATAAAGAAGAGACATCGACCGGCATCCAGTCGGTAAGAGTTGACCACAACACCACCGATGGCAAGACCTACAACCTCCTTGGGCAGGTCGTGGACAGCCACTATCAGGGCGTTGTCATCGTCAATGGCAAGAAGGTGCTCAGAAGATAAGCCCTCAGACCGGCAGGCCATCAGCCTCAGGCTGGCAGACCACCCGCCTCAGGCTGATGGCTCATTTGCCACCCGCCTGTCGGTCGTCGGGGCTGTGATGCCGCATCGTAAACATCCCGCTATCTTTAATTTATGTTAAGGATGCGCTGGTAAAATCTACAAATTGTGAAAATGATGCCCTTGCGACATCCTTTTAACACTTCAATGACATTACTTTTAAATTAATATTGTAATTTTACACCCAAACTAATAAACCTCCGAATATGGAAAGCATGAAACAACAGCTTGCCGGTCTGGGAGCAGCGCTCCTTCTCCTCGGCTCATGTAACACAAATGGCAGCCTGACCACTTCAGGTTTGAACCCGACCGCCTTTGACACAACGATCAACGGCAAGAAGGTTGAGTTGTACACGTTGACCAACGGCAAGGGCATGGAAGTGTGCCTGACCAATTATGGTGGCCGTGTGGTCTCCATCTCTGTTCCCGACAAGAACGGCAAGGCCACTGACGTGGTGCTTGGTTACGACAACATCAAGCAGTATGCTGACACGCTGAAGAGTCCTTCCGACTACGGCTCGAGTGTTGGCCGCTATGCCAACCGCATCAAGGACGCTGTGCTGCATATCGGTGACAAGAGCTATCAGCTCAAGGCCAACGACAATGGCAACTGCCTGCACGGCGGTGGTACCACGGGATGGCTCAACAAGGTGTATGACGTGCAGTCGGTGACCGACTCGTCGATCGTCTTCGCCATGACGGCACCCGACGGTGAGAACGGCTTCCCGGGAACGGTGAAGGCTACGGCTACCTACACCGTGAAGTCGAACAATACGCTTGACATCGTGTTCAGTGCGACGACCGACAAGGAGACTGCCATCAATATGACCAACCACTCCTACTTCAACCTCAACGGCGATCCGTCGAAGGTGGGCTTCGACCAGGTGATGATGATCAACGCCGACAGCTTCACCGTAGCCGATGCCAAGTACATCCCCACGGGCGAGATCAAGAGCGTGGCCGGTACACCGATGGACTTCCGCCAGCCGGCTGTCATCGGAAAGAAGTTTGATCCTAAGTTCGACCAATGCAAGAATGCGACGGGCTTCGACCATAACTGGTGTCTCAACACCTACAAGAACGGCAAGGGCGACGATACCACACCGTGCGCCAGTCTCTATTCGCCCAAGACGGGCATCCTGCTCGAGGTGTTCACCAACGAGCCCGGCCTGCAGGTATACACCGGCAACTTCCAGGGCACCGGCATCCCCGGCAAGCACGGCGTGCTCTATCCCAAGCACGTGAGTGTCTGCTTCGAAAGCCAGAAATATCCCGACAGCCCCACCAAGATCTGGCAGAAGACCAAGGGATGGGAGAAGTCGAATCCGATACTCAAGCCCGGAGAGAAGTACTACAGCCATCTGGCTTATAAGTTCTCTGTGAAATAAAGTCAGTCGGACAAAGACTAACGGACAGGCCGTCGGCTTTCATCAGGCCGATGGCCGCTCACAACGAATTACTAAACATAAAAACTAATAAACATTAAGACAACAATGAATTGGAACGCTAAAGAATTCATCTGGCTCGACTGGGTAGTCTTGATCATCGGCATTGTGCTGGTGGGAGTTGCCGTGTACTTGAGCATCATGAAAGACAAGAAGAAAATGAAGGGAGCCGACAGTCAGGACTACCTCTTTGGTAAGGGTGAGCCCTGGTGGGTGATCGGTGCTGCTATCTTTGCCGCCAACATCGGCTCTGAGCACCTCGTTGGTCTGGCCGGTACCGGAGCAAAGGACGGTGTGGGCATGGCCCATTGGGAGATGCAGGGCTGGATGATCCTCATCCTCGGCTGGCTCTTCGTGCCTTTCTATCAGTTGCTCAACAATAAGTTGGGCCGCATCATCACGATGCCTGAGTTTCTGAAGTTCCGCTACACCAAGGCCACCGGTTCTTGGTTGAGCATCATCACGCTGGTGGCTTATGTGCTGACCAAGGTCAGCGTCACGGCTTTCACCGGTGGTATCTTCTTTGAGTATCTGTTGGGCATTCCCTTCTGGTACGGTGCCCTGGGCCTGATCTTTGTCACGGCAGTGTTCACCATCTTCGGTGGCATGAAGGGCGTGATGACCATGTCGGCCATTCAGACGCCTATCCTGATCATCGGCTCGTTCCTTGTGCTGTTCCTCGGTCTGGCCACGCTGGGCGATGGCAGCATCACGCAGGGCTGGTCGAACATGATGGCCTACTGCAGCCAGCTGCACGACGGCTATGGCACCACCCATATGTTCCACTGGGAGGAAGGCGATCCTATGTATCATCAGTATCCCGGCTTCGTGGTGTTCCTCGGTGCCTCCATCATCGGTTTCTGGTATTGGTGCACCGACCAGCACATCGTGCAGAGGGTGCTGGGCCAGACCAAGGGTGAGGACAACCGTGAGGTGATGAAGCGTGCCCGTCGTGGTACCATCTGCGCCGGCTACTTCAAGCTCCTGCCTGTGTTTATGTTCCTGATTCCTGGTATGGTTGCCGCTGCTCTGGCCGCCAATCCTGCCAAGTACGGTCTGGTGATGGACAACACCGATGCAGCCTTTGCCCTCATGGTGAAGGACGTGCTGCCCGCCGGTGTCAAGGGTATCGTAACCATCGGCTTTATCAGTGCACTGGTCACGTCGCTGGCCGCCTTCTTCAACTCCTGCGCCACCCTGTTCACAGAGGACTTCTACAAGCCGCTGCGTTCAGGTAAGAGCGAGGCCCACTACGTGTTCGTCGGCCGTATGGCCACCGTCGCCGTGGTGCTGCTCGGCCTGGCTTGGATGCCGGTGATGATGAGCATGGACACTCTCTATAGCTATCTGCAGAACATCCAGTCGCTGCTGGCTCCTGCCATGGTGGCTGTGTTCGCCCTCGGTATTTTCTCCAAGAAGATTACGCCTATGGCTGGTCAGTGGGGCTTGATTGGCGGTTTTATCATTGGCATGCTCCGTCTGGTGACCAACGTCATCACCCACAACGGCGATACCGCCATGACCGGCTGGTTCTGGGAGAACACTACATGGTTCTGGCAGACCAACTGGCTTATCTTCGAGTGCTGGCTCCTGGTGTTCCTCATCGTGATGATGTTTGTCATCTCAATGTTCACCAAGGCTCCGTCGGCTGAGCAGATCGCCGCCATCTCCTTCACACCGGAGTATAGACAGCAGATCCGTGAGAGCTGGAACAAGTGGGATATCGTCGCCTCGCTGGGTGTCGTAGCCCTCTGCGCCGCCTTCTATTGGTACTTCTTCTAATCTGCGGATTGAAGAGAACAATATGACTGCAAGGGCGCCCTCTGTGGCGCCCCGCAGCCCAACTGCATGTTTCTTAAAACATCATTTGAATGACAGACTACTATATAGAACATCCCAAGATATTCGTCTCGGTTGACTGCATTGTGTTTGGCTTCGAGGAGAACAAGCTCAAGCTGCTCATCGGCAAGCGCAAGATGGACCCTGGACGCGGCGAGTGGTCGTTGTATGGCGGCTTCGTGCGACAGAACGAGAGTCTGACCGATGCGGCTAAGCGAGTGCTCTACGAACTGACGGGACTTAACGATATCTACATGCAACAGGTGAGGGCCTTCGGTGACGTGAACCGTGACCCGGGAGAACGAGTGATCTCCGTGGCCTACTGCGCCTTGATCAACGTACAGGACTATGACGACCGGCTGTTGGATAAATACGGAGTTGAATGGGTCGAGATGAATCATTTGCCCAAGCTCTACTCCGACCACAACCAGATGGTGGACAGCGCCGTCAAGCTGTTGAGGCTTCACGTCTCTTCCAAGCCACTGAGCTTCAACCTGCTGCCCGAGCTCTTCACGCTGACGCAGTTGCAGAAAGTGTACGAGGGCATACTCGGACAGGAGATTGACAAGCGCAACTTCCGCAAGCGCGTCAAGATGATGGACTTCATCGAAAAGACCGACGCCATCGACAAGGTGACCTCAAAGCGGGGTGCCGCCCTCTACCGTTTCAACGAGAAGGCTTACTTGGAAGACCCGACCTTTAAGCTGTAATCCGCTTGGGCTGACACGGTGAGAGCATTCCACCGGTCATCGTGCACCGACAAGACCGTTGACGTAATCAACAACATTAGATAACCAATAACGATAAACATTTCACAACAATGTTAGAAGAACTGAAACAAAAAGTATATAAGGCCAACCTTGACCTTGTGAAGCACAACCTCGTGATCTTCACTTGGGGCAATGTCTCAGGCATTGACCGTGAGAAAGGACTGGTCGTCATCAAGCCCTCTGGCGTAAGCTATGACGTGATGAAACCCGAGGACATGGTGGTCGTCGACCTCATGACCGGCAAGGTGGTGGAAGGCGACCTCAACCCATCGTCGGACACGCCTACGCACCTCGTGCTCTATCGTGAGTTCCCGGAGATCAGCGGCATTGTGCATACCCATTCTACGTATGCCACTGCCTGGGCACAGGCCGGACGCGACATTCCCAACATCGGTACGACACATGCCGACTACTTCCACGACGCCATCCCCTGCACCGATGACATGACAAAGGACATGATGGAGGAGTACGAGAAGAACACCGGCACCGTTATCGTCGAGCGCTTCAAGAAAGACCACATCAACTATGTGCACACTCCCGGTGTGCTGGTGAAGAACCATGGTCCCTTCTCATGGGGCACAAGCCCCGACAATGCCGTCTACAACGCCGTTGTCATGGAGCAGGTGGCCAAGATGGCCTTTGTGTCGTTCAGCGTGAATCCCAACACCACGATGAACCCCTTGCTCGTGGAGAAACACTTCAGCCGCAAGCATGGTCCCAACGCATACTACGGACAGAAGAAGCATCTTGATAAATAATTACACATATATAAACGCTAAAAACATAAAAACTATGATTGACGCATTTAAAGATTTCGAGATTTGGTTTGTCACCGGAGCACAGCTCCTCTATGGAGGTGACGCAGTAAAGCAGGTTGATGGTCACTCTAAGGAGATGGTGGCTGGTCTGAACGATTCCGGCCGTCTGCCCATCAAGGTTGTCTATAAGGGCACTGCCAACAACACCCATGAGGTGGAGGACGTGATGATGGCTGCCAATGCCGACAAGCATTGCATCGGTGTCATCACTTGGATGCATACCTTCTCTCCGGCCAAGATGTGGATTCACGGACTGCAGAAACTGCAGAAGCCGTTGCTCCACCTGCATACACAATACAACCAGCACATCCCTTACGAGACGATGGACATGGACTTCATGAACCTCAATCAGAGCGCCCATGGAGACCGTGAGTACGCACATATCATCGCCCGTCTGCGCAAGCCCCACAAGCGTGTCATCGGTTACTGGAAAGACCCCAAGACACAGGATCACATCGCAGTGTGGGAGCGTGTCTGCGCCGGTGTCGCTGACGCACAGGACTGCCTCATTCTCCGCTTCGGCGATCAGATGAACAACGTGGCTGTGACCGACGGTGACAAGGTGAGCTTCGAGCAGACCTTGGGTTACCACGTGGACTACTGCCCGTTCTCTGAGGTCATGACGTTCTTCGACAAAGTGAAGGACGAGGATGTCGACGCCCTCGTGCACGACGTCTACTTCAAGGAGTATGTCGTGGCCGATGAGCTGAAGGACGAGAAGAGCCTCGGCTATAAGAAGATTTGGAACTCGGCTAAGGCAGAGCTCACGCTGCGTGCCGTGATGAAGGCTTACGGTGCCAAGGGCTTCACTACCAACTTCGACGATCTCGGCGACGTGAACGTGGAGGAGACTGGCCGCGGCTTTGACCAGATTCCTGGTCTGGCTTCACAGCGCATGATGCACGACGGCTTCGGCTTCGGTGCTGAGGGCGACTGGAAGAGCGCTTGCCTGTATCGTACCACTTGGTTTATGAGCCAGGGCCTCGAGGGCGGCACTTCGTTCCTGGAGGACTATACGCTGAACTTCGATGGTGACAACACAAGCATCCTTGAGAGCCACATGCTGGAGGTATGCCCCGACATCGCAGAGGAGAAGCCCCGCCTGGAGGTTCACTTCCTCGGCATCGGCTACCGCAAGAGCGAGACCGCACGCCTGGTGTTCACCACCAAGCAGGGTCATGGCATCACCGCTACCATCGTCGACATGGGCAACCGCCTGCGTCTTATTGCCAATGACGTCAACCTCATCAAGTCGAAGCCGCTGCCGAAACTTCCTGTGGCCAGTGCCCTGTGGATTCCGGAGCCTACCTTCGAGGTGGGCGTGGGCT
The DNA here is from genome assembly GCA_900319905.1 of uncultured Prevotella sp. Classification (GTDB taxonomy): domain Bacteria; phylum Bacteroidota; class Bacteroidia; order Bacteroidales; family Bacteroidaceae; genus Prevotella. The sequence continues at coordinate 21,984 of ONQB01000020.1, read as the reverse complement.
GCTGGATGGAAGCCGGCGGTACACACCACAGCTGCTTCAGCTTCGGCCTGACCGACGAATACTGGCGCGACTTCGCCGACATCGCCGACATCGAGGCTTGCATCATCAACAAGGACACCGACTATCAGGAGTTCCGTAAAGAGCTGCGTTGGAATGAGATTTATTACATGCTCAACCGTTCGCTGCGCTAATCAACATTAAACAAGAGGATGTATCAAAATTGGAGAAGTTCAGTAGTCCTGAAGTATGGAAGTTCAGTCATTACAACAAGGGCACCTTATTGTCAGATGCTTATACATTTGACTGGACTTCAGGACTATTAGATGCTTGTACATTTGACTGGACTTCGGGACTTCTGAACTCCTGGACTTCTTCAACTTTGATACATCCTCCTTTTCATTACTTCTTTAAACAACCTCTTTATTATGGACGCTAAAAACACCATCGCAAGCGGCAAGGCCATTCTGGGTATTGAGTTTGGCTCAACCCGTATCAAGGCCGTGCTCATCGATGAAGATAATCAACCCATCGCACAGGGCAGTCACCAGTGGGAGAACCAGTTGGTCGACGGCCTGTGGACATACAGCGTCGAAGCCATCTGGTACGGCCTGCAAGACTGCTACGCCAGCCTGCGCGCCGACGTGATGAAACAGTACGGCGTTGAGATCGAACACCTCGCAGCCATCGGCGTCAGTGCCATGATGCATGGTTATATGCCTTTCGGCGCCGACGGTAATATCCTCGTGCCTTTCCGCACCTGGCGCAACACCAATACCGGCAAGGCTGCGGCCGAGCTCTCCGAGCTCTTCAATTTCAATATTCCCCTTCGTTGGAGCATCTCCCACCTGTATCAGGCCATCCTCAACGAAGAGCCCCATGTAAAAGACATTAAGTTCCTGACCACGCTGGCTGGTTACATCCATTGGCAGCTGACTGGTGAAAAGGTTCTGGGCATCGGTGATGCCTCCGGCATGCTGCCCATCGATCCGTCGACGAAGAACTACGACGCTGTCATGGTGGAGAAGTTCAATCGTCTCATTGCTCCCCGTCAGCTTGGCTGGACCATCCTCGACTTGCTGCCGAAGGTGTTGCAGGCCGGTGAGCCTGCCGGCGTGCTGACCGCGGAGGGCGCCAAGCGCCTCGACGTGTCGGGCCACCTCAATGCCGGTGCACCGTTCTGCCCGCCGGAAGGCGACGCCGGTACGGGCATGGTCGCCACCAACTCCGTGCGGCAGCGCACCGGTAATGTGTCGGCAGGTACCTCGTCGTTCTCTATGATCGTGCTGGAGAAGAACCTCTCCAAGCCTTACGAGATGATCGACATCGTGACCACCCCCGACGGCAGTCCCGTGGCCATGGTGCACTGCAACAACTGCACGTCGGACATCAACGCCTGGGCCGAGATCTTCAAGGAATATGAGGAGCTGCTGGGTGTGAAGGTCAACATGCACGACATCTTCACCCGTCTCTTCGAGGTGGCACTGAAGGGCGACCCAGACTGCGGCGGTCTGCTTGCCTACAATTACTTCTCGGGCGAGCCCGTGACGAAGTTCAATGAGGGCCGTCCCTTGCTCGTCCGCTCGGCCAATGACAAGTTCAGCTTGGCCAACTTCATGCGTGCCAACCTCTATGCCGCCGTGTGCGTGCTGAAGATCGGCAACGACATCCTGTTCAAGCAGGAGAAGGTGGCTGTTGACAAGATTACCGGCCACGGCGGTTACTTCACGACGCCCGGTGTGGGACAGCGCATCCTGGCTGATGCGCTCGACCTGCCTATCTCCGTGATGAAGACGGCCGGTGAGGGCGGTCCGTGGGGCATGGCCCTGCTGGCTTCCTACCTCATCAACAAGGAAGAGAGAGAACCGTTGGCTGACTTCCTGACGAAGAAGGTGTTTGCAGGTTATGCCGGCACCGAGGTGAAGCCTGATCCCAAGGAGGTGGAAGGCTTCAACCGTTACATTGAGAACTACAAGCGCGGCCTGGCTATCGAGCAGGCTGCCGTTGACAACAAAGAGTAGTCAAGACACCGGCGGCTCGTAGTCGACGAAACGACGGGCCGCTGCTCAAGAGATTGTAAGCATTAGTCAACATGTTGACAAGCCGTCTTCTAACAGAGTCGGCAAAGTCGGCAAACAGTACGACATATTCAATCATTGACGAAGGAAGCGGGGACGGCCTGCTTCCTTCTCCTAATAACAAAATAAGTATGAATGACAAGAAATTAATGAACCACGCAGCCGACAACATCCGAATCCTGGCTGCGTCGATGGTTGAGAAGGCCAAGTCCGGTCATCCCGGTGGTGCCATGGGTGGAGCCGATTTCATCAACGTGCTCTTCTCTGAGTTCCTGGTTTATGATCCCGCTGATCCATTCTGGACGGGACGTGACCGTTTCTTCCTCGACCCTGGCCACATGAGTCCTATGCTCTATGCTGGTCTGGCACTTCGTGGCTTCTTCTCCATGGACGACCTGAAGCAGTTCCGTCAGTGGGGCTCTATCACTCCCGGTCATCCTGAGTTGGACGTGGCTCATGGCATTGAGAACTCGAGCGGTCCGCTCGGACAGGGTCATGCCATCGCTGCTGGTGCTGCTGTGGCTGAGAAATTCCTGGAGGCTCGTCTGGGCAAGACCGTGATGCAGCATAAGATCTATGCCTACATCAGCGACGGCGCCGTGGAGGAGGAAATCTCGCAGGGTGTGGGCCGTATTGCAGGCAACCTGGGTCTGAACAACCTCATCATGTTCTACGACTCCAACGAGATTCAGCTCTCCACAGAGGTGGATGTCGTGATGAAGGAAGATACAGCCATGAAGTACCGTGCATGGAACTGGAACGTGTTGACGATCAACGGCAATGATCCAGACGAGATCCGTGAGGCGCTGAAGAAGGCCAATGCCGAGACCGAGCGTCCTACCATCATCATCGGCAAGACCATCATGGGCAAGGGTGCCTTGAAGGACGACGGTTCGAGCTACGAGCACAACCTGAAGACCCATGGCGCACCGCTTGGCGGCGATGCTTACCGCAACACCATCAAGCACCTTGGCGGTGACCCTGACGATCCGTTTGTTATCTTCCCCGATGTGCAGAAGCTCTATGCTGAGCGTCGTGAGGATCTGAAGAAGATCGTGGCCGAGCGTCGTGCCGCTGAGGCTGAATGGCGTAAGGCTAATCCTGACAAGGCTGTGCTGATGGATGAGTGGTTCAGTGGCAAGGCTCCTAAGGTGGACTGGTCGAAGGCCGTGCAGAAGGAAGGCTCGGCCACGCGTGCCGCTTCGTCGGTGTGCCTCGGCGTGCTGGCTGAGCAGGTGCCTAACATGATCTGCGCCAGCGCTGACCTGTCGAACTCTGACAAGACCGACGGCTTCTTGAAGAAGACCCACGCTCTGGTGAAGGGTGACTTTACGGGCGCTTTCTTCCAGGCTGGTGTGAGTGAGCTCACTATGGCTGACATGTGCATTGGTATGATGCTTCATGGAGGTGTCATCGCTGCTATGGGCACGTTCTTCGTGTTCTCCGATTACATGAAGCCTGCTGTCCGTCTGGCAGCCTTGATGCAGGTGCCTGTGAAGTTTGTCTGGACGCACGATGCCTTCCGTGTGGGTGAGGATGGTCCTACCCACGAGCCTGTTGAGCAGGAGGCTCAGATTCGCTTGATGGAGAAGCTGCAGAACCATGCTGGTAAAGACAGCGTGCGTGTGTTCCGTCCGGCTGATGCTGACGAGACGACGGTGTGCTGGCAGATGGCCATGGAGAACACCGAGACGCCGACAGCGCTCATCTTCTCGCGTCAGGGTATTGCCAAACTGCCTGCCGGCAACGATTATGAGATGGCCCGCAAGGGTGCTTACATCGTGGCAGGCTCCGATGAGAACCCTGATGTGATTCTCGTGGCCAGTGGCTCTGAGGTGTCTACGCTTGAGGCTGGCACCGAGGCTCTGCGCAAGGATGGCATCAAGGTGCGTGTGGTCAGCGCTCCGTCGGAGGGCTTGTTCCGCCGTCAGTCGGCTGAGTACCAGGAAAGCGTGCTGCCTGCCAATGTGAAGAAGTTCGGTATGACTGCCGGTCTGCCTGTGACGCTTGAGGGCTTGGTGGGCATCGGTCCCAACAGCCGCATCTATGGCATGAAGAGCTTTGGCTTCTCCGCTCCTTACAAGGTGCTTGACGAGAAGCTGGGCTACACGGGTGAGAATGTGTATAAGCAGGTCAAGGACTTCCTCAAGAAGTAATTGAGATTATTGCTTATCAAGATAAAGGGCTGTGCTGAGGCACAGCCCTTTTTTGATGGTAGGCGGGGTAGGCAAGGTAGGCAAGGTAGGCAAGGGTAGGCGGGGTAGGCAAGGTAGGCGGGGTAGGCAAGGTAGGCAAGGGTAGGCGGGGTAGGCAAGAGTAGGCAAGAGTAGGCAAGGTAGGCGGGGTAGGCAAGAGTAGGCAAGGTAGGCAAGGGTAGGCGGGGTAGGCAAGAGTAGGCAAGAGTAGGAGGGGGTTATGGGGCAAGCTTTTGATCGAGAGCTTGGGCGGTGGCGCGCCTGCCATAGGCGATGATCTCTGCGGCACGCTCGTAGTCGAAGAGACCGAAGGCGTCCATGGGCACGTTGACACAAAGGTCGGGAGGCGTGAGGCGCATGGCTACCTGCGTGTTGTTCTGCAATGTCAGGCAAGCGACACGAAGCGCCATGTTGAGTGCATTGGCCGACAGCTGGCGATGACCTACAGGCAGTACGGTGCGCAGCCATGACAGGAAACGGCCGACGCTTTCGTCGTTGCGATCGATGTAGTCGTTGCAAGGACGACTGTCGGGGGCACTGACATTAATGCCGATGAGTATGTCGCCAGGTTTTCGCTCGACGCGGTCGAGTGGGAAAATGTTGTGCACGCTGCCGTCGACCAGTGCTTCGTTGCCTCTCCTGACGGGCTTGAAGAAGCCTGGGATGGAGATGGAGGCTCGGATGGCATCGGCCAGCGGTCCTTCGCGGAACACCCGTTCACGGCCAGAGGTGAGGTCGGAGGCACAACAGCAGAAGTTGACGGGCAGGTTCTCGATGCGGACGTTGTCGAGCAATTGCTGCATGAGCGTCAGCAGGTGGTCGGCAGTGGCCACATGGTCCAAACCAATGGAGAAGTCGATGAGTTGCATTACTTCCTTGCGCTTCAGGCTGAGCACCCTGGTCTTCAAGAGACCGAGTTTGCCACAGCAGAAGAAACCACCCACCAACGCACCCATCGATGTGCCGGCAACAGCATGGATGTGGTAGCCGCGAGCCTGTAGCTCCTCAATGGCGCCAATCTGGGCCAGTCCGCGTGCTCCGCCGCCGGAGAGGACCAGGGCTACCGAAGGCGCCTGCTCATGAGAGGGCGATGACTGCAGGTCGCGCAGCCATTGCAGAGGATGATGTAAAAGCAATTTAATGTTCATGGTTGTCTGTTTGATGGCAAAGATAACACGATTGTTGGAAATATCAAACGATTCTTGGGCAATTTATGACTAAATAGGCGGGGTAGGCAAGGGTAGGCAAGAGTAGGCGGGGTAGGCAAGGTAGGCGGGGTAGGCAAGGGTAGGCAAAGGTAGGCAAGGTAGGCGAGGTAGGCAAGGGTAGGCGGGATAGGCGAGGGTAGGCAAGGGTAGGCGGGGTAGGCAAAAATAGACCAGCCCGCAGGCTATGACCTGCGGGCTGGATGAAGAGGGTGATGATTAACGATTAATAGCCTGGGTTCTGCCAGAAGCCGTTGGCGGTGGTAGTGTAGTTGAGCACGCCATTAGCTTCCTGTGAGGCAGGTGTGTCGATGACATTGGTGCAGGCGTCCAACTGTGACAGTGGAATAGGACGATAGTAGTGCTTGAGTGCGACGTTGTCCTTGCCCTGAGCGTTGTAGGCCTTCACACGGTCGATGAGAGTGTGGGTGCGCTTAAGGTCGAACCAGCGCTGTTGCTCGCCACAGAGTTCGATGGCACGCTCGTCGAGGATAGTATTGATGTCGACAGTACCTTTGAGGCTGTTGTCCTGACCGCTGACGGCACGGGCGGCACGCAGTTGGTTGATGGTAGCGAGCGCTCCGGCGGCATCGTTCTGTCCCAGTTGAGCCTCAGCCTTGATGAGATACATCTCAGCCAGACGGAAGACGATGAAGTCACGTGCACTGATGTCGTAGGTTGGGAAGTTGGGATCGTACTGGTCGTCGAGGAACTTCTTGATGCCCGGGTAGATGTGTCGTCCACCAGCCTTGGCAGCGTTGTAACGGTCGTCGCCATAGACAGCTGATACCTTAGGTCCGGCCTCGGTGGGCAGTCCGTTGGCATCGAAGATTGGCAGGTCGCCACCTTTGGCAAACATGATGCGGTAGCGTCCTTTGGCCCAGGCTTGTTCAGCCTTACCGGCAGGCGAGTCGCCGTCGAGCGGTGAGAAGTAGATAGCGGTGTCGCCGGCGTTGAAGTAGTTGCCGTCCTTCTCGTAGGCAGTCTTAGGATCGGTCATGTACTGTCCCATGAGCGGGTAGTATTGCTTGCGGTTCTGCTGCAGTCCGTCCACGATGTTATAGTGGCTGAGCAGTGTGCCGTCTACGCGCTGGTCGGTGGCACGGTGCTGTTCGAGTGTCTCCCAGAGGTAGTACGACGGGAGGTAGCGCTGGAAGCCACGGCCGTAAGGTGAGTACTGATAGGATACGTCGACAGCCTTTCCTGTGATGGCGCTGGTGATGGCAGCAGTGCTGGTGCCGAGCACACGCACGAAGATGCAGTTGTTCTTGGTGCCGTTGGAACCTACGTCCTTTACCGACGAGTTGTTCCACAGGCCTTGGAACATCAGCAGCATTGCTGAGCCGCCACGTGTGTAGCCGGTGCGGGTGATGAGCGACGAGAAGTCGAGGTGCGTGCCGTTGGCATCGGTCTTATAACGATGAGGGATGCAGTTGGACGTAGAGCCCTTGGTGAGGTCGGAGGTGTAATGTACGCCCCAGATAGCCTCTTTGTTGTCGGCGACATTCTCGTTGTTCATGTTCCATGTGTCGCTGTAGCGGCTGTAGAAGGCAGCACCGGAATTGGCGATGCAGTCTTCGGCCGCCTTCTGTGCGATCTGGTAGAGGTTGGCGTATCCCTCGACGGCATTGTTGCCGAGCCATGATGCTGCATAGAGGGCGACGCGTGCCTTGAGGGCCATGGCGGCATAGTAGGAGCCGTGGGCGGCCTCACCGGCGTCGGCCTTGGTCATGACATCGGCTGCCTTGTAAGCTTCGAGCGCCTTGTCGATGTCCTGCAGGATCTTGGCGTAGACCACGTTCTCGGGTTCACGCACCGGTGCGGTGTTGGTACTGGTGATGGGCTCGGTGTTGTAAGGCAGCGGTCCCCACAGCGCCACCATCTGCGAGTAGTAGAGGGCGCGCAGGAAGTACGCGTCGCCGTTGTACTGGTTGCGCACTTTGTCGGTGATGACAGTGTTGCTGGCCGTATACTGGAGCAGGTTGTTGCACACGTCGACGGCATCGAAGAAGAGCTCCCAGTAGTGGTCGAGACAAGCGTCGTCGGCGGTGTTCTTACCGTCGGCTGAGGCCGAGGTGAGGTTATAGGTGATGAGCGACATCTGCTTGTTGTCGCCACCTCCAAGGAAGAGGTCGGAGCCGCACTCAGACAGTCCGAGTCCTGCCTCCTTGCCCCACCATGCACGTGTGTAGGCGAAGGCGGAGTTGTCGAGGCCGGCCAGTCCGCTGACCGTGCTGTATGTCAGATCGGCCGTCTGACCCGTCTTGTTGTCTTCGTCGAGGAAGTCGGAACATGACGTGGCACCTGCGATGAGGGCGCCGGCCATCAGTAATCCATATATTCTTTTCATAATTGGTCTGTGATTTAAGGTGTTATGAGATTAGAATGTTAAGTTGACACCGACGACCACCTGCTTGGCGAGTGGCCAGTTGATGGTACCGTTGAGCTCAGCGTCGTAGTCGTCTACCTTGCTGAAGGTGATGAAGTTCTTCAGCGAGCAGTAGATGCGTGCGTTGGAGATGTAAGCCTTAGCAAGCACGCTCTTCGGCAGGTTGTAGCTCAGCGTGATGTCTTTGATCTTGAAGAAGTCGGACTTCTCATAGAGGAGCGCGGTCTTGTAGGCACCGTACACCTTCGAGTCGCTGCCCGGGTTAGGCAGTTTGGCACCCTGGTTGGTGTAGGTCCAGTAGTCGACATTGGCCCAGTTGGCGTCTCCGTCGTCGAGTCCGATGTTGTTGTTGGCCTCGTAAGCCATATAGCCTCCGAGACGTGCCATGGCCTGCACGCTGAGCGAGAAGTCGCGGTAGCGCAGGGTGTTGGTCAGACCGAAGATATGCTTCGGGGTGCGCTGATAAGCGATACGGTCGTTGTCGGCGTCGATCTTGCCGTCACCGTTCTGGTCAACGATTCTCACAGTACCGGGCTGTCCGTAGTTGCTGATAGGGCTTTCCACGGTGATGCCTTTGGCAGCCATGTCAGCGACGTACTTGTCGTATTCGCCCACACCCCAGCAGCCGTTGGTCTCGTAGTCGTAGAAGATGGAGACGGGTTTGCCCACAATCAGTGCATTGTTGTAGGCCAGGATGTTACGGTCGAGTCCGTCGGCCAGTTCATCCACCTCGTCGTGCGAGTGGGTGTAGTTGGCATCGATGGTCCACTGGAAGTCCTTGGTCTGCACGGGAATGGCGCTGACGGACACCTCGACACCGTGTCCCTTGGTCTTACCGACATTGGACAGCACAGAGGTGAAGACCGATGTGGCCGGTGCGCTCTTCGGGTAGAGCAGGTCGTAGGTGTGGTTGATGTAGTAGTCAACGCTACCGCTGATGCGGCCGTTGAGGAAGCCGAAGTCCAGACCGATGTTCCATGCGCTGGTCTTCTCCCATGACAGGTCAGGGTTGGCCATTGACATAGGTATCATGTCGGTACCACCGTCGGTGGCAGCGGTCAGTGTAGCCAGTGTCTGGTAGGGATTGACGGCGGCATTGCCGGAGAGACCCCAAGAGAGACGCAGCTTCAGGTTGGACAGCCAGCTGGCTGTGGGCTTCATAAACTCTTCTTCGGAGATACGCCAGCCTGCCGAAGCTGATGGGAACCAGCCCCATTTGTGTCCCTTGGCCAGCACCGACGAACCGTCGGCACGGAGGGAAGCGGAGAAGAGGTAGCGGCTCAGATAGGAGTAGTTGACACGGCCGAAGAACGACAGCAGAGAGTGCTTGGTGTAGCTGGACGTAGCGGCGGGAGCGAGGATCTTGCTCACGTCGTAGAACGAGCTCTTATAGTAGTGCTCCTTCAGGGTGGAACCGTTGACGTCGAGTCCTTCGCTTACGGTCTGTGACATCTCATGACCGAGCAGGAAGTTGAAGGCGTGTTTCTCGTTGAGCTCGAGTGCGTAGTTGACGGTGTTCTGCCAGTCGAGGGTGGTCACAGCGTCGTAGCCGTTCTCGATGGTGCTTGGTCCTGCGCTCTGATAGTTGCTCACGCTCTGGTAGTCGTTGTACTGTCCGTTGCGGCGGTTGGTACGGTCGACAGAGAAGAGCGACTTAGCCGTGAGGCCTTTGACGGGAGTGAGCTGGATGTAAGCGCTGCCGATGAAACGTGTGGTCTCACGGTTGCGCTGGTAGTTCTTACCCTCGTCCATAAGCGGGTTGACGTGTGCGGGATACATGGGGTTTGGTGTCTCATAGATCTCGCCGTTGTCGGAACGGTAGGCGTGAGTGATGGAGGTCATCTTGCGTGCTGCATTGAAGAGGGCAGCGCGGTAGTCGTGACTCTTATAGGTGAAGGCGGTGCTCATGCCGACTCTCACGACGCGGTTGATCTGATGATCGAGGTTGAGTCGTCCGTTGTAACGGTCGAGTGCGTCGTGCTTGAGCAGTCCCTTGTCGTACATGGCTGCTGCGGAAGCCGAGAAAGTGGTCTTCTCATTGCCACCGCTGACGCTGGCCTCGTAGTTCTGCGTGGTGGAGTTCTGCATGAATGTATCGTACCAGTCGGTGTAGCTGCCGTCGTGGATGATGTCGAGCTGTGAGGTGCCGTCCTCGAGGGTCATCCAGATGTTGAGGTCATCGGCCGTGAGGTTGGATGATCCCCAGTTGCCCGAAGCCAGGTCGGCCTGGTAGTTGGCACGGTCGACGAAGCGCTGCACCTCACGTGTGCCGTACATGCCCTTGACCATGGATATGGGCGAGTTGAACGAGAGGTAGGCATTGAAGTTGACGCGTGTCTTCCCGGCTTTGCCTCTCTTGGTGGTGATGATGATCACACCGTTGGCACCCTTGGTACCATAGATGGCTGTAGAGGCAGCGTCTTTCAGAATGTCGACGCTCTCAATATCGGTAGAAGGAATGTCGATGGTGCTGCCATATTCCACACCGTCGACGAGGATGAGGGGTGAGTTGCTGGCAGAGATGGAACGGTTGCCGCGCAGCGTCATGTTGACGCTTGCACCGGCCTGACCGCTGGTCTTGGTGAGGTCGAGTCCCGGCACCTTGGCCTGCATGGCCTGCAAGGCGTCGGACGAAGCGACGTTCTGAATATCTTCCGACTTGATGCTGGCCACCGAACCGGTCAGGTCCTTCTTTTTCTGGACGCCATAACCGATGACGACGACCTCGTCGAGGTTCTGCTTGTCCTCAGTGAGTACCACTTGGTAGTTGTTGCCGCCTGCTTTAAGTTTCTGGTCTCTGTAGCCTACATAGGATACGGTTAGTGAAGCTTTGTCGGGAACGTTCTTGATGGTGAAGTGTCCGTCGAGGTCGGTCACGGCGCCAATCGAGGTGCCGTCAACCCTCACGCTTACTCCAATCATCGGCTCACCAGCTTCGTCTTTCACGGTGCCCGTTACTTGACGACTTTGGGCGAATGCGGTAGAACACATCATCCCAAGGCAAAGTGCCATTGTGGCATTCTTGATTTGTTGATGCATAAACGTAGTTTTTTAGGATTGTTTTAAAATATAGGGTAATCTATCGTCATGTCTGCTTCTTGGAGTCGTTGACGGTGGATGGTACGTCGTTATGCTCCTTGGTTAGTTGGTCAAGTTTTCTCTCACAGGCCTTAGGTCGTAACCCTTAGAGATAACACTTAAGTTCGTAACTTAGCAGTTTGTTTTCTTTGATACATTTGCTTTCAGTTTCCAAATTTAGATAAAATAATCTTACGTTGTGCAAATGCTGTGCAATTTTTTGTTTTATTTAACTAAACGGTTGGAAGTCGGAATAAGCGGATAGTCTTCCGTACACATTTTATGCCTATTATGAAACAAGGGGATGAGGTCTGTTTCGCTTGCCTCATCCCCTCGCTATGTTGCTGGGAAGCCCCGAAAGGGGAAAAATTATTATTTGTTGGCTTCAGGTCGGGTGTAGTTCAACTTGCTGCTGCCTTTAGCCTTGAGACTCATGTCGAGGGCCTTGACGCTGTGGGTGAGGGCACCGAAGGAGATGAAGTCGACGCCGGCCTTGGCATAAGGAATCATGGTGTCGAAGGTGATGCCGCCCGACGACTCCGTCTCGATGTGCACGGGTGCGGCATGGACGAGCTCAACGGCACGGCGTGTGTCTTCGGGTGTGAAGTTGTCGAACATGATGCGGTCGGGTTTCTCGGCAATGGCTTCAGAGAGTTCCTTGAAGTCGCGTACCTCGCACTCTATTTTTAGGTCGAGGCCCTTGTCGCGGCAGTACTGACGGGCACGTGTGATGGCGTTGTGTACGCCGCCGCAGAAGTCGATGTGGTTGTCCTTGAGCAGGATCATGTCGAACAGTCCGATGCGGTGGTTCATGCCTCCGCCGATGCGCACGGCTTCTTTCTCGAGCATGCGCATGCCCGGTGTGGTCTTTCGGGTGTCGAGCACGCGGGTCTTCGTGCCGGCGTCGATGAGGGCCTGCTGGTATTTGTGGGCCATGGTGGCGATGCCGCTCATGCGCTGGCAGATGTTGAGCATGAGCCGCTCGGTGGTGAGCAGGCTTTGCTCCTTGCCGCTGACCGAGAGCACGATGTCGCCGGGCATGACGTGGTCGCCGTCGTGTTTATACATGGTGACCTTGAGGTCAGGGTCGAAACGGTGGAAGACCTCCTTTGCGGCACGTTCGCCGGCAAAGATGCCCTCTTCCTTGATCATAAGCTCGCTCTCGCCCATGGCATCGGCGGGAATGCAGCAGAGTGTGGTGTGGTCGCCGTCACCGATATCCTCGGCAAAAGCGAGGTCGATGAGGCGGTCGGTCAATGTTTTCTCTTTTTCTTCGTAGTTCATATTGATGGGGATTATTATATTGGAAGTCCAGAAGATTCTTTGGAAGTCCAGAAGTTCAGAAGTCCGGAAGTCCTGTCATATGCATAAGCATTATTATTTTGGAAGTCCGGAAGATTCTTTGGAAGTCCAGAAGTTCTGAAGTCCGGAAGTCCGGTCATATGCATAAGCATCTAATATTTGGTATTGTATCGGTACTTATTGGTATTGTGAATGTAATGACCGGACTTCTGTACTTCCGGACTTCTGTACTTCCTTTAAGACTTCTGTACTTCCGGACTTCTGTACTTCCAAAGATTCTTCCGGCAGCGCTTAGCTCAGTGCCAGCATGCGCTCGATGGGTTTGACAGCGTCGTGGGCGATGTCTTCCGGGATGGTGACCTCGGGCTGGAGATGCTCCAGGGCGGCGATGATCTTCTCCAGAGTGTTGAGCTTCATAAACTCGCACTCGTTGCAGGTGCAGCTCGTGGGTACGGTGCTGTCAAGCTGTTCGCCCTCGCTTACCTCTGGTGGCACGGGGATGAACTCTTGGCCGGGACAGCGTCGCTGCAGCTCGAAGAGAATGCCTGCCTCGGTGGCCACGATGAACTGCTTCTGCTCGGGATGGGTCTGGGCGTAGGTGAGCATGGCTGCCGTGGAACCTTTGACGTCGGCCATGGCCAGCACGGGTGTCTTGCACTCGAGGTGGGCCATGACGAGGGCGTCGGGATAACGGCGCTTCAGGGTGGCGATGGCCTGCACGCTGAACTTCTCGTGGACATGGCAACCACCGTTCCACAGCAGCATGTGGCGGCCGGAGATGGAGTTGATATAGTTGCCGAGGTTGTAGTCGGGACCGAAGATGAGCTTTTCATCCTTGGGCATGGAGCCGATTACCTTCACGGCATTGCCGGAGGTGACGCAGCAGTCGGATAGTGCCTTCACGTCGGCTGTAGTGTTGACATAACTGATGACCTTGTAGCCGGGGTGCTCAGCCTTGTAGCGGGCCAGATCGGCAGCCGTACAGCTGTCGGCCAGTGAGCATCCGGCAGCGGGGTCACATTCCAGCACTGTCTTGTCGGGTGAGAGCAGCTTGCAGGTCTCGGCCATGAAATGCACGCCGCACATCACCAGCACGGGAGCGTCGGTGTCGGCAGCCTTGCGGGCCAGGGCGAGGGAGTCGCCCACGAAGTCGGCTATCTCCTGTATCTCGGGACGTGTGTAGTAATGGGCCAGGATGATGGCGTGGCGCTTCTGGGCCAACTGCCGCACGCGTTGCTGTAGTTTCTTCTTTGTTTCGTTGTCCATAATGCAGTGACGGTTTATTTGATGTTGCGCGGAGCGGGTGGGTAGTCGATGTTGTAGTTCAGTCCGCGGCTCTCGTGGCGCTCGATGGCTTGTCGGGTGATGAGGTAGCCGACGTTGATCATGTTGCGCAGCTCACAGATGTCGCGGGTAGGCTTGACGCGACGGAAGAGGTCCTCGGTCTCCTCGTAGAGCAAGTCGAGACGTTTCCACGCACGCTTCAGACGGAGATTGGACCTCACGATGCCGACGTAGGTGGACATGGTCTGTCCCACCTCTTTCTTATCCTGTGTGATGAGCACTTTCTCCTCGTTGGTCAGCGTGCCGAAGTCGTTCCACTCGGGCACGTTGTTGTTGAATGTGTATTCGTCGATGTGTGCCACGGCATGTTCGGCAGCGCTCTTGGCATAGACCACCGCCTCGACGAGACTGTTGCTGGCCAGGCGGTTGCCTCCGTGGAGGCCCGTGCATGAGCACTCACCCACGGCATAGAGTCGGTGGATACTGCTCTCACCGTTGAGGTCGACCTTGATGCCGCCACACATGTAATGGGCTGAAGGACAAACCGGTATCATCTGCTTGGTGATATCGATGCCGATGGACAGACATTTCTCGTAGATATGCGGGAAGTGCTTCTTCGTCTGCTCAGCGTCTTTCATCGTCACGTCGAGGCAGACATGGTCGAGACCATGAATCTTCATCTCGTGGTCGATGGCGCGTGCCACGATGTCGCGTGGAGCCAGTGAGAGCCGTGGGTCGTATTTCTGCATGAACTCCGTGCCGTCGGGGAGCTTGAGCACGGCGCCGTAGCCTCGCATGGCCTCGGTGATGAGGAAGGCGGGATGCGTCTCGGCGGGGTTGTAGAGCACGGTGGGGTGGAACTGCACAAACTCCATGTCCTTGACGGTGGCCTTGGCACGGTAGGCCATGGCGATGCCGTCGCCGGTGGCTATCTCCGGGTTGGAGGTGGTGGCATAGACGGCACCCGTGCCGCCGGTGGCCATAAGGGTGATGCGTGAGAGGTAAGTGTCCACCTTGCCGGTCTCGGGGTCGAGCACATAGGCGCCGTAGCATTCAATGTTGGGGGTACGGCGTGTCACCTCTTGTCCGAGGTGGTGCTGCGTGATGATCTCCACGGCGAAGTGGTTCTCCAGAACCTGAATCTTCGGGTTGTGGCGCACCGCGTCCATAAGGCCGCGCTGAATCTCGAAGCCTGTGTCGTCTTGATGGTGGAGGATGCGGAACTCAGAGTGGCCGCCCTCGCGGTGCAGGTCGAACGAGCCGTCAGTCTGCTTGTCGAAGTTGACGCCCCAGTTGACGAGGTCGTGGATGGCGGCAGGCGCGTTCTTGACCACATGCTCTACGGCCTTGGGGTCGGAGAGCCAGTCGCCGGCAACCATCGTGTCGTGAATGTGTTTCTCGAAGTTGTCCACCTTGAGATTGGTCACTGAGGCGATACCGCCCTGAGCCTTGGCCGTATTGGCCTCGTCGAGCGTCGTCTTGCAGATGATGGCGACGGTACCCTTGCCGGAGTTGGCGACTTTCAAAGCAAAACTCATACCGGCGACGCCACCGCCGATGATGAGAAAGTCATAATGGTGTATCATTAGTTGTATAAAGAATTCTTAATATTTATGGCAAAATTAGTTAATTCCCATCATGTAGCCAAATAATATGACTGTTTATTTGTAAATAAACTGACTATATGGCAAATCGGTAACCGGGCAGCTACTCTCGTCAGAAAATAATGCGCAACATTTTTGCTCAAACATTTGGTGGTTCGTGATAAAACCCTTACCTTTGCACAACCAAACGATTGTTTTATTCCGTTGGACTTGTAGCTCAGTTGGTTAGAGCAGCAGACTCATAATCTGAAGGTCCCTGGTTCAAGCCCAGGCTGGTCCACACTGATAATCAGCAACTTAAGACGATTCTTAGGTTGCTGATTTTCTTTTAGGGAAAACAATGGGAAAACACTTCTCCCTTGATACGTCCCTGATATTTCGTTTATCTTGACACCAAAAAAGGGCGGGAAAACAAGTGGGAAAACATATCATGGGGTATTAAGAGTATACCGTCTTAATCTTTCAAGCAAGCCAAAGGTATTATCTTCACCCCATCGGGACGAGTATAAGCCATGTGCCCACCAGTAATCACCATCATCAGATCGGGTTCACGAAGCTTAATCTGCTTTTCCACTTTATTATGTTCTTGAACCAAGCGCTTGATCTCTTTCAGATGTCCAGCGCCTTCTTCTATTTCTTTGCTTCCCAACTTAAATTCAATCAGTGCATACCTGCCATCCTCAAGATGGAGGACAGCGTCTGCTTCCAGGTCGTACCTGTCATGATAATACGAAATAGAGCCTCCAAGAGACATCGAATACGCTTTTAGATCCCTAATCGCCATACATTCGAACAAGAACCCAAAGGTTTTTAGGTCTGTATATAACGCCTGGGGCGATAAACCTAATGCAGCAACGGCAATAGACGGGTCTACAAATTCTCGTTTTGAGCCACGACGTATCGCACTGGCAGAGCGAATGGCTGGGCTCCAAGCATCAACGTCTTGTATGACGAATAAGCGCTGGAGTGCATTCAGATAAGTATCAAAGGTTGTATCACTGATACCTTCTAAATGCTCATTTACATCCTTGTAGATCACACTTTTCTTTGCGAGTGTCGAGATATTGCGTGCATAGCTCTGTAGAATGGCTTTCGCTATTTTCTCATTTCGCTCAATCCCATCTATGGTTGAAACGTCAGTATCACAGACTGTACGGATGTAATTCTTCGCAATCTGAAGTTTAGCCTTGTCGAATGACGCTTTTAGTGATGCAGGCCAACCACCTCTGCAGGCAGCAAATATCAGATCTTCAATCGTCATGTCTGAAGTGATGCCGTCTATGTCCAACTCGGGAACATCAAACAAACTTTGCAGAGAGATCTTCCCATTTGATTCCAATGATTCATAAAGACTCATTGGCAGCATCTGCATCTTGGCTATTCTGCCACTGCCAGAATGCTTGATATACTCTTTCTTTTTCTTGGAATCAATAGAGTTGGATCCTGTCATAATGAATTGACCAAATTCATTGCGTTTATCAACCATGGTACGTACGGCATCCCATAAAACCGGAGCTTCTTGCCATTCATCAATCAACCGAGGTGTATCACCAGCAAGAAGAAGGGAAGGCTTGACTTCAGCAGTCGCCTGATAACTATCACGCATATCTGGATCCTGCAAACTAATAATACTCTTGGCTTGCTGCGCTGCTGTTGTAGTCTTTCCACACCATTTCGGACCTTCTATCAGCACTGCACCGGAAGATGCCAACTGAAGACTCAAATAGCCATCTGCTGTTCTCTTTAAATAATTCATATCTGCCTAAACTGAAATCTGTTGCAAATATAACTCTTTCTCCTGAAACAAGCAAATCATTTGGTATTTTTGTGCAAGTTTACTTTGTATTTTTGCTGTATTCCGCTTGGAAATTTTGTGATTATGATTAATGTAAAGAAAAAGCCTGCTACGATCAATACCGCAGCAGGCTCTTTCTTATATAGTGATACTTAGGTTACTTGATGACGACCTTCTTGCCGTTTACAATGTAAACGCCCTGAGCGGGTTTGTTCACCTTGCGACCTTGCAAGTCATAGACTTTCACCGATGAAGGATCTACGGTGATGCCATTGATACCCGTATCCGTGGAGACAGTAACCGTCGACTCACTGTCTGCAGGATAATACTCCTTCTCATCGGCAGTAGCAAGTACGACGCGCTCCATCTTAAGCGTATAATCGCCTTCTGTCGCATCCTTCTCTGCCTTCAGCTTGATATTGACAACCGGTCCACTCATACCTTCAATATCTGTATTTGAGAGCGAGAACACAATTACACGGTAACGATTGCCACGGATAAGATTAGAGGTCAAAGAGTGATCTACACATCTTGATGTGACTAAAGAAGCTGAATAGCGGACTTTTCCACTTTGATTCACGGTGCTATCTACAGTGATTCCCATTAGAAGAAGAGTATCAAACAGAGGACTACAATACTTTCCACTATTCTCAAGGGAAATTGGCAAGGTACTTAGTAGTTATCAAACTTAACGGCTTACTCTTCGTTGAATTCCCAAATGTTAATTTGCTTAGCTTGTGGTTCATGAGGAGTAGACTCTTCTCCGCCATAGCCTATATTTTCGTTGTTGACATTTCCTATCACACTCCCTTGAAGGACGTTAACGGACATATCAATCCTTCGCACATCAATACCAGGTCTCTTGTAAGTTTTCTTTTCCATGAATTATCGTATTATTGATTTCTTACCATTAATAATATAGACACCTTTCGGGAGATCAGTGGTGTCATGCGCATTATCACGAATTTTCTGTCCATTCAGATTATATATTCCCATCTCACTATTATCGTAGATATATATACTTTCGATATTAGTTGTCTCACCATCAGAGTCTAAGCTAATATTAAAAAGTTTGGTATTGTTTTCTACTAATGGATGGAAATATCCTCTGAAGCCTTTTATGTTACTTAGATTAGCGGACTTATAAAACTTATTGTCGAAGATGTAATAATCTCCCTCTGGTACCTTGTTTCCATTTACGTAGGTGCCAGTGAACTGCAAGTTGTCATGTATAACATTGGAAACGGCAGGAGTTACAATATCCACATCAGTGATCATATATTCATCTCCGTCATTCTCTGGTTTTAAGAGACATGGCTCATTAGCTTTGATTCCTTTCTTCCTATCACGATTAAAGACAATCGTTGTTGAACCATTTTCTGTTGATGCAGAGGAGAATTTTGCGAGGATAGACTTTGTACCAAAATACTTCAGCACGTCATCATAACATAAGTCGAATGGCAAAACTAATGTGTTCCATTTGCCGCCAACAAGTGTTCGCTTCAACTGTACGTTTGCTGTGTTCTTAGGAGTTGGTAAGACTGTGCTATTCTCATCCAAGATGACAGGCTCATTTTCCTCTATAGTTATAGTGAACGATACATCTTCCATAGGATGAGGAGCATCTACATTTTCCTGCTCAGCAAACTCGATTTTACCAAGTTTACATTTATAAGTACCAGGCTCTATATCAGCAGAAGCTTGAAGGGTGACATCTAATATGGAGCCTTCATTTCCAATGATTAGTGAATTTGATGCTGAAAAACATATAAATACATAACTGTCATCATCATGTCTGCTTCCACAATAAGTGGTTTGTGAACTAGGATTTTCATATCTATCTTCAGGAACCTCTGTAACTACACCACCGGAGGTCAGTTTCTTTGGGTCAATTCCCTTAGGCAGATACATATTGAACTGGAAAGAAGTATACATCTCCTTCTCATTGTTGAAATTGATAGAGATGACCTTTGCTTCTCCCTGCTTCATCGTAATATTTTCCACCGACAGATTGTCAGAATAAGAGATGGCTGCTATATTACAAAACAGCATAACCAGAAACAGTTTAATTGTTATACCTTTCATAATAATATTTTATTTTGCGATCTTCTTTACTATATCCATTACATCATGTAGATCGATTTTACCATCGCCATTATGGTCATAATCCGAATCAGATTTCGTCCATACGGAAATGTTATAATCTTTATCGACTGTAATATCGTAATTGACTGCCTGCACATCTATCTTCTCTCCATTGACGTAGCAAGCGCGAATGTCAGATGGCCAATAAAGCTGAAGTTCATCATATAAACCCACTTTGAAATTCACATTATTATTAGAAGGATAGTAACTGCCAATTTCCTTTCCGTTGTGGTACACGTAACAAGATAAACCGTAATCACCAAATGCTGTAAGTGAAACCGTAGCACTTGGATTCTTCTCGAAAGTTACATTTATGCTTGTATTTCCATAGATAGTTTCCGACCAATCTGCCTGATATTTCTGTGAATCATCACTAATTCTTGAATTCCCATCAACCGTTATATCTTTTACTCTGTATCCACTATCTGGAACGATAGTGAAATCAAAGTTTTCACCATCATGAATCAAGAACGAAGAATAATCATTAGATAAGCTCTGATCATCATACTCAATTTTACCATGATCACCTACTTTCACACCAACATATCTTGCGGTTGGATCAATCTGATTAGAACCTACATACACAGGTAGAATCAAACTTCTATCGGCATCTTGGTAACCACCATAAAAAACTAATACCATGGCATTACCCCATTGCATATGAATATTACCATAATTTCCATATTTATAATCATCACGATAAGAGGATGACCAGCATTGTCCGTAATAATTACTCATTCCTCCTAAATGCCCATTAACTATAGATCCTTTAAATGGCAGAAAAATACCTTTTTCTAAATCTTCGGCTGTAACCTCTTCCTCGTTATTTTTTATTGTTACATTTGCACTCTTATCATATGCAAAGAGTCCATTTAGCTGGCTACCATCATTAAGAACCACATATCCACTTCTAAGTTGACAATTATCTTTAAGGCTCTCCAGCTCTTCTACTGTAGGCATACGATAGAAACCATAAGTTGCCCAATATGCAAGATCCCCATAACATGCTTTTGTAAAATCATTAGTTTCTATCTTAAGGGAATCGTCGATGAACATCTTAGAGCTAAAATTATCTGTGACATGTCTTAAGTGTACACTTTCTGTCTTGGTTAAAGACTTAGTACCGACCACACCGCAAGTAAAGAAAAAGCGATGTGAGTCATCATCTAGATCTCCTTTAAAAAAATTATAATCGTTTGTCACTTTCCAGTTTTCCTGGAATCCCGGTGTTCCACCACCGATAGCATCGTAAACGAGCCATCCTTTTGCCCATTTAACGCCTCCTATCTCTATATAGTCACTAGCGTAACTGAAAAGAGAGAAGAGCAACAATATAATAACAAAAAAATTCTTCATAAAATTTATTTATGCTAAAACTTTTAAAGCACTCAAAGACATTTATCTATGAATGCAATATTAATGCTCCTTATATTTAAATCTTAATATTACATCATCTTTATTATTCTCTTCATTAGCAAGGGAATCTTCGTAGATACCCAGTTTATGACATGCAGTCATGAATTGATCAAGCAGATTATGCTCCTCAATCTTATTGATATCACCAAGACGAAGTTCATACACATTGAGGTCGTCCGTTTTACGAAGCAATGAAATAACAAACTTAACATCAGGTTTAGACAGTCCCTCATCGGAGAGCGTTGCTTCAAGGTCTTCAATAAAAAAATATCCCATAGCATTTCAGAAAATTCAGTCCTTCCTCCCTCAAAACTGAGATTGTTAATAAAATTTATGGATATACACGAAAAAAGCGTGGGAGTCTTACAGTCACCCGTCCCACGCACTGAGGCTCTCGCATTGCCCATCTCTGTAGAACGAGCAACGCAGAAGCCCACGCCGATATGTATACCACACCATCCGTATACCTTAATAAATAAGGTACACCTTTGGCTCGGTGATAACACACCCATGGACATCTACCGTTGCCTCATTCCTGACAGAGATTGAAACTTGCGAGATTTCAGTGCGTCAAGAACAAAGCGTCAAGTAAACGCCTTAATCATATATATGATCCCCAATGCTAAGAAGTTCCTCATGAGCATCTCTTTCCCACCCTTTGCGGGCTTCTGCTATTGCTAACAATACCCCACCTGGGCTTTGAGCATGGTTCTCGGTTGCAAATATATACAAATATTTTGATTTACATCAACTTTTCAAGGGAAATTTTAAAAATATTTTTTGAATAGTGGAATTTTGCAGATTGAGGAAGCATCGTCTTCACCTAAATAGTGGTAGCCAAAGAGGGTGTTTTGAGCCGAAAAACGACTATTTTCAAGAAAAATCGCATTATTTCTGCATTTTGTTTGGGTGTACCCTTGATTGTAGTTGAAATATACCTAACTTTGCAATCGTCAAGCTTTTGACAACCCGGATAACGTGGTGTCGATTAGGGCACTAAACTGATTACTAATCTAACTAAACTTTCGTATGAAGACCTATAATTTAAACGATCTTCTTCAAAAGCACGTTTGTGCAATGACAGGCGAGGAATTTATCTTCCTCATGAGCAATCTGTCGGTTTTGTCCGACAAGTCTATCAACCACTCTACGGATGACGAAAAGCCAAGGCACTTAGTCTATGGTATCAAGGGTATCGCCGACATCTTTGGATGCAGCATCCCGACCGCTAACCGTATCAAACACAGCGGCATCATCGACGGAGCCATCACCCAGGTGGGCCGCAAGATCGTCATTGACGCTAATCTCGCTTTGGAACTGGCTGCCAAAGCTAAAAAGGAGGGAAAGGAGGTGTGTGCATGACTATGATTTACAACATTCCAACTTTCGTTTCTCGCTCTGAGATGAACAAGGTGCCTATCTCAGACCTCCTCACCGCCATGAGGTTCCCCTACTATGAGCAGGTGCAGTCGCTCCGTCATTACCGTGCAGTAGTT
>ONQB01000055.1 GCA_900319905.1 uncultured Prevotella sp. | reverse complement strand
TTGCGCCGATGGTACTGCAATGCAATGCGGGAGAGTAGGCAGCCGCCTTCTTTTAAACAAGAGCAGAAGTCCCGGGACGAGCGAAGAGCTTGTTCCGGGTCTGCTTTTTTGGTGGTAGGCGAGATAGGCAGGGTAGGCGAGGTAGGCAGTGTAGGCTGGATAGGCAGGGTAGGAAAAGTAGCCACCCGGTCTGCTAATACCTACCCTGCCTATCCAGCCTACCTTGCCTACCTAGCCTACTCCGCCTACCCTATACAGGCCGTGAGCTGGGCTATAATGAGCTCTTTGGTCTTAGTTTTGCAATCATTCCTCAAGATTTTCCCAATTTCATGTAATTTTAACATGAGTGTTGTATACTTTTCATTTTTTTTTTAATTTTGCAGCATGGGATAAAATATACACGAATCGATCCTTCTTGTAGAGATATTATTGTCACAATCATATCGTTAAATTAATGAGATTAAGATTATTACAGGTAAAAGGTTTGCTGGTCATCTTATTTCTGTTGATAGCAGGGATTGGGCTTAAGGCACAGACAGTGGCACTGAGTAATAACTTGGTGTATGACGCCACGCTGACCCCAAATCTTGGGATTGAGATGAAAGTTGACTCATCGTGGACGGTGGGTCTTACCGGTGGTTTCCGTCCCTGGCCCACCAGTGACGCCAAGACGCGTAAGTACCGTCATCTTTCGTTGATGGCGTTGGCCCGCAAATGGACGGCGGGTACGCCATGGAAGGGTGCGTTCTATGGCTTTGACGCGTTGTATATGCACTATAATTTTGCAGATCTGAAGCTGTTGTATTTTGGGATGTTTGGTGACGCCCGTCACCACCGCATCCAGGGCAACCTCTATGGTTTGGGTAGCAAGGGTGGCTATGCCTGGGATTTAGGCAGTGGCTTCGGCCTTGAGCTGATGGGTGGTCTCGACCTCTCCTATACCCATTATCGCATGTATGAGTGCGTGAAATGCGGATCGTTGCTGCAAAAACGTAACAAGGTGTATCTGTTGCCGACAGCCGCTGTGAATTTGAATTATCATTTTTAACTTTTTATAGTATCTTCCCTATGAAAAAACATTTTCTTTATTTCGGTTTAAGCCTTTTGACGCTGTGCGTGCCGGTGGCACTCACGAGCTGTTCATCCGACGATCCCGATAATGGTGGTACCAACCCCAATATCAGCCAGGATGCCGTCAAGACTTCATTCACATTGTCTGTTGGTCTCCCTGGGGGGGGGCAGTGCTAATGCAAAGGCTGCTCCTGGAACGAGAATGACGGATGCTGTTACACAAGCACAATCCACGCCAATATTCCGCGGCATGGACAACATGACGCTGATACCATTTAGCACTACTGCAGCCGTCAAGAGTTCAGACGCACGGACCGGCAATACAAACATTAAACTGCCTAACGCTACTGCCAACACGCTGCTCTCCACCCAAATCACTACGACGGGTAATGCACACGTTTATACCGATGTCAGCGTTCCAGTAGGTGTCAGCTCGTTCCTTTTCTATGGAAAAGCAGTAGACGCTACTGCCGGAACAGACGCATCTACACCTGCCGATATGTTCAAATATGGTTCGCTGACAACAGCAGGACTGTCGGCAGAAGCACCGAAGGACATCAGCTTCTCGCCGAAGCAGATCTACAGTACTAATGCTGTCGACGCTAAGGCTACGTCAATCGTTGAATATCTGAATAAGATCGCAAGCACCTCTTACACTGATAATTCCAAAACTCCGGCAGAAGAGCACAAGTGGAGCGCTGTTTCTGCTGATGCCTCTTCCGGCCAGGGCTCTGCTCTTGCAACTCTGTATAAGAACTTCACGGCGTTGACTGCCGGTTCATCTACCAGCGTTCAGGATGCTGTGCAGGAGCTCTACACTTCGTTGAACTCGCTGCTCGGCGGTAATCAGACAGAGACTAATAAGGGTATCATCAACAAGATTATTGATAACATCAAGACGGGCGCTACAGTCGCCACTGACGGAACTTTGACGCTGAATAGCGATTACACTGGCTTCCCCGCTAACATCAATCTGCCGGATGGTGCAGTAACGGTTAAATTTGCTGATGGCACTTTCACCGCTCAAACCTCAGCCACATATACATCTTCAGGTTCGCAGGTTGCAGCCCTGTCAGATTATGTTTATCCTGCTAATCTGTGGTATCGTGCCAACACGCTCATCAAGACTTCCGATAAGGTGCTGACCGACAAGTACACTGATCGTACAGCCTGGTCTGCTATTCTGGCAAATTATGACGGTGACGGAGTTGTGAAGAACTCTACAGCCTCCATCGCTCTCCAAGACCAGATTCAGTATGCAGTAGGCCGTCTGAAAATGACTGTAAAGGCTGCTGAGAGCACACTCTATGATGCGAATGGTGAGACAGTTACAGTTCCTACAAGTGGCTTCCCAGTGTCGGCTGTGCTCATCGGCGACCAGCGCAAGGTTGACTTTGAGTTCGCTCCTAGCAGTAAAGACAAGCAGTACACCATCTATGACAAGGAGCTGACAGGTATCAATGCTACAACAACAGCTTCTACAGTCAATAACACCCTCGTTCTCCAAACTCCTGCTGATGAGAATGTTAATGTTCTTCTTGAGCTTACCAACAACACCGGCAAGCGCTTCAAGGGTAAGGACGGATATGTTCCTGCAGGTGGCAAATTCTATCTCCTCGCTACGCTAACACCAAAAACAGGTACAGGCTATGTCGCAGGTACTCTTGATAAGGTTTTCATGCAGGACTATGTGACCACTGCCAACTTCACCATTGTGAAGAATGATGGTACGAACCACAACAAGGGCCTCGGCGCTGCCTACAACGTCATCCCTGACCTTCGCACTCCTGCCCTGTCAATCGGTCTGAGTGTTGACCTGACCTGGCAGAATGGTCTGACATTTAACGTCGACCTGTAAATCGATTCTTTGACATACGTAGGGACGGTCCTCGGTGGACCGCCCTTACCTTATTAATATTATCTGCTATGACACGTTATTTCAAGGCATTGACCGCTGCACTCTTGCTCTTGCTCACACTGCAAAGCTGCTCGCTTATTGATGACGACCTTTCAGACTGCGAGTCAACATACTCGCTTAACTATGAACTGAAGATGGTCAGCAATATTAACTTGCAACTCAGTGAACAGCTGCAGGTCAATACGGGGTCGCTGACCTTGGCAACGTTGAACAACTATTTCTCCCGTATCATACAACCCACCACCTCGGAGGTGCGACTGGGCTTCTATCCCACCGACGGTGACGCGCCGGTGTATTACTCCCGCCAGACACAGGGGCAGCGCTCGGCTTTTGCTATCTCCATCCCGGTCGACAACTACCGCCACGTGGCAGTTATCGGGCAGGAAGACCCGTCTATCTTTCTTCGTGATACGACGCAGGCAGCTACGGTACGCCTCACACAACTGCTCAACGACACCGTGGACAGTCACAACCACGCTATCCTTGCCGGTACGCTCGACATGAATGTCATGGGCAATACTGATCAGAGTTGGGAGGTGGACCTCTATCCAGCCGACGCCTCCGTGGCCGTGGTGATGAAGAAGAACCCGAAGGTGGTGCGCACGCGGGTCTTCCTTGCCGACCTGGCCACGAGCTTCACGCCCAACGACAGCACGTGGCACTGGGACCATGCGTCCCTTGTGCGCACTGATGCAGTGAACGTGACAGGCACTGACTCCGTGAGTTATTGCGGTGTGGCCTTCCCCTCGCGAATGGAGCAGCAGACAACAGCGGGGAGACGTCTCACTCGTGCCACAGACAATGCATTGTGGCATGTCATCATTCTTGCCGACCTCCCCGACGGCACGGTCACCCGAACCGTCCTCTCCCTATCCGATGCATTGAAGGCCGGTGATGTCCGTGTCATTCGTGTGAAGCTGAACGACGACGGCGGTGTCTCCACCTCCGACAGCAACGTCGGTGCCAGTGTGACGCTTGATTGGAAGAAGGGTGGGGAGTATAATCCGGATATTTAGGACTTGAAGTCCAGAAGGTCAGTAGATCAGTCATTACAATAAGGACAAGAATAGGACTTGGAGTTCCTAAGTCAGAAGTTGGAAGTCTGGAATAAGGTTTACGTGTATGTTTAAAAATAAGGCAATAGCAATTGTGGCAATGATAGTGATGATGATAGGTGCGTTGCTGGTCACGGCTTGCTCCTCATCTGATCCATCATCGGAGGACGGTCGCATGGTGCGCATGCCTATCGTTCTGGCCATCCCTGCCAATGACGCGAGTCTCACGGCCGGTGCTACGGGCGCTAAGACCACACGTGCCGAGGGCGACCCGGGTACATACGAGAAGTTCCAGTTGCCATCGCATCTCTATATCTATCTGATTAACACGTCGATAAGCGGTGCGCCGTCAAAGGTATTAACTCCGGAGGGCATGAACCCTATAACCGGCTATTCCCTCGATCCGAAGAAATGGACGAAGACAACGACACTGGACAATAACAAGGATTCCATCTATACCTATACCGACCAGATTCGTATCATTATCCCCGAGGACCGTAGCACGGGCGTTGTCTATGCTGCGATGTCGTCGGTGCCCATTACGGTGAACTATACAGGCACGGACCTCGCCAATGCCACTTTTGCTCTCGGCACGGAGGCCACGGGCAAGGAGAGTGAGGCGCTGAAGAATCTTTATTCCTCGCCTTACAATAACATAGTCAACGGAACCTATTACGGTACGGTAAGTGATTATAAATCCAATTCACCTTATATAAATATGGTGCTCTACCATGTCGCCTCGAAGTTCGACCTGCAATGGAATGTCGACGCTTCGGTGCAGGACAAGGTGAAGCTCAGCCAGATACAGCTCACGAAACTGAGCAACGGCGGCAAGCTCTTCAAGCCCTTGGAGAACACATCGGCGTCTACTCCGACTTATACAGAGACCTTCACGCTCGATGCAGGCAGCCAGTGGTATGGCCGGCAGGCCACCTATGTCATCCCGGTGAAGACGGCGGATGGCAATTACAAGTTCCCCATGACGCTCACGAACAGTGTGAGCAGCCAGGCCACGACAACGACGGCCACGGCCATCCCATCGACGACCAATTCGGTGTTCGTGCCATGGATATATGGTACAATCAAAGTGAAGAAATCATTCTGATAGGTGATATTAGGGCGGACACAGAGCCGAGGCTGCTGAAAAAGTCTTGGAGGGGTTATATTTATACATTGGGTGTTAATCTTTTCGTCCCGGAAATTTGGCTATGTCCGATTTTTTTCGTATCTT
>ONQB01000021.1 GCA_900319905.1 uncultured Prevotella sp. | reverse complement strand
TGCAATGCGGGAGAGTAGGCAGCCGCCTTCTTTTAAACAAGAGCAGAAGTCCCGGGACGAGCGAAGAGCTTGTTCCGGGACTGCTTTTTTGGTGGTAGGTGAGATAGGCAAGGTAGGCGAGGTAGGCGAGGTAGGCAAGGTAGGCAGGGTAGGCGAGGTAGGCAAGATAGGCAAGGTAGGAGAGATAGGCTGGTAGGCGAGATAGGCAGGGTAGGCAAGGTAGGCGAGATAGGCAAGGTAGTGTACAATAATTTCTAATGCTTCCCGTTACTTAGGTGTTGCAACATGAGGTTGTTGCTAAATAATTCTTGATCATCGTTATGCAGTCTTTAAAACGTCTATATTATCATTTTGTTCGTTGGCCCCGTTCTCACGGTTTTGGTATTCAGTCTCCATCTGATTTCAATTTTGTTTTGGATGTGGTCAGACAACGCTATCCTTATTATGCATATAGCGAGTTGGCGGAGAAATATCCTGAAGATTATGTTACACGTACCTTTCATCAGTTCTTGTTACGTTTGTCCAATATGGTTCAAGGTCAATATTGGGTATCGAATAACTTAAAGACTGTCGAGTTAGACTATTTGAGGGCTGGATGTAACAAGGCTTCATTGTTTTCTTCTCATCCTCATCCTGATGGTGTTATTCTTGATTTGTCTAATCTTCAACTGCCTTCTGATTATGAAAAATCTTTCTACCATTGGTATGTTGATGCGTTAACGCCTAATGGAGTTTTGGTGGTTGAGGGTATTCATGAAAGTGACATATGTTATCGCTTTTGGAAACAGATAGTTGATGATACGCGCGCTATTACGTCGTTTGATATATATGATGTTGGTGTCGTATTCTTTGACTTAAAGAAACCGAAGAATCACTACAATATTACTTTTCGCTTGTGATTTAAGCTTTATTACATTATTTAGCCTAAAAATAATGGCATGTTAGCTTGCAGAATAAAATAATTTCGTTATTTTTGCGCCACGATTTTATAGAGTATGATACAACATTGATATTGTATGCTTGAATCGTATGGTCTTTGACTGATATATTTATAGCAAAACATAAAATACTAAGACTATGTATTGGACACTTGAATTGGCCTCAAAGCTTGAAGATGCTCCATGGCCTGCTACTAAAGATGAATTGATTGACTATGCAGTACGTTCCGGTGCCCCCGATGAGGTTATTGAGAACTTGCAGGAGATAGAGGATGAAGGCGACGTATATGAGAGTATAGAAGACCTTTGGCCTGATTATCCTTCTAAAGAGGATTTCCTCTGGAATGAAGATGAATACTAGTAAGTTTATTGTATACTAGTCTCGATAGAATATGCGGATACAGTTTTATAGAACGACTGTTTCCGCATATTTGTTTTTGTCTTCCCAACTATCGGACTTATCATTGTTTTTCCGCTATTACAATAAATTCGCTCCGTTCTCGTTATCTATTCGTGATAAAGGCCAGATACATTTTTTTATTGTTGCTGTCAGGCTTTAGCTTGGTTGCTAAGGCTCAATACGACCCGTCATTCAGTCATTATTTCGACATGGAGACATCGTTTAATCCGGCAGCCACGGGTAAGCAGTCGAAGATCAATGTGACGGCTGCTTATGCCCTTGACATGGCAGGCTTTGAACACAATCCTCAAACGGCTTATGCGGCTGCTGACATGCCTTTCTACGCTTTGAAATCATATCATGGTGTTGGTGCGCAGTTTATGAATGACAAACTTGGACTTTTCACACATACAAAGTTGGCTTTGCAGTATTCGTATAAGTTCAAGCTGTTTGGCGGGCAGTTGAGCACTGGTTTACAAGTTGGCTTTATCAGTGAGGACTTTGACGGCAGTAAGTTGGATTTGGAGGACAGCAGTGACCCTGCCTTCTCTACCTCCCAAATATCAGGCAATACTGTAGACCTTGGCGCAGGCTTTTATTATACTCACAAACAATGGTATCTGGGCTTTTCCGCACAGCATCTGACTGCACCCCTCGTGACGCTTGGTGACAATAATGAACTACAGATAGACTGTACATATTATTTAACCGGCGGTTACAATATTAAACTTAGAAATCCGTTTCTTACAATAAAGCCATCGTTTCTTGTCAGGTCTGATGGAGTGGCCTGTCGTGGTGATATTACCACCCGACTGGTTTATACCAATGATACGAAGACCATGTATGGTGGCATCGGCTACAGTCCTACCAATTCGTTGACACTGCTCTTTGGTGGTAGTTTCCATGGCATTGTGCTTGGATATAGCTATGAGTTCTACACCTCGGGCATCAATCCCGGTAATGGTAGTCATGAGCTGTTCATCGGTTACCAGCATGACATCAACCTGGTGAAGAAAGGCCGTAACCTGCATAAGAGTGTGCGCATTCTTTGACCGGACGGAGGAATATCCATGGATAGGGTCATGTTATATTTAGGTAAAACAAAGAATATACTTAGGTTGAGTAAGTGATATACTTAGATTGAATAAGGAATATACTGAGACGCATATATGAAGAAAGGTATAATAATAGTAGGTGCCGTCTTAATGGTACTTTCTCTGACAGGCTGTTTCAGCGCCAAGTCTACATCCGCCTCCGGTCGTGGAGGGGAGGTCGTGGGCGTTGGCGGCCGTGCTTTCAATGAGCCCACACCATATGGTATGGTACGGATCAACCGTGGGTTCCTGAAGATGGGTCTGGACAGCGTGGACAGCTTGTGGGGAAAGAAGACTCCGCGCCGTGATATCTCCGTAGAAGGTTTTTGGATGGATCAGTCGGAGATTACCAATTCGCAATATAAGCAGTTTGTCATGTGGGTGCGCGACTCCATCCTTCGCACACGTCTTGCTGATCCGTCGTATGGTGGCGACGAGACCTACATGATTACCGAGGATAAGAACGGCGATCCCGTCACCCCTCATCTTAACTGGAACAAAAGATTGCCACGCAAGCCCAATGAGGATGAGCAGCGTGCCATCGAAAGTTTGTATGTCACCAATCCGGTGACAGGCGAGAAGATGCTCGATTGCAGACAGATGAACTACCGCTACGAGATTTACGACTATGTGGCAGCCGCACAGCGCCGCAATCGTCTGAATCCCAGCGAGCGCGACCTTAACACTGATCATACTGTGAATCCCGACGAGACGGTGATGATCAGTAAGGATACTGCTTATATAGACGATGAAGGCCGCATAGTGAGACAGACCATCAACCGGCCATTATCCGGTCCGTGGGACTTTCTCAATACCTATATTGTCAACATCTATCCCGACACTACCTGTTGGGTCAATGACTTCCCGAATGCTGACAATGAGGTGTACCTTCGCAACTACTTCTCCAATCCTGCGTATAATGACTACCCCGTTGTGGGTGTGACATGGGAGCAGGCCAATGCCTTCTGTGCATGGCGTACTGACTACCTGTTGAAGGGACTTGGCAACGAGGCCCGCTACGTACAGCGTTATCGTCTGCCCACTGAGGCAGAGTGGGAGTTTGCCGCACGCGGCAAGGACCAGAACGAATTCCCCTGGAACAACAAGAACGTAGCCAATGGAGATGGCTGCTATTATGCCAACTTCAAGCCTGACCGCGGTAATTATACCAAGGACGGCAATCTGATTACCAGTCGTGCGGGCAGTTACTCTCCCAACAGCAATGGTCTTTACGATATGGCCGGCAATGTGGCAGAGTGGACCAGCACCGTCTATACGGAGGCTGGTGTCGATGCCATGAACGACATCAATCCGCAGCTTCGTTACAATGCGGCTTCGGAGGATCCCTATCGTTTGAAGAAGAAAAGCGTGAGAGGTGGTTCGTGGAAAGACCCTGAGAGCTTCATACGGTCGGCATGGCGCACTTGGGAGTATCAGAACCAACCACGGTCCTACATCGGCTTCCGTTGCGTGAGGTCACTGGCCAACAGCACAAGTATAAAACAGAAACGTAAATAATACATCATAAGTCGTCAACGCATATGTCAGTTTACAGTAAATATAACTTAGTCTATCGTCTGCAGAAGTGGATGGACACTGTTGCAGGCCAGACTTTTCTTAACTACACCTATAGCTGGGGTGCCTCAGTAGTCATTCTTGGCGCATTGTTCAAGCTTACCCACTTGCCTGGTGCCAATGTCATGCTGTTTATTGGTATGGGCACTGAGGTGTTCGTGTTCTTTATCTCTGCCTTTGACCGTCCCTTCGACAAGACTGCTGAGGGGCGTGAGATGCCTACCCACTTGACTGAGGAGTTCCTGGCAAGTGGTAAGGTGCAATACACGGCCGCCGAAGAGGCAGCTGCCGAACAGGAAGAGCAGGCTGAGTCAGGTGCTGCTCCGCAAGGTGTGGAGGGCGTACGTCGTGCCGCTGCGTCTGTCAGTCAGGCAGCTGGCCCCACTGTCATCTATACAGGTGGAACCCAGTCTTCTGTCAGCAGTCCTCAGGCTGTTTCCAATGTTGCTCAGTCTGTTGCTGATGGCAGTCAGCCCGTAGTCAACGGCCAGTCAGCATCGGAGGATGGTAGCACAGTGATGTCAGCGGGCGCAGCGCAGGTTGGTGCAGGCGTACAGCAGCCCGTGCAGCCAAACTTTGTGCCTCAGATGAGTGCAGAGGATGCAGCAGCCATGAACGAGGCGCAGGGCAATTATGTGGAAGAACTGAAGACCCTCGTGGAGACCTTGAAGAAGGTCAACGAGCAAAGTACTCGTCTGACGCGCGACAGCGAAGAGATGGAAAACCTCAACCGTACGCTCACCGGCATCAGCAAGATCTACGAGATGCAGCTTAAAGGCGCCAGTCAGCAGGTTGGCACCATTGATCAGATCAACGATCAGACGCGTAAGATGGCCGAACAGATTGAGCGGCTTAATCAGATATATGCCCGAATGATTGAGGCCATGACAGTCAATATGCATGTGGCAGCTCCGGGTGCTCCCCTTAAAGACAAAGAGTAAATGGCAATAAAGAAAAGACCAGTCTCTCCTCGCCAGAAGATGATCAACCTGATGTATATCGTCCTTCTGGCTATGTTGGCCCTTAATGTGTCAACGGAGGTGTTGCAGGGCTTCGCGGTTGTACAGGAAAGCCTCGACCGCACCACACGCAATGCGTCGTCTGAGAATGAGGCCATTTACGGAAGCTTCAAGGATCAGATGGCCGCTAACCCTGAGAAGGTGCGTGAGTGGTTTGCCAAGGCTACGCAGGTCAGGGATATGAGCGACTCCTTGTACAACTTTGCCGAGGCGCTGAAGGTAGCCATTGTGAAGGAGGCAGACGGCCCCGACGGCGATGTCCACAATATTGACAATACCGACAACATCGATGCTGCAGGGACGGTGATGCTCTCGCCCATTGGTGGCAAAGGCCGTAAGCTCTACAATGCCATCAATTCCTATCGCGACCGCATCCTGACCTATGTCACGGATCCCCGCCAGCGTGAGATCATCATGAGCAACCTTTCCACCAAGGTGCCACGCCACAAGAACAATCTTGGCAAGAACTGGCAGGAATATATGTTTGAGAACATGCCTGTCGCCGCTGCCGTCACATTGCTGTCTAAGTTGCAGAACGATGTAAGATATGCCGAGGGTGAGGTGCTTCATACGCTGGTGTCGAATATCGACATGAAGGACATTCGTGTCAACAAGCTTGCCGCCTTTGTCGTTCCTGAGAAGACGACGCTCTATCCTGGCGAGCGCTTCATGGCCAACATTGTCATGGCAGCTGTTGACACCACGCAGCAGCCCGAGATTTATGTCAATGGCGCCCGTGTCAATACGCACAATGGACAATATAGCTTCACAGCCGGTGGTGTAGGAGAGCATCAGTTCTCCGGTTACATCCTGATGCGTAACGCGCGTGGTGATGTTCTTCGTCGCAACTTCCTTCAGAAATATTCCGTTATACCTGTTCCCGGTGGCGCAACCATTGCTGCTGATTTGATGAATGTGCTTTATGCAGGCTATTCCAACCCGATGAGCGTCAGCGTACCGGGTGTGCCTCAGAATGGCGTGTCGGTGAGCATGACCGGTGGCCGACTTATAGCCAAAGGTGCTGGCCGCTATGTCGCCGTGCCGTCAGCTGTCGGTCACGATGTCACTTTCCGCGTGACAGCACGTGATGGAGACAAGACCCGTTCATTCCCTCCGTTTACGTTCAAGGTGCGTAAGCTGCCTGATCCAACGCCGTATATTGCATTAGGTACCGACCGTTATAAAGGCGGCAATCTGACGAAGGCCGGACTGATGGGCGCCTCGACGCTCAATGCTGCCATCGATGATGGTATCCTTGACATTCAGTTCCGTGTCACCGGCTTCTCCACTGTGTTCTACGACAACATGGGCAACGCTGTACAGATGGCTTCACAAGGCAATGCTTTCACCGAGCGCATGCGTGAGCAGTTCCGTCGCCTCTCGCGTGGTCGTCGTTTCTATATCACAGAGGTTCATGCAGTAGGTCCTGATGGCGTCACGCGCACTCTGCCAGGTGCCATGGAAGTGAAAGTGAGATAATTTGAAAATAACGATATTATAATGTATATGAGGAAATTATTGTTCATGATAGGGCTCTCCTGTTTGAGCGTTGCCGTTGCCCAGGCTCAGCCAAAGGCACGCCGGCAGCAACAGCAACAGCAGACCCAGACCAGCAACCGCAACAACATGACCCTACGGGCTCAGATCTCCTTCCCCACCGAACAGAAGATGGATGAGGACGTGGTGTGGCGGCGTGATGTTTACCGTGAGCTCGACCTCAGCGATGATGCCAATGCGGCGCTCTACTATCCCACAGAGCCCGTTGGCACGCAGATGAACCTGTTTACCTATATATTCAAGTTGGTGATGGCTGGTCCCAATCATGGTGGTATTGCTGCCTATAGCTACGATGTCAATACCGGCAGTGAGCGCTTCGATGAGTCACTGCGCGTGAAGCCTCTGAAGTTTCTTGACGATTATCACATCTATTACGAGCGCACCGACCGCGGCATACACATTGACGACAGCGACATCCCGTCTGCCGAGGTCAAGGCTTACTATATCAAGGAGAGCTCCTATTACGATCAGAACACGTCTTCGTTCCATACTCGTGTGCAGGCACTCTGCCCGGTGATGTTCCGTGAGGATGACTTTGGCGACGGCGTCACAAAGTATCCGCTCTTCTGGATACGCTACGACGACCTGGCACCCTTTCTGTCCAAGCAGACCATCATGACGAGCAACCTCAACAATGCTGCCACGATGAGCATTGATGATTACTTCACGCTCAATGCTTACAAGGGAAAGATCTACAAGACAACCAACATGCTTGGCAAGACACTTGCGCAGGTGGCTGGCAGCGACTCAGTGAAGCTCTCTGCAGAGCAGCGTCGCATTGAGAAGGAGATCACCGACTTTGAGAAGAATATCTGGGGCAACCAGGCACTCAAAGACTCGCTCGACTCCATTGCCAAGCTCGATCCCAAGCAGCAGCGTGCTTTGCTGAAAAAGAAGAACCGGCGCAGCGGAGCTACCGTCAAGACCAAGACTCCCCGTACACGTACTTCTTCAAGCTCGTCTTCCGGCACGGCCCGTGTGACGGTACGTCGTCAACGTCATTAGTCCATAATAACAAGACTGCATAACAACAATAAACAGTTATAATAATGAAGAAAGTATATGTTTTGATGCTGGCACTGGCCGTCGTGTGCTGCTTGCCTGTCACCGCTCAGGTAAAGTTTGGTATCAAGGGAGGTTTGGATGTCACCAGTATGAGTATGAGTAGCGACGTACTCAACTCAGAGAATCGTGAGGGTTTCTATATTGGTCCTACGGTGAAGGTGTCATTGCTCGACACGGGATTTGGTGTCGATGCTTCCGCGCTTTACGACCAGCGTTCGGGCAAGATTAAGGCGGGCGATGACAACAGTCAGACCGGTGTGGAGGAAAGCCTCACACAGAAGCAAATCGCCATCCCCATCAACTTGCGCTATGCCTTCGGTATTGGCAGTATGGCCAACGTGTTCCTCTTTGCAGGTCCGCAGTTTGGTTTCAATGTGGGCAGCGACAAGGATAATATCAATTGGAAGTGGAAAGACTCCAACTTCAGCGTCAACGTGGGTGCCGGCGTCACGGTGCTTAACCATCTGCAATTCAATGTTAATTACAACATCGCCTGCGGTAAGACCGGTGAGATTAAGCCTTCCGAGGTACTGCCCGAGGTGACGAAGAACATGCGCGCACGCTATAACGCATGGCAGGTGGGCCTGGCTTATTACTTCTAGACATTCTCAAAGGCACCTTAGAGTACCATTCCTCACTCAGGAGAGATACAGAAATAGTTAATAACACAGTAGGGGCAGGGTTTATCTCATCCCGACTCCCGGATGGCGACAATAACGATGGTCGGTGGGGGTTAGGGCGGAGATAAACTCTGCCCCTGCATTTTATCCCAGTATGTATTAACAGGAAAAAGACAAGCTTTTTCTTGGGCATTCCTCTTGTTTCCACTACCTTTGCACGTGGAAACTCATGAAATATGTAGATGTTATATTGCCCGTTCCTTTGGACGGCACCTTCACTTATCGTTTGCCCGACGCCCTTGTGCCGGGATGTGGTGTGGGTGTGCGCGTGCTGGTGCCCTTTGGCAAGAGCAAAACATACGCGGGCATAGCGGTACGCGTGCATGACGACCCACCTAAGCTTGCAGAGAGCAAGGTAAAGGACGTGCTGGCCTTGCTCGATAGTTTTCCTGTCATTCTTCCACAGCAACTGCGCCTTTGGCAGTGGATAGCCGATTACTACATGGCGTCTGTTGGTGACGTGATGAAAGCCGCGCTGCCCGCTGGTCTGAAGGCTGAGACGGGCTATCGTCCGAAGACAGAGACCTTCGTTGCCCTGGCTGAGAAGTTCAGTTCACCTGAGGCCATTGCCATTGCCAAGTCCATGTTGCGCCGCATGCCTCGTCAGTTAGAGGTCTTTGAAACTTTCCTCTCTATGCAGTCCCAAGGTGCTTCCGTCAGCCGTGAGTCGTTGCTCAATGAGACGCATTGCCAGTCGGCTTTATTCAAACGGCTTGTCGACCAAGGTTTTCTGACTGTCTATGATCAGGAGGTGGGGCGGCTCAACCATGCCGGTGCTGCCCATCCCGAGCGTATCCAGTCACTGAGCCCGGCGCAGAACCAGGCCAAACAGCAGATCGAGACTGAATGGCAAAGCAAGCAGGTGGTGCTGCTTCATGGAGTCACCTCAAGCGGTAAGACAGAGGTCTACATCCATCTTATTCAGCAAGCCATTGACCGTGGTGAGCAGGTACTCTATCTTTTGCCTGAGATTGCACTCACTGTACAGATGACACAACGTCTTCAACGGGTGTTTGGCGGACGTTTGGGCATCTATCACTCCAAATACAGCGATAATGAAAGGGTGGAGATATGGCGCAAGCAACTTTCTTCAACACCCTACGATATTATCCTTGGTGCACGAAGCGCGGTCTTTGTACCCTTTCAGCGGTTGGGCCTGGTCATTATTGACGAGGAACATGAGACAAGCTTCAAACAGCAGGACCCGGCACCGCGCTACCACGCGCGCAGCGCAGCCATCGTCTTAGCCAGCTACTATGGAGCCAAGACACTCTTGGGTACGGCTACGCCTTCTATGGAAAGTTATTACAATGCCCACTCGGGAAAGTACGGGCTGGTAACACTGAGCCATCGCTTCAAAGACGTCGCCCTGCCCGACATTGAGGTAGTCGACATAAAGGATCTGCGTCGCCGTAAGATGATGAACGGTCCGTTCTCACCGCGTCTGATGGCAGCTATGCGCGAATCACTGGCCAACGGACAACAGGTCATCCTATTCCAGAATCGGCGTGGCTATGCACCAGTGCTGTCGTGCAGTATGTGTGGCTGGACGCCGAAGTGCAAGAACTGTGATGTGTCGCTTACCTATCATAAACGGCTTAACCTGCTCACGTGTCATTACTGCGGTTTTACCATGCCTGTTCCGGAGGCCTGCCCTTGTTGTGGCAACCCTCACCTCAGCGACCGTGGCTTTGGTACGGAGAAGTTAGAGGACCTTGTGCGCAACGACTTCCCCGAAGCGCGTGTGGCTCGTATGGACCTCGACACCACGCGCACACGCAATGCTTACGAGCGCATCATCAACGAGTTTGGGAGCGGTCGCACCAATGTTCTCATTGGTACGCAGATGATCAGCAAGGGACTTGATTTTGGCAACGTGGCCGTGGTAGGTATACTTGATGCTGACAGCATGCTCAACTATCCCGATTTCCGCGCCTATGAGCATGCGTTTATGATGATGAGCCAGGTGGCGGGGCGTGCCGGTCGCCGGGGTCGTCAGGGACTTGTCATTCTGCAGACTCGTGAACCCGAGCTGCCGGTCATCGGGCAGGTAGTGCACAACGACTATCAGAGCTTCTTCCAAGACTTGCTCGACGAGCGCCGTCTCTTCCATTATCCGCCGTTCTATCACCTTATCTATGTTTATCTTCGACACAAGCAGGAGAACATTGCCGAGATGGCGGCGCAGGAGATGGGTGCCCAACTCTCCCATGCCTTGGGCGAGCGTGTGCTCGGTCCCGACAAACCGTCGGTGGCGCGTGTCAAGACGCTCTTCATTCGTAAAATTGTAGTGAAGCTGGAGCAGGGTGCCAATTTGCGCAGGACCCGCGATTTGTTGTATCATGTGCGCGACTACCTCATGGGTCAACCTGTCTATAAAAGCCTGCAAATATATTTCGACGTTGATCCCTAGAACGCCAACAGCCCCCCTTGGCTTGCAAGTAAGCCAAGGGGGGCTGTTGGTGAAACTTTAGAAGTCGAGTTCCAGGCTGGCACCAAACACGTTGTTGCTGCGTGAGTAGTTAGCCACGTAGTGCGCTTGCTGCTTCTCGGTCAGCTGTACGGTTTTCTCTGTGTTTTTTGTCTCGTAGAATGTGTGGAAGTACGACACATTCACGCGCGTCTTCTTGCTTAGGTGAATCATGAAACCGGTGCCGAAGCTGTTCGAACTCACCACGAATGACTTGTCGTCCATGTATTCGTCGCTCAGACCATAGTTGGTGCGCTGGTAGCCCGCGCTCAGTGTGACGAGCTTGATAGGGTCGTACTCCACACCGGCGCTATATTCCATTGTGCCACGCTTCAACAGTTTGTTGCGGTTGTTGTAGGCGTGTGCCTGCTTGTCAAAATAGTAATGGAAACCGGCAGTCAGTCGCAGTGCGTCGTTAGGTGTATAGCCAACGCCTACCGCAACGATACCCGGCAGGTCGGCAGGAATGGATTTGCCGTCCTCGTATTCGCCTGTGGCTTCTTTGATGCCTTGGTCGAAGTGGGCTTTCAGGGCAGTCATCGTACCGGTGACTTCTTCCGATGACAACGTTTTATCAGTGATGGTTGTGGCCTGGTCCGCTGTCATGTTGTTATTTTGCAGAGTTGCGTTGAGCGCTTTGGCCAGGTTGTCGCTCAGGTTACCGATGCTCGGGAACTGGTTGACGGAAGAGTTCTTCAAGCGCATGCGGGTCTTGAACTCATACTTTGCCGAGAAGTTCCATTTCCCGAGCCGATAGTCGATACCGAGGATAGGCGTGACACCAAAGCCGCTCTGGTCGCAGCTTAGCTCAATGTCGGCTGAATTGGTCTTTGTCGGGTCAAGCACCTGGTATAGAGGCATGTTGCCAACCTTGATGTTGCGCACATAGCCGTAGTAGTTGCACGAGGCGTATACGCCACGTGCGCCGGCGAACACGCTGAGGTCGTCGGTCAACTTGTAGCCTACACCGAGCGATACGCCATAATAATATTGACGGCCGCGCATGTAGCTCTGGGCACTGTATTTGCCCTGCTTGCCGAAATACTGGTCACTGGAGAAGCCGTTTGCACCCACCATATTGTTGGCTATGTCCCCAGGGACGTCGAAACGTTTGAGTGAATTTACCAGCGCTCCGTCCACGGTCCGAGCGAGGCCTGAGGCTGCCAGCGCTGTTTCTGAGACAATCTTCTCAAATGAGCCAAGACCGTCGTCGAAGGTGCATTTGCCGCCGCCTCCACCCACGCCGGCATTGGCTTGGAACGAGAAACGGTGCCAGTTGTAGGCAGCCTGTACGGAGGGGAAGAACGGGGCAAGCGAGTGACCCTTGAAGTTGCGGTTGGTTGTTGGCTTTTCTGTATTGTTGGCGAATAATTCGTAGTTATTGTCAATGTAACGGTGCTGGGTAATGAGCTGCCAATTGATGGACAGATGCAGTCCCGGACTAAGGAAGGTAGCTCCAGCGGGGTTGAAATATACACCGTCAATACTGATGGCGCCTTCGCGCGAGAGGTTGCGGCCAAATGCCGTACTCATGTTTGTATTCGTGTTGATACCACCGGCCCACACGACCTGTGTGCCACTCAGAGCCATCGCGACGATGGCTGCCTTTAATAACTTCATCTTGAACAAATCTTAAAAATGTGTCCGCAAAGTTACATAGATTGTTCTAAACTTCCATGTAAATAGCCCTTAGTTTAATGTTAGTTAACATTAATCGTAGGCAAGGTAGGCAAGAGTAGGCAAGAGTAGGCGGGGTAGGCAAGGTAGGCGGGGTAGGCAAGAGTAGGCAAGAGTAGGCGGGGTAGGCAATGGTAGGCAAGAGTAGGCAAGAGTAGGCGGGGTAGGCAAGGTAGGCAAGAGTAGGCAAGGTAGGCAAAAGTAGGCAAGGTAGGCAAGAGTAGGCAAGGTAGGCAAGAGTAGGCAAGGTAGGCAAGAGTAGGCAAGGTTGGCAAGAGTAGGCGGGGTAGGCAAGAGTAGGCTGGGACATCTACAGAATCGCTACGTCCCGATCAAAAATCGGATGAAATATTTGGTCATGTCAATTAATCTCCGTACTTTAGTACCAAATTATGCATTGTTGATGCAATACGATTACACTATACAAAACACGCTATATAAATAAAACACAAATAAAACACACTATATAAAACAATGAATATACTAAAGAAATTATCGATTCAAACCATCTCAAAGGGTCTTTTCACGACTTGTCTGTTGTCGGCATCGTTTTTTGCCAACGCTCAAAATCCTGTGAAAGGTGATTATGGTTACCTTTACTGCCACATGAGCGATAAAGGAGAATGGACGGCGTATGCCGTGAGCCGTGACGGCTACCACTATCAGGACATCTTGGGTGGAAAGCCTATCTTCGATCCAATGGTGCATGCACGCATCGAAGGGGGTACACGCGATGCTTACATCACTCGCGCTTTCAACAAGAAAGGTTTCGTCATGGTGACTACCGATATGTGCGTGGCCAAGTCGCATAAATGGGACAACTACGGCATTGATCTGCTTAAAAGCAAGGACCTTGTCAACTGGACATCAGTCACATTTGATTTCCGCAAAGGCCCCAGCATCTTCTGCGATGGTGCCACAGCCAAGCAGCCTTATAAGGACTGGTCGACTGTGAACCGTGTGTGGGCTCCGCAGATCTTCTGGGATCCCTCTTATGTGTGGCCTAATGGGGAGAAGGGCGGTTACATGCTTTACTTCTCTATGCTCAACCGTCCGGAGGAGAAATATGACCGTATGTACTACAGCTATGCTTCGAAAGACTTTACGCGCATCACCACACCGCGCCTGCTCTTCGACTGGGGGTATGCCACCATTGATGCCGATATCAACCTGCTGGCTGACGGCAAATATCACATGCTCATCAAGAAGGAGGGTGGCAAACCTGGCATCTATACCGCTACATCTGACCATCTCACCTATGGATGGGGCGAACCGGTGGAAGACGACTATGTGAGCTTTGAAGGTCGCAAGAATTGTGAGGGGTCTTCTGCCTTCCAGCTTATTGGTGACAAGACTTGGCGTGTGGCTTATATCCAGTACAGCGACAACCCCAAGCACTACCGCATCTGTAAGGCCGACGAGAACCTGCGCAATTTCCATGACCCTGTCGATATCGAAGGTGTCACCGGTCCGCAGCATGGTTCCTTCATGCGTATCACTAAGAAGGAATACAACCGTCTGTTGAAGCTCAATAAGCAACACTAATAGCGCATGCGGACTGCGCTGAAAGTCCGCACATCTTCTTCTCGCAGACTACATTGGTCTGCACAGATGTTCCAAGCATGGCGCATCTCAAAATTTATCATCTGTGTTGATTGGTGTAATCTGCGAGAAGTTTGTTTTGCCACCTAATTATTACAGAACCTGCCTTA
This sequence comes from uncultured Prevotella sp., assembly GCA_900319905.1. Lineage (GTDB taxonomy): Bacteria > Bacteroidota > Bacteroidia > Bacteroidales > Bacteroidaceae > Prevotella. The sequence goes on along the minus strand of ONQB01000021.1, from coordinate 38,740 downwards.
TAAAACACTACTATGAAGCAAGCCCGATGGTTATTGGCTGTCATTGCCTTTTTCTTGCCTGTCAGTTCCCTTTGGGCTGATGCCTTGGACAGCCTGCGACAAGCGTTTATCCTTCATCCTCAGATTCAGGAGAAAGTCTACATCCAAACCGACAACAACTGTTATTTTGTCGGCGACACCCTTTGGTACAAGGCTTTTGTCATGCGTGCCGACAACCTTCGTCCCACCAACATGAGCAAGTTGCTCTATGTGGAACTGCTCTCACCCGACGGGCTCGTGACCCAACGCCAATGCATCATCGTCAGCGACAAAGGCTTTTCTTGTGGTCAGTTCGTGTTGAGCGACAGCCTCTATAGCGGTTATTATGAGTTGAGGGCCTATACCCGTTGGATGCTCAACTTCAATTGCTATGAGCGCCCCAGTACCCGTGAAGACCGTATGAAGTTTTACAACCAGCGTATGGCCCACGACTTCTTCCGTGACTGGGACGGTCTCTACAGTCGTGTCATTCCCATCTACGACAAACCCGCTCAGCCTGGCAATTATACAGAGCGCTACATGACCGGCCGGCCGAAGCAGTTGTTGGCTTCTCCTGTCGAACCGAAGCTCCAGTGTGCCTTCTTCCCCGAAGGTGGTAGTCTGGTGCGTGGCCTCACGCAGCGTGTGGCCTTTGAGTTGACCGACCAGGACGGTAAGGCCGTTGACGCTGTGGGCCAACTCGGTGGGCGCCGTGTGTCAACCCGGTACATGGGACGTGGACTGTTCACCGTCAGCGTACCCACCGACAGTCTGCGTCAGCGGCTCAGCTTCACCTGGCGGGGCCATGACTATGCGTTCCCGTTGCCCAAGGCAATGCCGAGCGGGGTGGCGCTCACCCTTTACGGCGACACAATGCACGTGCAGGCCCGTGGTTGCCGGCCCGAGGCATATGCCTTGCTCTGTCGTGGACAGCTCTTCGACCTGATACGGCTCAATGGCGCGTCAACCGTCCAACTCGATACCAACAAAATGCCGACGGGAGTCAATGAGGTGGTGGTGCTCGATGAGAATGCCCATGTGCTGGCCTCCCGTCTCTTCTTTATCAACCGCCATGACAAACTGTCAGTGCTGACAACAGCCACCAACAAGCTTGACTATCAGCCTTACGAACGATGCACTGTCACCGTCAAGGGTGACAGCACCCTCAGCGGCTTGCCGTTCGCCATCAGCGTCAGAGACCACGGGGCCACGGAGAATACCTATGATGATGGCAACATTATGACAGACTGCCTGCTGTCGAGCGACCTGAAAGGGTTTATTGCGCATCCGGCTTACTATTTCGAGTCGGATGACGCTGCCCACCGACAGGCCCTCGACCTGTTGATGATGGTGCAGGGATGGCGTCGATACCAGCGCGTGGACAGCTTGCGCTATCAACCAGAGAAGACCCTGACGATAGAGGGTAGTGTGCACAAGACTGCCGAGGCGTCGCACTATGAGCCGCAGTGGATGAGCTTTCTCATGCTTCCCACTGTAGGTGACCAGTTGCACAGCAATACATCAGCCAGCAGTGGAGCAGGCAATTACTCGACATCCCTTAGGAAGGGCAGTTTCACGAGGTACTTCTTGAAGAACAGCACTATCAACGACACCGTAGAGAGCGAAGCCGCCCAGGTGCCCTATGAGATTGCCTATTTCCTCGATAATGGTGCCTTCCCTTATCCCGGTCAGGAGGAGACGAAGGTGGATACGTCGCCAAAGAAAGCGCTGTATGTGGAAGCGGAGGTGGCTATCGGCAAAGAGGTCTATGGTGAGACACAGCGTACTTTTGTAGGCCGTCCCTTCGTATTCCGGGTGCCGCCTTTCTATGGTCAGGCCTACCTGCGCATGACGGCCTATTCGGTGAAAGACTCCGTCAAGCATAATCTGGAAAGCATTGTGGATAAGCGAAAGCGTGATGAAGATCAGTATGCCGACTACTATGTCAAGCGTGACCTCTTCTATCCAGTCTTCAGCCATCCCTACAGCTACTATCAAACCCATCTGCCTGTACTGAAGACGGATTTTGAAAATAGTCAGCAAAAGGGTTCCAAACTGGAAGGTGAACACATGTTGGCCGATGTCGACGTGGAAGGTAAGATGCGTCGTCACTTGCGTTCCATCGATTACAGCAAGCCTGCCTATGTTGTCGATGCCCTGCAACTCTACAATGAGGCTACCGACCGAGGACTGTCGTGGGGCGTTGTCAACATGCCGTTGTTTCCGCCCATTGCTTGTACAACCGTCTATGGCAACATGGGTCGCAACACAGACTTCCGCGTTGAGGCTACGCTCGACCATTATCCTTTCTTCCGTAACTATACTGGCTTCGAACCCTTCAATAAGACGAAAACAGATAACTGGCTGTGGGATCAACTGCACTTGAAGCACATCATCAACTTCAGGTTCTACACCGATTTTGAGCCCCGCAACTACGATGCTCCGCAGGCTGAACGGGTGGGAGTGCCCGACATCGTGGTTGATTATGACATCTACGATGACAACAGCACGCGTCCCACGCAGCGCGACCGCTTCGTACTGCTTGACGGCATCAGTGAACCGTACGATTTCTATTCGCCCGACTATAGCCGCCGTCAGCCCGTCGGTGCGGCCGACTGTCGCCGTACGCTCTATTGGAATCCTAACGCCCGGCTCGATGCACACGGCATGTTCCAGGCTACGTTCTTCAACAATGGGAAGGTAACGCGCATGGATGCGGTAGCCGCCGGCCTTACCTCCAAAGGCTTGTTCATGATAGGTAAGACGGGCGGGCACTAGCCCCTCCCCCTCGACGCTTGCGCGCCGAGTTCCCTCCCCCAAGTGGGGCGGGCTGGTTACCATTGCAGGCTCAAAGGGTGCCGGTATGCTTTGTTATAAAGGGTGATAGTATGCCTTATTATTCATACTTTCATACTTTGGCCGGCGAGGAGGGAACGGTGGTAGGCTTGGGATATTTTATTCTCGTGTGGTAGATAGCCTTGAGCCGTTCGATGAGCACTTGCTTGGCAACGGCGATGTCGTAGAATGTTATCTTACATTCCTTAAAGTAACCTTGATTCACCTCGAAGTCGATGAGCTTGTTCACCATGTTGGCAATACTCTCCTCCGTATAGTCTTTTAGTGAGTGCGAGGCAGCCTCGCAGGTGTCTGCCATCATGAGGATGGCCTGCTCGCGTGTCGACGGGTTAGGACCGGGATAGGTGAAGGTCTCCTTGTCGATGATCTCGTTGGGATGTTCGTTCTGGTATTTGATGTAGAAATATCTCACCAGACCGTGTCCGTGATGAGTGAGGATGAAATCGATGATGACCTGCGGCAGGTTGTTCTCCTCAGCCAGCTTCACGCCATTGGTCACGTGTGCGATGATGATTTGTGCGCTTTCCTTCTCTGTGAGGTTATCGTGGGGGTTGACACCTCCCTGTTGGTTCTCCGTGAAGAAGGCCGGGTTCTTCATCTTGCCGATGTCATGGTAGAGTGCTCCGGTACGTACGAGTGTCGACCTTGCTCCAATCTTTATGGCAATCTCTGAGGCCAAGTTGCCCACGGTGATGGAGTGCTGGAAAGTGCCGGGAGCCACCTCACTGAGTTGGCGCAGTAGACCCTTGTTGATGTCTGACAGCTCGATGAGGGTGATGACCGACGTGAAACCAAACATCTTCTCCACGATGAACATCAGTGGGTAAGCCAACAGTAGCAGCACGCCGTTGATGAGGAAGTGGTAGTACATATGGATGTCGAACTCAAACTCCTGTCCGGTATTCATCAGCTTGATTGCGAAGTAAGTGATACACATTCCCAAGAATACCCATATGGCAGTGCGGAACACCTGCGAGCGTGCGTCGATCTCACGCAGCGAAAAGATAGCCACCAGTCCGGCTACGGTCTGCAGAACGATGAACTCATACTGGTAGCGCAGTGCACATGCAGAGATGAGGACGATGGTCATATGAGTGATGAAGGCAGTACGTGAGTCGAGGAAGATGCGCACGAAAATAGGTGCCAGCGCAAGAGGCAATACGTAGACAGAGAAGTTGAAGAAGCTGTTCTCCATCATCAGTGATACCAGAATGGGGAAGATGGCAATGAACACATAGAGCATGGTGACACAGCGTGGCTTGCTGAAGTAGTCCTTGCGAAAGAGCTGGAGGTAGGCGGTGAACAGCAGCACAAGAATGAAGACATAGATGGCATTGCCGATCATCTTGTAGGTAATCTGCTTGTTGCTGTCCTGTCGCCGCTGCATTTCCCTTTCAAGCGAGTTGAGAACGCGGTAATTGGTCTCCGTCACCATGTCGCCTTGTCCGATGATGCGCTGTCCGGCCATCACCATGCCTGAGGCAGGCGAGATGCTTGAGAGCAGGTCGTTGCGTGCCTGTGTAGTGCGTTGTTGGTCGAGGATGAGATTCGGCATGATGTAGTCGGTCAGATTGAGCCGTTGCATGAGCGGACGCTCGGCTTCAAGCAGCGGATCATTCATCAGCTGTTCGTAGACCGACATGGTGGAGTAGACGCTGTTGATGGGTACGCTCTCCGCGTCCTTGCCGAAGATCACACGGATGAGCTTCGTCGTGTCAGTGTGCATGGAGTTGTAGTTGGGTGTCTCCATGATGCCGGCCTGATACATATGGTGCAGTCGTGTCGTGATGGCCTCCTCAAAACCTGTCGGCAACAGATTCTTCACTTTGGCCAAATGACTGCGCAAGTCGTTGATTTCCTTATCTTCGATGGATGAGTCGTAAAAGTAATATGGCTGGAAGAGGTGCAGCAGAGAGTCTCGCTCCTTTGCCAGCGCTTCGTCAGTCTTGTAGACCGGAAAGTCATATTTGGCGATGATGGTGCCGTAATGCCACGGCTCGCCAACGTCATAGACAAATTGCTTGGTTTCGTCTTTGGGCAACGACCAAACGATGACGAAGGTGGTCAACAACACTAATCCTATGCGGACAGCCAAGTCGCGCCAATAGTGCTCGGCATGGTGGTTGAGAAGTCTAAAAGTACTCATTAACGTGTTACATTTGCTATTTCCGTGCGAAAATACGAAAAATCTCCGTCAAAACAGAAAAAAAATATTAATTTTGCATCGAAAATTACCAATCATCATGTCAGAAAGAAAAGTGAGGGTGCGTTTTGCACCGAGTCCTACGGGTCCGCTTCATATTGGCGGCGTGCGTACTGCGCTTTATAATTACCTTTTTGCCCGTCAGCATGGCGGCGAGCTGGTGTTCCGCATAGAAGACACCGACAGCAACCGTTTTGTGCCTGGTGCCGAAGATTATATTCTTGAGTCATTCGCCTGGCTGGGTATCAAATTTGACGAAGGCGTAAGCTTTGGGGGCCAGTACGGCCCTTACCGTCAGAGCGAGCGTCGCAAGATATATAAGCGCTACGTGCAGCAGCTGCTCGACAGCGGCAAGGCCTATCTGGCTTTTGACACACCGGAGGAACTGGCCAAGAAGCGTGAGGAGGTGCCCAACTTCCAATACGATGCCCGCAGTCGTATGCAGATGCGCAACTCTCTTACCTTGTCGAAGGAAGAGGTAGACCAGTTGCTGGCCAGCGACACGCAGTACACCGTGCGTTTTAAGGTGGAGCCGGGTGAGGAGATTCACGTGAATGACCTCATTCGTGGCGATGTGTGTGTGAAGAGTGACATCCTCGACGATAAGGTGCTCTACAAGAGCGCCGATGAGTTGCCTACTTATCATCTTGCCAACATTGTGGACGACCATCTGATGGAAATCACCCATGTCATTCGTGGTGAGGAGTGGTTGCCCAGTGCCCCGCTGCATGTTTTGCTCTACCGTGCCTTCGGTTGGGAGAGTACCATGCCGCGCTTTGCCCATCTGCCGTTGTTGCTCAAGCCTGAGGGCAAGGGCAAATTGTCGAAGCGCGACGGTGACCGCCTGGGCTTCCCGGTGTTTCCACTGGAGTGGCACGATCCCAAGACGGGTGAGGTGTCGAGCGGATATCGTGAGAGTGGATACTTCCCAGAGGCTGTTGTTAACTTCCTCGCTTTGTTAGGCTGGAATCCGGGCACCGACCAGGAGCTGTTCTCCCTTGACGAACTCGTCAAGGCATTCGATATTACCAAGTGCTCGAAGAGCGGCGCAAAGTTTGATTACCAGAAGGGTATCTGGTTCAACCACGAATATATGCTTCGCAAGAGCGATGCCGAGATTGCCAACTTGTTTGCCCCCATCGTTGTCAACAATGGTGTGGATGTGTCGATGGAGCGCATCACTGAGGTGGTGCACATGATGAAAGACCGCGTCAATTTCGTGAAGGAGTTGTGGCCGTTGTGCTCGTTCTTCTTCATTGCCCCCACGTCATATGATGAGAAGACAAAGAAGAAGCGCTGGAAGGAATATTCCAAAGACCAGCTTACGGAGCTGATTGACGTGCTGGACAAGTTGCCTGACTTCTCTGCCAAGACACAGGAGACAGTGGTGGAGCAGTGGATAGCCGACAAGGGTTATAAGCTCGGCGACGTGATGAACGCATGGCGCCTGGCCTTGGTAGGTATTGGCAAGGGCCCTGGCATGTTCGATATCTCTGCTTTCCTTGGAAAGGAAGAGACCATCAAGCGCATGAAGCAAGCCATTGCTGTGCTGGGCTAATGCTGGGATTACAGATCATCAAGTACTTTAGTCTATGTACAATTTGTTTATAACCCTCTACAATATCGGCGTGTGGGTTGCCACATTCTTCAGCAAGAAGGTGAAGACGATGTGGGAAGGCGAGCATGACACCTGGCGCATACTTGACGAGAAGGTCGAGCACGACGCGCAGTATATCTGGGTGCATGCTGCCTCGTTGGGTGAGTTTGAGCAGGGTCGCCCACTCATGGAACGCATCCGCCGCGACCATCCACAGTACAAGATTCTGCTTACATTCTTCTCTCCTTCGGGCTACGAGGTGAGAAAGGACTACAAGGGAGCCGACATCGTGTGCTATCTGCCGATCGACACCATCAGCAATGCCCGCCGTTTCCTGCGTACGGTGAGACCGGTCATGGCGTTCTTCATCAAGTATGAGTTCTGGTCCAACTACTTGCATATCCTCAAGCATCGTCAGGTGCCTCTCTATAGCGTGTCGAGTATCTTCCGTCCCGGTCAGGTGTTTTTCAAATGGTACGGACGTGGCTATGGGCAGGTGCTCGACTGCTTCACCCATTTCTTTGTTCAGAACGAAGAGAGCAAGCAACTGCTTCATGGCATAGGCATCGACCGTGTGAGCATCACGGGCGACACACGTTTCGACCGTGTGCTACAGATTAAGGATGCCGGCAAGCACCTGCCTGTTGTTGAGGCTTTTGTTGGTAACAATCCCCAGCAGAAGGTGTTTGTGGCCGGCAGCTCATGGCAACCCGACGAAGAGATCTTCATCAAGTACTTCAATGAGCATCCTGAATGGAAGCTGATCATTGCGCCACATGTCATTGGCGAGAACCATCTTGCGCAGATAGAGCAGTTGCTCAAAGGACGTAGTGTACGCTACACTAAGGCAACGGAGGAGAGTGTGCGTGATGCCAACTGCCTGATCATTGAGTGCTTTGGCTTGTTGTCGTCTATCTACCATTATGCCACAGTCACGTATGTGGGCGGTGGCTTCGGTGTAGGCATTCATAATGTGCTGGAGGCAGCCGTATGGGATAAGCCCGTGCTCTTTGGTCCTAATAACCAGCATTTCCAGGAGGCGCAAGGTCTGAAGGCAGCAGGCGGTGGCTTTGAGATCCACGACGATGCTGAGTTTGCCAAGCTTATCGGCCGCTTCAGCAGTGACTCTGACTTTCTCAAGAGCAGCAGCCATGCAGCTGGTGCTTATGTCAAGAGCCTTGGCGGTGCTACAGATGCCATTATAAAAGAAATAGAAAAGAAGTTGTAGGCCGTAGCGGTACTCCTGTGTTGTCCTTTGGCTTGCAACAATACACCTTATTATATTCCACGGGTATACCAAAAAAGGAAGTCCGGAAGCCCAGTCATTACATTAATAGCATCTGCTCATTAGGTGCTTAAGCGTATGACTGGACTTCCGGACTTCTTTTCTTATAAAACGTTCTCGTTATTGTACTACCATACGTTGGCACGATATGTTGTACAATTATATTCGCCATCAACCCGCCTGCGGCACATGACGAGTTGTGCTATCTCAGTACGTTGATGATGCGTGTCACGCCTTGTTCCAACAGTTGGCGTGGACAGGCGAGGTTGATGCGCAGGTAGCCCTCTCCGTCTTTTTCGCCATAGAGCGTGCCGCTGCTGACGAAGACGTGTCCTTTCTCCAACAGCAACTGCGTGGCCTCTTCACTGCGTAGGCCTGTCTGCCGGATGTCTACCCATGCCAGATAGGTTGCTTCCAAACGCAATACATGAACCTTGGGCAACTTACTTTCGAGTTCCTGCTTGAGATATTGGTAATTGGCCCAAATGTACTGGTTGAGTGCGTCGAGCCATTGCTCACTTTCGTTGTAGGCGGCCTTCAGGGCGACGGGCCCGAAGGGATTGACGTCGCAAACCTCGAAGATGTTGATGACACGGTCGATGCGTCGGCGCGTCTCGGCGTCGGCACAGATGATGTTGGCGATCTGCAGACCTGCGGTATTGAAACTCTTCGAAGGCGAGTTAAGCGTGACACTGTTGTGCAGGTTGGTCTCGTTGACAGCTGCGAAGGGGATGAACTTGTGCCCCGGCATTGCCAGTTCACAATGAATCTCATCGCTGACAACCTTCACATGGTATCTCTTGCATATCTCACCCATCTTCGTCAGCTCCTCGCGTGTCCACATTCTTCCCGCCGGGTTGTGAGGATTGCACAGCAGAAATACCGTTGTCTTCTCATCGGCACATTGCTTCTCGAAGTCGGGCCAGTCTATGACATAGCTGTCGCCTTCTCGCTTGAGCGGGCTCTCCGCTATCTGGCAGCCTTGGTTGCGGATGGAGGAGAAGAAGCAGTTGTAGACCGGAGTCAGCACGAGCACCTTCTCACCGGGCAGCGTTAAGGCTTTGATGGAGCAGCTGATGGCCGGCACGACACCCGTGGTGTAGAGTATCCAGTCACGGTTGATGACCCACTGATGGCGACGGCTGAACCACGAGATGATGGCGTCGTAATAGCTGTCGTCTATGCTGGTATATCCGAAGACACCGTGCTCTACACGTTGGGCCAATGCTTTCTTGATGGCAGGTGCCACCTCAAAGTCCATGTCGGCCACCCATAGAGGTATGGCATCCTCGGGTATGGTGTCCCATTTGTAGGACCCTGTATGGCGCCGAGGCACCAATTGGTCGAAGTTAAACGGCTTATGCATGTCGCTTCTCTATTATGCAGTCGTGTCCTTTGGCAAACTCGTTGTAGGTGACGCTACCTATCTCGTCGGCGACGATGCGTCCTGACACAGGGTTCTTGATGTTGGTGATGGCACCACGGATGTCGGCGTCAATATGTGTGCAGTCTTCGAAGGCACGGTCGCAGGCGGGGTCGAAGGTGCAGTCGACGAGTGTCACGTTGTCCATGTAGTAAAGAGGCTGTTCGCCGCTGATGTGGCAGCGCACGAACTTAATGTTTCTTGAATGCCATGCCAGATACTCACCGTTGAGCTCAGAGTCGTATACCGTCACATTTTCACACTCCCAGAACGAGTCCTTCGTCGTGATCTTCGCATGGTGCACCTCCACGTTCTTGCAATACTGGAACACATACTTGGCATCGCTCACCAGTCCGTCGATATAGATGTTCTGTGCGTGCATGAAGGGGTAGGTACCCTGGTGCAGCTCTACATTTTTCAGTTTCAGTCCGTCGATATGCCAGAATGTCTCATCGGCATCGTTGATCTTGACATTCTCCAGCTCCAGGTCTTTCATCTCCCGGAAAAATTTCGGACCGTCGATGACACAGTCTTTCATCACCATGTCGTTGCTGTACCAAATGGCCGACCTGCTGTTGGGGGCGAAGTAGCAGCTTGTGATGAGGCTGCGGTCGACGTGCCACCAAGGGTACTTGCCAAAGAACTTGCTGTCGTGACACTCGATGTCGTGACAGCATTTGATGCCTGACTCACCGTCGGTGATGGTGATATTTTCAAGGCATACGTCGTGGGCTCCGAATAGGGGACGCTCACCTCCAAAGCTTAAATCGTGTATTTTGTCCATAATAGCTGTATTTCGAAATACTTATACTTATAGTTCTCTTATGGTTGCAAAGGTACAAAGTTTGTGCCAACATTGGCTTACCATCATTGTATGAATAATAATATATTTTCCTTTAGGTGGTAAGAGTCGGGTGGCATGTGCTTCTATGAACATGAAAAAGCGCCATGATTGTCAATGCAATCATGGCGCTTATGCTGTCAGCCCTTGTCGGCATTGTAGCCGGTATAGGCCGAACGAATGTCAATTAGTTGACGAGTTAGAGGTTTGCGTTGTCCTCTTTCCACTTGTCGATAGGAGGAACGATGCCCAGGTCGATCACTTCCTGACGCATGTCGCAGAGGTGCTTGTAGCTCTTCTGCAGGTCGTCCATCTCTTCCTTGGTGCCGGTAGGAGTGGTGTAGTGCACGCCTGTAGCGTCGATAGTAGTAGGCAGAGCCATCATCACGTCCTTGATGCCGAGCTCAGGCAGGTTGGCGTAGCAGCCGGCGGGCAGAGTGAAAGGCTCGCCACCCATAGCACCCTCGATCATCTTCACGGCGTTGTAGGCAGGGCTCTGGAACGAGCTACGGCCACGCAGCTTGATGATGCGGCTGCCACCCTGTGTGGTGATCTGCTTGATCTCTTCCCAACGCTCTTTGCTCAGACCCATCTCAGACAGCGGCTTGCCATCGATCTTCACCTGAGAAGCGAAGACAGCCATCTGCTCACCGTGGCCACCATAGGTGTGGGCACCGGTTACCTTGTCCATGGGCACGTTGTACTCATGAGCCAAAGCCTGCTGCAGACGAGTAGAGTCGAGGGCGGCGAGAGAAGTCAACTGGTTGGGCTTCAGACCACTGTGGATGAGGGCTGTCAGAGCCGTTACGTCAGCAGGGTTGAAGATCACCACGACGTGCTTCACGTCGGGGCAGTACTTCTTGATGTTCTCACCGAAGTCAGCTGCAATCTTGCAGTTGCCCTGCAGCAGATCCTCACGGGTCATGCCGGCCTTACGGGGAGCACCACCAGAAGAAATAATATATTTAGCGCCGGTGAAAGCCTTCTTGGCAGCCTCGGCTACCTTCTCAGGATTGTTCATGTCCTCTACGGCAGGAGCGTAGTAGGTGACGTGAGCTCCAGGGAAAGCGCACTGCTCGATCTCATCGTAGACACCATGCACACCCGGCTCGTAGATATCATACAAGCACACGTTTGGAGTCAGACCAAGAGCAAGAGCTGTCTGAACCATGTTGGAACCAATCATACCGCCTGCACCGACGATAAGGAGTTTGTCATTTGTTAAGTACTTCATAACTGAAATGTTATTTATAAGAGTTTTGAAATTATCTATCTATTTCACAGCAAAAGTCATGCCTTACGGCACTCCTTCCACCTCTTTCTTTTGCAAAGTTAAAGAAAAAACGACACACTTGACCTTTACCTTTTGTTTTAATATGTTGTTTTATATTAAAACTCGTTTCTTTGCAATGTCGGCATGTCACTTTGCTGAGAACTTTAAGAAGAAATTACGTAACTTTGTTACCGTTTCTAAACATGATTAGCTTATGGAGAACACCATCATTGCCAATCGCCTTGCCGCTTTGCGCGAGGTGCTTCGTCGTGAGAAGCTTGACGCTTTCATTTTCCCGAGTACCGATCCTCACAACAGTGAGTACACGCCTGACCGCTGGAAGGGCCGTCAATGGATCAGTGGTTTTGACGGATCGGCCGGTACGGCCGTGGTCACCGCCGATGCGGCAGCACTGTGGACTGACAGCCGTTATTTCCTGGCCGCTGCTGATCAGCTTGAAGGTACTGAGTTCCAGCTGATGAAGCTCAAGGTGGCCAGTACGTCTACCATCGCTGAGTGGCTGGGTACGCAGTTGCGTGAGCGCAATGCACAGGTGGGTGTTGACGGCATGGTCAATGCCGAGAGCAGTGTGGAAGCGCTGGTGACTGACCTGCGCCGTCAGGGTGGTATCACGGTTCGTACCAATTACGACCCGCTACGAGATATCTGGACCGACCGTCCGTCGGTGCCAGACAATAAAGTGGTCATTCAGCCCTTGGAATATGCAGGAGAGTCAACCTCGCAGAAGATCGTACGTGTGCGCAAAGCTCTGCGTCAGCAACACGCCGACGGTATGCTGGTGTCAGCGCTCGACGAGGTGGCATGGTTGCTCAACCTGCGTGGTAGCGACGTGCACTGCAATCCGGTGTTCGTGGCTTATGTCATCATCTCTACCTCTGATGTGACGCTATATATAAATAAGGAGAAACTGACGCCGGAGGTGGTGTCCTATCTTGCCTCGGAAGGTGTTGGCGTGCGTGACTATAATGAGGTTGAAAAGGGACTGAAGGATTATTTCGAATATAATATTCTAATGGACCCGCACCAGACCTGTTATACTTTATACAATAAGGTGCATGTACAGGAGATTGTCAGGCGGCCGTCACCCATTGCAGCCATGAAGGCGGTGAAGAACGCTGCCGAGATAGCAGGCTTCCGCAAGGCCATGCTGCGCGATGGCGTAGCGATGGTTGAATTTCTGAAATGGCTCAAGCCCGCTGTGGTTGCGGGCGGTCAGACAGAGATGAGCATTGACCACAAGTTGACCGCTTTGCGCGCTGCCCTGCCGTTGTTCAAGGATATCAGCTTCGACACCATCGCCGGTTATGGTTCTCACGGCGCTATTGTGCACTACGAGGCGACGCCGGAGACAGACGCGGTGATAGAACCACGTGGCTTCCTGTTGCTTGACAGCGGCGCCCAGTATCAGGACGGCACCACCGATATCACTCGTACTATTCCGCTCGGTCCGTTGACAGATGAGGAGCGTAAGGTCTATACGTTGGTTTTGAAGGGCCATATCCAACTGGAGCTGTGCAAGTTTCCGGATGGTGCCAGTGGTACGCAGATTGATGCCCTGGGTCGTGAGGCCATGTGGCGCGAAGGTATGAATTATCTTCATGGCACCGGTCATGGGGTGGGGGCGTACCTCAATGTGCATGAGGGTCCTCATCAAATCCGCATGGAATATATGCCGGCTCCGTTGCATGCTGGTATGACGGTGACCGATGAGCCCGGATTGTATCTGACTGGTAAGTTTGGCGTGCGCATCGAGAATACGCTGATTATCCAACCCTACTGCCATACAGAGTTTGGTGATTTCTTGAAGATGGACTCGCTGACCTTGTGCCCGATAGACACAGCACCTATCATCCGTGAGATGCTGACCACTGAAGAGGTGAACTGGCTCAATGAGTACCATCGCCGCGTGTTCGATGAATTGAGTCCATTGCTCACTGATGAGTCGACCGTGGAATGGTTGCGTGAAGCCACGAAGGAGATAGAGTAGAAGAGCCCCACCCCCACTGAAGCACTGCGGTGCTTCAGTGGACCCTCCCCCAAATGGGGAGGGGAGGTTTGGATAAACATAAGCGATGACAGGCTATGCTTTGGCGCTTTGATGCAGAGTGCGCCCGTTTTTTTGTGTTGAGTGCGCCCATTTTCGGTGTTGAGTGCGCCCATTTTTAGTGTTGAGTGCGCCCGTTTTTGATGCTGAGTGCGCCCAAGTGGCTTTGTAACTTACTGTGTGCTAGAGTCTCCAATGCCCTCTATCTAAATAATATCTAAATAGTATCTAAATAATCTATCTATCTATCAAATAGAGAGAAGAGAGGAGAGGATGATTTTTATGTTTTAGTATCTTACGTGAATTGACAAGCAAATCAGTTCGAAGTAATGTATATTGACAAGTAAAATAGTTTAACCAGTCAAGAACTGACAAGTGAATTCAGGAAAAGACAATGGTGGCTTAAACGACAAGCTGTGGCGACCGCCACACTTGTGCGTGGCGACCGCCCTATTTGTTTGTGGCGACCGCCTCACTTGTGCGTGACGACCGCTACAGCTTGTCATAATGACGGTTTCATTGTGTCATTACGGCCATAGGGCGGTATATATCCGTATGGGCCATGCCGGATGTGTGCTGCTTCATTTCCTTTACATCTGTCTGACTGGAAGTGTGGGTTGCCGTGTGCGATTGACAAGGGAAATTTTATCAAAAAATCAATAAATGTTTGGTTATCTGAATAATAAGCAGTAATTTTGCACCGCTAAAGTGGTTTCATGCCACAAGGCATATTGTATAATTTAAAATTTTTAAAACCAAAACAACAATGATTATTGTACCAGTTAAAGATGGTGAGAACATCGAAAGAGCGCTGAAGAAATTCAAGAGAAAGTTTGAACGCACAGGAGTCATCAAGGAGCTTCGCTCCCGTCAGCAGTACGACAAGCCTTCTGTGAAGAAGCGTCTCAAGATGGAGCACGCTATCTACGTACAGAAGCTGCGTGACGAGGAAGAATAGTAAAAAATCCTCAAAAAGTTTGGTAGTTCCGATTAATTTCCGTATATTCGTGCCGAAATAGAACCAATGGCAGAACTACAGCTATGATAGATGAGTTTTTGGATTACTTCAGGTATGAGCGCAACCGCTCTCCACGTACGATAGACAGCTACGAGCTTTCCCTGAAGCAGTTTGAGGCTTATTTTCATAAGTTGGATTCTACCATGACATGGGGAACCGTTGATGCAGACGTGATCCGTGACTGGTTGGAGAGCATGATGGACGAGAAGCAGAAGGCTTCGAGTGTTCATACACGACTCTCGGCTCTTAAAAGCTTCTACCGCTGGGCGTTGAGCCGTGGCAAGGTGAAGCGTGACCCGGCCCATAAGGTTGAGCCACCGAAGGCGGGCAGACCACTGCCCCACTTCATGAGAGAGAGCGAGATGGATAAACTGCTTGACGGTATAGAATGGGGCGACAGCTACCGAGAGGTAAGAGCACGCACCATTATCATGACGTTCTATGAAACGGGTGTACGCGTTTCGGAGTTGACGGGTCTTGACGATGACGACATCGATTTTGACAATTGTCAGCTCAAGGTTACCGGTAAAGGCAATAAACAACGCATTATCCCGTTCGGGCAAGAACTGAAGCAGACGCTGGAGAACTACAGGGCACAGCGCAACCGAGAGGTGGAGCGGCTAGACCCTGCCTTCTTCCTGACTGACAAGGGGCGGCGTATGGACCGTCGTATGGTAGGCAGTGAAGTGTCCAAGCACCTTGCTTTGGTCAGTAGTCAGAAGAAACTGTCACCTCATGTGCTTCGGCATACTTTCGCGACCGCCATGCTTAATCATGGCGCCAGCATAGAAAGTGTAAGAAGGCTGCTCGGACATGCGAGTGTCTCCACTACGGAGATCTACACGCATACTACGTTTGAACAGCTTAAGCGAGTATATCAAGACGCCCATCCAAGGGCATGAGTTTAACCTTTAAAAAATGGAGGCATCTATGGAAATTAACATCAAGTCAATCCACTTCGACGCTACCGAGAAATTACAGGCGTTCATCGAAAAGAAGGTCGCCAAGTTGCAAAAATCATTTGAAGATATTCAGAAAGTAGAGGTGCAATTAAAGGTTGTCAAGCCGGCCACCGCACTTAATAAAGAAACCAGCCTTACCGTCACAGTGCCCAATGGGAACCCGATTTTCGTCGAGAAGACCTGTGATACATTCGAGGAGGGAGTAGACTTGTGTGTGGACTCGATGCGTGTGCAACTAGAGAAATTCAAGGAAAAATTAAGAAATCACTAAAATTTTCCTCAAAAAGTTTTGGAGATTAAAAAATAAGTCGTAACTTTGCAGCCGTTTTCCAATAGGAACAACATCAACGGCAAAACGGCTGCAAAGAAACGCCTCTTTAGCTCAGTTGGCCAGAGCACGTGATTTGTAATCTCGGGGTCGTTGGTTCGAATCCGACAAGAGGCTCTCCTAAAGGAAAACGACGATAGGTGTAAGCGACACCTAAAACAAAAGGGTGGTTACCAGAGTGGCCAAATGGGGCAGACTGTAAATCTGCTGGCTCTTGCCTTCGGTGGTTCGAATCCATCACCACCCACTTCTAAAAACGCTTGCGGAAATAGCTCAGTTGATAGAGCACTAGCCTTCCAAGCTGGGGGTCGCGGGTTTGAGCCCCGTTTTCCGCTCGAAAATCTTTTTGCTGTAGTAGCTCAGTGGTAGAGCACTTCCTTGGTAAGGAAGAGGTCCTGAGTTCAACTCTCAGCTACAGCTCTTCTAGGACTAATCAAATTAGTACTGACAAACAAAATCATTAGATAATTTAATTGATTAAAATAAAAAAGTAAAAAGCTATGGCTAAAGAGGTTTATGTGCGCACCAAACCGCATGTTAACATTGGTACAATTGGTCATGTCGACCACGGTAAGACTACTTTGACTGCAGCCATCTCTAAGGTTCTGCATGAGCGTCTGGGTACTGGTGAGGAAGTGAAGAGCTTCGACCAGATTGATAACGCTCCCGAGGAGAAAGAGCGCGGTATCACCATCAACACCGCACACATCGAGTACGAGACCGCTAAGCGTCACTACGCTCACGTTGACTGCCCGGGACACGCTGACTATGTGAAGAACATGGTTACCGGTGCTGCTCAGATGGATGGTGCCATCCTCGTGGTCGCTGCTACCGATGGTCCTATGCCTCAGACTCGTGAGCACGTGCTGCTCGCCCGTCAGGTGAATGTGCCTCGTATGGTTGTGTTCCTTAACAAGTGCGATGATCCTGAAGTCGATGAGGAAATGATTGACCTCGTGAAGATGGATGTTCAGGACCTGCTTACTTCTTACGGATATGAAGAGGATACTCCTATCATCTGCGGTTCTGCTCTTGGTGCACTGAACGGTGTTGCTAAGTGGGAGGACAAGATCATCGAGCTCATGGACGCTGTTGACAACTGGATTCAGGAGCCTGTTCGTGAGGTTGATAAGCCTTTCTTGATGCCTGTTGAGGATGTGTTCTCTATCACAGGTCGTGGTACAGTGGCTACTGGCCGTATCGAGACTGGTAAGTGTAAGATCGGTGACGAGGTTCAGCTGCTCGGTCTTGGTGAGAACAAGAAGTCTGTCATCACCGGTGTTGAGATGTTCCGTAAGACTCTGCCCGAGGGTGAGGCTGGCGATAACGTAGGTCTGCTGCTCCGTGGTATCGATAAGGAAGAGGTTAAGCGCGGTATGGTGGTTGTGCACCCGGGTGCTATCACTCCTCACGATCACTTCAAGGCTTCTATCTATGTGCTGAAGAAGGAAGAGGGTGGCCGTCACACTCCGTTCGGCAACCGCTATCGTCCTCAGTTCTACCTCCGCACTATGGACTGCACAGGTGAGATCACTCTCCCTGAAGGCGTAGACATGGTGATGCCTGGTGATAACGTTGAGATTGAGGTTCGCCTGATCTATAAGGTTGCTCTTAACGAGGGTCTTCGTTTCGCTATCCGTGAGGGTGGTCGTACCGTTGGCTCTGGCCAGATCACAAAGATCCTTCCTGACGTGGAGGAAGAGGGATAAGTTTCTTTCCCGAATCTGAATAAGAATTATTTCTCATTCACATATTATAAAGTCTCCGCAACTGCGGTTACGGAGACTTTTCTACGGGTTTAGCTCAGTTGGTAGAGCACTGGTCTCCAAAACCAGGTGTCGGGAGTTCGAGCCTTCCAACCCGTGCAAAAAAAAGAAGTAAATGAACAAGATTATCAATCTTTTCAAAAGATTCGGAAATTATTGCAAAACTTGCTACGACGAGCTTGCGCATAAGACAACGTGGCCCACAGGACGTGAACTCACACACAGTGCAGTGATTGTATTATCAGCTTCCCTAGTCATTGCTGTGATTGTTTTCGTCATGGATTTCATCTTCAAGAACCTTATGGGTGTAGTTTATCCAGGTTAATTCCTTTATCATTATGGCAGACAATAACAACAAATGGTATGTTTTGAGTGTCATCAGCGGTAAAGAAGCTAAGCTGAAGGAGTACATCGAGGCGGAGATGAAGCACAATAAGGTGCTTTCCGACAGGATCTCTCAGGTGCTTATACCGATGGAGAAACATGCTGTTAACAAAAACGGAAAGATGCAGGAGAAGGATAAGATTTCCCTCCCCGGCTATATTTTTGTTGAATGTAACATGACAGCTGACATTGCATCCTTGTTGCGCTTTATGCCCAATTGCTTAGGCATACTTGGCGGCTTAAGTCATCCGGAACCTGTGCCTCAATCGCAGATCAATCGTATGATTGGTGCAGCAGTTGAATCACAGCCTGTGGTGACAAATGTTCCTTACATTCTCGATGAAACCGTTAAGGTGACGGATGGTCCGTTCTCTGGTTTTGAAGGTGTGATTGAGGAAATCAACGCTGAGAAGCAGAAGTTAAAGGTCATGGTCAAGATCTTCGGCCGTAAAACGCCGCTTGAGCTTGATTTTACGCAAGTCGAGAAGATCACTGAATAGTTGTTACGGACCGTTCGGTGGTTTATACGTGTTTTAATCTATAGAATTTTAAAGAAAATGGCTAAAGAAGTTGCTGGATTAATCAAATTGCAGATTAAAGGCGGAGCCGCAAACCCTTCGCCTCCAGTAGGCCCGGCCTTGGGTTCTAAGGGTATCAACATCATGGGATTCTGCAAGGAATTCAATGCTCGTACCCAGGATAAGGCTGGAAAGGTTTTGCCTGTAGTTATCACATACTACACTGATAAGTCATTCAGCTTTGTTATCAAGACTCCCCCTGCTGCTGTTCAGCTCAAAGAGGCCGCAAAGGTTAAGAGCGGTTCCGGTGAGCCTAACCGTAAGAAAGTCGCTTCTGTGACTTGGGATCAGGTGAAGGCTATCGCTGAAGATAAAATGGCTGACCTCAATTGCTTCACGGTTGAAAGTGCCATGAAGTTGGTTGCCGGTACTGCCCGCAGCATGGGTATCACCGTGAAAGGTGACTTCCCTGGTAATAAGTAAAACTTCAATTTGATTAAGTAAAATGAGTAAACTGACAAAAAATCAGAAATCAGTAGCTGAGAAGGTTGAAGCAGGGAAGGCATACACGCTGAAAGAGGCTGCAGAACTGGTAAAGGAGATTACCACTACTAAGTTCGACGCTTCTGTTGATGTGGATGTTCGTCTTGGCGTTGATCCTCGTAAAGCCAACCAGATGGTTCGTGGCGTTGTGTCCCTGCCTAATGGTACTGGTAAGGTAACGAGGGTTCTCGCACTCTGCACTCCCGATCAGGAAGAGGCTGCTAAAGCAGCTGGTGCTGATTATGTTGGTCTGGAAGAATATATCGAAAAGATCAAGGGCGGTTGGACTGATGTTGATGTCATCATTACCATGCCTTCTTGCATGGGCAAGGTTGGTCCTTTAGGTCGTGTGCTCGGTCCTCGCGGATTGATGCCTAACCCAAAGAGTGGTACTGTGACGATGGATGTCGCTAAGGCTGTCAAAGAAGTGAAGCAGGGTAAGATCGATTTCAAAGTTGACAAGGCTGGTATCATTCATACCTCTGTTGGTAAGATTTCGATGACTGCTGATCAGATCTATGGCAATGTGAAGGAATTCCTTAACACTGTCATCCGTCTTAAGCCTGCTGCTGCTAAGGGTACTTACATTAAGAGTGTCTTCCTGTCTAGTACAATGAGTAAGGGTATCAAGATTGATGCCAAGACTCTTGAGTAATTTTAAAAGTTTGATAAAATGAAGAAAGAACAGAAAGATACAATTATTGTTGACCTTGGCCAGAAGTTAAAGGAATATCCCCATTTCTACCTGGTGGATGTCACTGGTATGAATGCTGAGGCTACTTCTTCACTTCGTCGCAAGTGCTTCAAGAACGAGATTAAGATGATTGTTGTGAAGAACAAGCTTCTTCACAAGGCTCTCGAGGCCGCAGATGTCGATTTTTCTGAGCTCTATGGCACGCTGAAGGGTAACACGGCTGTTTTGTTTGCGCAGACTGCCAATGTTCCTGCAAAGCTGCTGAAGGATAAGGAAATCAAAAAGGCTGGCGTTCCTTCTTTGAAGGCCGCTTATGCTGAAGAGGGCTTCTATGTGGGTGCTGATAAGCTGGATGAACTGGCTTCCATCAAGAGCAAGAACGAGGTTATCGCCGATATCGTTGCTCTGTTGCAGTCTCCCGCAAAGAATGTGGTCTCTGCTCTACAATCAGGCGCAAACACCATCCATGGTGTGCTGAAGACTTTAGGCGAGCGTCCTGAGTAATCACCTGACAAGATTAACAAGTGACTTGTCAATTTAAAGTCCAAACAATTTTCAACGAATAATTAAAAAAAGAAAAATAAAATGGCAGACGTTAAAGCTATTGCAGAAGAGTTAGTAAACCTTACTGTTAAGGAAGTAAATGAGTTGGCACAGGTCCTGAAGGACGAGTATGGAATTGAGCCTGCTGCAGCAGCTGTTGCTGTTGCTGGTGGTGCCGCTGGCGCTGCTGCTCCTGCAGCAGAGGAGAAGACCTCTTTCGACGTGGTCCTCACTGATGTTGGTGCTACCAAGCTTCAGGTTGTCAAGGCTGTGAAGGAGGCTTGCGGTCTCGGTCTTAAGGATGCAAAGACACTCGTTGAGGGTGCTCCTGCTACCATCAAGGAAGGCCTGTCTAAGGACGAGGCTGAGAACCTTAAGAAGGCTATCGAAGAAGCCGGTGCTAAGGTTGAGCTCAAGTAATTTGTAGCTATACTTTTTACTACATACCATTTGGTTAGGATTTGCCCAGTCGGTGAGTCCTAACCATTTTGTGTCTTTACATAAGACATCATTCTTTTTAAGCTGATAACGGTTTATACCAATTATATGTCACAAGTTGTAAATAACAGAATCAATTTCGCAAGCGTCCCGAATCCTTATCCATTCCCGGATTTTCTCGACGTGCAGTTGAGATCGTTCCGTGATTTCCTCCAGCTCGATACTCCGGCTGAGGAGAGAAAGAACGATGGTCTGTACAAGGTGTTTGCTGAGAATTTCCCCATTACGGACACACGCAACAATTTCGTGTTGGAGTTCCTTGACTATTATATCGATCCGCCCCGTTATTCCATTGACGAGTGCCTTGAGCGTGGTCTGACTTACAGCGTGCCTCTTAAGGCAAAGCTGAAGCTGTACTGTACCGACCCTGATCATGAGGATTTCGGTACTTTCATTCAGGACGTGTTCCTTGGAACCATTCCTTACATGACCTCCAAAGGCACCTTTGTTATCAATGGCGCCGAGCGAGTAGTTGTGGCTCAGTTGCACCGTTCACCGGGCGTGTTCTTCGGTCAGGGCGTGCATGCCAATGGTACTGTCCTTTACAGTGCCCGTATCATTCCTTTCAAGGGATCGTGGATTGAGTTTGCTACTGACATCAACAATGTGATGTATGCTTACATAGACCGTAAGAAGAAGTTGCCCGTAACGACTCTTCTTCGTGCTATTGGCTATGAAAGCGATAAGGATATTCTTCAGATCTTCGACCTTGCTGAGGAAGTTAAGGTCAGTGAGGCTAACCGCTCTAATCTTCTTGGTCGTAAGCTTGCAGCCCGTGTGCTGAAGAGCTGGACGGAGGATTTCGTGGATGAGGACACCGGTGAGGTGGTTTCCGTACCTCGTAATGAGGTGGTTCTTGAGCGTGAGACAGAGATTACTGAAGATAATTACGATGCTATTGTCGACAGCGGTGTTTCTTCTGTACTTGTTCATAAGGATGCGGAAGCTGCCAACCGTTATGAGATTATTTTCAATACACTGGCTAAAGATCCCAGTAACTCTGAGATAGAGGCTGTGCGTTACATCTATCGTCAGCTTCGCAACGCTGACCCTGCTGATGATGCCAGCGCACGTGAGGTGTTCCAGAACCTGTTCTTCTCTGACAAGCGTTATGACTTGGGCGATGTAGGTCGTTATCGTATCAACAAGAAGCTTGGCTTGGATGTTGATCCGGATACTCGCGTACTTACTAAGGAGGATATCATTGAGATTATCAAATATCTTATCAACCTCATCAACAGCAACGCTTCGGTGGATGATATCGACCACCTTTCCAACCGTCGCGTCCGCACGGTGGGTGAGCAGCTGGCCAATCAGTTCTCCATCGGTCTTGCCCGTATGGCACGTACCATACGTGAGCGCATGAATGTGCGTGACAATGAGGTATTCACCCCGACCGACCTGATCAACGCTAAGACTATTTCGAGTGTCATCAACTCCTTCTTCGGTACCAACCCGTTGAGCCAGTTTATGGACCAGACCAACCCGTTGGCTGAGGTCACCCACAAGCGTCGTCTCTCTGCACTTGGTCCTGGCGGTCTGTCTCGTGAGCGTGCCGGCTTTGAGGTGCGTGACGTACACTACACCCACTATGGTCGCCTTTGTCCTATTGAGTCGCCTGAAGGACCTAACATCGGTCTGATCTCGTCGCTCTGTACTTATGCCACCATCAATGAGCTCGGTTTTATCGAGACACCTTACCGTAAGGTCGAAAACGGTCGTGTTGATCTTGACAACGACCATGTCGTTTACCTTACAGCCGAGGAGGAAGAGGGTAAGCTTGTTGCCCAGGGTAACGCTCCTCTGAATCCCGATGGCACGTTCAAGCGTGATGTCGTGCACTGTCGTCTGGCAGCTGACTTCCCAGTGGTTACACCTGAAAATGTGGACTTGATGGATGTCTCGCCGCAGCAGATTGCCTCTGTATCAGCCAGCCTTATTCCTTTCTTGGAGCATGACGATGGTCACCGAGCACTGATGGGCTGTAACATGATGCGTCAAGCTGTGCCTCTGCTTCACAATGATGCTCCTATCGTGGGAACCGGTCTGGAGAAGCAGGTGTGCGAAGACAGCCGCACGATGATTACTGCAGAGGGCGATGGTGTGATTGATTATGTTGATGCCACCACTATCCGCATCCTTTATGACCGTACAGAGGATGATGAGTTTGTTAGCTTCGAGCCTGCACTCAAGGAATACCGCATTCCTAAGTTCCGTCGTACCAATCAGAATATGACCATTGACCTGCGTCCTATCTGCAACAAGGGACAACGGGTGAAGAAAGGCGATATCCTTACCGAAGGCTATGCCACAGAGAACGGTGAGCTGGCCCTTGGACGCAATCTTCTTGTGGCTTACATGCCGTGGAAGGGTTACAACTATGAGGATGCCGTCGTTATTTCCGAGCGTATGGTCCGCGAAGATGTGCTGACATCTGTTCATGTGGATGAGTATTCGCTGGATGTGCGTGAGACCAAGCGTGGCGTAGAGGTGTTCACCAATGATATTCCTAATGTCAGCGAGGAGGCTACTAAGGACCTTGACGACAATGGTATTATCCGTGTCGGTGCCCGTGTGGAGCCCGGTGACATCATGATCGGTAAGATTTCGCCTAAGGGTGAGAGCGATCCTTCTCCTGAGGAGAAACTGCTGCGCGCTATCTTCGGTGACAAGGCCGGTGATGTGAAGGATTCATCTTTGAAGGCCAACCCGTCGCTCAGTGGTGTTGTCATTGACAAGAAGCTGTTCTCTCGTGCCATTAAGACACGTGAGTCGAAGAAGCAGGACAAGGTCACACTGGCTAAGATTGACGAGGAGTACCAGGCTAAGGAGGATGAGCTGAAGAACATGCTCGTGGATAAGATCATGGAGCTCACCGAAGATAAGGTCTGCCAAGGTGTGAAGGACTACACCGATGCCGAGATCATCAATAAGGGCAGCAAGTTCACTGTCGCCGCTCTTAAGAATCTTGAATATGACGGTATTCAGACCAATGGCTGGACCGATGACGAACATGCCAATGGCCTGATCCAGCGCCTGATCGTCAACTATATGCGTAAGGCTAAGCAGCTCGAAGCAGAGCTGAGCCGCCGCAAGTTCGCCATTACGATCGGCGATGACCTGCCCTCTGGCGTGCTGAAGATGGCTAAGGTTTATATTGCTAAGAAGCGTAAGATCCAGGTGGGTGATAAGCTTGCAGGACGTCATGGTAACAAGGGTATTGTGTCGAAGATCGTACGTACTGAGGATATGCCGTTCTTGGCAGATGGCCGTCCCGTTGACTTGGTGCTGAACCCTATGGGTGTGCCTTCTCGTATGAACTTGGGACAGATCTTTGAGGCTATTCTTGGTGCTGCCGGTAAGAAGCTTGGTGTTAAATTCGCTACGCCTATCTTCGATGGTGCTAAGCTTGACGACCTGAAGGAGTGGACCGATAAAGCAGGTCTGCCAAACCTTTGCTCTACTACCGTTTACGATGGTGAGACCGGTGAGCCCTTCGATCAGAAAGCTACTGTCGGTATCACTTACTTCTTGAAGCTCGGTCACATGGTTGAGGACAAGATGCACGCCCGTTCAATCGGTCCGTACAGTCTTATTACCCAGCAGCCGCTCGGTGGTAAGGCGCAGTTCGGAGGCCAGCGTTTCGGTGAGATGGAGGTCTGGGCTCTTGAGGGCTTTGGTGCCAGTCATGCGCTGCAGGAGATGCTTACCATCAAGAGTGATGATGTCAATGGTCGTTCCAAGGCTTATGAGGCCATCGTCAAGGGTGACCCGATGCCGGCAGCTGGTATACCAGAATCGCTCAACGTGCTGTTGCATGAGTTACGCGGTTTAGGACTGAGTATCAAGATGGAATAAAGGCATTAGTTTTTGAGTTTTTGAGTTTTTAAGTTTTTGAGATCCTTATCTGGTTGCTACAGTAAATGAACCGGGTGGACTCAGACACATTAAAGCTAAAAGACGAAGATACAAAAAACTAATAAACTAAATAAAGAATATGGCTTTCAAGAAAGATACAAAAGTAAAAACTAATTTTACGAAGATTACCATTAGTCTTGCCTCTCCCGAGGAGATTAAGGAAAATTCGTATGGTGAGGTCACCAAGCCGGAGACCATCAACTACCGTACCTACAAGCCTGAGCGCGATGGTTTGTTCTGTGAGCGTATCTTCGGTCCTACCAAGGACTATGAGTGCGCCTGCGGTAAGTACAAACGCATCCGTTACAAGGGTATCGTCTGCGACCGTTGCGGTGTGGAGGTAACCGAGAAGAAGGTGCGTCGTGAGCGTAGCGGACATATCGAGCTGGTGGTGCCGGTGGCTCATATCTGGTACTTCCGCTCACTGCCCAATAAGATCGGCTATTTGCTCGGTCTGCCCACGAAGAGCCTCGATGCCGTCATTTATTATGAGAAGTTCATTGTCATCCAGCCGGGTGCTCTGGCTGGTGCCAAGGATCCTGAGACCGGTGAGGAGCTCAATGGCTCTCACAAGATGGATCTGCTGACCGAGGACGAGTACATTGATATTGTTGACAACCGCCTCGATGAGAACAACGATCTGCTCGATGATAGTGATCCCAACAAGTTCATTGCCAAGATGGGCGCAGAGGCTGTCCTCGACCTGCTCCATGAATTGTCTGAGGAGGATGAGAAAGGCATGAGCGGTCTGGACCGTCTGAGCTACGAGTTGCGTGACCGTGCCAACAACGACTCATCGCAGCAGCGTAAGTCTGAGGCCTTGAAACGTCTGCAGGTTGTGGAGGCTTTCCGTGTGTCGAAGAACGTCAACAAGCCTGAGTGGATGATCATGAAGATTATCCCTGTCATTCCGCCTGACCTTCGTCCTTTGGTCCCTCTGGATGGTGGCCGTTTCGCTACTTCTGACCTCAACGACCTTTATCGTCGTGTCATCATTCGTAACAATCGTCTGAAGCGTCTGATTGAGATTAAGGCTCCTGAGGTGATCTTACGCAATGAGAAGCGTATGCTGCAGGAGGCTGTCGACTCTCTGTTCGACAACAGCCGTAAGGCCAGCGCCGTGAAGAGTGAGAGCAACCGCCCGCTGAAGTCTCTGTCAGACTCACTGAAAGGTAAGCAGGGCCGCTTCCGTCAGAACCTGTTGGGTAAGCGTGTTGACTATTCGGCCCGTTCTGTGATTGTCGTTGGTCCTGAGTTGAAGATGGGAGAGTGTGGTCTGCCTAAGTTGATGGCAGCAGAGCTCTATAAGCCGTTTATCATCCGCAAGCTCATTGAGCGCGGTATCGTCAAGACCGTCAAGAGCGCTAAACGTATCGTTGACCGTCGTGAGCCGATTATCTGGGATATTCTGGAGAACGTGATGAAAGGTCACCCTGTGCTGCTCAACCGTGCTCCGACGCTGCACCGTCTGTCGGTGCTGGCCTTCCAGCCCAAGCTTATCGAGGGCAAGGCTATTCAGTTGCACCCGCTGGCATGTACTCCGTTCAATGCTGACTTCGATGGTGACCAAATGGCTGTTCACCTCCCGCTCAGCAACGAGGCTGTACTTGAGGCTCAGATCCTGATGCTTCAGAGCCATAACATCCTCAACCCTGCCAATGGCGCACCTGTCACCGTCCCCTCACAGGATATGGTGCTCGGTCTTTATTATATCACTAAGATCCGCCCGGGTGCAAAGGGTGAGGGCCTTACGTTCTACGGACCTGAAGAGGCTATCATTGCGTTCAACGAGAAACGCTGTGATGAGCACGCTCAGGTGAAGTGTCTTGTTGACGATATCGTTGATGGACAACCTGTCAAGCACATCGTCGAGACGACCGTCGGACGTATCATCGTCAATCAGATCATTCCTGACGAACTGGGCTTCTTCAATGGCATCATCTCTAAGAAGTCATTGCGCCAGCTTATCTCTGACGTGATTAAGAACGTAGGTATGGCTCGTGCCTGCACGTTCCTTGATGGTATCAAGAACCTTGGTTACCGTATGTCGTATCTGGCTGGTCTTTCGTTCAACCTCGACGACATCATCGTTCCGCCTGAGAAGGCCGAGATCGTCAAGAAGGGTCAGGATGAGGTCGATGAGGTGACTGCCAACTTCGATATGGGTCTTATCACTGATAAGGAGCGTTACAACCAGGTCATCGATGCTTGGACACACGTCAACGACAGTCTGAAGAAGGCTGTGATGAAGCACATGACCGAGGCCGACCAGGGCTTCAATGCTGTGTTCATGATGCTTGACTCGGGTGCCCGTGGTTCGGCCGACCAGATTGCTCAGCTTGCAGGTATGCGTGGTCTGATGGCCAAGCCTCAGAAGGCTGGTGCCGAAGGCAACTCCATTATTGAGAATCCTATTCTGAACAACCTGAAGGAAGGCATGTCAGTGCAGGAGTACTTCATTGCTTCTCATGGTGCCCGTAAGGGACTTGCTGATACCGCTATGAAGACGGCTGATGCCGGATATCTGACCCGTCGTCTGGTCGACGTCTCTCATGACGTGATCATCAACGAGGATGACTGTGGTACGCTGCGCGGTTTGGAGTGCCGTGCCCTGAAGGATGGTGATGATGTCATCTCAACCCTTGCTGAGCGTATTCTCGGTCGTGTGTCAGTTCACGATGTTGTCAATCCTCATACCAATGAGGTGATTGTCGCAGCCGGTGAGGAGATCACCGAGGACAAGGCTGACGCCATTGAGAAGGCAGGTATCGAGATGGTTGAGATCCGTTCGGTGCTCACCTGTGAGAGTAAGAAGGGTGTATGCCGCAAGTGTTACGGCCGTAACCTTGCCACCTCCAAGATGGTTCAGCTTGGTGAGGCTGTCGGTGTGATTGCCGCACAGGCTATCGGTGAACCAGGTACACAGCTGACTCTTCGTACGTTCCACTCCGGTGGTGTGGCTGAGAATGCTGCTGCCAATGCAAGCATCAAGTCGAAATACGACGCTAAGTTGAAGTTCGACGGACTGCGTACGGTACCGTTTGTTGACAAGAGCGGTGAGAATGATGTGCCTTGTCAGATGGTCGTGAGCCGTCTGGCAGAGGTTCAGTTCATCGATCCTAATACAGACATTGTATTAGCAACACTTAACGTGCCTTACGGCTCGTCTCTGTTCTTCCAGAACGGCGATACGGTGAAGAAGGACGACGTAATCTGCCGTTGGGACCCGTTCAATGCCGTTATCGTATCGGAGTATGCCGGTAAACTGAAGTTCCACAATGTCATTGAGGGCTCTACTTATAAGGCAGAGACTGATGAGACCTCCGGTATGACCGAGCGTATCATTGTAGAGTCTAAGGACCACGACACTGTGCCTACAGCCGATGTCGTTGACGAGAACGGAAATGTGCTTGGCACCTACAACTTCCCTGTGGGCGGACATATTGCCAATATCGAGGATGGTCAGACCATTTCTACCGGTGAGACGCTGATTCGTATCCCGCGTTCAGTGTTCAATGCCGGTGGTATCACTGGTGGTCTGCCTCGTGTGCAGGAGCTCTTTGAGGCCCGTAATCCGTCCAGCCCTGCAGTTGTGTCAGAGATCGACGGTGAGGTGTCGATGGGTAAGCTCAAGCGTGGTAACCGTGAGATCATCGTCACCTCGAAGACTGGTGAGCAGCGCAAGTACCTTGTGCCTTTGTCTCGTCAGATCCTTGTTCAGGAGCATGACGCCGTGCGTGCCGGAACAGCTCTCTCCGACGGTGAGATCACACCAAACGACATCCTCGCCATCAAAGGTCCTACCGCTGTGCAGGAGTACATCGTCAACGAGGTGCAGAACGTCTATCGTCTGCAGGGTGTGAAGATCAATGATAAGCACTTTGAGATCATCGTTCGCCAGATGATGCGTAAGGTACGCATTGACGATCCGGGTGATACCACCTTCCTTGAGCAGGAGCTGGTTGACAAGCTCGACTTTGCCGACGAGAACGACCGTATCTGGGGTAAGAAGGTGGTCACCGACGCAGGCGACAGCGACAACCTTGTCAAAGGTCAGATCGTGTCAGCCCGTAAGTTGCGCGATGAGAACTCGAGTCTTAAGCGCCGTGACCTCAAGCCCGTTCAGGTGCGTGACGCTGTGCCCGCAACCTCTACTCAGGTGTTGCAGGGTATCACTCGCGCCTCACTTGGTACGAAGAGCTTCATGAGTGCAGCCTCCTTCCAGGAGACAACGAAGGTCCTCTGCGAGGCCGCTATCCGTGGTAAGGTCGATCACTTGGAGGGTATGAAGGAGAACGTGATCTGCGGTCACCTTATCCCGGCCGGTACTGGTATGCGTCAGTTCGACAAACTCATCGTGGGTTCCAAGGAAGAATACGAGCGTATGCAGGCCAATAAGAAAAATGTGCTTGACTTCGCTCAGCCTGCTGAGGAAACCAAGTAAAAGAATATTTAATCATTAAGTTAACGGGTGAATGGCAATAGGTAAGCTGTTCACCCGTTTCTTTTTTTTGATATGTCCTTGCTGTCGATACGATCTTTCCTAATGAACACAACCATATTAGTAATGAATTGTATCAGTCTTAAATTATTTCTTCGCATATTGTTTTGTTTACCGAGATATTATTATTATTTTTGCAAGCGTTAAGTAAACCTTTAAAACAAGATTAAACTTATTGAATTATGGACAACAACAATGAACAGCCTAAGGGACTGCAACTTTCAATCAGTCCTGAAGTCGCAAAAGGACAGTACACCAACTTGGCAATGATCAACCACTCTAACAACGAGTTTGTCATTGACTTTGCCTATATGCTGCCTGTTACCCCACCGCAGATTATCAGCCGTATGATTCTGGCTCCTGAGCATGCCAAGCGTCTGCTCATGGCGCTGAGTGAGAACGTCAGCCGTTATGAGGCTGAGTTTGGTACCATTAAGTTGACGCAGAATGGTTCTTCCGAGGGTCTGACAGCTACTCCGTTTGGTACGGGTAAAGCATAAGCCTTTAAGGACGAGCCGATGTAGCTCTTTCTGCTTTCGCCTTTAGGCTCGAAACCGTTTACAAAATTGTATGCCCTTGCCTCATTGAGACAAGGGCATATTTGTCGTCTGTGGTAAGAGCCTATTGCCCTTCGCATGCACGTCTACGGAGATAGACGTAACGTTAAATATTTGTAAATCATGCGAAATATAAAATATTAGCATTGAATATTGTAGGCCAATTCGTTGAAAGTTCGTAACTTTGCACCCCGAAACGGGTTAATGCGCATTGTCGGAGAGAGTCATTGCGCTGAAAGCTTGTATTCCTTTGATAATAAACAAATAAAATACATAAATTAAAAGTTACAAATTATGCCTACTATTTCACAGTTAGTACGTAAAGGCAGAAGGGTGCTCGCTGACAAGAGCAAGTCACCGGCTTTGGACGGATGTCCTCAGCGTCGTGGCGTGTGCGTGCGTGTGTACACCACCACCCCTAAGAAGCCTAATTCAGCAATGCGTAAGGTTGCCCGTGTGCGCCTGACCAATCAGAAGGAAGTTAACTCCTACATCCCCGGAGAGGGCCACAACCTCCAGGAGCACAGCATCGTGCTGGTGCGTGGCGGTCGTGTAAAGGACCTTCCTGGTGTGCGTTATCACATTGTTCGTGGTACGCTGGATACTGCCGGTGTGGCCAACCGCACTCAGCGCCGTTCCAAGTATGGAGCTAAGCGTCCTAAGGCAAAGAAATAATATCATCGCTATGAGCCGGGGGCCAAGGGTTTACACCCTGAGGCCATGGGCTCAAGCCAGTCTTTTGAATTTACCAATTTAACAACAGTTT
Source organism: uncultured Prevotella sp. (assembly GCA_900319905.1). Lineage (GTDB taxonomy): Bacteria > Bacteroidota > Bacteroidia > Bacteroidales > Bacteroidaceae > Prevotella. The sequence continues at coordinate 8,183 of ONQB01000021.1, read as the reverse complement.
TGCTTGAGAAGTTAAGGAAGGTTGAGTAAATGTCCGGGCGTGGACGTTGAAGAACATTGATTGACAGCCCCAAGCAAATATTATTTAATTAAAAGTAATGAGAAAAGCAAAACCACGTAAGCACGTGATCCTGCCGGATCCCGTCTTCAATGACCAAATGGTCTCAAAGTTCGTCAACCACTTGATGTATGACGGTAAGAAGAATACTTCTTACACTATTTTCTACAAAGCTCTTGACATCGTAAAGGAAAAGGCGTCGAAGGAAGAAAAGTCTCCTTTGGAGATTTGGAAGCAGGCCCTCGACAATATCACTCCGCAGGTGGAGGTAAAGAGCCGCCGTATTGGTGGTGCTACTTTCCAGGTGCCTACCGAGATTCGTCCTGAGCGTAAGATGAGCGTTGCTATGAAGAATATGATTGCCTTCGCACGTAAGCGTGGCGGTCACACCATGGCTGACAAACTTGCTGCTGAAATTATGGACGCCTTCAACAACCAGGGTGGTGCCTTCAAGCGTAAGGAGGATATGCACCGTATGGCTGAGGCTAACCGTGCTTTCGCTCACTTCAGGTTCTAAAGGTTTTATAAAGGATAATAACTACAATGGCTAATCGCGATTTACATTTGACCCGTAACATCGGCATCATGGCTCACATTGATGCTGGTAAGACAACGACATCTGAGCGCATCCTGTACTACACAGGTAAGACTCACAAAATCGGTGAGGTGCACGATGGCGCTGCTACCATGGACTGGATGGTGCAGGAGCAGGAGCGTGGTATCACCATCACTTCTGCCGCTACAACATGTAACTGGAACTGGAACGGGAAGACTTACAAGATCAACCTTATTGACACTCCGGGACACGTTGACTTTACCGCTGAGGTGGAGCGCTCACTGCGTGTGCTCGACGGCGCCATCGCTACTTACTCTGCTGCTGACGGCGTGCAGCCTCAGTCTGAGACCGTGTGGCGTCAGGCCGACAAGTACAATGTGCCTCGTATCGGTTATGTGAACAAGATGGACCGTTCTGGTGCCGACTTCTTCGAGACTGTGCAGCAGATGAAGGACATCCTGGGCGCTAATCCTATCGTTATTCAGATCCCTATCGGCGCTGAGGAGAACTTCAAGGGCGTCGTAGACCTCATCAAGATGAAGGCTATCCTTTGGCACGATGAGACCATGGGTGCTGAATATGAAGTTGATGAGATTCCTGCTGACTTGAAGGCTGATGCCGATGAGTGGCGTGATAAGCTGCTTGAGGGTGCTGCCAACTTCGATGATAACCTGATGGAGAAGTATCTTGATGATCCTTCGACCATCACTGAGGAAGAGATCATTGCCGCTATCCGTAAGGGTTGTGTGGCTATGGAGTGCTGCCCAATGCTCCTTGGTTCTTCTTATAAGAACAAGGGCGTACAGCCTCTGCTTGACTATACTTGCGCTTTCCTTCCCTCTCCTGAGGATACAATGGCCATCAGGGGTACCAATCCTGAAACTGGTGAGGAAGAAGACCGTAAACCTCTTGAGAGCGAGCCTACAGCTGCTCTGGCCTTCAAGATCGCTACCGATCCGTTCATGGGTCGTCTGGTTTACTTCCGTGTCTATAGCGGTAAGGTGCAGGCTGGCTCTTATGTCTATAACCCCCGTTCGGGCAAGAAGGAGCGTATCAGCCGTCTGTTCCAGATGAACTCTCACCAGGAGATTCCTATGGAGAGCATCGACGCCGGTGATATCGGTGCTGGTGTGGGCTTCAAGGATATCCGTACTGGTGATACCCTTTGCGACGAGAACCATCCTATCGTTCTCGAGTCGATGACCTTCCCTGATCCTGTGATCTCTATTGCCGTTGAGCCTAAGAGCCAGGCTGATGTCGCTAAGCTTGACAATGGTCTTGCTAAGCTTGCTGAGGAAGACCCGACCTTCACTGTGCATACCGACGAGCAGAGTGGCCAGACCATCATCTCCGGTATGGGTGAGCTTCACCTCGATATCATCATCGACCGTCTGAAGCGTGAGTTCAAGGTCGAGTGTAACGAGGGTAAGCCTCAGGTGAACTACAAGGAGGCTATCACCAAGACTGTTGAGAACTGGCGCGAGGTCTACAAGAAGCAGACTGGTGGTCGTGGTAAGTTCGCTGATATCATCGTGACCATTGGTCCTAAGGATGAAGACTACACCGAGGACGATCTGCAGTTCGTTAACGAGGTGAGCGGCGGTCACATTCCTAAGGAGTTCATTCCTTCTGTCCAGAAGGGCTTCAAGGACTCTATGAAGAATGGTGTGCTGGGTGGCTTCCCGATGAACGGCCTCAAGGTCGTGCTGACTGATGGTAGCTTCCACCCTGTGGACTCTGACCAGATTTCGTTCGAGCTTGCTGCTCACGCAGCCTTCAAGAATGTCTGCCAGAAGGCAGGTCCTGTGCTCATGGAGCCTATCATGAAGGTTGAGGTTGTTACCCCTGAAGAGAACATGGGTGATGTGATCGGTGACTTGAACAAGCGTCGTGGTCTTGTCCAGGGTATGGATGAGGCTCGCAGTGGTGCCCGTATTGTGAAGGCTATGGTTCCTCTGTCAGAGATGTTCGGTTATGTGACCGCTCTGCGTACCATTACTTCTGGTCGTGCTACCAGTTCTATGGAGTATGATCACCACGCTCCTCTGTCAGCTTCGCTGCAGGAGCAGGTACTTGCTGAGCTCAAGAAGTAATAATAAGACTCTCCTCCGCTAAGCGTATGACTCTTTAGCGGAGGAGACTTCCATAAATCATTTAATACATTAATTAATAATGAGTCAAAAGATTCGTATCAAGCTGAAAAGCTATGACCACCAGTTGGTCGACAAGTCTGCTGAGCAGATTGTCAAGGCTGTCAAGGCCACCGATGCTATTGTGAGCGGTCCTATTCCATTGCCTACTCACAAGCACATCTACACCGTGAACCGTTCTACCTTCGTTAACAAGAAGAGCCGTGAGCAGTTCCAGTTGAGCGACTACAAGCGTCTTATCGACATTTACTCTGCTACCAGCAAGACTGTGGATGCCCTGATGAAGCTCGAGTTGCCTTCAGGTGTTGAGGTCGAAATCAAGGTCTAATTTCCTTAGTCTCTCCTTTTTTAGGTAGAGCCTTTATATAAAGGGGATGTATTAAAATTGGAGAAGTTCTGAAATCCGGAAGTTCAGAAGTTCAGTCAAATGCATAAGTACCTTATAACAAGGTATCATTATAGTAATGACTGAACTCCTGGACTTCTGAACTCCTGGACTTCTCCAATTTTGATACACCCTCTTTTTTTTGTTTTTGGCCTGATGCAAACGTGTTGCTCAATCCTTGTAGCTGACATTTTTATTCGAGAGCCCCTCTGCGTTTGTTGCGTATATGACAGCTATATGTAATATATAGAAGACATGTTATTTGCTAATTTCGTGAAGATGCCATTGTCAGTGACCGACATGTACAAATCTTCGCGTGTGTTTGTTTGGCAAGTGGAACGATACGCATTGCTCCCATATCTTCCATTTGTCAATCTGTCGGGTGATGCGCTTGACGGCCCGGTCACAGCCTTCGGGGTAGGCGAGCGTCTGTACAAACCATACCTTGCGGTGTCGGACAAATTTGGCATGAAAGCAGCGGCCTGTGAGTTTTTGACCGTTTTGATAGATTGAGCCGGAAAGAATAAAGCTGTTGGGTTGAAGATGTCGTGTCGTAGCATGAAGGGCTTTGCCGATGCTGTCCATGCCCTCCTTTGCTGTAAGTTCATCCTCGTTGGGCAGAATAAAGGTGGTCAACTCCATCTCTACTTTGCCCCAATAGGTGAACTGACTGTAGCCGGGTTCGTTGTTGTGGCAGTCAGATTGCTCGAAGAAGTCAGGATAGTGCACTACATATCCAAAAAGGCTGTCACGATAGGTTAGCATATGGGCATAACTGAGTGCCGTCTCCAACTGTTCGGGGATAGTTTTCGCGTTTGGCCGATAGTGGAGGACGGTCAGGGTGAGTGCGACGACGCACATGACAGTTATGATCGTGAACTTTCGCATAGCAGACTTACTGTTGCAAAGTTATGCAACGATCATCAGATAACGTCGAAAACTGTCTGACATTTGGCTGACAATACGGTGCGGCTGAAAGCCTCCGTGGTGATGTGCAACTTTGGTGGCAGTGTTATTGACAAGTAAAATAGTTTAACCAGTCAAGAACTGACAAGTGAATTCAGGAAAAGACACATCCCGGCCATTTGCCAACCTGTGGTGGTCGTTTCATTCATCTGTGGCGACCGCCGCACATGTTTGTGGCGACCGCCATATTTGTTTGTGGCGACCGCCACAGTTTGACGTTTCATTGTAAAGAGCTCGTGATTTGGATTATTCGAGATTATTGTTTAACTTTGCAGGCGTTGGCGGATGGGCAATGCAAAAACGCACCGCCGACAACCTTTGACGCGAATAATCTTTAACTTTTAATCTAATACACCATGGAAATCAAGTATGAAATTCACAGCATTGAGAACTCGCAGGGAACTGGTGAGAAGCGGGCTTACGTACGATTGCGCAACAATCCGGCTATGACGACCGATGAATTGGGCAAAGAGGTGGAACAAGCCTGCTCGGTTACTTCTTCCGACCTGAAGGCTGTCATGACAGAGCTGGCCACTATCGCGGTCAGGGAACTGTCGCAAGGCAATCGCTTTTATCTTCCCGAGATAGGCTATCTGTCATTGGCGGTTGGCAATGTGCCGCCATCGGCCAAAACCGACGGGAAGATCACGGGCAAGGATATCTATCTTCGCAGTATCAATTTCCGACCAGAAAAGAAGCTTCTGCGTATGGTACAGAGACAGGTCCGTTTTGTTAAGTCGGATTACTCTACGCTGTCTGCCAATTACGGTGCCGATGAACTTTGGGCGAGGGTGTCGGCCTACCTTTCTGTGCATTGCTTTATTACCCGCCGCATGATGTGCGTAGAATTCGGATTGAGTGATTATAAGGCTAGGAAATGGCTCGAGTTGTTCATCGCCGAGGATAGGCTCGTTAAGTCATGTACCCGGCCACAGGCACTGTACTTTCTGAAGGCATCTGAATAAGATGTCGCAACTTTTCTTTTCTCCTACCATAGTAAGTAAACCGGTAGGAGAAAAGAACGATTAAATGTAAATTACAGGTTGAAGTTGTATCCCAACGTAATGAGGAAGGTTGAAGTGTGCGCCTTCACCGGATCGTCACCTCCTACCATATCGACATCGTTTATGTCGGTAACGTTCCACAGATAACGGGCGTCAAGCTCGACGTTCTTATAATTTACTGCCAACCCCATTGGAATGGAGATTCCAAAATCCTTGTAGCCATCTTTAAGGCTTGAACTGCTATAGTTTGAGTTGTCGTATGTTCCGTTGATGTATGTTTGTTGTTTTCCCTTGTCTTTGGCGGAAACAAGAACGTCTATTTGGGTGCCTGCCTTTGCCGTGATGCTGACCGGCAAATTGAATGGGAGGTGGACATTCAGCATTAAGGGAATGTTGATATAGTCCAATGCTCTCTTGAGGTTGTATATTTTCTCTACATAGTCGTACTCGCTGGTATAATCTGAAACGTTGTAGTGAGTGAAGTGTTCACCAGCGGATACAAGATGTATGATATCTTGATTTCCGCCGTATAGGGTTCCGTCTGCCGGCAATCTTTTTGTTGCCGTCAGTGATTCCATATTCCGTTTGGCTCCCTGCTTGGTGTAGAATGCTCCAATTGACAGGCCGAGGGTCTTGTTGATATGGTATTCGGCCTCAATGCCACCGCCGAAGCCCAGGCGGGGGTCGTAAGCATCGCCCTTGGCATAGTCGCCGGTCAATGTGGAAATGGTGATGCCGGCGCGTGGAGTTATCGTCCACTCACTTTCTTCCCCGCTGTTTTGTGCGTAACCAATGGTGGGGAGCACAAACAAGGTCACCGCGGCGATTGCTTGTGATAAAGATGTTGTTCTCATGTCAGTTATATAAAATTGTAAGTTTGCGAATTGGATGGCAACCTGTCAACTTGCTGTAAAATTACCCTTTCTTGCTGAGCTGTACAAATAATTGCCGATTAATATTTCCATTGTTGCTTGTAAGGAACGGGAGTAAGCGCGGCTTCTTGGATGGAATGTTTGGTTATGTCCCCAATCGTAAAAATAACCTAAATATGAAGAAAGGAAAGAAGATTATCCATTGCTTTTTCGTAATATTGCAGTCGCAATAAAGAATGGCCTCGAAAACTACTCCTTCGGGAAGTCTCTCCCATCGCCTAAGCGCGATGGGACTGTTGGTAACATTAGGTATTGTGTACGGTGATATCGGTACGTCACCGCTCTACGTCATGAAGGCAATTACCGGTGCCACGCCCTTGGTGACAGCTGACTATATCCTCGGTGCTGTTTCTTGCATCATCTGGACACTCACCTTCCAGACAACATTGAAATATGTCGTGCTCGCCCTTCGTGCAGATAATAGAGGGGAAGGTGGCATTTTAGCGCTCTATGCCTTGGTAAGGAGACGGGGCAGGATGTGGCTTTACCTACTTGCCATCATCGGAGCCAGCACACTGGTAGCAGATGGCATCATCACGCCATCTATCACGGTACTGTCTGCCATTGAGGGACTGCGAGCTTATGAGCCATCCACTCCTGTCATCCCAATTGCCATCGCCATCCTGACTGTACTGTTCTTTATCCAACAATTTGGTACCCATGCGATCGGCAAACTCTTTGGTCCCTTGATGTTCGTATGGTTCACGATGATCGGCATTTTAGGACTGGCGCATATTGGCAACTATCTACCAATTCTCAAGGCTTTTAATCCTTGGTATGCCATCCATCTCTTGGCCACGAGCCCGGAATGGTTTTTGATCTTAGGAGCTGTCTTCCTATGCACGACAGGTGCTGAGGCTCTCTATTCCGACTTAGGACATTGTGGCAAGCAAAATATCCGGGTCAGCTGGATCTTCGTCAAGACTATGCTCGTCTGCAACTATTTAGGACAAGGAGCATGGGTTATCAAGCATGTCGGAGACTTGCATCCAGGTATCAATCCCTTCTATGCCATCATGCCCCAAGCATTCCTCCCCATAGGTATAACAATGGCAACGATAGCTGCCATCGTGGCGAGCCAGGCTCTGATCAGTGGATCGTTTACAATCTTCAGCGAGGCCATGAACTTGCATTTCTGGCCACGGCAGAGAATCAAATATCCCACAGATGTTAAAGGACAATTGTATATCCCTTTCATCAATGTCAGTCTTTATATACTATGTATCATTGTCATTCTGTTCTTCCAAACTTCAAGCAATATGGAGGCGGCTTACGGACTTGCTATCACGGTGACGATGCTGATGACCACACTGCTGTTAGGATGTTATCTCCACTATAACAGACTGAGCCTATGGATATTGGTCCCGGTGATCGGCTTCTTCGTACTTTTAGAGGGAATCTTTTTCATTGCCAACCTGGCGAAGTTCCTACATGGTGGTTGGGTGACGATGCTCCTTGCCGGCATCATTTGCATGGTAATGTATGTATGGTACAATGCGGAAAAGATTAGGAACTCGTATGTAGAACGGCGTGATATTAGAAACTACTTTGATATTATTTCTGACATCAAGGCAGATGAATCGATCGGCAAGTTTGCTACGAGTGTCATATACATGAGCAAGCTCTCAGGTAAATATGACGTGGAGCAGAAAGTATTGTATTCTATCATCAATAAGCATCCTATGCGCGCTGATCATTACTGGTTGGTTCACACCGACTATGAGGATGTACCGAACGAGCGGAGCTATGATTTTTATGAGCTAATCCCAGGGACGCTATATCGACTGAACCTGCACTTGGGTTTCCGAGTTCAACCTTTTGTCAATCTCTACTTGCGGCAAGTAATTGAAGACCAAGTGGCAGCAGGGCATTTTAGTCTGCAAAGTGGCTATGCGTCCTTGCGCAAGCATCACGTGACCGGTAACTTTATCTTTGTATTCATCAAACGTGTCTATGCAGAGTTTAATGTATTCACGCCAAAAGCTCGTTTTATCATGACCATTTACAACATTGTACACCACCTGAAGCAAAGTGCGCCCAAAGCACTTGGACTCAGTACCAGTAATGTCTTTGTTGAGCAAGTTCCCCTTGTAGTCAGGCAGAGGAAGTTGGAAAGGGTCAAGGAAAGGCAGA
>ONQB01000061.1:3587-4152 GCA_900319905.1 uncultured Prevotella sp. | reverse complement strand
CTTAGTATTCTTGAACGTTTCATGATGGTTGGCTTTATAGGCAATGCTCTCGCGGTAGAGTTTGAATTGTTCTTTGTTGTCCTCGCTGTCGATGATGCGCATCAGGCGGCGATAGACGGGCTGTTTGAGTGTGGCCGCGCCTTTCACTGCCCAAGTGTCGGTAAACCGGATGATGCAGGCGATGACCTCGCGGTAGGGCTCCAGTCTGTTTGGGTCGGCGCGGCGGAAGGCATCGAGGATGTCGTCCATCTGACGGTCGCCCATCTTCGTGCGCAGCATCTCCTCGGCTTCCTCGACGGTAGTCTGGTAGCTGTTCCAGTCGATATAGGTGCCGTTGCGGTGGGTCTCGAAGAAGTAGGTGTATTCATCATAGAGGTGGTTGATGAAGTGGCTGGCCTGCTCCGTGGCTCCCCAGTTCTCGCTCCGCAGCCCGTTGAGTGTCATGGCCAGCGTCTTCCAGTACTGGGTGCGCAGCTGTCCCTCCAGGGCATCGACGCGCTGCTTGCTCGCTGGAGCAAGGTTGTCGTTGCTCACCACGCCGAAGCCGGTGGGGGTGAGCACCAAG
>ONQB01000061.1:0-3543 GCA_900319905.1 uncultured Prevotella sp. | reverse complement strand
GCCTCTCTCCTCTATATAGGTCATACCGGCCACACCGAGCAGAGCGTCGTTGCTGAAAGCCAGCTGCCGCCCGATGGCGGGCTTCACGCTCTCATACACACTGTCGTTGGCGGCAGCACCCACGGGCAGCGCCTGCTCGAAATCACTCTTGGTTATTGTTATCTCCATCGTCGTTTTGGTTTGAGTTTCCACTAACTTTCTTGGCATCCTTGTTCTCATCGAGGGTGGTGAGCATGAGCATCGGCACGTCGACGGTGCACCTGTCCGACCACCCATTGTAATGCAGGATGACGTGGTAGGGCTTGGCCATCACGTCATGATAGATTTTTTCGAGCGCCTGTTTCAGGGTGAAGAGCTCGCGCTTGTCGGAGCCGGAGTTGTTCATCTGGCTCTTGCCCGGAGTGGCACCCACAAGGTTGGGGTGTACGCCATACGCGAAGCAGAGGGCGTTGGCGGCCTCCTGCATGTCGTCGCTCCAGTTAAGCAGAGGGCGTTGGCGGCCTCCTGCATGTCGTCGCTCCAGTTGCCGCCCTCCTTCTTGCTCGGGTCATTGAGGTTGATGATGCGCACCATGCGGTTCTCCTTGCCGTTGGGGTCGATGTAGTAGCCGGTAACGAGGGCCTTGCCTGCATTCTCTACACCGCAAACAAAGTCGATGATGTTCTGCTTCTCCTGCTCCTTGCGCTGCTGGCGGTCGGCCTCGTCCTCGATATGCTCGTTGTCGCACACATTGTCCCAATATTCTTCATGCACCTCAATCTGTACGCGTGGGGCCGACGTGTTCTTGATCATAAACCGCTTGCCGATGCCTATCACAGACGGTAGATGTCATACCAGGAATCCTTGAAGATGCTCGAGTAGTAGGGCACGGGATAGTATTGGTAGCCGGGGGTGGCCATCCGTGAGAGGATGGCGAACTTTCGGTCGCTGGTGGGCTTGTTGTGGACAAGGCCGGTGGCGGGGTCGGGCTGCTTGCCCATGCGTATCTCTAAGTCGCCAAGCGGATCCCAGTAGTCAAGCAGGGGAATGGCCTCGATGCGCTTCTCGTTGAAGTGCCCGATGCGGAAGTCACCAAAGAAGACGTGCTCTATTTTTCCCGATTTTGTCGACGGGGCGTACTCGAAGCGGCAGTAGCAGGCTTCCTTGTGCCGCACGTTGACAATACGGCTGCCGTCGCGAGAGAGGATGATGCAGGTCACGCTGAAGTTGTACATCTGCATGTCGGTGCACTGCTCGGCAAAGCATTCCTGCAGCGAGTTGTGAAGGCAGAAATCGGTAATTTCTGGAATATCGACATCTTTCTTCTCTTTCCTATCGACGAAACGCAGTCCCTGGCCATAGCAGCAGATGGTGTTGAACTGCTGGCACTGAGCGGTAATCATGTTCCCCAACACGGCCTTGCGCAGCTGATGGGGCAGCATGTCGTCCACGCCGAAGGGCACATACTGATAGCCACGGCCGTTGATGGTCAGCGGCCGGACGTTCACAGTGCCGTCGTCCTCGTCAAACACGTCGCTGCTGTCGCCTCCATACTCCTCGGCGATGGAGTCGTAGGCCTTGGCACGCGCCACGCCCTGGGGGATGATGCGGAAGTGCTGCACGCTGCCGCTCTGCCCGGTCTTCACAAGTTCTAAGTCGTTATTGCTCATAGATATATTTTCATTCCGTTAACTTCATAGATGAATATTTCGGGCAGCAGACGCATCTGGTGGCTCATGGGATTGATGATGCGCATGTAGCCGCCCTTCCAATACTGGTGATGGACGAGCCATCCGCGGTACTCCACCCTATGGCCGTCACTGCGGAAAGCTTTGATGTTCACCGTCTGTCTGTGCTGATAGGCGAGGTCCAGGTATCGCTGCATCTCGCTGAAATGGATGGCTTTCTGCTTCTTCGCTGCTGTCATTGTTTAACTGCTAATTAAAGGTATAGTCGAAGGTGTTGTCGAAGATTCGGCCCTCGCGCTCCAGCTCCACCACGTTATGGTTGTGCTGCGCATACTCGTAGCTGAAGGTGAAGCGGGGTATCTCGTCGAGGGCATTGGTCTGCTCGGTCTTGCTGTCGTCGATGACGATCTCGCGCCCTATGTTGGGACGGCCGTTCTTGAACGTCACCAGGCGTACGTAGGGCGAGCGCATCACCTCACCGAACCAGTCGGCCATGTCCTCGTTCAGCGGACCGGTGTCGGCCTTGAAGGTGCGGGTCTCCTGGATGCGGTAGTTCTTCTTCAGGCCGCCAATATAGGCGGAGTCGCGCTTGAAGGTGGGGGCTTTCGTGGCCAGGCCGGTACAGTAGAAGAGCTCATCGCAGCCAAACGAGTTGGTGAAGAGCAGCACGGGGGCGCAGTCGGGCATGCGGAAGTCGATGTCGTACTGCTGACGGCGGCTGCCTGCCGTGATGGTGTAGGTGGCGAGGGTCTTGCCCTCGGCGGCGAAGCGGTCGGGGCTCACGTCGATGGTGGTGTAGCTGCTGTTGCCGCCGATGACCGCGGGAGTGAACGTCCCGGTGCTGCCGTCGGTATAGGTGGCGGCACACGAGGCAGTGTCGGTACCGATGAAATGGAGGTATTCGAGCCGTCCCGGGGCCGTGAGCTTCGTGCCGAGCAGCAGCGAAAGGAAATGATTCGTGGTCCAGTCCTCGCACGTCGTAGGGATGTCGGCCTCGCAATAGACCAGCGAGAAGGTCTGCTGCTGTGTGGTGGTCGGTGTGCTGTCGGCAAACTCCTCGGTCATCTGTATCTGCACATCCACCACGAGCATCTGACGCGCATAGGGGGTGAGCAGACTGCCCAGGTCGGCAAGGGTGATGCTGCCGTCCAAGGGATAGAGATATTCCGAGTAGATCTCCTTCCATGTCTTATTGTCGGGGCTGATGAGTATCTTCACGCCCATGCGGTAGCCGTCGATGGTGCATACCATGTCGGGCACGCCCATCGAGAAATACTTGCCGCTGAGTCCTTGACTGATTGTGATTGCCATAATCGTTTCTTTTCCGCAAAGATATATAATGATTGACGACTCAAAAAATACAGCAGAATGACGCGTTAGGGCACGAAAAAAAGGGAACCGGCCTCACGGTCAGCACCCCTCATCATGTATATGTAAAAAAATGTCTCCTATACCTGGAAGTCCATGTCGCGCCAAATGGCCCATTTCACCGTGCCGTCCTCGACGGTGGTGGTGCCGAACTCGTGCATGAACATGTAGTTGGCGATGATGTGTATGTCCATATAGTACATCGGCTGCAGGTCTTCGGCAATCTCCTCCGAGGACTTCGGGTCGAAGACGAGCTCCGTGCCCGTCACGCCCTTTCCGGGCATATTGTCGCGCGTCTTCATGTACTCATCGAGCAGCTTGCACTGCATCTTCTCTTCCTCGGTGCGGTCGTTTTCCTTCAGCCAGTCGAGGAACTGCTTCAAGTCCTTGTTCATTGTTGTGCCCTCCTAATCTTCTTTAAGTCTTCCTTCATGTCCGACAGGCTGATCATCCAGTCGGTGAGCGTCTTGCGCTCTTCGTCGTTCTCACTGTCGCCGAGCTCCATGAG
>ONQB01000050.1 GCA_900319905.1 uncultured Prevotella sp. | reverse complement strand
GTTCGAGGAACTCACGCGGAAGGGTGTCACGTATGTGACAAAGATGAAAAGCAACCTGACTTACAAGACTTTGTCAAGCGTATGGCATATGGATGCCGGTGGTCTGATGGTATGGCGGGAGGAACTTGTGGAATTCAGGAAGAAGGTAAAGGGCGGGGAGGACATTGTGCACAAGGCGCGCATCATAACCTACGTCAATATGAAAAATCACAAGAAGGCGAAACTCACGAGGCTGCTTACAAATGATTTGGAGACGGCTTATGAAGAAATAGTGGTCACGTATGACGCTAGATAGGAAATAGAGTCGCTATTCAAGCAACTGAAACAGAACTTCCCGTTAAGGTTTTTCTATGGCGAGAGCGCCAATGCAATCAAAATACAGATTGGGGTGACACTGACAGCCAATCTGTTGCTGATGCTGCTGCAAAAGAGCACTACGCGGTCATGGAGCTACTCCGGGCTTGCTACAATGGTCAGGATAATGCTCATGTACTATATTGACGTTCATGGATTCCTGGAACACCCGGAAAAGGATTGGGAGGAAGCATTGGAGAAGGCTTTGGAAGCCCCTCCTGAAAGTGAACAAAATTGAAGGAGGGGCTTATCACATAATGCTTAGAGCGGGATTCCTTTAAACCACAGGGATTCCATAAGTCGTTATATCTATTTAGCGGACATCAATAATTCCTTTTCCCTTGTACTTTTCAATAATTATTGCGATATTTGCAAGGAAAATACACGATTGACCCTTCATTGCCCGGCCTGTGAGCCCTGCAATGAGGGAATAAACAAAGAGAAACGATGAAAGTTGCTTTACGCCATCTACTTGTCGGTCTCGCCAACCGCTACGAGACCATTGAGTTCATCCAGGGCGATCCCTCGTGGTTCATGCATCAGGTCGCCGACCCTCTTGACCAGGAAACGATGGCCTTCCTGGCCATGTGTCTCAGTTATGGTTCGCGCAAGCAGTTTATGCCGAAGATCGATCAGCTGATGCGCCTGGCCGGAGGACGGCCATACAGGTGGATTGCCGGTGGCGGATATGCTGACAGTATCGTTTCTTCAGACCAGTGCTACTACCGGCTCTACACTTATGCCGACATCCACCGGTTGCTCACGGCCTTGCACGATCTCTTCTGCGAGTATGGCAGTCTGGGCGCGTTTGCAAGTGAGGCAGTACGGCAGGATATGTCCGGTGTCTCCGATGTGGAGTCCGTGCTGGTCGCCCTGGCCACTTTCTTTCGCAGACATGGCATTAAAGGTCTGGTGCCTTCTCCTTACACCTCTGCTTGCAAGCGTCCTTGTATGTTCCTGCGGTGGATGGTGCGCGACGGCTCGCCCGTGGATTTGGGGTTGTGGAGCGGTTTCATCGACAAAGCCAACCTATACGTTCCGCTTGACACCCATGTGCTTCAGACCGCTAACCAACTGGAGATTGCCCGTGTGAAGTCAGCGGGATGGAAAGCCGTCGTTGATCTCACCCGACAGTTGGGCGAGGCCTTTCCCGGCGATCCCGCTCGAGGCGACTTCGCACTCTATGGCTACGACATTGACCGGTGATGGATAGACTGTGCAGGAAACCGAGAAGGTATCAAAATTGGAGAAGGGCACAGCCGACAAAGCCTGTGCCCTCACCTTTCAGATTTCGTCATAGGGACACCCAATGCTTATGACAGATGCTCCTGCATGGCATGGAAGTCAAACATGCCATAGTCAGTCAGGAGACTTGGTAGTCTTGACGAGCCAAGAGCCTTGAGCTCTTTCAGATAAGCCTTGCGATATCCGACAGTGAGAGCCGGGTGCCGGAAGGCCTGTGTGATGAGCTTGCCGGCATCCGTGCAGCATTGACCGGTATCCAATCCTTCATCGTCTCCTTCGAAGGCTGCCTCACTGATATTCTCTTTCAGCGAGGCAAAGAACTGTATGCCTATGCCGGCGGCTGCGGCCGCATTGCCCACGGCCAATAATTTCTGTCCCTCTTCAAGCAATTCTTTGGCCTTGAGGCGTACAGCAGGCCAGTTTGTTTCTTCAAGACGGTGGTAGTAGGTGCCGGAGACAATTGTCTGCTTGAAGGCCTCTTTCATGAGCTTACGGTAATTCGAGGTCGTCGCGGCGCTTTTATATTTGGCGTCAAGATATCTTGTCACCTCCTTTCTGAAAAGAGGATTCTTCTCGGCATACAACTTCACGAGTACCGCCAGTTCACTTTTCTTAGCCAGGATTAGCAGTTGGTCGAGCTCATCAACCTTATCGTTTGCTTTCATGATTGTAGTTGTGTTATAATGTTACAAAGATAACTCATTTATACAATAGCCGGAGGTCTTTCGTTACCAATGCTATCAATGACTGCTCATTGTCCTTCCTGCTGCAGGATAGCCTTGATAAGTTCATCTTTCTCATCCTGCACCTTGAGTATCTGTTCTTCCAAGGAGCCTTGGGTGATGAAGCGGTAGACCATGACCGGTCGCCGTTGTCCTGTCCGATGAGCCCGTGCGATGGCCTGTTCCTCAGCCGCATGGTTCCACCACGGGTCAAGGAGAAAGACGTAGTCGGCTTCCGTAAGGTTGAGGCCTTCGCCCCCGGCCTTGAGCGAGACGAGAAAGAACTGACAGGAAGGGGTCTGTTGGAAATGCTTAACGATGGCCTCGCGGTTGCGGCTCTTCCCTGTGAGCATGTCGTAGGTCCAGCCCCTTCGCTTCATTTCCTCGGCAATGACATCGAGGAAGGACGTAAACTCGCTGAAGAGCAGTACTTTGTGGTCGGTGCCCCTCAATTGCTCCAACCGGTAGAAGACTTCGTACATCTTGCCGGAGTCTGCGGCTATTCCCATCATCTTCGGACAGCAGGCCAATTGCCGGAGTCGCATGAGAGCGTTGAGCACCATGATTTGGTTGTTGTCATTCTCGGAGTCCATGAGCAGACTGCGCATCTTGTTTATCTCTTCTGCGTAGTAGGCAGTCTGTGAGTCTGTCATCTCGCACCATATCATTTCGTCCTGTCGCTCCGGCAGACTGTCGAGCACGTCGTTGCGCAGACGGCGGAGGAAATAGGGTGCGACCAACTTACGCAAAATAGCCGTGTGCTCGTCCTGTAAATTGGCATTGATGGGGTGGATAAATTGATCTTGGAACGTCTCATAGTCACCTAACAGGCCAGGATTGAGAATGCTCATCAGCGCCCACAGTTCATCCAGGGCGTTGACCATGGGCGTGCCGGTGAGCGCGATGCTGCAGTCGGTGTGAAGTCGCTGCACCGCTTGGTAGAGTTGTGAGTCGTTGTTGCGGAAGGTATGGGCCTCGTCGTAGACTGCGATGGCATAGTGATGTCGGCAGAGCACGGCGATGTCGTTGCGCAGGATGGGGTAGGAGGTCAGTACGATGTCGGCTTTGGAAAGCTTGCGTTGCTTCAGTGCCCGTTGGTGACCATTGCCGGCGTAGGTGACGACGCTCAGAGAGGGCGCAAAGCGACGCAGTTCGTCACGCCAGTTAAAGATGACGGACGAGGGTGCCACCACCAGCACCGGTTGATGATTGGCCGAAGAGGGGAGAACAGACGGTGTGGAGACGGGCTGCGATGGACGGACTTCCGTCTTGCCGCTCATCTCCTCGATGGAGAAGAGAGTGAGCTGCGTGGGACCGGCTACTTTCCTTTCGCTTGAGGCAGCGACTGTGTCCTTGTGTGAAGGTTGGGACGGCGTAGAGTTGTTGGTGTCGGAGACTTGGAAATGATAGAGGATGACGGCGATGGTCTGCACCGTCTTGCCCAGTCCCATGTCGTCGCCGAGCAAACAGCCATTGTTTGCTTGCAGATGGCTCACCATCCAGCGGTAGCCTTCCAGCTGATAAGGGCGTAGCGTCGCCTTCAGTTGCTGTGGCGGCTGCAGGTCTTTGACGATGGCGGCAGGAGAAGGCGCTGCCGTCTGGGGGAAAGCGCCCTGGTCGTCAGTGGGCAATACTGCTACTTGTGAGCGGTGGAAGGTCAGCGTGTGGTTGTCCTTCGCATGGCCGAAGAGCATGGCGGCGCTATACTGTTCAAACCACTCATCTGGGATGATAAACCAGTTGCCGGAAGGCAGTCTCACCTCATGGTCACCGTTGATGATGGCATCGCGGAAGTCGGTAAGCGGTATGCTTGTACCGTCGGGAAAGAGCAGCGTGACGTGCAGTTCGAACCAGTCGCCCGTCCAGTGGTTGTCGTATACCTTCTTCACCTCACCGATGACGTAGTGGTGTGTTGTGTGTTGTGAGACGGCTATGTTGTTTTGCTTCAGCGTGGTTTCATGGATCGTCAACCATGTCACCATTTCTTGCAGGGATGCCTTTTGTGGACGGTGCAGCTGCTCGTCGAGCAGACGGGTGACCGATGCCTCCCATTCGCGGTTGCGCCAAATACAGCGAAAGGCGACGTCCGTGCCGTTGTCGTAGAAGGTGACGCTCTTCTCACGATGGTCGGCGGTAGTGAAGGTGACCGTGTCATAAACAAACTGAAGCTCGAGCATATAGTGCCCGTCAAACGTGGACTGCAGCGACAGCATGGCCTTGCCCGTAGGATGCTGGTTGTCAATGTCGAAGCCGTTGGAAGAGATGTCTATCTTCTTGACAATCTTCAGGATAAACTGCCGGAAGTAGTTGGCTTGAAAGGAGGCGGGGATGTGATAGACCTCCCCCGTCTGGAAGGGTTTGAGCAACCTTCCGCCAAGGCCCTCGTCGAGTTGGCGAAGGTTGTGGTCGATGGCTAAGAGCGAAGGGTTGTTGCAGATAATCTTCGTATCGTGGGCTGAGGGGATGAGCCCGTTGCCCAGCGTGAGGCGGTAGTCGATGCCGTTGTCGGTCTTCGTAAAGGCGGCGTGCAGCTTCAGCGGGTGGGCATCGAAATGCAGTTCGTCTTTCTGTTTGAGCCACTCGCCGGGTCTGGGTGCGAAAAACACGTGCACGCCAAGGTCTGTAGCGATAGCAATGGCCTCGGTGATGCGCTGGTCCACATACGAGGCTATATACTTTTGTGTGGTCTTGTCGGCTTTGCTGAAGAACGCCTTCTTGTTGTTGAAACCATGTCCCGCCTTCTCATAGAGATTGTCCGACTGTGTCCTCAGACACAGCTCTATGAGTCTTTTGAGCCTCTGGTTGTCAATGCCGTCAGCACTGTTGATGAAGTTGCCGCCCGCATATTCTTCACCTTCCTGGTGTACATGCCGCAGACGCAGGGTGTAGAGTCCCCACGAGCCGAGTGGTGCGATGAGCAGTGCAAGACTATCCATTGGCCAGTGCCCTTTCCTGTGCGTTACGTTCATCCTCGGTTGTAGCCTGGCTCGTCACGAGGTGGCAGACATGGTGTCTGTCGGTCTGTTGTTGACACAATTCAAGGGCCATCTGCTTGTCGATGCGTCGCTGTTGCTCGGGAGTGAGATGGATAAATTCAGAAGCCATACTTTCGTTACTGTTGCTTATCGTTATGAGTTGCAAATTTAAATATTATTTCCGAGTTATAGAGCATTGATGCAAACGGATTTCAGGCAGAATGCAAGATTTCATGATGCCGCTCCTCTTTGACAATACACTGCGTATCTGAGGCTAAAAGCCTTGTGATTCTGTTAAAATTGGAAATTAAAAGGAAAAGGTTTGGTATAAATGAAAAACTTTAATTAATTTTGCACCAAAGATAAAAGAAAAGAATTGTTTGAGATTAATACAATGAAAGCTTAGGTATCACCCGTCTGTCTCCCACGCGGATGCTGTGGAGACGATGTTTCAGCGACATGGCCAAGGTAATGGACAAAGGACATTGCTTAAATGACGTATATTAAATAAGGTTTAAATATTATTTATTAAAAGAGAGAATTTATGAAGAAAAGACTAATGATGCTTTTGGGCTGTTTCTTCCTCTTCCTGGGGAGTGCGATAGCTCAGACGAATGTTAGTGGTACTGTTACTTCCAGTGATGACGGTGAGCCCGTTGTGGGAGCCGCTGTCAGAGTGGAAGGCACTAACACGGGTACCGTCACCGATGTTGACGGTCATTTCCAACTTAACGTTCCTGCAAATGCCAAGTTGATTGTTAGCTACTTGGGCATGAAGCCGCAGACGGTGAAGGCTGCTAACAATATGAAGGTAGTGCTGGAAAATGACAATCATACACTTGACGAGGTCATGGTGGTGGCCTTCGGACAACAGACCAAGAATTCATTTGCCGGCTCTGCCGCTGTCGTCAACGCAGAGGACCTGAGCAAGAAGATTGCCACCAATGCGGCTGATGCCCTCGTGGGTACAGTTCCTGGTTTACAGATTACTGGTGGCAGCGGTCAGCCTGGTGCAGACCAGGGCGACATCCACATCCGTGGTATTGCCTCACTCAATGCTTCCACCACACCGTTGATCGTCGTAGACGGTGCTCCCTATCCTGCTTCCTTGAGCAATATTCCGCAGGAGGACATCGAGAGCATCACCGTGCTGAAGGATGCCTCCAGTGCAGCATTGTATGGTGCACGTGGTGCTGCCGGCGTCATCCTCATTACCACCAAGAAAGGCTCCGTCGGCAAGGCCAACATCAACTTCGAGGCCAAATGGGGCGGCACGAGCCGCGCCGTGCAGGACTACGACGTCATCACCGATCCCAAGCAGTATGCCGAGGTATACTACAGTCAGCTGTACAACTATGCTTACTATGGCAACGGGCTGTCGGCAGCCGCCGCCAACAAATGGGTCAACGCCAACATGTTTACCAACAAGCAGTTTGGCCTGGGCTATAACGTCTTCACGGTGCCGACGGGTGAGAATCTCATCGGCCTCGACGGCAAGATCAACCCCAACGCCACCGTGGGCGCCGTCTACACCGGCCTCAATGGCACCAAATATTACTTACAGCCCGACAACTGGAAAGACGCAGCCTACCGCCATGGCTTCCGCCAGGAGTACAACTTCAACGTCAGTGGTGCCTCTGACAAACTCTCATACTACTCTTCTGTAGGCTATCTCAAGGAGAGCGGCGTTCTGTACAACTCGGGCTATGAGCGCATCACGGCCCGCTTCAAGGCTGACTACCAGGCCACCAAGTGGCTCCATCTCTTCTCCAATGTGGGCTGGGTGCACAGCAACATGAGCTCCAACCCCAACCTGAGCAACACAAGCAGCTCTGCTAACAACCCGTCCATCTATACACAGTACATCGCCCCCATCTACCCACTCTACGTACGTGGTGTGGATGAGAACGGCAACCCGTACATCATGAAAGACGAGTACGGACATGTGCGCTACGACCTTGGCTCCTCGGCTGACTATGATGGTCTGAAGCGTGGCTTCTTGGCAAATGGTAACCCTATCGGCAGCAACCAGTATGACAACGACAAGAGCCGCGGCGACCAAATCCAGGGACAGTTCAACTTCGACATCAACTTCACACCGTGGCTGAAGTTCTCGTCGAACAACAACTACACGCTCGGCCTGTCACAATACAGCATCTACGGCAACCCGTACATCGGTGCCGCAGCTTCCGAGAATGGCTCCATCGACAAGCTTAACACGGTGTCACGCCGTCAGAATTATATTCAGACGCTCAACTACCATCAGACCTTTGGTCAACACGACATCCAGGCTATGCTCGGACATGAGTGGTACAAGTCACACAGCGACCTGCTGGAAGCTTTGGCACGCGGTGGATTCTCCCCCGACATTCAGGAGATCGCTGCTTTCTCTGACCGGTACAACAGCACCTCCAACGCTACGAACTACAATGTGGAGGGTTACTTCGGCAATGTGCTCTATAACTACGACCAGCGCTACTTCGCACAAGCCAGCTACCGTCGTGACGCTTCCTCCCGCTTCTCCAAGGACCACCGCTGGGGTGACTTCTGGAGCGTCGGCGGCGCTTGGATCATCTCCAAGGAGAAGTTCTTCAAGGACTTGAACGCCACATGGGTCAACAACCTCAAATTCAAGGCTTCTGTCGGACAGCAGGGTAACGACGGTATCCCTGACTTCCAGTTCCTCGACCGCTACAGCTTGAGTAAAGGTAATAAGCAGATGCTTCCTTCGTTTGCCCAAATTGGTAATGACGAGATCACATGGGAGACGACGACCAACTTCAACATCGGTTTGGAGTTCAGCTTGTTCAACAACCGCGTCAACGGTGAGTTTAACTGGTACAACAAGCACACTACAAACCTTCTTTTCTGGGAGCAACTTCCAGAAAGCAATGGCGTTCGTGGCTACTACGACAACATCGGCTCTATCCGCAACCGTGGTGTGGAGCTCACTCTCAGTGCTGATGTCATCCGTACAAAAGACATCACTTGGAATGTTAGTGGTAATATCTCACACAACAACGCAAAGATTCTGAAGCTCTCACCGGATAAAATTGCAAACTACGGAGGCTGGTCTCAGGCCGACGTGAGCAACGGCTTCAACGTGTCTATGTGGTACGCTGAGGGCGGGCAGCTCTACAACGCCATGCTGCCCGACTATGCCGGTGTCAACGAGAAGGGCGAGCCCCTCTACTGGGTCGACGAGGACATCTTCAAGCAGTACCAGGCCGGTACCCTCTCCAACTCCAGCAAGCCCGGCACGAAGCACTCCTACACGACGACCAACTGGAACGAGGCATCGTATTACACCCACAACATGCTGCCTTGGGCCAACGGTGGCTTCTCTACCACGCTGTCGGCTTACGGCTTCGACGTGTCGGCAAACTTTGACTTTCAGTTAGGTGGCAAGATCTATGACTTCGGTTATGCTGAGCTGATGGCACCTTCCTACAGCAGCAACCACATTGGCTATACTTACCATAAGGACATTCTGAAAGCATGGACACCCAACAACACATCGTCGAACATTCCACGTTTCCAGTATGGTGATCAAACAGTGACCTCACAGTCTACACGTTTCCTCACAAGTGCCCGCTATCTCAATTTCCAGTCTTTCATGGTTGGATATACACTTCCGAGAGCTATTGTCAACAAACTCATGCTG
>ONQB01000051.1 GCA_900319905.1 uncultured Prevotella sp. | reverse complement strand
GAAACAAGGGACACCTCGTCGCAAATTAAGGGACGTTCCAAATATGGTACAAATATAAGATAAAAATCGGAAGAAATCGGTAATTATACAAAGATTAACTAAAACAAAAACGGGTGTAACCTATTGAGTTACACCCGTTTTCTTATTTATCGTTATTGATGGTTGTCAATATTATTTCACCTCCTCGAAGTCGGCGTCCTGGATATTGTCGTCGCTCTTTGAGCCGCCTTGCTGGCCGCCCTGCTGACCGGCACCTGCGCCGGCACCGCCTTGGAAGCCCTGGCCGGCACCCGGCTGTGCGCCGCCCTGACCGTACATCTGTGCACTGGCAGCCTGGACAGCAGAGTTGAGGGCTGCGGTAGCAGTGTCGATGGCACTGAGGTCCTGAGCCTTGTGAGCATCCTTGAGCTGCTGGAGAGCCTGTTCGATAGCGGGTTTCTTGTCGGCTGGAATCTTGTCACCGTTGTCCTTGAGGAAGTTCTCAGTAGTGAAGATCATGGAGTCAGCCTGGTTGAGCTTGTCCACTTTCTCGCGTTCCTTCTTATCCGACTCCTCATTGGCCTTAGCCTCAGCCTTCATACGCTCGATATCGTCCTTGCTCAGCGAGCTGCTGGCCTCGATGCGGATGCTCTGCTCCTTACCGGTAGCCTTATCCTTAGCGCTCACATTGAGGATACCGTTGGCGTCGATATCGAAGGTCACCTCAATCTGAGGAACACCACGGCGGGCCGGAGCGATGCCTTCGAGGTTGAACTGGCCGATACTCTTGTTCTGGGCGGCCATAGGACGCTCACCCTGCAGCACGTGGATGGTTACGGCTGTCTGGTTGTCAACAGCGGTAGAGAACGTCTCGGTCTTCTTGCAAGGAATGGTTGTGTTGGCATCAATCAGTTTCGTCATCACGCCGCCCATAGTCTCGATACCAAGGGTCAACGGAGTAACGTCGAGCAACACGATGTCGCCTGCGCCCTTCTCGTTGTTGAGGATAGCGCCCTGGATAGAGGCACCTACAGCCACCACCTCGTCGGGGTTCACACCCTTCGAAGGTTCCTTGCCGAAGTAGTTTTTCACCAAGGTCTGCACGGCAGGGATACGGCTTGAACCACCTACGAGAATCACCTCGTCGATGTCGCTCGTAGAGAGCTTAGCGTCGCGGATAGCGTTCTGGCAAGGCACAAGGCACTTCTGAATGAGCTCGTGAGCCAACTGCTCGAACTGCGAACGTGTCAAGGTCTTTACCAAGTGCTTTGGCACGCCGCCCTCAGCAGAGATGTAAGGAAGGTTGATCTCCGTCGAAGTAGTAGAGCTCAACTCAATCTTAGCCTTCTCAGCAGCTTCCTTCAGACGTTGCATAGCCATCGGGTCTTTTGTCAGATCGATGCCCTCGTCTGCCTTGAAGCCGTTGACCAACCAGTCGATGATCACCTGGTCGAAGTCATCACCACCCAGGTGGGTATCACCGTTGGTAGCGAGCACCTCAAACACACCGCCACCGAACTCCAGGATAGAGATATCAAATGTACCACCACCGAGGTCGAACACGGCAATCTTCATATCCTTATTGGCCTTGTCCACACCGTAAGCCAGAGCGGCGGCCGTAGGCTCGTTGACGATACGGCGGACGTTCAGACCGGCAATGGTACCAGCCTCTTTCGTAGCCTGACGCTGAGAGTCGGAGAAGTAAGCCGGCACGGTGATCACGGCGTCGGTCACCTCCTGTCCGAGGTAGTCTTCAGCGGTCTTCTTCATCTTCTGCAGGATCATGGCACTGATTTCCTGCGGTGTGTAAGGATGCGCGGCACCCTCGATCTGCACCTTTGGATAACCATTATCATTGATCACTGTATAAGGCACGCGCTCAGCCTCCTTGCGGCTCTGCTCGTAGGTCTCACCCATGAAACGCTTGATGGAGTAAACCGTGTTCTTTGGGTTGGTGATAGCCTGACGCTTTGCAGGGTCACCCACCTTACGCTCACCGTCCTTCATGAAGCCAACCACAGAAGGTGTAGTACGCTTGCCTTCGCTGTTAGCAATAACAACGGGTTCGTTGCCTTCAAATACGGCAACACAACTGTTTGTTGTACCTAAGTCGATACCAATAATCTTTCCCATAGTAGTATTTTTATTTTATTATTATTTTCGTATTCATTATTTGAGCAACAAGCTCGCCCCTACTATGACAAAGGATGTGCCAATAGAAATTGTTGACAAAGTGTATCTGACAAAGTGGCACAAAATAAATTATCTTTTCAAGAAGTTCTTCAATCGTTCCGACCTTGGATGTTCGAATACCTCCTCGGGGTTTCCCTCCTCTTCGATGACACCATTGTTGAAAAACAGCACCCGCGAGGCTACATCACGTGCGAAACTCATCTCGTGGGTCACGACGACCATCGTCATACCCGTATGTGCCAAGTCACGCATGATCTGCAGCACCTCGCCCACCATTTCCGGGTCAAGGGCTGAGGTAGGCTCGTCAAAGAGCATCACGTCCGGGTTCATGGCCAGGGCACGGGCAATGGCCACACGCTGCCGCTGACCGCCGGACAGACTGTCAGGCCATGCATCGGCTTTGTCAGCCAGTCCTACACGACTCAGCAGCCGGTCGGCAGTAGCGCTGGCTTCCTGTTTCGACATCTTGCCCAAGGTGACAGGCGCCAGCATGATATTGCGGCGGATAGTCATGTTGGGGAAGAGGTTGAACTGCTGAAATACCATGCCGATGCGCTCTCTCATCTTGTTGATGTTGATCTCGGGTGATGTGATATCAGTGCCCTCGAAGAGGATATGTCCCGACGTAGGATGTTCCAGCAGATTAAGACTGCGGAGAAAGGTTGACTTGCCGCAGCCCGACGGTCCGATGATGACCACGACCTCTCCCTCGCTGATTGTCGTACTGATGTCGCGCAGCACGACATGGTCGCCGAAGGCCTTGCTGAGGTGATCGACGGTGATGAGTGTTTTATCTTTCATTCTTTCGTAGTTTCTTTTCCAGTGTGCCGACGGCTGATGACAGACTGAGCACGATGGCGAGGTAGATAAGCGCCACCACGCCCAAGGGCAGCATGGCGTCATAGGTGATGCTGCGAATGATATCGCTGCCCTTGGTCAGGTCCACCAGTCCGATATATCCGCTGATAGAGGTTTCCTTAAGCAGGGTGATGAGCTCGTTACCGATGGCGGGCAACACGTTTTTAAACGCCTGCGGCAGGATGATGAGCCGCATGGTCTGACTGTAGCTCAGTCCAAGCGACCGGCCGGCCTCGCTCTGTCCGCGGTCGATGGACATGATGCCGCTGCGCACAACCTCAGCCAGATAGGCCGATGAGTTGATGCCGAAGGCCACAATGGCCACGAGCACCTTGCTCACATCGGCCGCCGCGAAGATGACATAATATATAATAAGGAGTTGCACCATCGTCGGGGTACCGCGGATGATGACGAGGTAGAACTTGCACAGGGCATTGAGCACTATGTAGCGGCCAGTGCGGTCGTGAGTGGTACGCACGATGGCGATGAGCGATCCCAGAAAGAACGAGATGATGATGGCGAAGAGGGTGATGACAAGCGTGTTGCCCAGTCCCTGCAATAGATAGAGATAACGTCCCTCTACGAGGAAGTCCTGGCGGAACTTCTGTGCCACACTCTGTGAACGCACCCCTCCATGGGCCGCCTTTACGATGATGACCTGGCGGCTGCGGGCATAGGGTTCCGTAAAACTAACATTGCGCAATCTGTCTGGAGTGACAGTCAGGGCGGCAGCGCCCACGTCAGCCTTCCCGGTCTGCACAGAGGTGACCACGGCATCAAAGTTCATGTCCTCCACCTGCAACTTCATGCCGAGCACGTCGGCCACAGCCTGCATGATGTCAATATCGATGCCCACCACACGTCCGTTGTCGTAGTACTCATAGGGTTGGAACGTGGCATTGGTGGCCACCACGAGCGTGCCGTTGGGCCGGCCAATGGTCTTGGGCTGGTAGGCGATGCTCATCTTGTCGACGACATGGCGGTGCACGATAGCGCTGAGCGTACCGTCGTTGGCGAGCAGGCGCAGGGCGTGGTTGATGCGCTCGACGAGGTCACGTCGGCCATGAGCCACACAAAAGGCATAAGGTTCCGAGCTGAAGGCATGCGGCAGGATAGTGAGCCCCTCGTTTTGCGCCACGAAGGCCTTGGCGGGTTGTTCGTCCTCTACCACGCAGTCTACCTTGCCCTGCATGAGTGCCTGTATGGCATCGGCGGTCTTAGTGAAGCGCTCCACCTGAGTTTCCGCTCCGTCGTGCTCCATCTTCGACACCTTCGTGTCAGACGTAGTTCCGAGTTGCACGCCTATCCTGCTACCAGGCAGGTCAGCAGCCGATCGGATGGTCTTGGTCTTATGCGAGCAGCCAACCAGTAAACAGAGGGCACACCATAAGACTATCAGTCGTGTTGTCTCTTTCAAATCTATATGTATTATCGTTTTGCTTTTGGCAAAATTATACGTTTTCGGCCAAGCCTGCAAATTTTTCGATCAGTATTTCCTGCCTTCGCCAACGGCGTCTATGCTCCATACTGTCATTGCCATTCACGGATTCCTTCACACAACCAGCAAACGCCCCCCATGGTTTTGACCGTTTTCCTTCAATGTAGTTGAGAAAAAGACTTCATATATTTGCACTCGCCAATTGAACTCACCCATCCACCAGCACTGGCTCACTGTGTAAAAAAAGCACGAAGATTTCTTGCGGTATTCGACAGGAAAGTGTAATTTTGCCAAGTTACCACCAGGCATGGCTCGACATGATGACGCTCCCGACACCCCCATCATGGCTACAATAGTAGAGCCACTTCTTGGTCTGATACAATATAGCAATGAAAATTTTTAAGCAACATACCAACAATACCAACGACTCCGACAAACTGAAGGCAGACGTAGAGAGCGCTTTTGGTCATCAGCTCAAGACGCCCAAGGACTTTGAGCAATTGAGGGAGCAGATTTACGACAAGCTCAATATCATTATCGGTCTGTCCACCCTCATGCGGCTTTGGAACTACGTGGAGGGTTGCGTCAAGCCTCGCAAGAGCACGCTCGATGTCTTGGCCCAATACCTCGACTACAAGAGTTATGAGGACTACAGCCATATTGTTTTAGACGAC
Organism: uncultured Prevotella sp.; assembly: GCA_900319905.1. Taxonomy (GTDB): domain Bacteria; phylum Bacteroidota; class Bacteroidia; order Bacteroidales; family Bacteroidaceae; genus Prevotella. The sequence goes on along the minus strand of ONQB01000051.1, from coordinate 2,197 downwards.
GAGTCAGTCAGCGATCTGATCCTCTCTCACGGCATCACCGTGTCGGAGCAGTTGAGCGAAGGCGACCATCTGCGTCTGACGTGGCTGCCCGACCGTGTGTGCGACATTGAATACCAAGGCAATTTCTTCTTTCGCATCATCGCTGTGGAAAAGACGCACCTGTCAGTTGGCGACACCTTCCGTTGCGAATTTATCGTTGAAGGTGAGCCGCTCTACCTCGACCAACTGACACACGATGGCATGTCGTCGATGAGGTATGTCTGTGGCAAGAAGGGCGGTGTGAAGTTTGAACTGCTGCCACATAGTGATCAGTAATACACGTAGTGCTCAAACCGCTTCCAAGGCGATGTGGCATAGCACTTCCGACACTGCTTAGGAACATGAATTTTGACCTTAGAGAAATGGGAGGCATCAAAGACATGGTCAATCTCTGTTGGCCAAAATTCATTGCCCACCAGAGGTGGCGCTCCATTAATGTAAATGTCCCTTAGTTGATCACAGCCCTTAAACGCGCCTTTCATCACATGAACGCGCGGCGGGATGATCACCGACCGTAGTTCTTTATCATTACGGAAGGCATCGAAGGTGACTTCGTCTACCCGATAACGGAAGTTGTTATAGGTTACATTGTCAGGAATCTGCACCACCGAATCGACATGGGAGGTCATGCGGATGGTAACCAGTCCGTTTCCCCACGACTCATACATCATATTGCCATACCGGAACCGCGCCACGACATCGTAGTGTGGACGGGGATTGAACACTTGGTCATAGCCTGCAAAACCGCACAAGACCATGACCAGCGTCAGCAATGTGATAACGACCCACCGCATCCATTTCTGGCGGCCACGCACCATCGTGGGGATGTCAGCCACATGGTCAAGGCGTTTATCATGAGGCTTCAAAGCCTTGGCGACGACACCTTGCCACTGCCATCCCAACCGCATCTCATGCAGGATGACACCAAGACTGTAGATATCGTTGCGCTCATCCGTATGGCTGCTTTGCATCTGTTCGGGCGACACATACCCCTTAGTACCGGCGGGCTGCTTCAGGATCGTATAGCTGTCGGTGTCGGCAAGTCCGAAATCGATGAGTTTAACCTGTCCGCCATTGCGTGTAATCATAATATTCGAGGGCTTCAGGTCGCGGTGCACCACTTGCAGCGAATGCACATAGGTCAGCGCATCAACCAGTTGCAGGGCTATTCGTTTACGCTCATGGCAATTTGGCACATGTCCATCCCCCCTATCGCCATGCAACCATTGCTTTAGCGTCACACCGTCCACCCATTCCATGACTATACAGTTGCCGTAGTCGGGCAGATTGGGAAAACCGTAGACCTTCACCACGTAAGCACTGTCAAACATCGAGAGGATGTCATACTCCTTCCGCAGCAGACTCTCATACTGCGCAGCTTTCCTGAACTGCGGCTTCAGGGCCTTCACCACATACCATTGCCCCTCCTTGCAAGCGCGCCAAAGGTCACAATATGCCCCTTCGGCCATCTGCTCAAAGTTGGTGTAGTCATGGGAGACCATCACCTGATCGTCAGCCACGAAGTCAGAGTATGAAGTTTCAGCCATTTATTAACGTTATTTTCCGAAAGCCTCCTGCTGTCACCTTATGCTTACACGATGACAGACATTTCCTTTTTTATATTCTTCCGCAAATATAGCAAGTTGGAGCGAAAACAAAAAACTTTTTAGTGAATATTTCTTTTCGATGGTTTAAATTCACGCATTGGCATCCATCAGCAACCAAGGCACCGGCGGTGTGGGATTATGTTCCCGCCGAACGAAGACGATAGTCAGCAACGACAAGCGACTGCTACTTCTTATTTTTGATACACAGCACGATGTTGCGGGAGTAGGTGACAAATCCCACCGACTGTCCGATGATCAGCACGGGTTCGAGGCGGAAGCAGGCATAAGCCACGATAGTGCCCGACCCCACCAGGCTGATGATCCAGAAGCCTACGGGAAGAATGTAAGCATGAATGATGCAAGAGAACCCCTTTAGGGGTTCCGGCAACATAGCGTAACTATTCATTTATATTCTCAATATTTTATTGGCTTCTCGTTCCTGCACACCTTTGTTATTCTCCTACCCACTTCGTGGGATATTGAGAAAATCGAAGAATATAAACATTTTCTCAATATTCTCTAATATTCTCAATATCCCACGAAGTGGGTAG
>ONQB01000052.1 GCA_900319905.1 uncultured Prevotella sp. | reverse complement strand
ATAGAGGATAATCGCCTTGATGCCACGGAACAGTCGGTTGCGCCAGCAATAGTCAAGTACCGGGAACTGGAAGCATTCGGTCTTACCCGAGCCTGTACCCGTAGTCAGCAGTGTGTTCTCAGGCTGATGCCCGTCTTTTGTCGTCAGACGATTAAAGGCTTCCAACTGATGCTGGTAGGGCGGAAAGTCTGGCTTGATGTCAAGGGGAATCGGCGTATCTTTCTGCGCACTGATGAAGGGTGTCTTCAGTGAGACATATGGTCCCTTAATCATGCCGTGACGAGGGTCTTCTATAAATTGATAGAAGGCATCGCCGACATTCCTGTCCTTGAAGCGGTAGGTGGCGCGTATATATTCGAGGATTGATTCCCTAACCTCGTAGGCCTGTTGTAGTGGTAGCATGGATGTGAAAGTTAGTTCTAATAGTTATGATATTATTACCATGGCGTGGTAATGTCGTTACCAGTGCGTGGTAATTGTGTTACCACGCTGTGGTAATCGTGTTACCACGCTGTGGTAATGCCTTCTTGCATGTATTATGAAAAGCCGATTATGAGAAGTCGTAGACCTCACGGTAGCCGTCGAAGCGGAGGTTCTCGCTGTAGCCGCACTGCCGGAAGAGAGCGAGGATGTGTTCCTGCTGTTCTGGTGTGAGAAGGCGCTCGCCATTGTGATAGCGATAGTAGGTACCGTTGCCACCAAGGTAATTCTTGATGGCAGAGCGCAACGGAGCGGCATCGCGCTGCTTCACGTCGCTGAAGAGCATATTGAAGCCCCAGGCGGCATGTATCTTCCTTATCTTCTTATAATGGCCGCACTTGCCGTCGCGCAGGGCTGTGGGATAGATGGCCGGGCCTATGGTAAGATCGTCAGGAAGATGGAGACCGGCAAGATGGTTGAGACAACTGTCGGCCAAGGGACAGTTAGCCACAAAGCATACTGGCCAAGAGGCCGGCACGAGGTCGTATGTAAAGTCGGGATATTGATCCATTTTCCTTTAAGCTATCTTTCCTGTTTCCAGCTCGTCTTCCAAGAATGAGAATACATATCTTGGACTTTGATAATACAAACGGGTTCTGTCATTGAGAAGCTTCTGATAAGTATCTGAATTGAAAACCAAAGCCAATGCCCTATCGATGGATAGGGATTTGTCCTTTTCCATAAGTAATGATGCTAAGTCTTTGACCATTTCATTTTTCATTTCGTCTGTCTCACTCATAGTTTCTTCAGATATTTTATGGCACGTTCAGTTCCAAAGAAATATTGGAAAGTAATGCCTTTCATAAACTTCAAGTTATTTATCAATGTTGTCATATCGATATCGTGATTGCGATAACGCCACAACTGCCTGCCAACTCTGTCGTCTGCTATCGGACCGATAACAATATCGTAGTCATGAACGGGGATTCCCGTACTATTATTACGGTTGGCAAGAATGAACTCGGCCCATTCTTCTGAATAGTCTTCGAACCGGAGTACTCTCAACTTGCCAGAGGTTAATAGCGTTTCATCAAAGTCATATTTCAAAACGACAGGAAATCCTCCTGCCAGTTCTACTCTCGCATCTGCCAGTTCACTTGCTTGATGAAAATCGGCAGACAGATAGAAGCCCTGACCAAAGTCCTTGTTGGGCTTTGACTTTTGTAAGTCTATCTCATCGAAGTCTATATTCGTACCATGATACAGTTTCATTCCAGACGTCCTCCCTGTCGTTTGCAATAACCAGCAATATCATCAACCATTGACGTAAAAGACTGGGTATGAACAAAGCCATAGTGGTTGTCTATGAAGTCAATTCCCTTGAACCGACTGAGATAGCCGAAACTTTGCTTCATGTTGAGACCATATTTCTTGCCAAACTCATGAATGAATATCATTGTCCATTCGAGTTTCTCATCGTTGGAATATTCCTTCTCCATATTCTTCCGTCTTTTGAGTTCTACTTGCAAAGATAAGATTATTCCTTGATTTGCCAAGCGTTCGTTATACATTTTTTGTTGCAGGGGCCGGTCTTGTGCCGGCCCTCGAATAATGTTCGACCTATTTAACATCGGTTGGGCCATTTTTTGTGGGCCGGCACAAGACCGGCCCCTGCAAAGCATTACATCAAATCATTAAATCGTTTCTCGAAGAACTCCCAAGCGCGGCGGTAGTCCTGAATGCGGTCGGGACGGGTATAGGGCGGATAGTAGGTGACCTGCTGACCGCCATAGAGCTCGCTCTTCTTCGGGTCGATAGTATGGGTGTAGGGCTCGCCATTGCCGTCATAGCTGTTGCCGTCGGCGGCGACGGTGCCACGGATGGCGTTCCACTCGGGACGGTCGCAGCCGACACCCGTCAGGCCCTTGGAGCAGGTGAAGACGATGTTGCCCTTCTGGTCGTACCATGTGTCGCCCTCGTTCTGCTGGAGCACAGGGAACTGGATGGAATAGATCATCTCCAAGTCCTTCAGGCTCAAGCCCAAGGCCATGGCCGCGATGACGTCTATCTCCACCAACGCCTGGCGCCGCTCGAAATAGTTCCTTAACGGTGTTGCCCACTGCCACTCCCTTGTCAGCGTATCAAAAGGCTTCAACCGTGGGTCGTCTATGCTCCACTGCTCGGACCTGTACTCGTCTTGCCACAGCTCCTGCCAAAGGTCGGCATAATATTTCGTCAAGCAATTCAGCTGCAAGGTGCGGACAAATAAAGCGGGCTTGTACTCGTCAGCGATGCCGAGAGGAAATGATTCTACTCTTGTTGCATGAATTGCACCACATCCAATGACTTTAATAAAGAAATCAAGTACTATAGAAGATGCAAGTCCTGCAAATTCGGCAACATAAACGTTATTATTAAATATGGTGGAGATTGCTGTAACCAAATGAGAAGCCTTTGGTGGTATTATGGCAGATGTTAGTGTTCTCTCACCAGATCCACCACCAGTCATCAATCTGAAAAGAACTTTGTAATGGTCAATCCAACAATCATAAACCGGCTCTGCATTGAGGTCCTCCCCAATAGCAAATCCCTTAATTAGCTTCTTATAATCAATCAAGTTTAGGAGAGGCTCATAATTAGATCTAATTATGTGCTCGTCTCCAACTTCCATCAAATTTACATTGTCGTAATCGCTATTAAGTAAACATTTACTTCTAGGCGTTTTATATATTGGATTGCCAACATAAAAATGAGGACCACTATAAATCATCTCATAATTATCCCAATTTGGGAAGCGCGTATTCCTACGGATAATTCCTTTGTCGACTGCATTCGTTTCATGTAAACCCTCTGAAATGACGGGACTATAGTCATTAACGTGTGTATGGAATTTTGACAAGGCCTCAAGAGAATGCATGATTTCATTTACATGAATGCTTGTTAGACGCGCAGATTCCCAATCAGCTCCATTTTCGAAAGTATCAGCCAATACCCTTAGTTCTTTTTCTCCAAACCAAACAATACGGTCTTTATGGGCAGCCGTGTTCCAGTTGCCATTCTCATCCTTTATTCCTCCGCAAATGCCATGCCCATCATGAGCAAAGCATGCATCAACCGTAGTCGGAGTAAAAAGATTAGCAATCGACGCAAAGCGCGGTGGTGAACTTCTGTGACCGTGTAGAAGTTGACCACCATACTGAGTATGGTGGTCAACTTCTACAAAAAGCCTCAACTCATTCTGGTACTGGAAATGGTACATCAAATGCTTGTACAATTCTTTGCGCAATGGTTGACCTTTAGGGTCGTCATAGATAGACTCTGGCGTCAATAGTCCTGCAAATCCATTATCATTTATCTCGTCAAGTACATTCTCCAGCACGCACTTGTACAAGTTTGTCTGCTGCCCAATAAGCAATGGGTAGTTGCAATAAGCATTCATGAAGGCGGCATCGCCCGCATTCTCTGCTTCCTCGTCATGATACAGTTTCTCCACTTCGGGGCTTTCCACAAACAGTCGGTCACGCATCTTGCGGACATCGGGAGCCGACATCTTTCTTATCTCCACCTCAGGGAAACGCTCAGAGATGATGCCCTGTTCGTCAAACTCCAGCTTGATCCATGGCGGGTTACCACAGATGATGTCGAAGCCGTCGCGAAGCCAGAACACCTCGATGAACTCGAGCATCGGGTGGAAGAAATGGTAGCGGTCGGCAAGCTCTTTGACATACTTGAAGCGCATGGAGTCATCGAAGAACGTATGCTTCTGTCCTCGTACTTCTGTGAGTATTTCTTCTTTCGACTTGAGGATGGTTTGGCTTGTCTCTTCATCTGAAAGAGGTTGGGACATTTCTTGAGAGCCGGCACAAGACACAGCCCCTGCATTGGCACAAGGCGCGACACCCGTATTGGGTAAATCCTCATGGACGGAGCTCTCCAACTGCTGCTGATAGAACAGGTCATTCATGTGGCCTTCGGGGAACAGGCCGAGCTGTCCTTTCCCGTCGACATAGACTTTCTGCTTCAATGCCTGCCGTGTGCGCTGGTTGATGGCCTCATCGCTGACATTGAGCATGGCGTTGATGTCGCTCCAGTATTCCTCACGTGTGGGGAGCTCGCCGGCGTGGTCGTAGTCCCAGAACCACAGGGCACACCAGTAGTCCATGACCATCTTCAGGCGGAAGTAGGCGTTGTCGTGGCGGTAGCGCGTATCGTTGAGTCGCTCCTTCTCGGCATAGTTCTCTGCCTTGTCATATTGCATGGTGGTCTGGCCGAAGACTCCCCACAGGTCAGTCTTGTTGTTGGTCAGCGCCTCCACGCTCTGCTGGAAGTCGAGATACTCCTTGAGGAGAAGGTCTATCTTGTCGGAGAGCCGTTGCAGCTTCGCAAACTCCTCGCTCTTCAAAGGTGCCGTCCAGTCCTTCAGCATCTTGTTCATGTGCTTCACCTCGGCAGGATGTGCCTTCTTCTGCTCCGCAATCTTCAGCACGCCCAACATGTTCTTGTCGGGCAGGAGGAAGTGGTAGACATCGTTGGCAGCACGGTTGACGCGATTCTTGAAGAACTTCACCTTGTGCGGTGCCTTCTCCCACCAGGATTTAGGGACCAGCGTAATGCCATTTTTCTGAGGGCCGGCACCAGACCGGCCTTTGCGAGGTGCCGCAACGACATCGTCGCTTGAATAGACTTTCAGCCATGCGCCGATCACGGCATTGCCGACGGCTAAGCGGTTGGAGAAGAACGGAGTCTCCATATCCCGATGGATGACGTTGAGCCATAACGACAGCTTGCCCAACTCGATGGCCGTCGGGTTGAGGTCGACACCATAGACATTGTGCGTGGCGATATAGGCCTTCACCTTCTGAACCTCGTTGCGACGGCTGGTCGGCGAGACATGCTTGCCCAGCTCTTTCTCACGCCGTGAGATGTAGAGCTCGGCCAACTGGTTGATGACCTCGTTTTGGAAGGCGGCGGCACCCATGGCGGGCTCCAATATCTTCAGCTTGAGCAAGTCTTGGGCGCAGAATGAATCGTTGTCATCTTTCAACCGGTCGACGAATCCCTTCAAGGTATATTTCACCGTGCTTTGCGTCAGCACCTCAGGGGTATAGTAGCTGGCGCTCTTCTTACGGTCACGGCCGTTGAGCCGGTAGATGAAGGTGCCCTTGGGGATGGTGAACAGCTCTCCGTCGGGCCCGAACTTGATCTCGTCGTGCTGGAATTCGTCCAGGCGGCTGGCAGGAACCAGGTAAGTGCCGTCCTTCTCGGCCCCGGCCTTGAACACCTCGGCAAAGTCCTGTTCGGCGTAGAAGCCACGGTAGGCCAACAGCGACTCATAGACCGAGCCGAGCTGGTTGATGCCGAGGTTGGCATAGCTGATGCGCCCGATGGTCTTGTGCTTGCTGTCGGGCTTGGTCAGCGAGAGCTCGCGGATGATGCGCTGCCAGACGAAGTTGCGGTACTTGATGCCGCCAAGCACCTTCAGCTTGCTGTCGTCGAAAAGCGGCGAGTCGATCTTCTTCACGGCGAAGGTGCGCGACAGGGGAATGTCATTTTCGTCCTGTGCTTCTTTCGTTTGCCGGATGAGGCTCTCGTTGTAGCCGTTGTGTATCATGGAGAAAAGCCGCCACAAGGAGTCGTGGATGAAATAGCCGTTCTGCGTGGCCGGTTTCTGCATCTCCACGCTCTCCAGGTCACGGAGCTTGTCGAGGGAATAGCCGTTGAGATAGACCTCGTTGTCGGTGGGCAGAATACCCAGCTCGGGGCGGGCCTCGGCATAGAAGATGAAGAGCAGGCGATAGACGATGGTGATGCAGTCGTCCTTCACGTTCTGCTCGAAGGCGTCATCGGTCTCGTCGATAGCCTCGCTACGTACTTCATGGATATAGTAGATGGCCTCGTTGGCCAGGCCCTCGACGGCATGGATGACACCCTCCTTCAAATCCTTGGTGACGGAGAAGGCATTCTTGGTGGACTCTTCCTCCAGGCGGTCCATCAGCGTGCTCTGGCCCTCGGAGGCAAGGCTCTGCTTGCCACAGAGCAGATAGAACAATGCATAGTAGTCGCGGTTGGCCGGAATGGAGACCTCGGCAAACAGTTCCTCCAAGTCGAAGACAAGATAACTGCCGCGCTTGAACTGCTTCTCCTCAAGCAGGTAGACGCGGTTGCCGGCAAGCATGAGGATGTAGTGAGGACGCTGGTCGGCGGGAAGATAGAAGATTTCCTCGACGGCCTGGTTAATCAGCTTCGGTGATATGGCACAGCCTTCGGGTATAGGATGCCGGTCGACAAGGCTCCAGTTGTTCCAACGGTAGCGGGCGGGTTCGGCATTGCTGTCCGGCGGCAGGGAATATTGTTGTTCGAAGAGTCCCTCAACCTTGCTGTTCTCCCCACGCTGTATCATCGGCTGCATCTCCATGATA
>ONQB01000053.1 GCA_900319905.1 uncultured Prevotella sp. | reverse complement strand
AGTAACCGAGGTACTTCACCCCACGGACATAGGAGACTACTGTCTTTTCCTTGTTGACCTTTAGGTGAAGCCTGCCTTCTATGAATTTGGTTATGGATTACCTTACACGTTCCGCAGCCCGTTTGCTGCGGCAGAATATCATCGAGTCGTCGGCATAGCGGACAAACGGAAGTCCTCTGCGCCCGAGCTCCTTGTCCAGTTCATTAAGCATCACGTTGCTCAACAAAGGACTCAGCGGACCACCTTGCGGTGTGCCCTCCTCGCTGCGAACGAACAGGCCGTTCACCATTACACCGCACCGAAGATATTTGTGTATAAGTGATTCGGCTTCAGCATGTAGGCGAACTGCGCATCTTTCAGGACGTCATCCTTATACAGCTCCCTGACATAGATGGAGTCGACAACCACCGAACTGTCTGCTGCAAGAAGCAGGGACACTTGGGCTTTAGTCAACGGCGTCTTCAAGAAAGCATTCCGCACGCTGCCTACAATTAATGTTTGTGAGGCCGCAGGCATCGCGAATCCTATGGCCATTAACAAGAAGGCCAGTCGCCAGACCCTGCCCCGTGAATCGGCATTTCTGATGCCGTACTTTGTGAAGGAATCCTTCACGAATTGGTCAATGAAGATGCTGTCTTTCTCTTGCGCCAACAAGATTGTCGGTATCAGAAGAAGGATATATAATAAGGTGTGTCTCATAATTCGTTATTTAGTTGTCGTTTCAAACTTTTACAGACTGAGGTGCGCCGTCAGCACCACCGACAGCGGGCGCAGGTAGCATCTGGTGGAATACTCTTCCATGTCGCCAAGCGAGCGCGAGGTATAGGTCCGGATGTTGGTGAGGTTGTCGGCATCGAGATTGAGCTCCACGGCCTTGGACGCCTTGAACTTCAGGCCGCTGCCAATGAACACATAGTCTTTCTTCTTTGAGGCCAGACTGCCATTGTGGGTGTGGCTGACATTCAGGTTGAAGAAAAGGCGGGAGGGCAGCAGCCGCAGGCTGAGCTTGCCTTGCTCATCCCATTGGCTGTAGGCCGTGGTGTGGTTGCCCGAAGCCGAATGGTAGCGCTGCCAGGTTGCCCGGTAGTCCACCCGGTAGCCGCTCACGATGTCGAACGCCAACGTGCCGCGCAGCTGATAAGCCGTGGTGTTGTAGGTGGTGAGTACCTCCTGGCGCAGCATCTCGCTCCTGCCCCAGTTGCCGGTGGCCTGAAGCTCAATCTGCATGGTGTGCCAGTCGATGTCTTTGCGCCCATAAACGGTCAGCGAGTAGGTGTTGCTGTGGTTGGGCATATTGGCGGCCTCGACGATGGTGTGAGCCAGACTGTCGACCGTCGTGCCGTAGGCGATGTCGCTCCACAAGCGCGTCCATCCGCCTTCCAGATAAGCAAAGAGTCCACTGAACATCTCTTTGTAGGACACTTTCGCGCTGGCTCCTGCGCTATGACTGTCATCTAAAGAGGCGCGATAGCGAGACAGACTGCGGTAGTTGCTCATCATATTGGCCGTGATTAGCTTCGTCCAAGGCGTCTCGTTGGTTAAATAATTGGCATTGGCGTTGAACGTGAAATGGTTATTGGCTTTCCACAACATCGTGAACGACGGCTCCACACGCAGCCTCGCACGGTGGGCTTCGTTTTTTTCTCCTGCTATCGGCGCATTGTTGAGCCAGGTGTAGGTCAAAGCCACCGGCACCTCGAGCGATGCCCGGAAGGGGCCGTCGACATATTTCGCCACGGGCCCCACGTCCACGCTGGCATGCAGATGGTCCATGTCGCCATGGGTGGCCACGGAAGCCTCGGGATGGACGAGGTCGGAGGTCAGCGCAGTATAGGCGGCATTCAGAAGCGCCGAAGCTGACAGCGACCACTTATGAGCCTGGATGTTGCGCAGGAGCTCGAAGCGGTTGGCGGTGGACAGCGACGTGAGGTCGATATCCTGCCTGGCCGACATGTCGCCTCCAACGGCGAGCGCTTGCGGGCCCGACGACAGTGTGTTGGTCGACATCCATTCAAAGCCGCCGCCCTTGGCCGTGCGCTTCACCATGCGTGTCTTGTTGGTCAGCCCCAGTGAGCGGTAGTGCGAGGCTTGCCGAATGAGGCCCGACTCCTGTGAGCCCGAAGTGACCGAGCCCCGTCCTTCATTCCATCGTCCACTGACCGAAAGCGTATTGTTGAAGTACAGGCGGTCGGCATTATTCTCGTAGGTCAACTGCAGGTCGGCAGCATTCGTATGGATGCGGTCGGCAATATCCTCGGAGAGCAGCACCTCGGAGTCGTCGGGCAGGATGTAGGTGGTCTGCGAGAAAGAGTTGCCATGAGACAGTTGATGGCTGTAGTTGAAGTTGTAGTTGAGCGTCTGATGCTCCGACAGCTTCGCCAGGTTGTTGAGGTTCACGCCGTGGTGGTAACCGAAGAGGCTGTTGCCTACGGGCGAGGTGTTATGCCGGACAATGTCGACCATCTGGTTCCCGTCTCCCATGGAGGCATCGTAGTGGACCGTGGCCACATCGTAGCCGCGTCCGAGGTCATCACCGCTGTATCGAATGAGATGCTGTTCGGCCTTACTGAAATACATTGCTTGCAGGGTGGCTGCCCACAGCATCCCGTCGGCATAACCTCCGCCGCTGAGGTCGGCGCTCTTCGACCATACACCCTTGGCCTTGTCTTTCAGCCTCAGGTTGATGGCGGCGCTTCCCGGCGCCGTCTGGTCCTGCAGGGCATTGATGTGCTCATGGTTCTCCAGCACCTGCACCGTGGCCACATCCTCGGCGCGGATTCCCTCTGTAGCCAGATTATACCGTCCCTGCAGCATGTCGAGGTTCTCTATATAGAAGTGGTTGATGGCCGTGCCCTGATATTTGATGACGTCATTGTCCTCCACGGTGATGCCCGGCAACTGCTTCAGCACGTCGCCAATGGTACGGTCGTGGTCGCGGGTGTAGGCGGAGACCAGGTAGTTGAGCGTGTCGCGGCTACCCCATAGCTTCCGCGCCTTGACCTCCACCTCGCGCAGGGCAATGCTCTCCCAGTCCACGTTGAAGTCCAGGGTCTGCGAAGCCGTCTTTATGCGCCGCACCTGCTCCTTGATGTTGAATCCTCTCACCCTCACCAACACCTCGCTGAGCCGCGTGGAAGCCCGTATCGTATAGCGGCCCTGCACGTCGGTCGTGGCGTAGGCGATGATGCTGGAGTCTGACGGCTGCAGCATGGCAACGATGCCCTGGTCCACCGGCTCACCGCCACAGCGCACTTGTCCGCTCACCCGGATGGTGTCGGACTCAGCACTGGCGTCGACATGCCCCAGTATCAGAAGCAAGAAGAGAGAGAGGATTCTGGCCATGGGATTAATAATCTAAGGGTTGAAACTTTGCAGGCTTCATGTCGATGGGCACGCTGCCGAGGAGCACCGCGCCGTCCATTATTGTCATGCTCTCAATCTCAGCCGGTTTGATGTAGTAGGTAGGATTGGAGAGATAGTTGGCATTGCCGAAGGTGCGGTTGCGCAACTTGACAAATTGATCCCGCTTGCATCTGACGGCATCGTCTGGCACGCTGTAGGTGATGGCTTCCTTCACGGCCTCAACCTTCCGGCATTCAAACTGGTGGATGCCGTCCTCCGACACCGCACGCATGATCAGTCCGGGCAGGCCACTCAGCCGCCAGGGACCGAAGCGCGTGGGTAGACTCTCGGCAAACCACACGGTCCACTTTCTGCCGCCATATTCGCCGGTTGCCTTCTGGCAAGACCGGCCGCAGATGGTGTCGTGCTCGGCAAGCAGTGTCCACTTCGGCTCGGTTATCTTCTCTTCGGTCAGATACCGATAAGGCGGAATCGTCTCAACGGATGTCATCTTCCCCTGCGGATAATTTTGCCAGGTGGTAGGCACATAGAGCAGCTGCTCACTTTTGTCATTCTCGCCGTCGTGTCGTTTCCGTCCCATGGTGCACGCCATGTCCTTTGCCACTTGCAGGGTTAGACCGTAGTTGACGTTTACTTCTTTGCCTTCCGCATTCGATGTGTGGCAAATGTAATCATACTCTGCTACCAGAAGCGTATGTGCGATGCTGTCCTTGCCTTGTCCGTAAACGATGATGGACAACATGCATAGGATGGTAAGGAATGTCAGTCGTTTCTTCATAGTTCGTACTCAGTTGAATTTTAAATAAACTAAAGATTTCATTGCGACATCCTCAAAATGAAAATGGCGCAATGAAATTCTAATTAAGAAATGTAACAATAGCAGCCCGTGAATGAGTATACAGTTCCATAGGTACAAGAGCCCGTATAACCATCATAGCCGCAAGAGCCAGAGCATGCATCCTGTGATGAGTGAAAATTGCAAGAAGCATTATTCCCTTCACCACCAATGACTTCAATCATTGCCTCATTGTCAAGTCGACTACATGAGGAAGATAATACAAACCGTTTTAGTTTTCTCATAATAATCGGATTAAAAGTTCAACCATTACACTGTCTCTTCTGCGGATAGCGACTCTGCTCCCAATAGCGTAGTGCTTCGGCCATTGATATCTTGCAAGATATTTTTCTCTGTTATCGCTAAATTGGCAATCATGGCTAGATCTTCCAGTTCATACTCATCAGGAAGCTTATAACCATTTATCAATACTGTTGGCGTAGCCATCAAAGAGGTCTGCTTACGCCACTGGCGATGCTTTTCCATCTCCGTTTCAATCATTTCAGTATGGATGGACGAATCGTGACTCTTGATTACATTCTTATAGTCAAACTTGTCCTTAGCGTACCAAAGGGCGAACTTGTGCAGAGCCTCTCTTTGAGAGTTATTTAGATAGCAGTGCGCGCGAGTCGAGATGTGACCCCTTTGCTAATCTAAAAGTGACCCCCTTGTAGGTCACGTTTGCAAAGGTATAAAATCCATTTTACTTTCCATCTTTTTTCTGTATCTTTTGATTAAAAATCTTTGTTTCCTTGAGCCGATATGATACGCCATTCATATTGATGAGGTATGCGTTGTGGGTAAGCCTGTCGACCAAGGCATTGGTCAGGATCTTGTCCTTAATGATTTCTCCCCAGCGGTCGAAGGACAGGTTTGTGGTGACGATGGTGGCCTTTGTATCGGTTCTGAGCGAGAGATGATTGAAGAGCAGCTCACCGCCTTCCTTGTCGCAGGCCATGTAGCCGAACTCATCACAGATGACAAGGTCATACCGCTTGAAGCGTGCCTCCAGAGCGTGCAGCGTTCGCAGTGAGCGGCATTCCTTGATTTGTGTGATGAGGTGTGGCACAGAGGTAAACATGGCGCTCATGCGTTCCTTGCAGGCCAGTATTCCGAGAGCTATGGCGACGTGTGTCTTGCCCGTTCCCGGATTGCCGTAGAGCACGACGTTGTGTCCCTGACGTACGAACTCAAGCGTTTCGAGTTCTGGCAGAAGATTTCTTATACCTTCCGGCAGTTCGTCACGCTTGAGATCCTCGATATACTTGTACTGTGGGAATCCGGCCGTACGCAGCCGCTTGGCCTGGCTGTTCTCCAGTCTCTGGCGGTACTCGGCATCGAGAAAGGAGCAGAGGAACCGCTCATAGCTCCATTTCTCTCTTTGGGCAACTTGGAGCAGCTCACCATATTTGTTGCGTACTGCCCTGAGATGAAGCTCCCTGGTAAGCTCCACGAGAGTCATCGGCATCTTATCTTCCTGCTGCATAGCCTATCAAGTTTGCAGGGTTGTCCATGAGTTGTGCGACGGCACACAGACCATTCTCGGCGTTCTCCTCGATGGCTTTTCCGTCCTGTTGGATGCCGTCCAGGGAGATTGTTTTTGGGGTGTTTCCCGGCTGTAGTTCGTCTTCCATTAGCTGGAGCGTGATATTGTGCACATGCGATTCTTTCAGGCTGTTGAAGGCCTCTACGATGCCATCGTAGACGATGTCCCTTTCCTTGGCGAAGATAAGCAGTTCCACAAAGTCCTTGGGATTGCCGGAAAAGGCTCCGCTGAAGACCTTGCTTATGCCCTCGGGGGCCTGACGGAGCGTCTCGGCG
>ONQB01000056.1 GCA_900319905.1 uncultured Prevotella sp. | reverse complement strand
AAAGCCCTCAAAATTCTCCGCGGTAGAAATGCGTTGCAAAGATAAGCGGATTTTTGAGAACCACCAAAAAGCAAGTCTGAAGTGTTAAAATCTAAAAGTGGTTGATATACAACGGTTTATCTCTATATGTTTTTCATTGTTTATTGTTGTTTAGAGGTCTCTAAATACAACCACTGGAACTTCCCGGTAAGGAAATCCCAACTATCTATATCTAATAGGAACTCTATCGTTGAATCAATCTATGATACCCGATAGAAATAACTATGCGTGCGATAACTACGGAATCCCATGCCGGAGGTAAGCGATGTACTAAATGTATGCACATAGCTACTATGCTCGAAGCGTCGATAACTCCGGGCAAAGAAACGTGATGTTGTTATGTGCAAATTCTGTATCATATCCGTATAGGACTCTAATTCTAATCTTTTTTTCTATCTCGGTTGCAAAGTTACAAAATAACAGCGAAACCTATTTTCGTAATTGGAGGAAAAATCAATGTTCAGAGTAAAATAGGGGTTATAAACTTATACAACTAAGTCTATATAGCCGTTTTTTTAAATGCCTGCCCATAGAACTCTCCGTCATCATCATACATTTTCTCCAAGTCTGATTAGTATGTTCTATAACTTTCCTTCTGTCGAGGCACGTGAGCGCATCCTCTATGCCAACTTTCTGAAGATTAACCAAGAAGTCAAGTCAAGGACATGATTGCCGAGATACAGGAGTTCTACAAGAAGTGAAAAAAGTCGGCCAAAAATTTGGAATGTCCAAATCCTTATTATACATTGGTCCATAGAAATTATTCTTTTAATTTATTGGACATGAGGAATATAACAGAATCAGACAGTAATGTGATACTGCTGTCGCCTGGTCTCTTTCCTGAGATAGTGGAGGAGATAAAAGAGAAATGTGGCAAGCATGGTATTCGAGTCGCTTTCTGCGGGTCGAAAGACAACATCTGGGTAAGGGATTACATGCCCATCCAGTTGAGTGACGACTGCTTCTTGGAGTATCAATATACTCCCGACTATCTTCTGTCATCAAAGCGATACAGCAAGTACCTTGTAACATCTGAGCATTTTGTAGAAAATTCATTGGGAAAGACTACCAAGCAGTTAGGGCTTGTGGTTGACGGCGGTAACGTTGTCAAGCTGGCCGATAAGTATGTAGCCATGACGGAGAAGGTTATGGTTGAAAATCCTCAATACAGCCAAGCAGACATTGAAACTATCATCAGAGAACGTTTCCACCGTGAAGTGCTGTGGTTGCCATGGGATAAAATAGAGATATACGGTCATTCTGATGGCATCATCAATTATCTGAATGGCACTGTGGTAATGGCCAACTACAGCGACTTTGACAAGGACATCGCCCGACAAGTCCATGATCGTCTTAACAAAGCGGGCTTTGACGTCAAGGAATTGAAGTATTCTTTCAAGAAAGGTTTTCATCTTCGCTCTTGGTGCTATGTCAACTTTGTCGAGACTCAGAACGTCGTATTGGTTCCCCGGCTTGGAGTTGCAGAAGACAACGAGGCTGTCGAACAGCTGTCGAAAATAACGTCCAAAGCAATAGAAACCATCAACGCACTGCCTCTTGTCCGACGTGGCGGAGCAATTCATTGCGCTACATGGAACGTATATCAATAATTATTCGTAAATTTGCAAACGAACCAAAAACTATAGAAGCTATGGCACAATTAGTAAAACTTCTGGAAAGAGTAAACGATAGTAGCGTCAAAGACAATGCTTTCGAGATATTCAAGGAGATTGCCACAGAATTGATGAGCAAGTTTGCCATCAAGAAGGGTGACGATTACTACCAGATGGTGGAGATAGAATTCTACTGGTATTCACCCAACCATCCTGATCTGAGCGTATATCCTCGCAGGTCTAAAGCCGGAAACTGGTTCTTGCACCCCAGCGGTGTGGACATCACGCTTGAAAGATAAGCCGTGGTATAAGAAACGTCAATAACTCGAACATCTCACGATAACATCATGTCTAAGCGCGAATACATCATTGCCAACCGCAAGTGGTTAGAAGACAAAGCCAAAGAGGAGGGCGTGGAAGCCCTCCCCAATGGCATCTACTATAAAGTCTTGAAGTCGGGCGATTCGAATGGCGCGCAGCCGCAGAAGCGAAGCATCGTCACCGTTCATTATACCGGCTGGACCATCGACGGCAAGAAGTTCGACACAAGCATCGGCGGCACCCCGATTGCCATGCGACTCAGCGACCTGATTGAGGGCTGGATCATCGCCCTTCAACAGATGCACGTCGGCGACCAGTGGGAACTTTACATTCCGGCAGAGATGGGCTACGGCAAATTCTCCCAGCCTGGCATTCCCGGTGGCTCCACGCTCATCTTCGACATTGAGTTGATTGGAGTAGCGTAGCAGACAGACCATTAGATTCAATCACAATATATCAATTCAATGAAGCACTTCCATTTCGACGATATGTTGAACACAAGTTGGATGCCGCGCATTACAGAAAAATACTTATCTTTGCAACCGTGAATATTAAAAGACAGTAATATGATGAAACATTTCCATTTCAGAGTCCTTGCAGTAGCCGTGCTGTTGGCCTTGGGCACCACGGCTTGGGCACAGTCCAAGGTGTATCTCACGCGTGAGATCTCTCCCGCCTCGCTTGTACGTATCTATCAGGCCCTGGGCGTAAAGGCCAAGGGACGCGTCGCCGTGAAGGTGAGCACCGGCGAGGGCTCCAACCCCAACTATCTCAAGCCCGAGCTCATCAAGGACCTGGTCTATGATGTCGACGGCACCATTGTGGAGAACAACACCGCCTACGGCGGCGACCCCAAGGACGTGCGCAACAACACGGCCAACCACTGGAAGGTCGTCGACCGCCACGGATTCACGAAATACTTCCCCGTCGATATCATGGACGAGTACGACGAGATACGCATCCCCGTGCGCGACCATACCCATCTGAACTACGACATTGTGGGCGGACACCTTGCCAACTACGACTTCATGATCTGTCTGAACCACTTCAAGGGACATCCCATGGGCGGCTACGGTGGGGCGCTGAAGAACCTCTCCATCGGCTGTGCCTCGGCCAACGGCAAGGCTTATATCCACTCCGCCGGCAAGATGAACAAACTCAACATGGACTCGCTGTGGACACCGAAATATATCGGCGACCAGGACGGCTTCCTTGAGAGCATGGCGGCTGCGGCTCAGGCGGTGGTCAACTACTTCAAGAAGGAGAACGGCATCATCTACATCTCTGTGATGAACAACATGAGCATCGACTGCGACTGCGTGGACCACCCCGCTCCCGTGAAGCTTGAGGACTATGGCATCCTCGCCAGCACCGACCCCGTGGCCCTCGACCAGGCTTGCGTCGATATCATCAACAACCAGAAGGTGACGGCCAAGAACGACCCGACCGACCTGCTCAAGCGCATCGACAAGCAGCATGGCACGCACACCATCGACTGGGCGGAGAAGATAGGGCTCGGCTCGAAGAAATACACCCTCGTCAATATCGACAAGAAATAACCTCTCCAAATCTTCATGGATCAGAAATTACTACTGTTGGCCGCACTGCTTGGTGCGGCCAGTCTTTCCTTTGCCCAAACCGATTCGGTGCGTCTCAGCGACGTGGTCGTCACGGGCACACGCTATCAGTCCGACATCCGCCACCTGCCCCTCGACGTGTCCATCATCAGCCGCTCGCGGCTCACGGCCGCCTACCAGCCTTCTGTGCTGCCCACGCTGAGCCAGCAGGTACCGGGACTCTTCATCACCACACGCGGCATCCTCGGCTACGGACTGAGCACCGGAGCAGCGGGAACCATCAAGATGAGAGGCATCGGCGGCTCGGCCGACCTGCTCGTGCTCATCGACGGACTGCCCCAATATGCCGGGCTCTACGGCCATCCGCTCGCCGACACCTATCAGACCATGCTCGCCGACCGCGTGGAGGTGGTCAGCGGTCCCGCCTCAGCCATCTATGGCAGCAATGCCATGGGCGGCGTGGTGAACATCGTGACGCGGCAGATGCGGGAGAACGGCGTGCGCACCAACGTCAACCTGCAAGGTGGCAGCTACGGCACCTTCATCGGCACCGCCACCAACCGCATGCGCCAGGGCCGATTCTCGTCAATCGCCGCAGTGAACTATGAGCGCACCGACGGCCAGCGACCCAACGCAGCTTTCAGTCAGACGAGTGGTTTCGTCAAGCTCGGCTACGACCTCAGTCGCTACTGGCAGTTGGACGGCAACGTGAACATCGCCTATCAGGAGTCGTCCAATCCCGGTCCTGTCTCTGCTCCGCTCATCGACAACGACATGGACATCACGCGGGGCATGGCAGCCCTCTCACTCACCAACGACTATGGGCGTGTGTCGGGTGCCGTGCGCGCCTTCTACAACTGGGGCCACCACCACATCAACGACGGCCACACCGCCTCAAGCTCCCCTCAGACGGCTTTCTACATGCACAACGACCGCATGGGCGGCGTCTCGGCCTATGAGAGCTTCGCGCCTTTCTCCACCACACGCCTGACCCTCGGCTTCGACTACCAGCGCTTTGGCGGTCATGCCTGGCAGAAAGCCATGGCTGACGGCAGTCGCACGGACATCGCCGATCGCAACGTCAACGAGGTGGCGGGCTATGCCGACATCCGCCAGGAGTTGCTGTCGTGGCTCACCGCCGACGTGGCCCTGCGATACGACCACCACAGCGTGTCGGGCAGCGAATGGATACCGCAGGGCGGACTCACCGCGCGGCTGCCCCACAACATGGAGCTGAAAGCCATCGTGGGCAAGGGCTTCCGCAACCCTACCCTGCGCGAGCTCTACATGTTCCGCCCGGCCAATGCCGACCTCGCCCCCGAACGGCTCTGGAACTATGAGTTCTCCTTGCGGCAGCGGCTCCTCGATGGCCGTCTCGGCTATGGTCTCAACGTCTTCTATCTCAATGCCGACAACCTCATCACCCTGAATGTCAACACGGGCAGCACCGAGAACTCCGGCTTCGAGCTCTTAGGCTTCTACGCTCCTGTCAGCCGACTGCGCCTCGATGCCAACTACAGCTTCCTCCATACCAGCCGCACGCTCACGGCAGCCCCGAAGCACAAGCTCTACATAGGTGCCGACTGGCAGCCCGGCCGCTTCATCCTGCACAGCGGACTGCAATGGATCGACGGGCTTCACACGGCGGAGAACAACGCAGCGACGGAGAACTTCTGGTTGTGGGATCTCACCGCCACCCTGCGTGTTAGCCGTCAGTTGAAGGTCTTCGTTCATGGAGAGAATCTCCTTGCCCAACGCTATGAGGTCAACGCTGGCTTCCCGATGCCGCGCGCCACAGTCATGGCCGGAGTTAATGTCGATTTATAAAGGGCTCTGCCAATTGCAGCAAAAAGCCGCCCGCTCCTTAATAGTGAGGAACGGGCGGCATTTCCTTGAATCTGTCTCTGCTCTACAAGTCTCTTTATACCAGTCCCTCTTTTAGGAACTTCCGCAGGTTGAGGTGTATGATACCACCATCGTTGCTTCTGGTTACTAATGGGGTCATGGAAATGACGTATTTGGGATAATTGTCATGGATGGCACGCAGGTTGCCAAACTCCCGTTGCCGCGTTGCCTCGTCGGCGATGATATATGCTACTTGCACATAAACACGCTCTCCTGTTGGCTTCGAGCAGACGAAATCGATCTCAGAGGCCTGCAACTGTCCGACGGTCACCTCATAGCCTAAGCGCACGAGATGGTTATACACAACGTTTTCCATCACCTTCTCAATATCGCCCTCACGGTTGCCGCCACCCAAGCAGTTGCGAATGCCATTGTCCTCAAAGTAGTATTTGTCATTGCTCTCAAACAACCGCTTGCCGTGGATGTCATAACGGCTGACCTTGTGGATGACGTATGTCTCACACAACGCCTTGATATAATTAATGACAGCCGTGGAAGTGATGCTCTGTCCTTGTGATCTCATAAACTTTGAGATACTATTGGCTGAGACGATCTTTCCGGTATTGTCAGCAAGGAAGCGAATCAAGTTGTCAAGGAAGACAGGATTGCGAATGTTGTTGCGCATAATGACATCTTTTAGCAGCACCGTGTTCAGCACATCCTGTTGATATTCCCTTACGTCATTCTCGTCAAGTCCTATCTTCTGCAAT
>ONQB01000059.1 GCA_900319905.1 uncultured Prevotella sp. | reverse complement strand
GTTCTGTCAATAAAAATAGGCAGCTATCAAATCGAAACCTGATAGCTGCCTAATCTATGATAGGCTAGGCCAAAATCTGACTTTTGACACAGCCCCTTTGCTTTTATGGAACATGGCACTAACGGTCGGTAACATGCTGATGGCGTGTCGTACGCCATCAGCAATAGAAAGGATTGAGATAGCCATATGAGGAAGCTTGACAGCTGACCTGTGGCTGAGATCCCGGTCAGAGTTTGACTTGGATCTTTTTACCTTTGTACAAGACTGTCTTCGGGTGTCCGCCCGGTGTGCTCACTTCGAAGCGGCGCGTCTGAAGCATGCCTTTGAAGGCTCCGTGTCGTGTGCCGATGGTGAGTGTACGCCGTTGCTGGTCCCATGTCATAGGAATTTCGGTGTAGGCACCATGCTCGTAGTTGTAATTGTCCCCTTCGTCCTCATAGAGGGTGAACGATCCGTCAGTTCCGGGATAGACTATGAGCGTGAGGTCGTCCCACGGCTTCTCCTGGGCATACTGAACATCTGGACCAAGCGGCAGGATGCTTCCTGCTCTGACAAACATGGGGATGGAGGAAAGACCGGTGGTGAGCTGCACCTCGCTGCCACCTTCATAGGCCTTGCCGGTAGCAAAGTCATACCAGGTGGTGCCGGCCGGCAGATAGACACGCGTAGTTTTCTTGGCCGTGAAGTCAGTGATGTCCCGTGAGGAGAGTGATGCCTTTGATGTGTCTCGATTCCAACCTTCATTGGCATCTTTGGCATCACGCTTTACTTCAGATGTGTATTGGGCATGTACGATGGGAGCGGCAAGAATGGCATGGCCGAACATGTACTCTTCGTTCATGTTGCTCACCTTGGGGTCGTTGGTGAAATCCATAGGTAGCGCACGCATGAACGATGAGCGGTTGTGGGTGACCTGCCAGGAAGTAGCGTAGATGTAGGGCAGGAGCCTGTAGCGCAATTTGACGGCCGACACCAAAGCGTCATAGACCGGTTCTCCGGCCTTGCCATAATAATAGAACTCGCGATAGACATCGGTGCCATGGCTGCGCATCATGGGATAGAACACGCCGCTCTGCAACCAGCGCACATAGAGCTCCCGATAGGCAGGGTTGTTGATGGCACCGCCGGCGTAGCCTTTGTTGTAGGCCCCGGCAAAAAAGCCTCCCAGGTCGCTGTTGAAGTTGGGATTGCCCGTCAGCGTGAAGTTCAAGCCGGCTGTGAGTTGTTTGCGCAGTGAGGCCCATGTGGAGGTGACATCACCCGACCAGACATTGCAGCCGTAACGCTGCTGGCCTGCGAAACAGGAGCGCGTGAGGATAAACACTCTGCGGTCGCTCGTCAGCTCGCGCTGGTGCTGGTACACGCCACCCACCGTCATGAGTGGATAGGCACAGCGCACGCTACGGAAAGATCCCAACCAGGTCTTTGCGTCCAGGTCTTCTTTCTTTGGGTCGAAGAAGTCGGGCTCAGTGGAGTCCATCCAGTAGCCGTCGGTGCCATAGTCGTACATCCGACGCAGGTATTTCCAGTAGATGTCGCGTGCTTCAGGGTTGAAGGCATCATAGACACAGACTCCCGAGGGGTAATCCATGCGCGGGGGCCAGAAGCTCAGTCCGGACTGAGGCCAGGTGCTGAAGTGGAACAGCATGTTTTTCGAAGCCAGTTCATGGTATTGTTGTGTATGAGGACCAAACGATGACCAGATGGTGAAGATGATGTGTGCGTTTTGATGGTGCACAGAGTCAATCATCTGCTTGCCGTCTTGAAATTCGGGAGCCAAGAAGTCCATAGCATTCCATAGATAGTTGTTGCCCCAGTATTGCCAGTCTTGTACGATGCCGTCAAGTGGTATCCCCAGTTGGCGATATTTGGCAACGACCGTCTCCAGCTCATGACTGCTCTTGTAGCGCTCACGGCTCTGCCAGAAGCCGTAGGTCCAGAGCGGAAACATAGGTACGTCGCCGGTCAGTTGTCTCATCTGTGCTACGACGCCGTCCAGGTTGCCCCCGTAGAGAAAGTAGTAGTCCACCCCATCGCCAACCTCTGACTGGAAGTAGGTGCCGTTGGCGTCGTCATTGTATGTGGTGGCTGAATAGTTGTCCCAGAAGATGCCATAACCCTTGGGCGAGGCAAAGAATGGAATACCATCCTCTACGTTCTGTGGCTGCAAGTATCGGTTGACGTGCCGCTGAGAGAGGGCCTCGTTCTGTGGCTGGCCCATGCCGTAGATGGGCTCGTCGGCGTCAAGAACAAAGTCTTGCCTGATACAGTAAGTGGCTCGGCCGGCATCGTCGACGGGTGTGAATCTGGCAGGAGCACTCTCGGAGAAAAGGGACTTCCCACTGATATTGTGGAAGCTGATTTCGCCGTCGGTCAGACTCACTTGAACTTTCACCTTCGAGGAAGACAGGCTTAGCTGTCGCCCGTTCTCTTCCTGCACGTTCAGTTTCGTAGGATTAGGCTGCGCCGTGACCGACAGGCTCTTGCGGGTTAGAGAGTGACCCAATGGGGTCTTCGTGATCCGGACGATTGAGGGTGTGTAATATTCAATCAGGATCCTGTCCTGACTCGTGTTAACTTCCACGCCTGTGGCATTCCTCTTCCAAGATTGAGCTTGAAGAGACAAACTGCCCACAAAGATAAACGCACACAATAGTAAGGTGCTGATGGATGAATGATATAAAATGGCTCGCTTCATAATGGTTTTGAGAATTGTATATTGCAAAGTTACAAAAACAATGAGTAACTTACTGCCATTCATGTATTTTTTTTTTTGTTTCTTGTTGCTTCTATATAACTAACCCTACTCCGTTACCTTTAATCCAGCCTATGCCTGCTCGTTCTGCAAACGTAAGATCTTTCCTTTAAGCCTTTTAATTCTATTTTCGAGATTAGCCTCTTTGCTTTTTACATAAACAGATTGATCATA
>ONQB01000062.1 GCA_900319905.1 uncultured Prevotella sp. | reverse complement strand
GCGGTCGAAGGCAGAGAGATGAACGAAATAGCTGCAACTGTGCATCAGCCCGTTGGTGAGGTCTCTTACCGCCAGCGTCTCCTTCGATGCTGTCTCCATGTCGACATCTGGGTCTTTCACAAAGAAAGGCATTGTCTCGTTCTTAGGGTAGAGCACAAGATCATAGGCGCAGACATTTCCATCATCGTCCCTCTTCTTCAGGGAGAAGAAGCAGAGACCATTGCCACGATTGTGGTATTCGCGTATGAAGCGCGTCGACTTACCAGCTCCGCGAGGTCCTGTGAATAATGTAATTTTCGTCATAATATATTAACATGCAACGTTACCAGAGATTACAAGTCAAACGACACACTTACGTACCATGTGCGGCCAGGCATGGGGTATCCCTCAGTGTATTCGTAAATACGGTCGGCAGCATTGAGGACTCCAACTTTCAGATCTGTCTTCCAAATCTTCCGTGCAAGGCTGGCATCAATGGTGGCGAATCCTGCCGTGGATGTGCTGCCGTCGGAGGATGAGTAGGCTTTACTCTGTGCTATCAGACGCCCCTGGAGGCGTAGGTGCCAGATGGGTCTAAATTCCATGAAGGCTGTAAACTTACTCTTTGGACTGTAGAGAAACTTCAGGTTCTTATTGTCCATGTTGCGCTGATCGGTCATACTGTAGTTGGCATGAGCCGTCAGCCAGGAAAGTTCATAGCCGACACCCAACTCAAAGCCACGGTACTGTGCCTTGCCCCGGTTTTGCAACTGATAGATCTTTGGGTCGCTGGCATCGACGCCAGTAACCTCCTGAATGATGTCGTTTATGAAGTTGTAGAAAGCTCCGGCTTGCCAGGAGAGGTTATGCCAACGCCCCTCGTAGTTAATGTCGAGGTTGATGGCATTCTGTGTGCCTAAGTCTGGATTAGGGATCGCCTTGCCGAGCTTATAGGAGTATCTGTCCTTCATGCGGGCGAAGAGCGATGAACGGCCAATCGTGAACCGGAGGCGCTGGTTGGCGGAGGGGTGATAGTCGAGTGCTGCGAGGGCATTGATGTTGCTGTCGTGGGAGTTGGGCAAGTCGGATATACCTGTCTTGCTATTGTATTCCTCCACCTTGTAGCCTTGGCGTCCGAACCACCCCACAGATGCAGTGAGGGACAACTGGCGGGTGAGGCGTGCCTCATCCTCGGCAACGAAGGAGTAGATGCCCTCGCTGATATGTGCTACCGGTTCGCCCACATTATGAGAACGGTGGACATCATATTTGTAGTTCACGCCAAACTTCAGGTCGTTGTTTGTGGCTGTAGACCAGATGAGGTTGGCATTGGCCCCCAAGGCGTAGTCGTTGTAGATACTCGTCCATCCCTGCTTGCCCTGCTGAGTGGAATAGGTAAAATCGTCGTAGGAGTCGAGTGTGTTTTTGAAGGTGTCGTACCACAACTTGCTCTTGAACGTTAGGGCAGGTGCCAAGCGTGTCTTGGAATGGAAATAGACCTCGTCTTTGTTCCATTCAGGATAGATGCGGAACTGCGCCTTGCCGTTCCCGCCGAGATAGGGTGGAATATGCTTTTCTGCGCGCACAAGGGTATAGCCCACTACATACTCGTCAGTGGCATTTGGCATGTATCCCACCTTGGCGTTGAGGTTGACGTCACGCGTCCGTGAGTTTAGCCGTTTGTGTCCGTCAAGATATGGCGAGCCGATAGGATAGCTGTGAGGGAGTCGGAAGTTGCTGACGTTGGAATAGCCGAAGTCTACCTGCGCGAGCCACTTCCCCCATCGTCCACCCACGTTGAGGTTGCTGTGCCAGAGAGAGTTAACGTCGAAATGCAACTCCAGCGGCTTCTGGGGTTGTCGTGAGATGAGGTTGATAGATGGTCCTAAGGTGTTGCCGCCAAGAAGCAGTGAGCTGGCCGACTTGCTGATATCTATCTTGCTTAGCATTCCAGCGGAAAGGCGGTATAGGTCTACCGTACCGTCGTAGGGAGCTGTCATGGGTACACCGTCTATATAGATGGGCACGTCGGCGCTGCTGATGCCGCGGAGTGTGAAGCCGGCTTCGCTACGACCGCCTGCCTCCTGGACTATAAGTCCTGGCACCCAGTTGAGGGCTTCGGAGACACGCTGCATGTCAGCCGACTTGATAAAGTCTTCGCTGATAAAGTCTTCGCTGACCTGATTGGATTTGAATGCAGGTTGGCGCTCAAACACCGTTACCTCACCCAAGTGGAACACCTGAGTCGTATCCATGAGGGGGGGGCTGTCAGAGGCAGAGATGCCACGACAGTAGCTAATAATAGCATAAGTGATTATGTTTTAATATGAATAACTGGAATGATTATCTTTTTATCATACGTTGGAAATAGTCGATGAGGTATCTCACGGGTATGGCTGTCATGTGCATCAGCTTGGTGAAAGGAAAGATGATGACGAGCAGGAAGCCGAGGAGAATGTGGATTTTATGGGGCAGCGAGGCATGAACGATATAGTCGGATGCTTGGGGCATAAAGGTGAAGAGCCCCTGAGCCCAACGGTCAAGGTTCATGTAATGGTCTAAGTCGCTGTTGATAGTCTCTACGGTCCCCATAAGTCCGGTAATAATCTGCAGAAAGATGAGCACCACAAAGAGATAGTCGCCGAGATGGCTGTTGGCCACGACACGGCTGTTGGTGAAGCGCCGCAGTGTCAGCAGACTGATTCCCACGAGGGTGATGAGTCCCGCACCGCTGCCCATGATGATAGCAAGCTGTCGTTTCTGCTCGTTGGTGATGAGCCAATCGTAGGACCACTCAGGAGCGAGCAGTCCGAAAATATGACCGAAGAACACAAGGATGATNNAAGCTTGCACCGTCTTACCTTGCGCTGCGATGCGGTAAGTGACACCACAGACGAACAGTGCGCCGGCGATATATGGGAGATATTGGAATAGAAAAGTGTGCATAGCGTCGGGTGTTTAAAGTTCTTTCAAGAGCGCAATGAGCGGCTCATAGGGATGCCGCTCCTTCCGGAACCGGTCGTCCATTTTCGAGAGTACGCCACGGATGTCGTCGATAGCGGCATGTGCCTCTGTTTGGCTGCCCATGCTGGCAACATACTGCAAATACATCGGCAGGTAGTCGGGCAGCTCGTCTTCCGTGGGCATGAGTCCTGCTTTGAGATACTCCTCTTTCAGGTCTACCATGGCCTGTCCACGGTCGCGGCTCGTACCATAGACCATGTCGAAGAGATAGAGATTTGTCTTCGTTGAGGTATCGAAGAGGTCGCTGTAGGCGGTTTGCCAACTGCGTGCGTTGTCAAACGTCGCCACATAGTTGAGGAAGGACCGGATGCGGTCGAGTGCTTTCTCATTGAGCACGCCCTCAGCCATGAGAGCCGGGAGTACCTCATTGCGGTTGTCCCACAGTGTTTCTGTGGGATAGTCGAGGAGGAGGGAGAGAATGTTATATGTCTGTATCATCGTCTATGGCTTTGTTTACCTACCGCCGAAGAGGTTGTGGCGCTTGCAGCCTTCTACGAAGTTCTGTTCTTCATCGTCGAAGCCGAGACCCGTCCGCTCGTCAAAATGATGACTGCCTTGCTGCTTGGGTGCTGAGGGGATGACAAATCGGTCTTCATAGTTAGCGATGGCAAGCAGACGATACATGTCGTCGTATTGCTCTGCCGAGAGTCCCAAAGCTTCGGGCACGTCAGGGTGTTCCACACCGTCGACGGTCTTCCGCCGCATGAACGCACGCAGAGCGACAAGCTTGGCAAGGGCCTCGCGGATGGGCTGTGGGTCTCCCGCCGTGAGCAGGTTGGCGAAATACTGTGCCGGGATGCGCATGTCGTCGACCTTGGCGAAATAATCCATCTCCGTAGTATTACTGCTGTCGGCTTTCTGCTCTTCTTCAGATAGTTTCTCTTTCTTTGGACTCATGGCAGGCACATACCACACCATTGGCCCACTCCTTCATCAGTTTGTACGTAGGACTCTTCTGCGCAGCCAAGATATAGTTGTGACTGATACCCTGCCGCTCAGCCTCAGCGATGACCGTGGGATCGTTGGGATCGAGAATCATCTCACGCTGACGGCTGACCAGTTCGCGCTCATCAGCAGCGGCGTAGTCGTCGATCTTCTCTGCGTCGTAGAGGATGAGGCCGAGGTAGCGCATGCGTCCCACACAGGTTTCGCTGCATACCGTGGGCTGTCCGTCCTCGATGCGCGGATAGCAGAAGACGCATTTCTCGCTCTTCATCCGCTGGTGGTTGAAATAAATTTTCTTATACGGACAGGCCGACACGCACTGCCGCCAGCCACGGCATCGGTCCTGGTTGATGAGCACCACGCCGTCCTTGCGCTTGTAAATGGCACCCGAGGGACAGCTGGGGATGCAGGCAGGATGCAGGCAGTGCTCGCACAGACGGGGTACGTAGAACATAAACGTACGCTCGAATTCCTCGAAGCCCTGCGTGTCGATGCCACTGAGATTGGGGTCACTCTTACGTTCGTCAAACGTTCCTGCGAGGTCATCCTCCCAGTTGGGACCGTCCTTGACTTTGTCCATCTGCTTTCCTGTAATCATGGAGAAGGGTCGTGCCGAGGGTGGTGTCTTCAGCCTCCGCTTGCCTTTCAATGATGAGAAGTCGAAGGTGAACGGCTCATAATAGTCGCTTACTTGTGGCAGATAGGGATTGGAAAATAGTTGCGACATCACCTTGGGGCGGTTGCCCAGTCGTAACGTTGTGCTGCCGTCCTTGACCCGCACCCATCCTCCGCGGTATTTATCCTGGTCTTCCCACGTCTTGGGATATCCGGGGCCTGGCTTGGTCTCTACATTGTTCCACCACGCATATTCCATACCTTTGCGTGATGTCCACACGTTCTTGCAGGTCACGGAGCATGTGTGGCAACCTATGCATTTGTCCAGATTGAGGACCATTGCTATTTGTGTCTTGATCTTC